>DATJNW010000030.1:0-99073 GCA_035507655.1 Bryobacteraceae bacterium | reverse complement strand
GACACGAGTGTCGATGCGGCACGCAAAAGTGCGTGCGCCACATTTCAGGGCGATACGATGCGCTATTTGATCGCCGGCGCGGGTGCGATCGGCGGATATATTGGCGCGCGAATGGCGCTCGCCGGGCAGGACGTGACGCTGTTCGCCCGCGGCGCGCATCTGGCCGCGATGCAGGCGTGCGGGCTGCGGATTTTAAGCACGGACGGCGATTTTACGGTGCATCCGCGCGTCACCGGGGATTTGACAGAAGCGGGCGAGCCGGATGTGATTTTTCTCGGCGTTAAGGCGCACGGGTTGACCGCGCTGGCGCCGCAATTAAAACCCCTGATTCGCGAGGATACGACGGTGGTGGGGACCCAGAACGGCATCCCGTGGTGGTATTTTCCGGATATGCAGTTAGAGCGAGTCGATCCGGGCGGCGTCATCGCGGCATCGATCGACCGGAAAAACGTGCTCGCGTCCATCGTTTATTTTTCGACCGATATCGTCGAGCCGGGTGTGATCCGGCATAACGAAGGAAATCGCATTTCGCTGGGCGAACCCGACGGCTCGCGTTCGCTCCGCGCGCGAAGCGTGGCCGAAGTGCTGATAAAATCGGGTCTGCGCGCGCCGGTTACCGCGCGAATCCGGCATGAGATCTGGGTCAAAGTGATGGGCAACGTCGCCTTCAATCCGTTGAGCGCGCTGACCCGCGCGACGCTGGCGCAGATGGTGCGCGATCCGGAAGTGAATCGCGTGATTCGCGGCATTATGGGCGAGGTGGAAACGGTCGCGGCGAAATTAGGGATGGAATTGCCGGTTTCGATCGAGCAGAGAATCGCCGGCGCGGAAAAAGTCGGGGAGCACAAGACTTCGATGCTCCAGGATCTCGAAGCCGGCCGCCCGATGGAGCTGGAAGCGATCGCCGGCGCGGTGGTCGAGCTGGGCGAACGGCTCGGCGTTCCGATGCCGTACACGAGAACGGTGTACGCTTCGACGCGTCTGCTGGATCAAATCTCACGTGGGTCAAACTCCGGGAAAGGTAGCATAACGTGAATCGTTGGATCAGGCTCGCCGCCGCCGTGGTCGCGATGATGATGATCGCGAACCTGCAATACGGCTGGACCTTGTTTGTCGAACCGCTGCGCGCGGCCACGCACTGGAAATTGTCGGAGGTGCAGTGGGGCTTCACGTTATTTATCGCCTTTGAAACCTGGGCCATGCCTTTTTCGGGCTGGCTGATCGACCGGGTGGGTCCGCGCCTGTTTCTATCGTTCGCGGGATTACTGTGCGGCGGCGGATGGGCGGCGTTGGGACGGGCGGTGACGCTCGGTCATTTGTACACGTTCTATTCGATCGCCGGATTCGGCGCGGCGCTGGTCTATTGCGGCTGCACCGGCATCGGTCTCAAATGGTTTCCCGACCGGCGCGGGACGGCCGCGGGATTGATCGCCGCCGGATTCGGATCGGGCGCGGCGTTTTTCGTGCCGATTATCGCGCACATTCTGCACACGCAGGATTATCGCGCGGCGTTTCTCGATACCGGCATCGCGCAGGGATTGATGATCGTGATCGCGGCGCAGTTTTTGCAGAATCCGCCGCGTACGGCGGCGCTGCCCACGGCGCGCGTTAACGTGCGCAGCCACGGCGAGAATTTCAATTCGCTGGAGATGCTGAAAACGCCGCACTTCTGGATGCTGTTCGCCATGGCGCTGATGATGGGCATCGGCGGGTTGATGGTGACGGCGCAGGTGGGGCCGATGGCGCGCACGTTGAAATATACGGCGGTGCTGACGCTGGTCGCCACGCTGAATCCGATCGCCAACGGCAGCGGGCGGCTGTTCTGGGGCTGGGTCTCGGACCTGGTGGGACGCGAGCGTACGATGACCGTCGCCTTCGCGCTGCACGCGGCGATTCTGCTCAGCGTGGCCACGCTGGGGCACGGCTCGGCGGTGCTGTTCACGATTACGGTGGCGCTGGTGTTTTTCACCTGGGGCGAAGTTTATTCGCTGATGCCGTCGGCGTGCGCGGATCTTTTCGGCGCGAAGAACGCCGCTTCCAATTACAGTTTTCTTTATAGCGCCAAGGGCGTCGCTTCGATCATGGGCGGCGGACTGGCCGCGAAATTATTTGAAAGAACCGGATCGTGGGATTACGGTTTCTATGCCTGCGCCGTGCTGGCCCTGGTTTCCTCGGGCGTATCGGTCGCCCTGCGGCGTCTGCCGCTGCCCCTGAAACAAACCGCGCCGTCAGTGGCGCCCACGTCCGCCAAAGCCATCGGGAGTTAAATTTTATGACGCCACAATCCGCTTCACATCTCGAAATCACCGCGCCGGTGAGCGGCGCGCAATGGGAGATTCTTTCAAAGGACGCGCTGAGTTTTATCGCCAGGCTTGCGGCCGAATTCGAACCGCGCCGCCGGGAACTGCTGGATCGCCGCCGCGCCCGCCAGCACGAAATCGACGCGGGCCGGTTTCCCGATTTTCTATCGGCCACCGCTTCGATCCGCGAAAAGGAATGGACCGTCGCGCCGATCCCGCGCGATCTTCAGGACCGGCGCGTCGAAATCACCGGACCGGTGGACCGCAAGATGGTGATCAACGCGCTCAATTCCGGCGCAAACGTCTTCATGGCCGATTTCGAAGACGCCAATTCGCCGACCTGGATGAACAATATCGACGGGCAGATGAATGTGCGCGACGCGGTGCGGCGAGCCATCGAATATCAAAGCCCGGAAGGCAAACAGTATCGGCTCAATGAAAAAATTGCGACGCTGCTGGTTCGGCCGCGCGGCTGGCATCTGAACGAAAAACACGTGTTGCAGGGCGGCCGGCCGATTTCCGCGTCGATTTTCGATTTCGGGTTGTATTTCTTTCACAACGCGCGCGAATTGATGAAGCGCGGCACGGGTCCGTATTTTTATCTACCCAAGCTCGAAAGCCATCTGGAAGCGCGGTTGTGGAACGATGTGTTCAACGCGGCGCAGGACGCGCTCGAGGTGCCGCGCGGAACGATTCGCGCGACGGTGCTGATCGAGACGATTCTGGCGGCGTTTGAAATGGACGAAATTCTCTACGAGCTGCGCGACCATTCAGCCGGTTTAAACTGCGGGCGCTGGGATTATATTTTCAGCTTCATCAAAAAATTCCGCAATTTCCCGGAATTTGTGCTGCCCAATCGCGCGCAGGTGACCATGGAGCGGCATTTCCTGAAATCGTATGTCGATCTGCTGATCAAAACCTGCCATCGGCGCGGCATTCACGCGATGGGCGGAATGGCGGCGCAGGTGCCGATCAAAAATGATCCGGTTGCGAATGAGCAGGCCATTGAAAAAGTTCGTCAGGACAAATTGCGCGAAGTGCGCGCCGGCCATGACGGAACCTGGGTGGCGCATCCGGGGCTGGTGCCGGTGGCCAAGGAAATCTTCGACGAGCACATGAAAACTCCCAACCAGATTTCGCGCAAACGCGAAGAAGTCAGCGTGACCGCGAAGGATCTGCTGGCGGTTCCCGACGGCGAAATCACCGAAGCCGGGTTGAAGTGGAATATCGACGTTGGCGTGCAGTATCTGGACGCGTGGCTGAAGGGCGTCGGCTGCGTTCCGATTTACAACCTGATGGAAGATGCGGCGACGGCCGAAATTTGCCGCGCGCAGGTATGGCAGTGGGTGAAGCACGGCGCCAAAATGAGCGACGGCCGTAAGGTTACCGCCGATTTCGTGCGCCAGGCCGCCGACGCGCAGTCCGGGGGCGACAAGGCTAAGGAACTATTTAAGCAAATGATGACCAGCACGGAATTTCCGGAGTTTCTGACGCTGGTGGCTTACGATTCCATCGACTGACCCGCTTTCCGCCGGGCCAGAATCGCTCGCGCTTCGCCAATCAGGAACAGCGATCCGGTGATGACGATCACGTCGTCGGGCCCGGCTTCGGCGAGGCGCAGCGCTTCTTCGATCGACGATGCAATCCGCCCGCTTCCGGCGATTTCCTGAAGCGCTTCCGGACGCAGCGCGCGCGAATAATTCGGCGCCGTGAAGATCAATTCGTCGGCCAGCGGAAACAAAATTCCCGCGATCTCTTCGACGGCTTTGTCGCGCATCGCTCCGTAGATCAGCCAGCGTTTGCGATGCGGGTAAAAGCGCTCGAGATATCGCGCCAGGGCACGAGCGCCGGCCGGATTATGCGCGCCGTCGAGAATAATATCGGGATTGGGCGAAACATGCTCCAGCCGTCCGGGCCAGCGCGCTTCGGCGATGCCGGCTGGAGATGCTCCTGATGATTCCAGCGCCAGCGCCGCGGTGATGGCGTTTTCGACCTGATGCTCGCCCGCGAGTGGGACGCGAATTCCGGAGAAACAGGACCCTCGCGCGTCGATTTCCAGATCGCGCACGGGAAAATCTTCAGCGTGTTTCACTTCGATGCCGAGGTCGGCTGCGCGCTGTTGGAGCACCGCGGCAGCCTCGGGACGCTGGCGCGCGAAAATCGCGGGCACGCCGCGTTTCAAAATTCCCGCTTTTTCCGACGCAATCGCTTCGATGGTATGGCCCAGATAGGCTTCATGATCGAAGTCGATCGGCGTGATCACGGTGAGCGCGGGATCGACCACGTTGGTCGCGTCGAGACGCCCGCCGAGGCCCACCTCGACCACCGCGGTCTGAACGCGCATTTCGCGAAAGAGCCAGAAACCCATCGCGGTGACGGTTTCAAAATAAGTCGGGTGACAATCGAGGTCGAGTTTTTCCGCAATTTCGTGAACGATGGTGAAGGCGCGCTGGAACTGCTCCGGCGATACGGGCGTGCCGTCGATCTGAATGCGTTCGGTCGGTTCAATGAGGTGCGGCGAAGTGAACAGGCCGGTGCGGATGTTCGCCGCGCGCAATCCGGCTTCGATCATCGCGCAAGTCGAGCCTTTCCCGTTGGTGCCGGCCACGTGCACCACGCGATAGGCGCGCTGCGGGTTGCCCAGCGCCTCGAGCACCTGGCGGATCCGGCCGAGTCCGAGCTTGGCGGTTTTGATTTCATTGCCGAGCGCGTAGAGAAAGCGCACGGAATCGGGATAGCTGATCAACTTTTAATGATCGCGCAGGGCCGCGTCGCGCGTATGCACCATGGTAGATTGGAGCGATTCGCGCGCCCTTGCCTTCACGTGAGCGGTGGTGCCGAACAGCGGTTTTCGCGATAGCGTGATCACCTGCAATTCCGCGTACGCGGCTCCATCGATCTGGCGGAGCCGCCAATAACTGTTGACGCGCCAGGCGATGCCGTGGTCGTAGCCTTCCGGCAACAGATCGGTGTACGGGGCGTGGCCGCTATTACTTTCACGAATCAAATACGACCGCGAATCGATCAGCGTCCAATCGCCCACGCGGCGGAAACGCACGTGAAAATGCGCGTCGAAGGCGAAATGCAGCAGACCGTCGATCTGTTCACTCACTAAACGCAGATCGTAGCCGTGGCCGGCGGCCGGCATGGGCGTAGCGGTTGCCAGCTTCACTTCCGGCGCGTAGATTCGCGTCCAATCGGCGTAGTCTTCAAGCACCGCGGCGATTCGTTGGACCGAAACGCCAGGCACACGCATCACGCCGAACCAGTGATGGATATAGCCGTCGGGAACTTCCTCGCCGGCGCCGTAGCCGTCGGGATTGAGATCGGTCAGCGTGGGCTGAAAACCACCGGGAAGCAGCGGCTGACCGGCCGGATTTAGCGATTCGAACCGGGCGAGATAACGGTCCCACGCGCGAACCGTTTTTTCCTCAAGTCTGGTGGTGAAGGCGGCGGCTGGGGTAAGCGCCGGGGTCAGAAGAATCGCAACGGCGATCTCAGTTCTTGGCCCGAGGCGGAACATAACCCGGGGGGAACGCAGCACCTTCGCCGAAGAAATAATCTTCCATCTGCTTGAGCAGGAACTCCTGCGCCTCCTGCGTGCCCAGGTTGAGCCGGTACTCGTTCATGATCATCTTCATGTGCTCGAGCCACAGCTTCCAGGCTTCCTTGGAGACGTTTTCGTAGATGCGCTGGCCCAGCGGATGCGTATCGAAGGGGACTTCATCCAGGCCCGGCATTTCGCGCTGGAACTTCACGCAGAAAACCTTGCGACCCGACCGAATCTCTTCCACTTTTGGCGGCGCTATTCCACCGCCTCCGCAACCGCAACCCATGGCGCAACTCCTTCGACCCCAGAATAGCAGGTCGTGAAGCGAAAGGAACCGGTCAGCGCATCAGGTGTGTGCCCGATTCGGGCTGTGCCTGCGCGGCGCGCTTGGATTTCACCGCTTCCAGGTACTCCGACAATTTCAGCGGCAGCCGGGCGCCCTTCTCCATGTGGCGCTGCACCGCTTTCTGATAGCGGCGCAAGGTTTCGCGCTTGGACGACTCCCGCAGATTGCAGCTCTCGATATCCAGGAGCAACTCGATCTCCCACGGCCGGAAGGTGTTGCGGTGCATGTTGCCGCGAAGCAGTTCCTGGATCAGGCGGTTAAACTGCGCCAAAACCGCGTCGCTGTCAGGCAACGTATCGTGCATAATTTGGAAATCGGGCCGTCCACACTTCTATCGGCTCCGATTGCTTCGAATGTTAGCACATTCAATGCCCGGAATAGTCCGTCAGTTCAGACGGGCCAGCCACTGATGGATGGCGGCGAGCTGCTTCCGGATCTCGTCTTTGTCGGACGCGTCCGGCTCCAGCGCCAGGTATCGTTCCAGATCGGCGCGCGCATCGTGATAGCGGCGCAGCTCGATCAGCAACATTCCGCGAAGCTTATGCAACCCGGCGATTCCCGGCAAG
This sequence comes from Bryobacteraceae bacterium, assembly GCA_035507655.1. Lineage (GTDB taxonomy): Bacteria > Acidobacteriota > Terriglobia > Bryobacterales > Bryobacteraceae > Palsa-187. Next base: position 92,311 of record DATJNW010000030.1, on the reverse strand, counting down.
CCGACCGCCCCACCTAACAGCAACAAATCAAGGGTCGCCACCGCGCGCGCCCAATCGCTGCGCCGCATGTAACCGCGATGCAGATTCTGGATCATGCGGCGCAGGATGTCTCGTTTCGAAACCCGCTGTAACAGCGACGGATCGGCTACGCGGGAGCCGGCCAGCATGAAACATTCCCGCGCCGTTACGGTTCGGCCGCCGTGGTAGGGATCGATATAGGTGGCATAATTGCCGTCGTCGAACTCGATCACGAAATGGCGCGGCAGGCCGATCCCGAACACCGGCATCTGCAAGCGGCGGGCGATCTCCATATACATCACCGAGAGCGTGACGGGAATGCCCTTGCGCCGCTCCAGCACCTGGTTCAGGCAACTGTTCAGCGGATCATAATAATCTTCGTCGTTGCCGTGAAAACCCAGTTCCTCGAAAAGGTAACGCTGCGCGGTTTCGACAAAATCGCGGCCGTCGTTGAAATTTCTCAGCCGGTCCCCCAATTGCGACGCCAGCTCGTTTAACCGGTCCATCACCGGCGCGGCGTCCAATTCGGGGAACTGGATGCGCGCCAGATCGAGGGCCGCCAAATCCAGCCGAACCTTTCCCTCCGCCGGTTCAGCTAGAATTTGCTGGAGATAGTCCACTACCCCTATTTTCGCCGAATCGCCAGGAACGCCGCTCCGCTATTTCTTGAGCCAATCGGCGCGCGGCGGGGAAAACACCTCAAACATCAGGGAATCTTCCAGCGCCTCGGCCGAGTGCGGAAGATGCGCGGGAATATGCAGCGATTCACCGGGCTGGAGGATCACCTCTTTGCCCTCGAGCACGAACCGGACACGGCCCCCGTGCACGGTAGTGATCTGCTCATTATGATGACTGTGCTCCGGCACGGTGCCGCCCTTGCGGACCTCAAACCGGGCCAGCGTCATGGTTTCGCCGTAAATCGCCTGACGCGTAATCAGCGGGCTGATCGCTTCTCTTTCGACTGTGTCCCAACGATATTGATTCATGGTTAACAGGCCATCCCTACATACTTTAACCCGGCGCGCGACATTCTGGCGCGGTCCAGCGCCAGCCGTCCGTCAAGCACGATTTTGTTGCGCATCGAACGCGCCACGGCTTCCCAATCGAGTTCGAGATATTGCGGCCATTCCGTCACCAGCACGATGGCGTCGGCATCCTGGGCGACCTCTTCCGCAGTCGCGCAGCAGACCACTTCCAGGTCGGGATGCTCGGCGCGGAAGCGATCCATCGCCACCGGATCGTGGGCCTTGACGCGCGCGCCGCGCTCAATCAGATTGCGCGCGATCGAAATGGCCGGCGCTTCGCGCAAATCGTCGGTGTTGGGTTTGAAGGCGAGACCCAGAAGGCCGATGCTGCGGCCTTTTAAGATACGCAGCTCGCCCAGCAGTTTGTCCACCACGCGTTCCCGCTGCCGGCGATTCACTTCGCGCGCCGCGCTGACGATCGGCATCTCCAGTCCGTACTCATTCGCCGTGGCCAGGAGCGCCGCGGTGTCTTTTCCGAAACACGATCCGCCCCAGCCGATTCCAGCCTGCAAGAATCGCGTGCCGATTCGCTGATCCAGTCCAATGCCCTTCGCCACCTGCACGATATCCGCGCCGACTTTTTCCGACAACAAACCGATTTCGTTGATGTAGCTGATTTTGAGCGCCAGAAAGGCGTTGGCCGCGTACTTGATCAGCTCCGCCGAAGCGAGATCGGTGGAGATGAGCGGCACCGCGCCCAGTTGCTCCGGCCGCGGCAGATAGCGCGGGGCCTGGAACGTCTGATCGAGAATGGGCCGGTACAGCGTGTACAAAACTTCCGCGGTTTGCGCTTCGTCCGCGCCGATCACCACCCGATCCGGGTACAAGCTGTCGTGCAGCGCGCTGCCTTCACGCAGAAACTCGGGATTCGAGGCGACCGCGAAACTTCCGGCGGCCTTGCGTCCGTTGCGCGCCTCGAAAGCCTCGCGCAGCAGCGACCCCACCCAGTTGCCGCTGCCGATCGGGACCGTGGATTTGTTCACAACGACCGTGAAACCTTCCGACAGATTTTCTCCGATTCCACGCGCCGCCGCTTGCAGATACTTCAGATTCGGCGCGCCATTGGCGCCCGGCGGCGTGCCGACCGCGATAAAGACCACCTGCGAGCCGGGAACGGCCTGCGCATAATCGGTGGTGAACTTCAGATTGCAACGCGCTTCCTCGATCAAATCCACCAGGTGCGGCTCGTAAAACGGAACTCCGCCGCCCTCCAGCATCGCGATTTTTTTTTCGTCGGCGTCGGCGCAGGCGACCTTGTGGCCCAAAAAAGCCAGGCACACCCCCGTGGTCAAACCGACATATCCCGTGCCTAAGATAGAAACATTCACGTTTCTTATCTTACGACAGGTAGGGCCGCGGCGAGCCTGAAATGCAACTGTAAGAATGCCTTTCTAAGCGAATCTTCCACCGCGCCCGCGCTTTCGCCGCGCGCAAAAATGAATCCCGGATAGCTGGCGCTTTCCGGCAGCGGCAGCAGCATTTGTCCCTCTTTCGCGGTGATGATGACGTCTTCGACGCCGCCCACCGAGCGCGCACTTTCCACGCCTTCAACCCCGCGGAACACACCTTCGCCCGGAACCGGAATCATCATCACGCCATGTGCCCCCGACGTCAGACGAAAACGCGATATGTCCTGGCCGATCGCGTGCCTCAAAATGATTTCTTCGAGCGACGCGCCGGCTTCGAAGTGCAGCACCCGCGCGCACAAACCTCCGATGGGCCGCGCCGCCACTTCGAGCATCCACACGCCGCGCTCGTTGACGCGCATCTCCGCGTGTACCGGCCCGTCGGTCAATCCCAGCGCCGCGACCGCACGGCGGGCGGCATCGGAAATCGCATTCTGAATCTCAGCCGGCTCGCGCGAAGGCGTCACATAAATCGTTTCTTCAAAAAAAGGACCGTCCAGCGAATCCGGTTTGTCGAACAGCGCGAAAACGTGCAGCCCTCCGGCGCGGACGATTCCCTCCAGCGCGAATTCGCGGCCGGGAATGAAATCCTCGGCCAGAATCGATTTTTCAGGTTCGTGCTCGACGATTTTGCGGATACGGCCGCGCGCGGCGAAAAATTGGCGTTCGTTGTTCGCGCGAATCACGCCGCGGCTGGCGGAAAGCGCCAGCGGCTTGAGAACGCAGGGGTAGCGAGCCGGAGCCTGGTTCACGCGAAAGCCGGGAACATTCAATCCGGCGGCTTGGAATCGCTGCCGCGCGAGAAGTTTGTTGCCCGCGGCGGCGACGGCGTCCGGTGGGCTGAAGCGCAGGCCCAGCGCCTCGGCGATCCGCGCGGCGACCCGTGCGGGACGATCGCCGACGGCGACGATCCCAGCGAATGGCCCGCGCGCGCGAACCTCGTCGAGAGCCGCCAGCGGATCCTCGAAGCGCACCGCAATGGCATGATCGCGCCAGGGGTCGTCGAGCACGTGACAACGGTCGCTCGCGAGGGTCAGATCGACGGCCAGCGCTTCCGCCGCGCCGGAGAAGGCCCGGATCTGGTAACCGGTGGTGGAGGCGACAAGCAGGATGCGCTTCAACGTGTCAATTCAATATTAGCGGGAGAAGTTTCGAAAAATCGCGGCAGTTTTACGACCGGAACAACACGCTCTCTTTTTCAAACTGCATGGTCGCGACGACGAACGCGATGGCCGCGTAGACCAGATTCGCGGCCATCGTCAGGATAAAATTCAACGGCGTCAGATCGCCCAGCAGCGTTCCGCGAATCACCATGCTGGCGTTAAAAATCGGGATCAGGCACATCGGCCAGGTGAAATGCAGCCCCGGCAATCCGCCGAGCAGCGCGGGAAAAATCACCGCCAGCGCCAACGGCGTCAGGTAACTTTGCCCTTCCTTGAAGCTGCGCGCAAACAGCGCGATGGCGAACATCAGCGAGGCCGCGAAAATAGCCACCGGGACCACCGTCGCCGCGATCATTTCCAGCGTCTGCGAGTCCAGCGGAATCGTCCCCATCACCTGCCTCATTTCCGGCGAACGCGAGAGCCCGGTGTTGTTCTTGAGCGAGTACACCAGGCTGCCCAGCATCAATGCGGCGGTGATCAGAATCGCCGTCATGGCCGCCAGAATTTTTCCCATCACGATCTCATGGCGCGCCGCCGGCGACGCCAGAAAGGCTTCGAGCGTTTTGCGCTCCTTTTCTCCGGCGGTCATGTCGATGACCGCGTACATCCCGCCGGTAAACATCAACAGCAGCAGGATGTAACCTAGCATGGTGCCCCACATCGCCCCGGCCATTTTCCGTTGTCCCGCGACATTGGTGCGATGGACCGTGAACGGCGTCAGCACGCTTTCGGCGATGCCGGCCTGGCGCAGATTTTCGCGAATCTCCTGGTCCCGCAGATCGTTGAATGCCAGGCGCAGATTGTCTCCCGCCGCGTTCGACGCGGGGCTGGAGCTGTCGACATAGATCCGGATGGCGGGCGTGGCTCCGCCGGTTTCCTCGACCGCCGCGGCCACTTCGTTTTTCTCCACCGCCGATTTCAAATCGTCTTTTTCAGTGATGCGATAGCCCGTTTTTTCGAGCGCCTCGCGAATCGCCGGCGTAGTCACGCGGGCGGCAATACCCATCGTTCTCGCTTCCTGCTCGGCATCGTGCTGTACCCGGGAAGCGACCCGCGTGAAGACCGTGATCACCGCCGGAAACACCAGCAGCGGCACCACCACCATGCTGATCAGCGTGCGCCGGTCGCGCAGAATGTCCAGCATTTCTTTCTGATAGATCGCCTGAAGGATGGGAAATCGCATTTTGCTCTCCTTAAGCGCCGGCCGGCAGTCCCAACAGATCGAGAAAAATTTCGCGCAGCCGCTGTTTCCCTGTCGCCGCGCGCAGCTCTTCCATGGTACCGGTCATTTTCAAACGGCCGTCGCTGATCACGCCAATCCGGTCGCACAGATATTCCGCCTCTTCCATCACATGCGTCGAATAAACGATGCATTTGCCGGCGCGCTTGGCCTCCACGATCGCCGCTTCAATGGTTCGCGCCGTGGGCACGTCGAGGCCGGAGCTGGGTTCGTCCAGAATCAGCACCGGCGGATTGTGCAGCATGGTCCGCGCGATCGCCGTTTTCTGTTTCATGCCGGTCGAAAGCTTGTCGGTACGCACGTCGGCGAAGCTCTGCATCTCCAGCAGCGCAGTCAGCTCGCCGATGCGTTTCAATCGCCGGTCCGGCTCCATCCCGTTCAATTTTCCGAAGAAATCGAGAATTTCGCGCGGCGTCAGGCGTCCGTACAATCCCATATCGCCCGACAAAAAGCCGATCTGTTCGCGCACTCGCGCCGGTTCCTTGACCACATCGAATCCGTTCACGACCGCAGTTCCCGAGGAAGGCTTGAGCAGCGTGGCGAGCAGACGCAGCGTGGTGGTTTTGCCGGCGCCGTTCGGCCCCAGCAGTCCGAAGACTTCGCCGGCGCGGACGTCGAAGCTGACCCGGTCCACCGCCAGGCGCGGGCCCCGCTTGGGGTCGCGGAATTGTTTCGAAACTTCACGGACTTCGATCATTTGCTATTACTCTAACATCGTGAGGGAAATCGCCCGCGCCGTCAATCCCGGTTAATGAATCGCGGCCTGGAGGGTCCCGCTCAGGTGCAGCAGATTCAGCCGCGCGCGCTGCGCCACGTTCTCGGATGCGTACAGCGCAACATATTTATCGTTTTCCGCCGCCCTCGCCTGTTCGAGCGTCGCCATAGGCAGCCGCCCTTCGTTGTACTGCGCCAGGTCGAGCGAAACCTGTTCGCGCGCCAGCTCCAGATCCGCCTGCGCCAGCTCCCGCGCGCTGTCGGCTTTTCGCACTTCCTGATAGGCGCGGCGCAGATCCGCGGTGATCTGCGCGCGGGTGTTGTTCACTTCGATGCGCAGTTTGGCCAGATCCGCGTCGTCCTGTTCGATATAGGCGCGCGCGGACTTCCCCGCCAGCACCGGAACGCTGAACGACGCGCCGAGCTGCTCGTTGTTGCGTTGGAATGGAAAATAATTCTGGGTATAGTATTTCGCGAACATTTCGTACTGCGCGATGGCGTCCACCTTTGGCAGCCGCTCCGCTTTGTAGCCTTTGATCTCCAGCGTCTTGGCCTGCATCTGCGATTCGAGCCGTTTCAGCGCGCGGCTGTTGGCGATGGCCGTAGCGATGGTCTGCTCTTCCGATTGCGGGACTTGAAACGCGGTGCGCTCCTCGCGCACGGCGCGAACCCGGTCGTCCGGACCGAGGCCCAGCGCCATCGCCAGCGACGTTTCCGCGTTGATGGCGTCCAGCGTAAAGCTTTCCACCGCGTTCTTCGCGCGCTCCAGCGACACGTTGGCGCGCATGGCTTCGATCGGCAGCTCGCGCTGTTCCTGAACTCGGGCCTGGACCAGCTTCAGAACATTCGCCAGATTGTCGGCCTCGAGCTGCGCGGCGTCCTGGCCCTGCTCGGACTGCTCGGCGTCCAGGTACAGGCCGGCGACGCGGTAAAGCACGTCGTCCTGTTTGCTGGACGTGTCGATTTCGGCGGTGCGCGCGTTTTCCTTCGCGGCCGCCACCTGGTAGCTTTGCGGACGATCGAATAACGTCCACTGCGTCCGCAATTGCAGAATGGACGGCGCCTGTCCTTCGATGTTCGCCGGGTAACCGGAGGTCCAGGCCGCGCCGCTTCCGGCGAAAACCTTGGGAGTAAACGGATCGTGCGCAATGGTCACCTGTTGCCGCGCTTTTAGCTGATCGAGCCGCGCCAACATCAGGTCCGGATTTTGTTTCAGCGCCAGATCCACCGCTTCGCGCAAAGTCATGGTTCGCACTTCGCCGCAGGCCGCGCCGGCGATCGCCAGGAAGAGAAAAAAGAGCCCTTTTTGCATACTCCTCACAGTGTACGCCGCTGGTGTCGGGCCCCGGCCGAATGAAAAGCCGACGCCACTGACGGGTCGATGCGTGTTCTGCCGACTTTTCGTAGGACGGTTCCTACAGCAGGCGAGATTTCGAAACAGACCTCGCGGCGCAAGATCAAACCAGCAGTTAGCCCTGTTCCATTCCAGGCGAGGGCCGCGCTTGAGATTTTTGCGGCCCTCATTTTTTGGCTAAAAAACGTCACCGATGGAGAATGATTTTCTCTGCTGGAAACAGTTTTTCGCTTGGGCCGTCTTACCGGGCAGAGGACCACGGGAGCGGATCGAGCCGGAAGCGTTGCGAACCGGCTTGACACAGTTGCCGCGACAGTGCTAAGTATCGGCTGAAGAGCATTTTTTGAGTTTTTCCCATGTCGCGATTTGTACCTTGTTTCTTTGCCGCATTTTTACTGACTGCCTCGGCCGCCGAAATTAAGGGCGTGCTGCTCGATAAGGATTGCTCCTCGAAGGCCCAGGAGACCATTTCGAGCGGTACGCTCGGCGCTCCTTCGATCGAAGGAGGAATGCTTGCCGCCGAGGCGCACACCCGGGAATGCCTCCGCGCGCCGGCTTGCGAAAAGAGCGGCTACGGTGTGTATACCTCGGACAGCAAATTTATCCTGTTCGATGCCGCCGGCAACCGCAAGGCGATCGAAGCGCTGAAACTCTCCAAGCGCGAAAGCGACATTCGTGTCGAGGTGACCGGCCAGATCGAAGGCAACACGATTAAGGTCGCGACTCTGAAACTGCTGTAGCGCGGCCCGCCGCGGCGCCGCTATTTCGGAAATTTCAGATCGATGGAAACCTGATCGCGCGAATAATTCAGCGCGACGGGATCGTGCTTGCGCTTCTTTCCATACTGCGGGAAATATAAATATCCGGCCACCGGTTTCGCCGTTTCTCCCTGCGGCAGCGCCCGCGCGGCGATGCGGTGGTAGAGAGCGGTTTGATCCGGCCTGGGCGCCGGCGGCGCATCGGCCGGACGCGGGTAATTCGACACGCCGACATCTTCCCACGTCCCCACCGCGGTGCGAGGACGGCCCGTTGCAGGATCGGTCCCATGCGCGACGATCACCCCGGTATCTTCCGTAACCGCGGGTCCGCGATTGCCGGCCGTCGGCGCGCTGCCGGGATTTCCCCACGGGATCATCACATCGTCCGGTTTATCGGCGTGAGTCGTCTCGTCCCCGATTTTCAGGAAGTAATCGAGCAGATCCACGTCGAACTTCTGCGAATCGGCTGGATAGACGGCGACTTCGACGATGGTATACGCTTTGGCGACTTCGGGCGAAAATATTTTCTTCACCTGATCGGGCGTTAGGACGACGGCGGCCAGCTCCGCGGTTTTGACCGTCTGATGAACGGGGTAGTCGGAGGGTTTCGAACGCGGCGTCGTGCCCGAATCATCTCCGGCCAGTGTCGCCAGAAAAATTGCAGCAAGGCAGGCCACACGCATGGCACCCTCCTGAACTGGAACAACGGACGTCGTTTTAGGATACCGGGTTTCTATCTATTTATGGGCCGGCGCCCCATCTACCGGAAACTCGAACGTTTCGCTGGCCGTGTTGACCACCAACTCGCCCGCGCCGAGCGATTTTCCCTGCGTCGGAAAAAAAATCGCGCCGTCGGTCGACTGGCCGGGTTTCAATTTGGTCAACACCAGCGCAATCGCTGACGCGGTTGCGGCGGCTCGCAGCTTGGTGGATCCCAGATCGGCCATCGCGCTTTCGCGGCGGGATTCATAACCATTGGTGGAATGAATCTGTGTGTTGCCGTACAGGCTGGCTTCGTAAGTTTTTACAAGCTTGGTCAGATCGCTGCGGCTGGCTTTATCGCGCAAGGTATTGACCACGGTCAAAGCCGGCAGCGCCTGGATCGTCGGGCCGTCGGTCCGCTCAAAGCGAAAATCCTCAGGGCGGACGGCCCAGGAAATTGACGAGCCGTTGGAAACGGCGATCTCCAGGACCGAGTAATCGTGCACCTTGATGGGCAGCGGCGCAAACATGATGGTCACGCCGTTACGCGTTAGTGCTTTGTAATGTAATCCGCTGGATTCAAAGTCAATCACCTGGGCCCGCAGAGCGGCCGAAAACATAACTAAACCCATGGAAAAGCACGCTCGCGACCCCATACCTACATGATAGACTGGAAGCTGCTTGATCGCGCATACTACAACTTCATAAAAGGGAAATTTCGCCCGGCCGCGTGGTTTTGAGGCCGCGAGACGTCCCCAAGAGGGAGCAAAACTTTCTATGCAGAATGAAGGTGTTCGTCCCAGTCGCTACGAACTCGAGCGGCATGGCTTAAAAAACGTCCGTACGGCTCACTGGAATCTCGGAACGGCGCAATTGATCGAAGGGGCGATCCGCCGGGGCGAAGGAATGCTGGCGACGGACGGCGCGCTGGTGGTGCAGACGGGGCAATTCACCGGCCGTTCGCCGAAGGATAAATATATCGTTCGCGATGCCGGGACGGAATCGACGGTTAGCTGGGGATCGGTGAACCAGCCGATGAGTCCGGAGCAGTTCGACAGCCTGTTCGCGCGCATGCTGGATTTCTGGCAGGGGCAGGAGGTGTTCGTCCAGGATTGTTTCGCCGGCGCCGACGAAGCATATCAGTTGCCGATTCGCGTGATCGCTCAACGCGCCTGGCATGCCTTGTTCGGCCGGCAATTATTCGTGCGGCCCGACCCCGGGAAAACGGCAGATCATGTGCCGGAATTTACGGTGTTTTTCGCGCCGGAGTTCCGCGCCGATCCGGCCCGGGACGGGACGCGGTCCGCAACCGCGATCGTGATCAACTTCACCAAAAAAGTGGTGCTGATCGCCGGTACCGAGTACGCGGGCGAGCTCAAGAAGAGCATTTTCACGGTTTTGAATTATCTGTTGACGTTCCGCGATGTGCTGCCGATGCATTGCTCGGCCAACATCGGCGCCAATGGTAAGGTCGCGCTCTTTTTCGGGCTTTCCGGAACCGGAAAAACGACCCTTTCGGCCGATCCGGAGCGGTGCCTGATCGGCGACGACGAACACGGTTGGGGCGAGCGCGGAGTGTTCAACTTCGAAGGCGGATGCTACGCGAAGTGCATCCATCTTTCTAAGGAAAAAGAACCGCAGATCTGGAACGCGATCCGCTTCGGCACCGTTCTTGAAAACGTAAAAATGGATAGCGTGACGCGCGCGCTCGATCTCGATTCGGACGAGCGGACGGAAAATACCCGCGCCGCTTATCAGATCGAGTTTATCGACAACGCGGTGATTCCCGGCATCGGAGGGCATCCTTCGCACGTGATGTTCCTCACCGCGGACGCTTTCGGTGTGCTGCCCCCGATTTCGCGCCTCACGCCGGAACAGGCGATGTATCATTTCCTGAGCGGCTATACCGCCAAGCTCGCGGGTACGGAGCGCGGGTTGGGCAAGGAGCCATCGGCGACCTTCAGCACCTGCTTCGCCGAGCCGTTCCTGCCGCGCCGTCCGGAACTGTATACGAAAATGCTCGGCGATCGGCTGGAAAAACACGACGTGAAGTGTTACCTGGTGAATACCGGCTGGGTCGGCGGCGCTTTCGGAACCGGCGAGCGGATGAGTTTGAAATACACGCGGGCGATGGTCAACGCGGCGGTCGCGGGCGAACTGGACGGCGTACCGGTCGCGCCGCATCCGGTGTTTCGCGTCCTGGTACCGAACAGCGTGCCGGGCGTTCCACCGGAATTGCTGGATGCGCGCGGGCAATGGAAGGATCGGGTGGCCTATGATCGCGCAGCGGAAGATCTGAGCGCGCGATTTAAGAGAAATTTCGAGAAATTCGGACGCGTCGCCGAAGAGATCATGGAAGCCGCGCCCGCTTAGCGCTTGTGGGGCAGGCTCCCCAGACGATCTGAAAACGCGAATTGGCGGGCCGGAAACCTGCCTCACTCTGACCCAAGCTGCTGATTCAGATCAGTGGAGCAGGTCTCGCCTGCTTTTCGCGCGCCTTCCTATGCTCCATCCGAACAGGCGGCGCCTCTCACTCCGCCGATGCAAGCCGGGTTTTTCCGGTGAAACCTCAGCGATTTTTTCGGATCTAATCAACTCTGGACGTGCTGATGCAGGAAAAGAAACCGTGGGCGGTGATTCTCGCCGGTGGCGAGGGCAGCCGGCTGCAATCGTTGACCCGATTTATTTCCGGCGACGGGCGGCCCAAGCAGTTTTGCCCGATTTTCGGCGAGCGCACGCTGTTGGGGGAAACGCGCGCCCGCCTGTCTCGTCTGATTCCGGCCGAGCGCACTCTGTTTGTGATGCAGGACGCGCACCGGGTTTTCTATAAAGACGAATTTTCGGACGTCGATCCGCGGCTGGTGCTGAGCCAGCCGGGCAACAAAGGAACCGCGGCCGCCATCGCTCTTGCCGCCCTAAGAATCCTGGCGCTGGACAAAGACGCGACCATCGCGTTTTTCCCGGCCGATCATTATTATGATGATGACGCGCGCTTTCTCGCCGGCCTCGAGCGCGCCGCCGCGATCGCCGCGCGCAACCAAAGATTTCTGACGCTGGTCGGCGTCGAGGCGAGTTCGCCGGAAGTAGAGTACGGTTGGATCGAGCCGGCGGCCGAGTGGGGTGAGTTTGCCCGGGTGCGCCGTTTCTGGGAAAAGCCGTCGCTCGCCCGCGCGCAGGATCTGCTGGCGCGTGGCTGCCTGTGGAACACCTTCGTGATGATCGGAAAGGCGCGCGCCTTCGCCCAACTATTTCGAGACGCCGCGCCGCGCCTGGCGGAAAGCGTCGAATGCGTGTTGCGGGAGGGCGGCTTCGAGAGCCCTTGCGCGCGGCACATTTTTTCCGGCATCGCGCCGGCCGATTTTTCGCATCATTTCCTGGCGCTGGCCTGCGACCGGCTGCTGGTTTTTCCCCTGCGCGGTATCCACTGGAGCGACTTGGGAAAACCGGAGCGCGTGATCGAGACGTTAGCCGAAGCCGGCCTTCAACCGCGCTGGGCCGAGGCGTTTTCGGCGCTGAGCCGGAAGGCAACGGCTTGAGCTAGGCGTACTTCTCTTCGATCGCCTTCACCTTTTCGAGGCGCCGCACGTGGCGTTCTTCTTGAGTGAAGACGGCCGCGATAAAGGTTTTCGCCAGATCGCGCGCCAGTTCCGGACCGATCACTCTTGAGCCCATGACCAGAACGTTCATTGCGTCGTGTTCCACTCCCTGATGCGCGGAGTAGCAGTCGTGGCACAATCCCGCGCGGATGCCGGACATTTTGTTAGCCGCGACGGAGGCGCCGACGCCGCTGCCGCAGATCAGGATGCCGCGATCGGCCGCGCCGTCTCGAATCGCCACGCCGACTTTTTCGGCAAAATCAGGATAATCGACCGCCTTGGTGCTGTCGGTGCCCACGTCGACCGCTTCGTGGCCGAGGTCGCGGACCAGCGCCACCAGGTTCTGCTTCATTTCGAATCCGGCGTGATCGGCGCCGAGGACAATTCGCATACATTCCAGTTTCCCATGATGCGTCCGAGTGGCGTAAGCCGCCAGGCTTGCGTCGGCGACAGACGCGAAATCGCACCGCGACGTCAGACTGAAATATTCCTGTGGTACAAGGAAAGCTGTGCCCCTGACCACGGACGAACTTCGAAAAATCGACGCTTACTGGCGCGCCGCGAATTATTTGTCGGTCGGCCAGATTTATTTGTACGACAATCCCCTGCTCACCGAGCCGCTGCGCGTCGAGCATATCAAGCCGCGTCTGCTGGGCCATTGGGGCACCACGCCGGGATTGAATTTTGTCTACGTTCATTTGAACCGCCTGATCAAAAAATACGACCTGAATTTGATTTACATCTGCGGTCCGGGTCACGGCGGTCCAGGGATGGTGGCCAACACCTACCTTGAAGGCACGTATAGCGAGCTGTTTCCGAACATCACCGAAGACGCGGAAGGAATGAAGCGGCTGTTCACGCAATTTTCTTTTCCGGGCGGCATTCCCAGCCACGCCGCGGCGCAGACTCCGGGATCGATCAACGAAGGCGGCGAGCTGGGCTATTCGATGCTGCACGCGCACGGCGCCGTGTTCGACAATCCCGACCTGATCGCCTGCTGCGTCATCGGCGATGGCGAAGCGGAAACCGGGGCGCTGGCGACCAGCTGGCACTCCAACAAATTTCTGAACCCGGTGAGCGACGGCGCGGTGATCCCGATTCTTCACCTGAACGGATACAAAATCGCCAACCCGACGGTTCTCGCGCGCATTCCGCGCGAGGAGTTGACCGAGCTGCTCCAAGGCTACGGTTACGCGCCGCGCTTCGTCGAAGGGCACGAGCCGATGCCGATGCACCAGGCCATGGCCGATACGCTCGAAACGGTGATCTGCGAAATTCGCGAGATCCAGCGGCAGGCCCGCGCGCACGCGAATCCGTCGCGACCGCGCTGGCCGATGATCGTGCTGATTTCGCCCAAAGGATGGACGGGGCCGAAAGTCGTCGATGGCTTGCAGGTCGAGGGAACGTTTCGCGCGCACCAGGTGCCGCTCGATCAGGTGCGCTCCAATCCCGAGCATTTGCAAATGCTCGAGCAGTGGATGAAGAGCTACCGTCCGGATGAATTGTTCGACGATCGCGGCCGTTTGATTCCGGAATTGGGCGAAATCGCGCCGCGCGGCAAGCGGCGGATGGGCTCGAATCCGCACGCCAACGGCGGCCTGCTGCGCAAAGAATTACGCCTGCCCGATTTTCGCGATTACGCTGTGAAAGTGGAAAAACCCGGAACGAGTTGTGCCGAAGCGACGCGCGAGCTGGGAAAATTTTTGCGCGACGCGGTGAAGCTCAACGCCGATGCGCGCAATTTCCGGGTGATGGGTCCGGACGAGACGGCGTCCAATCGCCTCGGCGCGTTGTTCGATGTCACCAATCGCGAGCTGATCGCCGAAATTTTCCCGTTCGACGATCACATATCGCCCGACGGACGCGTCATGGAAGTGCTGAGCGAGCATATGTGCGAAGGCTGGCTGGAAGGTTATCTGCTCACCGGCCGCCACGGCCTGTTCAACTGCTATGAAGCCTTCATTCACATCATCGATTCGATGTTCAACCAGCACGCGAAATGGCTGAAGGAATCGCGCACAGTGCCGTGGCGGCGGCCGATATCCTCGTTGAATTATCTGCTGACCTCGCACGTCTGGCGCCAGGATCACAACGGTTTCAGCCATCAAGATCCGGGCTTTCTCGACATGGTGGTGAACAAAAAAGCGGACGTGGTGCGCGTCTATCTTCCGCCGGACGCGAATTGTCTTCTGTCGGTGGCCGATCATTGTCTCAAGAGCTGCAATTACGTCAACGTGATCGTCGCCGGCAAGCAGCCGGCGCTGCAATATCTCGATATGGAGGCGGCCATCCGGCACTGCACCGCGGGAATCGGCATCTGGAAGTGGGCCAGCAACGACGAAGGCGGCGATCCCGACGTGGTGATGGCCTGCTGCGGCGATATTCCCACGCTCGAAACGCTGGCCGCGGTGGATCTGCTGCGGCAGCACATCGCCGATATTAAAATCCGCGTGGTCAATGTGGTCGACTTGATGACGCTTCAACCACAGAGCGAGCATCCGCACGGCATCTCCGATCACGATTTCGATTCCCTTTTCACGGTGGACAGGCCGATCGTTTTTGCGTTCCACGGATATCCGTGGCTGATTCACCGCCTGACCTACCGGCGCACCAATCACGATAATCTGCACGTGCGGGGCTATGTGGAAGAAGGCACCACCACCACGCCGTTCGACATGACGGTGATGAATCGCATCGATCGCCTGCACCTGGCCGGCGACGTGATCGATCGCGTACCGCGGCTGCGAACCGTCGCGGCGCATGTCAAGCAGATGCTGCGGAACCGGCTGATCGATCACAAACTGTACATCTCCCAGCACGGCGAAGACGCGCCGGAAATTCGCGATTGGAAATGGAGCCGGTAAACATGTGGCATAAGCCGCCAGGCTTGTGCTGTGCGCGGCCGAAATCGCGGCCCGCAAGCAGCGCAAGCCTGGCGGCTCACAGCACGTCCTTAGAATCATGAGAATCCTCGTCCTCAACGGCGGATCGAGCAGCGTGAAATGCCGGCTCGACGAAATTTCCAGCGATCCGCCCAGCGCGCCGCCCACGCCGCTGTGGGAAGAACATTTCGACCTGAGCGCCGCGGCCATCGAATCCGCCGTCCGAGCGGCGCCGCAACCGATCGATGTGGTCGGCCATCGGATCGTACACGGCGGCGCCCTTCATGAGACTACTCGCGTGACGCCGGAGGTTCGGGCCACCATCGCGCGCGAAGCGGAAGTCGCGCCCACGCACAATCGCTTTGAACTGGAGGCGATCGACGCGGCCGAACGCGTCCTGGGCGTCCCGCAGATCGTTGTTTTCGACGCCGCCTTTCACGCCACGCTCGCGCCGGCCGCCTACATTTATCCGGGACCCTACGAATGGCTGGAGCACGGCATCCGCCGCTATGGATTCCACGGCATCAGTCACCGGTACGTTTCGCGGCGCGCGCTGGAGATGCTCGGGGCGCGCGGCCGCCGTTTGATCACCTGTCATCTCGGCAATGGCGCGTCGCTGTGCGCGGTGCTCGACGGCAAAAGCGTCGATACCACGATGGGCTTTACGCCCCTTGAGGGGTTGATGATGGGTACGCGCAGCGGTTCCGTCGATCCGGGAATTTTGATTTATCTGATCCGCCATCGCGGCTACACGGCGGAGCAGTTGGATCGCATTCTGAATCGCGAATCGGGTCTGCTCGGAATTTCCGGCGTTTCCGGCGATATGCGCGAAATTCTGAAAGCCATCGACGCCGGCAACGCGCGCGCGAAATTGGCCTTCGAGATTTACGCGCATCGCCTGTGCCGCGCCATTGGCTCGATGGCCGCGATTTTGGGAGGCGCGGACGCCATCGTCTTCACCGGCGGCGTCGGCGAAAATTGCGCGCCGCTGCGCGATGCCATCGCCGGCCGGGTCGCGTTCCTCCAGGCGCCGATGCTAGTGATCCACGCCGAGGAAGAATGGGAAATCGCGCGCGAGTGCTGGCGCGTCACGCACACCTGAAAAATGTGGCGCGAGGATTTTCGATAAACTCGAAATAAGTCGTTCGGATTGCTCCGTCCGTTTAAATCGTAATATGCAAAACCTATCGAGAACGATTCGCTTACTCCTGGTTTCGCTGTGCGCCGCGATTTTCGCCCACGCGCAGGCCGGACCGGACACCATCACCTTCACCAACGGCGACAAGCTGGTGGGACATTTCGTGCGCTCCACGGCTTCCTCGGTCACGTTTAAAAGCGACATGCTCGGCGATCTCACCATCGATTGGAAAAAGGTGAAGGAATTGCAAACGTCGGCGAAGGTCGCGGTCCTCCGCAAAGGCGTGCGGCTTCGCCGCAACGCCAACACGTCGAATGTGCCTCAAGGAACGCTGGCGGAGCGCGACAATACGCTCCGCATCACGCCCGCACCCGGCGTGGCGCCGCAATCGATCCCCGTCGCCGATTCCGCCGTGGTCATCGATCAATCGGCGTTTCAGAAAGCAATGACGCACACCCCGGGCTTCCTGGCGGATTGGACCGGCACGGCGACGTTCGGCGCAACGCTGGTGCAGGCCACGCAGGACAATCGCACCTTTAACGGAGCCGTGGCGCTGGTGCGCGCCCAACCCATCGAGGACTGGCTGAATCCGAGCTACCGGACGCTGATCAATTTTTCGACCTCCTACGGCGAGCTGACCCAACCCGCCACGCCGACCATCAAAACCTCGATCTATCACGCCGCGGCCGAACAGGATCAATATTTCACGCCCTCCGTGTTCGCTTTCGGCCAGGCCGATTTCGATCACAACTACTCGCAGGGTCTGGAGCTTCAGCAAACTTACGACGGCGGGGTCGGCTGGACTGCGCTGAAGAGCGCGGCGCAGGAGCTGGATCTCAAAGGCAGCATGAGCTACATTCACCAGCAGTTCGAAATCGGACCGGGCATGAGTCTGGTCGGTTCCGTTTTCGCCGAGCATTACAATCGCAAGCTGCCGCACGGCGCGGTGGTGGATCAGAAATTATCGGTCACGCCGGCCTGGAACAATACCAACGCTTATTCGGCCGCCTTCTCCACGGTGCTGACCATGCCCGTTTATAAGCAGCTGAGCGGGTCCACCGGAGTGATCGATACATTTCTGAACGATCCGCCGCCGGGCTTCAAGAAAAATTCGTTCCAGTTTACGGTCGGATTGACGTATTCGCTGAAGTGATTATTCGAGCGTAATCGGACGGTCAAAAACGACGTCCAGCGTGGACCCCTGTCGCAACTGGACCTCTTTGCCCCGGGTGAGCAGCGTGGTCGCGACGCCCACGGCACCGCCGATTCCGCCGCCGATTCCCGCGCCGCTCCAGCTTCGCTCGGTCAAGCCGCCGAGCGCCGCGCCGCTGCCGGCGAGAATCGCGATGCGATGCGCGTCGGTGCCGTAATCGGGACCCTGCTTGACGATATTTTCCTTCTGCTCCACCTTCTGGCCGCTGCCTTCGGAATCGACCGAGCTCATGCGCGGCGCGATCTTATAAACCTTGCCGCTGGCAAGCGTCAGCGTCTCAATGCGGATGCCCAGTTCCGCGCGTCCGGAAACTTTGCCGCTGCGTTTGGCGAGTGAAACCGAGCCTTGCACGTACGACCCCGCGGGAATGAGGATGCGGCCGTTGGCGGCGATGGGGTTGGCGGTTCGAAAATACACTTGGTCGCCGTCGGCGGCGGTTCGCGTGTTGATCGAATTGACCATGCGCAGCAGCAGGTGCGTGCCTTGCGGTATTTCGGCGGCCGAAGCAGCCAGGCAAAGCAAGAAAGCGAGGCCGATCGTTTTCATACCACTCTCATCTTAAACCCCGTTCACGGTCAAGAGTCGCGCGCTACAATCGCAGTCGGTGAGCAAACAGGCGTTCGACCGCAAACTGGATCAAATCGAAGCCTTGCGCGCCGATCCGTCGCCGGTGAACGCGCTCCGCAAGGCGCTGGCTGATCGCAACAATTATTTGGTCGCGAAAGCCGCGGCGATCGCCGCCGGCCGGGGGCTCGACGAGCTGATTCCCGATCTCGCCGCGGCGTTCCAACGATTTCTGCTCAATCCTGTGAAGTCGGACCCGCAGTGTTGGGCGAAAAACGCGATCGTCAAGGCGCTGAAGGATCTCGATTACCCGGAGCCGGATTTTTTCGTTCGCGGCCTGTGCTATCGCCAGCGCGAGCCATGCTGGACTGGCTCGGACGGCGGCGGACGGGGCTACGTGGACACGGCGACCACTCTGCGCGGCGAGAGCGCGCTTGCGTTGGTCATGTGCCCGCTGCCGCGATCAGGAATTTTGACACATCTGGTGGACGCGCTGGGCGACCCGGAGAAGCCCGTCCGCGTGGAAGCCGCGCGCGCCATCGCGCAGCTCGCCGGACCAGACAGCTTGCTGCTGCTGCGCCTCAAAGCGATCTGCGGCGATCGCGAATCAGAAGTGGTCGGGCAATGTTTCGCGGGGATGCTCGCCATCTCGCCGGTCGATTCGATCGCATTCATTGCCAGCTTTCTCGATTTGCCGGAGGAAGACGCCGCTATTGAAGCCGCCGCGGCGCTCGGCGAATCGAACGACCCGGCCGCACTCCAAATTCTGCGTGAGAAATGGTCCGCCCACAAAGATCCCGGCATTCGCCGCGCGATTCTGCTTTCGCTCGGCGGTTCGCGCCTGCAATCCGCCGCGGAATTTCTTCTAACCGTCGTCGCCGATGGACCATCGGAAGACGCTTCGCACGCCATCCGGGCGCTTGCGGCGGGGCGTTTTCGCGACGAATTTCGCACCCGCGTCACGCTGATCTTAGAAGCGCGCGCCAATTTGCGGCCGGTTTTCGAAAGAGAGTTCCGTTCCGTTACTTGCTGATGGAAATGGTCTGATCGCCATCGACGTAAGCCACATATTCGGCTCCCGCTTCGGCCGCGATTTCCTTGGTGTGCTTCTGATTCGGATTCTCCACCGGACGCGACGGCGCGGCGCCATCGGTGGGTTTGCCCGGCGTGCAGCGGACATTCAGTTTGTGCCCGCCTCCGGCGTCCACCTGAAGCAGCCGGAAGGTCATTTTCCCGCCGCCGAGGAAGCCGAATCTTTTCTTTCCCGCCGCTTCCACGATCGCGCCGGTCACCGCCGCGCCGCGCGGGATCACTAAGCGATTGTCCACGCGAAAATCTTCGAGCGTGGTGAAGCGGATCGCCTGGCCCTCCGGCGCGCCAGCGGGAATATCGGCGGCCAGTGCGATGCGCAAAGGAGTGCCGTCCGTCAAAGTCACCACCACAAGCTGCGGCGGCGCAACACGCGGCGGCGGAGCAGGCGCCGTCTTAACGAGCGGCGCCGGCGTAGCCATCGCGGCCGGCTGCGGAGTCGCCATGGGCGTGGGAACCGGCGCCGGCGGCGCCGCTTTCGGCCGCATCGCGGCCGCGTGCTGTTCCGGAATCGCTTTCGGATCGCGCATCGCGCTGATCAGCGAGGCGGGCACGCCGGCCTTGGTCAGCCGGATAATCTCGGCCGGCGACAAATTGAAGCTCGTGCTGGAAGAACGAATCGCTTCGAGAATTACGCTGTGCGCGACCTTCGCCTGAACCATCTCGATGATGTTGTCGTTGGTCAGCCCCGCATCAACGGGCTGCGGCTCCGGCGCCGGTATCGGAGCCGGCCCGGGCTGGAAAACCTCGACCGCAACCGGCTGCGCCGCGCCGCGACGATGCATCCACCACCACGTTCCCCCGCCCGCCGCGGCAAGTGCCAGCACGGCTCCGCCGATCGCCAGCGCGGCCATCGGCACGCGTTTCTGCGGCGCCGTCGCCACCCGCGGCCTGTAAAGCTGCCCCGAATCCGATTCGTGCTTCAACGCCGAAAGTGCGGCCCTCACGTCCTCGATCGATTGCCAACGGTCATCCGGATTCTTACGCAGACAACGCTCGATCAGTTGCTCGACCTGCGGCGGCGCATCCGGCGCAATCTCCGTGATCGGCCGCGCTTCGTCGCGCAGAATCGCCGAGAGCGTCGAAAGCGCGTTATCGCCCTGAAACGCCCGCGCCCCGGTGACCATCTCGTAAAGGACCACGCCGAAGGAAAAGATATCGGAGCGCGCGTCCACTTTGTGGCCTTGCGCCTGCTCCGGCGACATGTAGCTGACCGTCCCGACAATCGATCCTTCCACGGTCAGCGGCGCGGCGGCGATGGTCCTGGTCTTGTCGTCGTAGCCGAACTGCGCGTTTTCGGTAAGCTTGGCCAGTCCGAAATCGAGAATCTTCACCAGGCCCGAATCGGTCACCATCACGTTCGCCGGCTTCAGGTCGCGATGCACAATTCCCGCCGCGTGCGCCACCGACAGCGCGTCGGCCATCTGCATGGCCAGCTGCAGCGCCTGCGGAACGCGCAGCCCGCCTTTGGGAATCAGGTCCAGCAGCGTTTTTCCGGAGACGTATTCCATCACCATGAAGTCGGCGTCCGGCTCTGAAAGAATGTCGTGAATGACGATGATGTTGGGATGGTTCAGG
This sequence comes from Bryobacteraceae bacterium, assembly GCA_035507655.1. Taxonomy (GTDB): domain Bacteria; phylum Acidobacteriota; class Terriglobia; order Bryobacterales; family Bryobacteraceae; genus Palsa-187. The sequence continues at coordinate 71,871 of DATJNW010000030.1, read as the reverse complement.
CCGGAAGCGGCCTGCGCTTCCTGAATAAAACGGCGGCGCCGTTCGGAGTCCTCACCGCCTCCGTGCGCCAGAACCTTTACGGCTACGACACGGTTGAGACGCGAATCCTGGGCCTTGTAAATGTCGCCCATTCCTCCGCTGCCGAGCTTTTCCAGCAGGCGATAGGGACCGACCGTTCTGCCAACCAAGCTTACAGTTTGTCACATTTTTGCGATTGGCGGCGCGCAAGGCGAAAGTGCTTCAATGAAAGAGATCACCTTGTGCGGAATTGCCGGATTCACTCATTCCAGGCTCGGGCCTGACCGCAAACGCATCGAACAGATCACGCGCTCGCTGACCCATCGCGGTCCCGATCAGCAGGGCGTGTGGGAATCCACGGCGGTGTCTCTCGGCGCGGTGCGCCTGAAAATCATCGACCTCGAACACGGCAATCAGCCGATGGCCAGCGACGACGGCGATACCATCCTGGCTTTTAACGGCGAAATCTACAACCATCTCGATGTTCGCGGCGAGCTCGAAAAAGCCGGTCATCATTTTCGCACCCGCTGCGATACCGAAACCGTTCTGCGCGCCTTTCTGGAATGGGACCTCGGCTGCTTCGCGCGCCTGCGCGGCATGTTCGCCGCCGCGCTGTGGACCGAATCCGCCCGACGCCTGGTGCTGGCGCGCGATCGCATGGGCATCAAGCCGCTCTATTTCGCGCGGCAAAACGGCGAGATTTATTTCGGATCGGAATTAAAAGCGATTCTTCTTCATCCGGAAATCGACCGCCGCATGAGCGCCGCCGGTCTCGATCGTTACGTATCGCTGAATTACATTCCCGGCCCGCACACGCTGATCGACGGCATCGAAAAATTGCCGCCCGGCCACTGGCTCGACTGGCGCGACGGCCGCGTCGCGTCGGAAGCATACTGGCGCCTGGAAATGCGCCCCGATCCGGGCATCGATCTGGAAACGGCCAAAACCGAACTCGATCATCTGCTGCGTTCGAGCGTTCGCGAGCACCTGATTTCTGACGTTCCGCTGGGCGTGTGGTCCAGCGGCGGCCTCGATTCCACCACCATCCTGCACTACGCGGCCGAGCAGTCGCCGGCGCGTCTTAAAACATTTTCGGTCTCTTTTCGCGGCCGCCGTTTCGACGAAGCGCCATACTTCCGCGAAGTCGCCGATTTTTATAAAACCGATCATCACGAATTCGATCTGAATCCGGAAAGCGATCTGCGCGAAGCGATCGAACAATTCGCTTATTATTCCGACGAACCGGGCGCGGACGCCGGCGCGTTGCCAGTCTGGTTTCTTTCAAAGATGTGCCGCAGCCAGGTGACCGTCGCGCTTTCCGGCGACGGCGCCGATGAACTGTTTGGAGGTTATTCGACGTACATCGCGGACCGCTACGCCCGTGCGCTGCGAGTCCTGCCGTTTCCGCTGCGCCGCGCAGCGGCGAATCTGTCGCGCTTCCTGCCCGTTTCGGACGAAAAGATCGGCCTCGATTACAAGATTACGCGGATGCTCAACGGCTCGTTGCTTCAGCCGCTCGACGCCCATCTGTTCTGGAACGGAACCTTCGGCAATAGCGAAAAATCGCGCCTGTGCCCGGCCGCGTCCGGCAATGCCGCGGCGCTGGTCCTGCCCGGCGTAGATTGCGGCTATCTCAACCGTTTCATCGCGCTGGATCAGCGTTATTATCTGCCCGACGATATTCTTTACAAGTGCGACCGCATGAGCATGGCGCATTCGCTCGAAGTGCGCCCGCCGTTTTTGGATCATCGCCTGGTGGAATTCGCCGCGCGCTTGCCCGAAAAACTCAAAATTAATGGGAATCGCCTGAAGTTCGTTCTGCGCGAGCTGATGAAAACGCGTCTGCCGCGCGCGGTCATCGAAAGGCCAAAGGAAGGCTTCGATATTCCCGCCCATCACTGGCTGCGCACCGTTCTGAAACCGCTGCTTCTTGAAACCCTCAACCGGCGTAGCGTCGAAGACACCGGTATTTTCTCCTGGCCGGCCATCAACGAAACGTTGACCGCGCATCTGGAGCGCCGCGCCAATCTCGGTTATCATCTGTGGGGTTTGCTGGTGCTGTTTCTGTGGATGAAGTATTGGAAGGTCGCGCCGCCATCGGCTGTTACACGGGAAATTCCGGAGTTTATTTCCGCGCCTGGCTGATCTTCGTAAAGGCACAACAGCCGATGCGGATCACTATCGATGCGACCTCCACTCTGCTACGCAGCGCCGGCGTTAAGAATTACGTCTTTCACTGGATCCGCCATCTGCGCCTCGCCGCGCGCGGCGACGAAATTCGCGCCTATCCTTTCCTGAAGGACCTCGGCCAGCTCGATCACGATTCGTCCACCCTCCAAAAATGGCAGACGCGGGCGCGGCTGGCGGTTCTGCTTCTGACGCGCGATAGTTTCGCTCTCGACTGGGCGATTGCCGGCTCCGATATTTTCCATGCTTCGAACCAGGTCCGCCGCGTGCCCCGCCGCGCCCGACTCAGCGCCACGGTCTACGATCTCACTACGCGCCTGATGCCGCAGTTTCACACCGCCGCGAACCTCCGCGCCGAGCGGTCCTTCGCGGAGAACATTCTTTCGCGCGCCGCCGGTCTCATCGCCATTTCGGAAAACACCCGCCAGGACGCGATCCGCATATTGGGTCTGGCGCCGGAAAAAATCACGACCATTTACCCCGGCATCAGCGCCGAATATTTCGATGCGAAACCGCGGCGCCGCGGCCGGCCCTATGTTCTCTATGTCGGCACCATTGAGCCGCGAAAGAATCTGGACACGCTGCTCGACGCCTGGCGCGAATTGAAACCCGGGCTGCGCCGCGAATTTGACCTGGTGGTCGCCGGCCCATCTGGCTGGGCTTCCGCGCAAACGCTGGCTCGCGTTGCTTCTGAAACAAAATATCTCGGATACGTTCCCGAATCCGATCTGCCTTCCTTGACCGCCGGCGCGACGGTGTTCGTGTATCCGTCACTGTACGAGGGTTTCGGTTTTCCGCCGGTGCAGGCGATGGCCGCGGGCGCGCCGGTGCTCACCTCGAACACTTCCTGTCTGCCGGAAGTGGCCGGCGATGCCGCGCTGCTCGCCGATCCGCACAGCCCCTCGGAAATCGCCGCCGGAATCACGCGCCTGCTCGAATCGGAGTCGCTGCGCACCGGACTTGCGGCAAAAGGCCGCCAGCGCGCCTGCCAGTTCCGGTGGGAGAATTGCGCCACCCGTTCGCTCGAGTTTTTCCGGACATTAGCAGCAGGGTGCTGAAAAAGGGGACAGACGACTCGGCATTGATATCGCTGACGCAACCTTGAGCAACCCCCGGTCAGTATGGGTGCGTAGCGCACGCACTTCTGCGTGCCGCGTCGGCACTCTTGCCGACGCTGGTTCCGCTCGATCAGCCATGCGTCGAGAAGAGTCTCGACGCGGGACGCAGGAGTGCGTGCGACACCAACGGACCGAAGCAACTGGTCGGATCAAGTATATTAGCGCCTGGCTAACGCCCGCGGCGTACAGCCTGCAAAGAGAAGCGCCGGCGGAGCAAAGCGAGTCCAGCGATGCCAACCATTAGCAGGCCTGAGGTTCCGGGCTCGGGCGCGGAGACGGAGCTTACCCCCGAAATCAATACGGACTCGATTCCGGCGTTGTCCGCCAGATAGTAATCGGGAACGGCGAAGATCAGGGTTTCGGTGCTGCTGATGGTGTACTGGTTCACAACCGTCCCGGTGTAGCGGCCGCCGTTGGTGACGATCTGGTCGTAATAACCGCCCGAGATCGCCGCGTTGTAAGCGGCGGAAGCGCTGGAGAAAGTCGTCCCGGACCGGTTGATCGCACCCGAAAACAACTGCGGCTCCTCCGGATTGGTCGCGGCCGAAGAGTCGAAAACCATATAATCGGTGCTCCACGGAGTATTGAACGTCCACGCGCCTCCGCCCATTTCGCCGAGCTGAGCGGAGGTCAGCAAGGGAAAAAGGCTGGCCGCATCCGTCTCATCGAGGATGCGAAAGGTGTAGGTTCCCGGCGCCAGAGTCACCTCGAGCAAATCGCCGCCGGTGTTGAACGGCTGATACCAGAAATTCTGGTTCGTCCCGCTGTAGGCAGCGGCGCCATCGGTGGTGCCGCCGATGTTCACGATGATGTCGCCCGCCGGGAGATTAGTGTTGATAATGGTTCCCGCGAATGAACCGGACGCAGTCAGGAAAGCCGCGACCAGCAGGCCCATCCTCGACCGCAATTCTTTGTGCCGCTCCACGAAAATAGCTCGTGCAGACATTTTTCTTCCTCCTTGGTTAACCTGAATCGCCGCGCAGCGAGTCGAGGGTCAAATCGATTGAGCCGGCGTAGCCTCCGATGTGCCGATAAAGCTGGCAGGCGCCGGTCAAGCGAAAACAAACCTCAGGGTCGCCTCCGATCGTTTCGTTTCCTGGTAAGATTAACCGAATCCCTGACGGAGGTTCTTTGGGATTTTCTTGGAATTTTTATGGGCGCGGTCCTCGAGTCCGGCTATCTCTATGAATTTGGACCATTCACCGCCAACGCGGCGGAGCGCACCCTGAGCCGCGACGGCCAGATGGTCTCGCTCGCGCCCAAAGCTTTCGATACCCTTCTGGTGCTCGCCGCGAATCCGGGCCGGCTGCTGAGCAAAGCGGAACTGATGGACCTGGTCTGGCCGGGCACGCGAGTGGAAGCGGTGAACCTGGCGCACAACATTTCCGATCTGCGGCGCATCCTGGGCGCCGAAGCCATCCAGACCGTTCCCAAGTTCGGATACCGGTTCGCGCTGAGTGTGCGCAAGATCGACAAGCCGGACAACGCGCCTTCGCCGCCGGTTCCCGTGGAGCCCGCCTCCGCGAACATCGCTGCCCTGGCCCATCGCTTTAAAAGGTTCATCCCGGCGGCTTGTCTCGCCGTTGCGGCAGCGGCCGGACTGCTTTTTTCATTCACCCGTATTTTCAGGGGGGCGGCTGCCGCGCCCGAACCGGAGATTCACTCCCTGGCGGTGCTGCCCTTCCATTCGATCGGCCAGCCGCAGGACGATCCTTATCTCGAATTCGGCCTGGCGGACGCGCTGATTACCAGGCTGGGCGCCCTTCGCGGGCTGGCGGTGCGTCCCATGGGAGCGGTGCGGCGGTTCGCTTCCGCGACGCAGGACCCGGTCGAAGCTGGAAAGCAATTGAAAGTGGAGGCAGTGCTCGATGGCGCCATCCAGCGCCAGGGCAAGGTTCTGCGGATCTCGGCGCGGCTGCTCGATACCAACAATGGCTTAGCCCTCTGGACCGGGACTCTCGACGAAAGCGTGGGCACCGACGCGCTGGCGCTGGAAGACGCCCTGTCGGCCAGGCTGCTCGCCGCGCTGCGGCCGCGCATCAGCGCCGGGGAACGGGATCGTTTCGCGGGGCGTCCCACCGCCAGTCCGCAGGCTTTTCAGCTCTACGTGGAAGGCCGCTACTTCTTCGCGCGGCGCAACGTGGCGGACTTCCACAAGGCGGTCGACCGCTTCGAACAGGCCGTAACCGTGGACCCGAATTACTCACTGGCGTGGGTCGGGCTGGCGGATGCGCGGCAGTTCCTGGCGCAGTCGGACCAGGCGGTGCGGCCGGCGCTCGAGCGGGCCTTGGCGCTTGATCCGGACCTGGCCGAAGCGCACGCCTCGCTCGGACTGCACCAGATGAACCAGCGCGACTGGCGCGGAGCGGAATCAGAATATCAGCGCGCCATTCAACTAAGCCCGAATCTGGCGGTCGCGCACCAGTGGTACGGCGACTATCTCGGATACATGGGACGCTTTGCCGAATCGAGCGCGGAATTGAATCGCGCGGTCACGCTGGACCCGTTGTCCACCATCATCTGGAGCGATCAATGTGAAATGCAGGTCCTCGCGTCACGCTTCGCGCAGGCCATCGACACGTGCCGCTACGTGCTCGAAGTGGATCCGCAATTCCTGCCGGTGCGCGATCACCTGGTGCAGGCGTATCTGCTGAATCACCAGCCGCAAGAAGCGCTGCGGGTCGCGCTTGAATTCTTCCATGCCGACGGCGGCGCCGCGGCGACGGCGCGATTGGTCGAAGCCTATTTTGCCAGCGGCGACCGCGCGCGCTCACGGGTCCTGCTGAGTGAGCTCGAAGGCAGCGAAAAGGGCCGCCTCGCGCCGGTGCAAGTGGCGGCGTCCTATTGTTTTCTGGGCGAGAGGGAAAAAGCGATCTATTGGCTGAAGAAGGCCGAAGAAAGCGGCGCGGCGGAGCTGATCAACATCAAGATGCATCCCTATGTGGCGTCGCTGCGCTCCGATCCCCGCGTGCAGGCCATGCTGGAGCGGCTGCACATGACCGGGAAAACAGGTTCGGATGGGCGCTCATCGTATTCTCCCGCCAGCCTCCCGAGCGATGGACCCATCCTTCGAGTCAACTGAACCGTCAGCCCTGCCGGACGGTTCGATGCCGGCAGATGGTACCGTTTAATCGTATGCGCCCGGCGGTGATGGTCGAAATCCTGGTCATCTTGGTCATCGCGTTCGTCGTGTCTGAAGATCTTTATGGCTCCGATTCTCCGTTTGACGCTGAATGGTTTCAGTCGCGAAAGCAGACTCTGGTCATACTTTGTGCGGTTGGTCTGGCTGTAGGGGCGATAGTGATCCTCATTTCGAGGCGCTGATTCAAGCGTCCTCCAGCCCCAACAATTGTGGCTGAAACCTGCGTTGATTCGTAACGCGCCCCCGCCATGACTGGCGGGGCTATAGCCCGCGTTACAGCCCCGCCAGTCATGGCGGGGGCTCTCCCATCTTTCGGTAGTGCGTTAGAGGTAACGCACTACCCATCTTTCGCGGCCCGTCGGCTAGGATATAATCTTTCCATATGTCGAACCTCCGATCCCGCCGTGATCTGCTGCGTGCCCTGGCCGCCTCGGCTGCCAGTGCACCGTTTGCCGCGTCCCTGTTTGCTCAGGGCCGGTGCCAACATGGCTACAACACGCCGGGCTGCCCGATGAGCAAGGAAGTGGCAACCGCTCCCATCAAGCCGCTGTTCGCCCCCACCGGCTGGAAGACTGCCGGCCTCGAATACATCTCCTTCCAGGTGCCGGACTATCGCAAAGAAGCGGCGTTCTACATCGCGCTGATGGGCTGGAAGCTGCGCAGCGACGATGGCAAGCAGGCCCTCCTCGACATCGGCAACTGGGGCTCGGCGATTTTCAAAGCCGCGCCGCCGGAACAGACCACGGTGCTGGTGGACGGCTTCGGCTTCGCCATCGAGCCGTGGCACGCCAAGACCGTCGAGGCGGAACTTCGCAAGCGCGATCTCAATCCGGTCGCCGACGACCATTCCAAGGTCGGGGGCAAGGGATTCGAGAGCTTCCACGTCAAGGATCCGGACGGGTTCGATGTGGAGATCGGGAACAGCAAGGGCCTGGTGAGGGCGCGCAAGACTCCGCCGACCGCCAAGCTCGAAGCGGAGCTGCCGTTCGAGCCGACGAATTGGCAGTCGGTATGGCTCGATCATTTTTCGTTCCGCGCCACCAACTATAAAGCGAGCGTGTCCTACTACACCAATCTGCTCGGCTGGGGGCACACTTACGATGAAGGCAGCCAGGAGGAGGTGCTGATGGGCGACGTCGGTGACGCGCTCATCCGCGGCGGCAATCCCAACGATCCGAATTTCGGCAAGGCGCCGGCGGCCAACGGGAAAAGAAAGATGATGCCCCGCAACGTCCGCATCGACCACATTTCGTTTGGTATCCAGCCGTTCGATGCCGACGCCGTGAAGGACGCTCTGGAGAAGCGCGGCCTGCACGCCCAGATCGACACCGGCAACACCGGCGATATCCATACGGCGGCGTACAAGAGCTATCACACCCGGACGCCCAATGGATACAACTTGCAGATAAGCTGCCTGACCAAGGAAACGCGGGTGATCGGATCGAGCTCGATGAAGCCGACGGCGTAGGCCGCCAGCTCGTCGCTCGCGAAGGATGTCGCGGAGCTTTCTTCGCTGATCGCGGATCTGGAGCCGGATAAGAAAGGCGTTCCGGTCCTGCTGCGCCAATATTTGAATTTGGGAGGCAGCGTCCTCGAGTTCAATCTGGACCGCCATTTTTCGAATGCAGTCGACGGGCTGATCGTGGTCGATCTGCTCAAAGCCCGACCGGCGTTTGCTGGAGCGCTACATGGGACGCGACGCGCTGGCCTCGTTTTACCGGTTCCATGGCCGTTCTGCCCCGGCGGCCACTTCCTAGGCTCCCATCATCTCCGGCCGTGAATGTTATTATGACTGCCGTACATAAATCGTGGCGCTATGTTTCGAGTGACTTCTTACGCCCTTTTAAAATGGGCGGCAGTGGCCATTGCCCTCGGATTGACCGTCTGGCGAATGCTAGGGAGGACCAAATGGCCCATAGCCGAAGGGACCATCGTAGAGGCCCGGCTGGAGGACGTGCAAGACGGTCAAGGCTTTTCGAGAACGATGCTGACGGTCGGTTACTCCTTTGAAGCCAACGGCACCTTCTACGGAGGGGTTCGGCAATTCGGGTATTGGGGAAGCGCTCCGTATAGTTACCTGGTGGGCACAAAGGTTCGGGTGCGCTACAAACCGGATGAGCCGGACACATCGGAGTTACTTTCTGATCCATTCCATCAGACGAGCTCATCGAGCTAGCCGGGTGCCCTTGCGACAATATCTCAATGCGTCCACGAGATTATGAGCCGCGGCCCGCGCAGATCAAATGGCTCCTCGATTCTGACCCGGCCCTCCGCTGGCAGGTCATGAGGGATCTCACCAGTGAATCCCCTCGCGCGATTGCCGGCGACCGGTCTCGCGTCGCCACCGAAGGCTGGGGAGCCCAACTTCTCGCCCTTCAATCTCCTGCCGGCCACTGGGGGCCGCGGGAGGACCGGGGCTTGCTTGTTACCCTCAATACTTTGGTGGTCTTGAAGGACCTCGGTCTCGACCCCGCCTGCAAGCAGGCTCGCAAAATGATCGACCGTGTCGATCGGCGGCTGATATTCAAGTGGCACCACAACCGGCCGTTCCTTCACGGCGAAAGCGAGCCCTGTATCAATGGCAGAATCCTCGGCCTCGGCGCGTATTTCAAGGAACCAAACGACGCCCTGGCCCATCAACTCCTGGGCGAGCAGCTCGAAGATGGCGGCTGGAACTGCGAAGCCTGGCCGTTCCTGTCGCCGAAACGCCCTCCCAGCCGGCGCTCTTCGTTCCATACCACCATCTGCGTGCTCGAAGGGCTCCTCGAATACGAGCGGGCCGGGCGCAAATCGGCGGCCATTACCGAGGCCCGCCAAAGGGCCGAAAACTATCTGCTCGATCGCCACATGTTCCGCTCGCTGCGAAGCGGCGACGTCATCGACCAGCGCTGGCTCCGCTTCTCCTTCCCCACGTTTTGGCACTACGACGTCTTGCGCGGACTCGATTATATGCGAAATGCAGGAATTGAACCCGGCAGCCGCGTCCGTGAGGCCATCGAAATCGTGATTCAGCGCCGCCACCAGAATGGGCGCTGGCCGCTCAACCTCCGTCATGCCGAACGGATTCCCCTGGAAATGGAGACGGGCATCGGCAGAGCAAGCCGCTGGAATACCCTGCGCGCCCTCCGCGTCCTGCGTTGGTACGGCGGCGCAATATAGTAGTTGCGGCTCGGGTTCCGGGCGGGTTTCAGCGACTCGCCTGGCTACGGCGCGCGCCCTTGTCCAGCAGGAACGACACGACGCTCTCGTACTTCAGCCTGGTGGCGGCGTCGAGCGCGGTGCGCCCGTCGGTATTGGCGGCGTTCACGTCGACCCCCGATTCCACCGCGAGCTTCGCGGCTTCGAGCGTCAGCGCCTCGCGCTGGCCGTGCGGAATCGGCGACCAATCGTCGGTTCCTCCTCCCATGCCCAAGGCGGCCAGCAGCGCGGTAGTGGTCTCGGTTCGACGCTTCTGCTTCGCATCCAGGTAGTCGGAATGCTGCACGAACAACGGATCGGCGCCGTGCTTCACTAACAGACGCATCATCTCCGGTTCGTCGAAACGCGCGGCCAGCCAGAACGGGGTCGCGCCAATCAGCGCCGGCTCGAAATGAAAATCGTGCGAGGAGCGCCGCGTGGGCGTCCAGGTTTTAAGCGGCGTGTTGGGATTGGCGCCGTGGTCGAGCAGATCGGCGGCCATTTTTTCGTCGCGGCGCATCACCGCGATCTGTAGCGCGCTGAATCCCGCGTCAGCGCGATTCGGATCGGCGCCTTTTTTGAGCAGAAAATCGACCAGATCGAGATAACCCGAGTGCGCCGCAAGCGTGGTCGCGCTGACGCCCCAGGCGTCCTGATCGTTGACGTCGGCGCCGGCGGCGACCAGGACTTTCGCCGAATCGAGATCGCCGTCGCGCGCGGCAAACATCAGCGCGGTTTCGCCGCCATGCGGAATGGCGCGATTGTAGGGAAGGTAGCCGTGCGGCGACACCGCCATCACATCGCTCCACACCGCGGATTTCGCGCGCAGATTGGCGCCGTGCGCGAGCAGCACCTCGACCACCCGCGGATGCTTCTCGGCCACCGCCCACATCAGCGCGGTCTGGCCCCGCGCGGCGTGCGCATTGGGATCAGCGCCTTTGGCGAGCAGCTGCCCCACCACCTCCGGATTGCCCACGCGAGCCGCCACCATCAGCGGAGTTTCTCCGAGCGACAGCGCCGCGTTGGGATTGGCGCCGGCCGCCAGCAGCAGCTGAACCATCGCTGAACTGCCGTTCTGGCACGCGGCCCACAGCGGCGTCGCGCCCAGATCGTTGGCCGCGTTCACGTTCGCGCCGGCCTGAAGCAGCATGCCCGCCGCTTCGGCGTCGTCCTGATAGCTGGCCCACAGCAGCGCCGTGCTGCCGTCGCCTTCGGCCGCGTTCACATCCGCTTTTTTTCCGATCAGCGCGCGCAGCGCCGCATAATCGCTGTCGCGAACCGCTTGCGAGATCGCCGGACGATCGGCGGCCAGAAGAGACCCGGCGAGAAGCACAAAAATCCAGCCGCGCATGTTGGGCTACACCCCGGAGAGCGGATCGAGCGGCAAGCGGCCGGTGCTGCCGCCAAAATGATCCACCGGCACATCCATCTTGTCCAGCAGCGCGACCAGCAGATTCGCCATCGTCGGCTGATCGGAAAAAACCAGGTGACGGCCGCCCTTCAGCCGTCCCGCGCCGCCGCCCACCACCAGCACCGGCAGGTTGTCGCCGGAATGGCGGGTGCTGTTCGAAATTCCCGAACCATACAGAAGAATCATGTGATCGAGCAGGGAGCCGTCGCCATCGGGCGTAGCGCGGAGTTTCACCAGGTACTTTGAAAGCAGCTCGGCGTGATAGCGATTGATCTTCGACATCTTGGCGACCAGTTCCGGAATGTCGTTGTGATGCGACAAGGGATGGTGCGCCTCCGGCACGCCGATCTGCGGATACGGCCGCGCGCTTTGCTCCTTGCCGATCATGAAGGAAACCACGCGCGTCAGGTCGGATTGAAACGCCAGAAGCTGCAAATCGAGCATCAGGGCCAGGTGATCCTCGAAAACCGCGGGCACTCCCTGCGGCTCGGCCAGTTCCGGCAGTTCCAGGGTGCTTTGCTGCTCGGCGATCTGAATGCGGCGCTCCACGTCGCGGATCGCTTCCGTAAAATTGTCGATTTTGACGCTGTCTTCCGCGCCCACTTCCTTTTTCAAGCTGGCCAGCTTGCCGGTGACCGAATCGAGAATGCTTTCCTGCTGTTCCAGGCGCGCCTCGCGCACCCGCCGGTCGGTGCTGCCGCTGTCGCCGAACATGGTTTCAAATACCGCCCGCGGATTCCATTCCATCGGCAGCGGCTGCGTGGGACTCTGCCAGCACAGCGTGTGCGTGTAGACGCAGCTCAGGTTGCCGGTGCAGGCGCCGGCATTGGCCGGAGCGTCGATGGCCAGCTCGAGCGAGGGCAGCTGCGTTTCCTTGGCGTAATGCCGCGCCAGCACCTGGTCCATGGAAACGTCGTCGATGATCTCGATTTCGTTGCGGCCGCCGTGCGTCACGCCGGTGAGAAACGATCCCGAGGCGCCGGCGTGAATGTAATTCCAGTTGGCTTTAATGCCCGAAAGCACCAGCATCCGCTCGCGGAACGGCGCCAGCGGTTCGAGAATCGCGGGCAGCGCGAAATCGGTTCCCGCGGTTTGGGGCGACCAGTAGGGCATGGCCATGCCGTTCGGAACATAAAAGGTCTGGAAGCGGCGGATCGGCTTCACCGCGGCGCGCATCGCCGGCGTCATCGCATTGAGGAACGGCAAGGCGACGGCCGCGCCGAATCCGCGCAACAGGGTGCGCCTGGGGAGCGTTTTTTGAGTCAGAAAAGTCATGGCGCGGTATTCCCTCCTTCGCCGGAACGGCGCGGCTGCCACATGAGAAACTCGGGACTCTTGACGATCCCGAGAATCAGCGAAGACCAGCGGTATTGATCCGCCGCGGCGTCGCGCACGATTTTGCGGACCGCGGGTTGATCGTAATATTGCAGCCTGCGGCCCAGCGCGTAGGCCATCAGTTTCGCGGTGACGGTTCGCGGGAACTGATCCGGCGGATTCAGCAGCAGGGAGCGCAACCCGGTGAGGCCGTCGATTTCGACGCCGCCGGGCGTCGCGCCGGCCGAATCGACCGGACGGCCCGCTTCATCCTTCGTTCGCCATCCGCCGATCACGTCGAAATTCTCGAGGGCGAAGCCCAGCGGATCGATCAGCGAATGGCAGCTGGCGCAGGAGGGGTCCTGGCGATGCCGCGCCAGGCGTTGGCGAATGGTGAGCTGCGCGGCGCCGGGTTTGCCGTCGATATTGCGATCCACACCGGGCGGAGGCGGCGGAATCGGTAAATCGAAAATGTTGTTCAACAGCCATTTCCCGCGCAGCACCGGTGAAGTGCGGTCGGGATAAGAGGTGGTCGCGAGAATCGCGCCGTCCGCCAGAATTCCACCGCGTTTGGAGGGATCGGGCAGAGCAACGCGGCGGAAACGGCTGCCGTACACGCCGGGGATTCCATAGTGCCGGGCCAGGCGTTCGTTGACGAACGTGTAATTCGCGTCCAGCAATTCGGAGACGCCGCGATCCTCGCGAATGGTGCTGCCGACGAACAGCTCGGTTTCGCGCCGGAAGGCTTGCAGCAGGCTCAAATCATAATTGGGATAACGCTCGGGGTCGACCACCACTTCATCCACGCGCCGCAGATTCAGCCACTGCGCGGCGAAATTGTTCACCAACGCGGAAACCGCCCGCGGATCGGCCAGCATGCGGCGAACTTCGCTTTCGAGAATCGCCGGTTTGCGGAACTCGCCCCGCTCGGCGAGCCTCAACAGACGGTCGTCGGGGATGCTGCTCCACAAAAAGAACGACAGGCGGGAAGCCAGTTCCAGGTCGCCGATTCGCTCCGGAGCGTCGCTCGAGGAGGTTTCCTGATGTACGCGCAGCAGAAAATCCGGGTCCATCAGCATTCGTTCCAGCGCGAACTGAATGCCCGCGTCGAAAATTCCGCCGGCGCGCCGGCCGCTCGAGAAAAACTTCATCAACGTGTCGACGTCGCCCGCGGTGACCGGACGGCGATAGGCGCGTTGCGCCAGGTGCGCCAGAATTTTTTCCGCGCAGGGCGTTTCTTCCGCCGGAAGCCGCGGGCGGCAGACGAAAATCATTTTCTGGCTGGCGCTTTCCTCCGCGCCCGGAATCGCCTGGTACGGTCCGCCGATCTGCACGGAGCCGACGTTGGCGTAATCCATGTACACCTGATCGTCGGTGATGACGCGCCCGCGTTGCAGCGGTTGCGGCAGGCCTTCGGGCTCCCACAATTCGCGCACGAAGGAGACGCCGACGATGTGGCGTCCGGCCGGCGCATCCACGCGAAGTTGCAGACCCGCATCGCCGCCGCTTTGCATGTACTGTTCCCAGGAGGGGTCGCCCGCGAAGCCGGGCTCGCCGTCACCGGCGTAGCTGGCCGCCGCCGGACGGCCTTTCGCCCCGCCGCCGACCGTGAATCGCTTCAGCAGCTTGCCGTCGAGGCGGAGGTCGAGCTGCTCCGGCCAGCCCATCCCTTTGATGTAATCCTGATACTGCCGCTGCAAGCGAACTTTAATCGAATATTCGCCGGCGATCGGAAAATCGTAAGCGATGGCCATGCCGCCGCGGGAACCGAGCGGCAGATTTTCGTCCTGCCGTTGGTTTTGCAACAGGTGAAGAGGAATTTCGAAGGTCGCGGTCTTCGGGCCATCCGGCGCCAAACCGACGGCCAGCCGCGTCGCCTGGCGCGCCACCGAAAGATAACGCTCCAGGTGCAGCGTGGAGAGGGAAAGAACGCCGGCGAAGTTGTCGAAACTTCCGTCGGCGGTTTCGTCGCCGGGTAGCAGCGACTGCACGTCCACATTCACCCCCAGCAGATCGCGCACCGCGTTCTGATATTCAGCGCGATTCAGCCGATGCACCGGATTCATCGCGCCCACCACCGGATCGGCGTCCCACGCGCGGTCGATTTCATTCTCGATCGTCCCGGCGATCCGCCGGTAAACCTCGGGCGCGGGTCGAGGCATACCCGGAGGCGGCATAGACCCGGACCGCAGCTTACCGATCACTTTTTCCCAGATTTCGGCGTTCGCACTCGGATGCGAAGGGTCCAGCAGATCCAGCGCGAGCCCCGCCGTGCGGAGCTTCTGGTTGTGGCAGGTGACGCAATACTGATCAAAAAACGCGCGCGGCTCGGACGGCTGAGATTGGGCGATGATTGCTTGACAACAAACCAGGAACCCAACCATCCGCGCGCACGAGATGATGCCCTGTCTCATACCATGCCGGACTCCTTCACGGCCCGACCCGCCGCGAAACCGGCGGAAGCACTCCTTAATTATGCTAATACATCGGCGCCCAGCCCACCGGGACACCGGGGTGGCGCCTGAAAGGTGCGTTGATCGAAAATTCTAAAATCCTTTCAGATAGAGAGCGGTCGCGATTGTGGAGAGGGTGCCCCACATCAAAACGCGTGTCCGTCTCCTGCCGCCTTCCCTGTAAGCAGCAACGACGCGAGGAAAGTGGTTCCAAAACAGAGCACAGAAAATAACGAAAGCCATTAAAAGGCGCGTTGATCTGTGGTCCATCGGATTCATTCTACGCCAGAAGTTCGGCCAGATCCCAAACATGATCTGCGATCCCGGCTTCCATCGCGGGCGTCACGACGGCGTCCCGCAGGCGTGGCAAAATGGTGACCGGAGAATATAAAAATGCACCCTCCGGCGAGCATCCGGCTCTCATTATTTGCTTTTGTTCTGGTCTTGACAACTCGCGCCGACACGCTGCGGCTGCGCGACGGTTCCACCGTAACCGGAGACTTCTTGAGCGCCACGGCGGGCGACATCCGCTTTTCGGTGAACGGCGAAGTGCAACATTACGCCCGGGCCGACGTGACCGGGATCGACTTCACCGCGGCGCCGGCCGAGACGCCTGCGACCGCTTCCGAGCCCGGCTGGGTGGTGCGCGGCCCCGATTACGTGAACGCGCCGTTCCTGCGCGGCGCGAACGGATTTATTGCGCTGGAGCTGGAGGCCGCAACCGCGTCGCGCGGCGGCGGAATCTACGGCTTCGGCGGCGCAACGGTGTACCGGGTGCCCGGCGCGCGCTCACCCGTGCGGGTGCATCAGGCCGATCGCATCGTATTCGTGGTGCGCCTGGATTCCGGCTGGGACCCGCGCCAATTTCAGCTTTTCCGTCTCGATTCGCGGATGGGCTCCCGGCAGACGCAGCCGGCGATGGGCGGATCGCCCCCGGCTTTACCGGTAACGATCAACAAAGTCGGTGATTCGGTTTATGAGATCACGCCGTCGCGCCCGCTCGCTCCCGGCGAGTACGCGGTAAGCCCGCTCAATTCCAACAACAGCTACTGTTTCGGCGTGGACTACTGAAGTCTGCGGCGGGGGCGCCATTTTACGGGCGAACATTTCCATGGCGCAATGTTTTAATCCCCGTGGACGAACAAAAGGCGGCATTTTTGTCCAAGGCTCCCGAAATCAGCTTCTTGCGACTTTCAAAGGCAAAAATCGAGGCCCCTCAAAATCTTTTTTGATACCCAGGTAAGGCCAACTTTGAAAACGCGTCTACGCGCGTCCTAGGCCCCGCCAAACGAATTTTCTCCCACGCGCTTTTCGGCGCCGCACGGCGCCAGCGCCCGCGCCATGACCTATTCGTGCGTGCCGAGCCGCGTCAGGAACGCCATCAAATCCTGAAACTCCTCCGGCGTCAGCCGTTTATCGTAATCGGTGGGCATCAGGCTGTGGGCATCGTAGTTCACCTGGCGCAGTTCCGCGCGCGAGAACAGGTGAAGCCGATTGTCGGTCCCGAGCATCTGCACCGAAAAATTATCTTCATTGAGCAGCACCCCCGCGATGGTCTTGCCGTCGCGCGTCACCACGTGCACCGCGCGATAGGTGCCCAGCGGCGTCAGGTGAATCTCGTGCGAACCGCCGTCGGTGGTGACGGTGTGCTCCGGCCGGGTCAGCGCGTCGCGGATGGAATACAGTTTGCGGCGCCCGGCCACGTTGGTCAGATCCGGCCCGATCAAGCCGCCCTGGCCGCGAATCATGTGACACTGGCCGCATTGGCCCTTACCCCAGAAAATCTGCTCGCCGTGCGCGGGATTGCCCGGCGCGGGCGCGTCGATCGCGGTGCCGCGCAGGCTGCGAATATAGGCCGCGACCTTCCATGCGCTAGTTTCGTCCAGGCCGGTGCGCGGCATCGCCGTCCCCGGAATCCCGTTGCGGATCGCGTCGAAAATCTCCTGATCGGTGGTGCGCAAAAATCGCCGTCCCGAGGCGCCCAGACCCGGCGCCATTTCGCCCGGCGTACCATCGTAGCCGTGGCAATCCGTGCAGGTGTGATTGTACAGCTCGCGGCCCTCGGCGACGGCTTTCTCATCGCCGGCAAAGGGATTTTTCGTGCCTGCCGGCTTCTGCGCGAAGCACGCGGCGGCGAAAATCAGGGCGAGGACGAGCGCATTCCGCATGGCGTTCTCACTGGCTCCCGGCGAGGCCGAAGACGATTACGTTCGGCCCCGAAATCAAGCCGATGTATTCCTGCCCGTCGACGCTGTAGGCCATCGGCGAAGCGGTGATTTTCTCGCCGGTGCTGAAGTGCCACAGCGGCTTACCCGCCCTGGCGTCGAGCGCGGTCAGCACACCTTGATTGTCGCCGGCAAACACCAATCCGCCGGCCGTCGACATTAAGCCCGGCCCGTAATGATTCGAACCGATCTGTTTGTACTCCCAGATCAGCTTGCCGCTGAGCGCATCGAGCGCGCGGACATAATTCTGCCAGCGCTGGCCCTCATTGGGACTTTCGATATACCCGGTGCCGTTCGAGGAGACGCTGGTGGGCTGGAAATTTTCACTGCCGCGATAGTTGATCGAACAACCCTCGGTGGCGATCAGGTAAAAGGCGTGCGTCTCCGGATCATAGGACGGCGAGGGCCAATTCGTCGCGCCTTGCGTCGGCGGGCACACCACGTTGCCGGTGAGCGTCGGCTCTTTTCCCGGAACCACGATCGGCCGTCCTTCCGGCGTCAGGCCATCGGCCCAGGTGAGCGAATGCACAAAGGGCGCGCCGTGCAGAAATTTTCCGTTGGTCCGGTCGATCACGTAGTAATAGCCGTTGCGATTCGCTTCCACCAGCAGCTTGCGCGGATGGCCTTCGTAGCTGGCATCGAGCAGAATCGGAATCTCCACCGAATCCCAATCGTGCACGTCATGCGGCGTGAACTGGAAGTACCATTTGAGCTTGCCGGTGTCGGCATCGAGCGCCACCACGCACTCGCTGTACAGATTGTCGCCCGGGCGCCGGTCGCCGATAAAATCGGGGTTGGCCTGACCGGTGCCCCAGTAAAGCAGATTCAAATCCGGATCATAAGTTCCGGTCAGCCAGGTGGGTCCGCCGCCGAACTTCCAGGCGTCCACGCCTTTCCAGGTTTCGCTGCCCGGTTCGCCGGGATGCGGAATCGCATTCCACTGCCACAGCACCTTGCCGGTATCGGAATCGTAGGCCACCACCGACCCGCTGGTGCTGTACAAGCCCGCGATCACCTTGTGATTCACCGCCAGCGGCGCACCGCCCTGATAGCGCGGCGAATTTCCGGGCATCCTGGTTTCCCAGATCACGTTTCCCGTCCGCGCGTCGAGCGCCACCAGGTACGCGTCGGTGGTGCCGACAAAAACCTTCTGATCGTAAACCGCGACGCCGCGATTGTGCCCGCCGTTGCGCGTCGAGCGCTGATACCGCCAGATCATCCGCCCGCTGCGCGCGTCGAGCGCGACCACTTCGTTCGGCTGCGAAACATACATCACGCCGCCGGCGACCACCGGCACACCCTCCAGTTCCTGCGCGCGGCCGACGTGAAAGATCCACTTGACCCCGAGACGGTCCACATTCCCGGTGTCGATCTGCCGGAGCGCGCTGAAGCGCTGACCGCCGAAGGATCCCGAATAGCTGAACCAGTTGGACGGGTCGGCCTTGGCCAGCTCGGCAAAACTCTGCGCGAAACACGGCGCCGCCAGCAGACTACAGACGCACAGGCCGATCCATTTGGAAGCGCGCATTGGTTCAGGGCACCTTCAGAAACTCGGCGGGCGAGAGCGGCCGGGGCGTGAAGCGCGCCTCGCGAATCGAGCCCTTGAAGAAAAATGTCTTGTTGATCCGCGTGCCAATGGAGCTATGCCCCGGTCCCTCCGGGTCGAAATGAAGGGCTGCTTGACCCTGAAGCTGGCCATTCACGTAGCTGCGAAATTCGTTTCCGTCATAGACCATCGCCACATCGTACCAATGGTCGAGCGGGTGCAGCATGTTGCGATCGAGCAGCGCTTTATCGGCAGCCGGCGTGTGGACGTAAGCGTCCAGGCACCACTCGTTGCCGATTACGCGAATCTCAAATAAAAATCGATTGCCGGTGTCGGCGCCGGTCTTTGGATCCTGCTCGGCCAGATGAAACCAGCGCTGCGCTTCGGCGCCGCCGCTTTCCGGACGAAAGATGGCTTCAAACGTAAACTCGCGCAGCCCGGCCAGCGGATGATTGGGCAGAAACAGCGCGTCATCGGCGCCGTTAAATTGAATCGCTTTGCCCAGCGGCGATGGAATCACCCGCGGATGGCCCAGCACCGTTGGCCGCATTCCGCCGATCTTATCCAGACGATCGAAGATCCAGACTCGCGCGCGCCCGGTGGCCGAATTCGCGGGAAACACAAAAAAGGACGCACAGGCCAGAAGCCCGCAACTCAGCCACGCGTGTCTCATTTGGTTCACTGCACTTCAGGTTACTCCAAACACAGCTTAAACGGCCCGGCCTGGCGGGGCGTGGACAGAGTAGTCTGTCCCCTTTTTCAGCACGCTGCTAGAAGAAAACCTTCAGCGCGAACTGAAGAATGCGCGGATCGTAAGCGCTGGTAATGGTTCCGAACGTAGAGGAGTTGAAAGTCAAGGTGGGATAGTTGTTGCTGCTGCTGGCACCCACGCCGCCGACTTGATTGCTGGTGAAATTGGTGTGGTTCAGCGTGTTGAAAAATTCCGCGCGGAACTGGATGCGCCAGCGCTCCGTAATTGGGATATTCTTGAACACTCCCATATCCCAATCGAATAATCCCGGCCCGGTGAGCGCGTCCTTGCCGACGTTGCCGACGGTTCCGGCCGCGGGGTACGCGAAGGCAGCGGGATTGACGTAGTTTTCGCAGGGCGCGGTCTTGCAGGCGCCCGGACCGATCGGATCCCCGCCCACATACACCGCCCGGTCCGCATTCAGACCGGTCTGCGAAATATCCTTTCCCGCAAAAATCGTGAAGGGAAGTCCCGTTTCCGCCGTCATGACGCCGCTGAGCTCCCAGTTGCCGAGCACTCCGTTGACGAACTTGTTGCCGGGCGCGGGACTCGGAATATCCCACAGGTAAGAGAGCACGAAAACGCGTTGGCGGTTGAAATCCGAGGTTCCGTAGTCGAGCTGATCGTTGCCTCGTGCGTACCAGGGAAGGGGTTCGCCGCCGTCACCGCCCGTCGCTCCGTAGCCCGTGCCGCCGCTCGAGGGCGGAACGTTATCAATCGATTTCTGCCAGGTGAAATTCGCCAGAATCGAGAAGCCGTGACTCAACCGCTTCTGTGCGGTGGCCTGGAGCGAATTGTAGTTGGCGTTTCCGGACTGGTCAATCAGCTCGATGTTCGAGTATTGCGGGAACAGAACGCGCTGCTGCTCGGAAAGCGTGCTGCCGGGGATGTAAATCGACGGGTTGAAGTTTTCGCTGAGCGACAGATGCGTGGAGTGCGAGCCTACGTAGGCGACGCGGCCCAGCCAGTTCCCGCCGAACTGGTGCTCCATCGTCAAATTCCAGCTGTACATCACCGGATTCTCGAACGCCAGGCGGCCCGCCAGATTAAAGGTGGTCACCGAAACCGGCGGCGGAAGGACGATGTTATGTGGAATCGGGTAGGGCACCGGGAACACCGAGGTGTATTGCGGCAGATTGTCGAGCGGATTGCTGAAGGGTCCCGGCGGATTGGTCAACAGGATCTGCTGCGCGAACGGCGCTTCGTCCACCATGTTGTTGTTGAAAATGCCGTTCGTCGCCGAGTCGTAGAACGTCCCGATTCCTCCGCGCAGGCTGGTCCTGCTGTCCCCGAACACGTCCCAGGCGAACCCCAGCCGCGGATCAAAGTCGCGGAAGTTGTCCTCGGTTCCATTCGTCGGGAAACCCTTGTCGCCGCGGAACAGCAAGCCCGGGGGAGCGTTGGTGTAAATGGAGGAAACGATACCGGCGTTATAATTCGGCAGCGAGAATCCCTCCACCCGCGCATCCACTTCGTGGTAAGGGAAGTACGGTTCCCAACGCAGACCCATGTTGATCGTCAGGCGCTGGCCGACCTTCCAGTCATCCTGAACAAAGAAGCCCAGCAAGGGGGCGTTCGCGTCCTCAAATTGTCCCTGGGCCTGCTGGAACTGGTACAGATCGCCGAGGACAAAATCGCCCATCGAGTTGCCCGTCGACAGCGCGTGATTGGACTGGCCGTTAAAAGTAAACAGGCCCGGTGAATTGAACCCGTTGTCGAGCTCCACCTGACGCCGCTCGAAATCGACTCCCATGGAGATGTTGTGATGCCCCTTGACCAGGCGGAGGGCGTCATTGCCGATGAAATTGTTGCGCGTGAAACGGGCGAACGGGTTGTCGCCAAAACTGAAAAATCCGCTGACATTGATCGTCTGAACGTCGTTGGCCGGCGGCTGATAAGGGATGTTCACGCCGAAGGTGCGCACGCTCGGAACGTCGGGGGCGGGCCCGCGGATCGAGGCGTCGCGCAGGAAACCGACCCGGAATTCGTTGAGCAGCGTCGGACTGAAGACGTGCGTCCACTGGAGCAGAATGTTCTGGTCGACAATGTCGGAGCCGTCGGCATACGACAGAATATTGGTCGGCTGATAGACCGGTTTGTTGGTGAACAGCTCCCAGTCGTAACGGACGCCCACGTGGTCTTTGTCGGAAAAATTCTGGTCGAGACGGCCCACCACATCGTAGAAATTCTGGTGCAGCGGCGACGAGTAGAACACGATCCCCGAAGCGGCGCTCGACTGCGGCAAATATTTCATGACGCCGAGCGAGGCGGGATCGAAGCGGCTCAGCGGAATCTGGTTGCCGGCAAAAGGCTGTTGCGTGGTCGGATCATAAAGCACGCCGGACACCCCGGAAAAATTGCCGGTCTCTTCGGCCGGCGTCGGAACATCTTTGTTCAAACCATTGGTCACATCGCGAAGGGTGGTCGCCTGAAAACCGGCAAAGAAAAACGTCTTGTTCTTGACGATCGGGCCGCCGATGGTACCGCCCTCCTGCCAGCGTTTCAGCGGATCCACCGCCGAGGCGAAGTAGTTGCGCGAATTCACGTCGCCATTGCGGATAAAACCAAAAAAATCACCATGAAATTCGTTGGTGCCGCTGCGGGTGATCACGTTCACGACTCCGCCGCCGTCCTCGCCGTATTCGGCGCTGTAATTGGAGGTCAGGAAGCTGAATTCCTGAAGAGCGTCCGGAAAAGGGAACGGATTATTGGTGTTGGTATAGCGGTCGACGTTGTCGGCGCCGTCCAGATTGTAGGCCACCATGTTCTGCTGCGATCCGTTGGCGCTGACCTCAATGGCGCCCGGGAACGTTTTGGTCTGCCCTTGATCCGCGCCGCCATTGGGAGCCGATATGGCCCCGGGAACCAGCGTTGTCAACGTAGCGGCATTGCGGCCGTTCAGCGGCAGGTCGATGATGCGCTGCGAGTCGACCACTTCCTTCAACGTCGAAGTGTAGGTGTCGGTCTGAACGGCGGCCGTTTCGACGGTCACCTGCTGGTTGGCCTGGCCGATGCTGAGCTCGACTTTCACGGTCTCGCTTTGGTCCGCGGTGAGCGCGACGTTCGGCTGGGAATACTTGGTGAACCCGGGCGCCTCCACCGTCACCACGTAAGTGGTGGGACGCAGGCCGGGAATGACATAAGCGCCGACGTTATTGGTCACCGCCTCGCGGCTCACGCCGGTTCCGGATTCGGTCGCCGTCACTTTCGCGTTGGCTATAGCGCTGCCCGACGGATCCGTCACCGTCCCTACGATCGTTCCGAAACCTTGCGAGAACGCAAGCGGCGTTCCCAGTAAAAAAAGCGACAGCAGAGTCACCCGACGAGACATACAAAGGCCCTCCCTGGAGCATCCCTTGGCTCCTGGACTACGTAGGGATAACATACGCGACAGGATTTAAACTGTCCAATAGATTTATCCGGTCTTGTAAATCGTTTTTTTAAATGACTAAAAGTCGGCTTTATCGCTGAAGTAAAGGGATCTGGCGAGCCTCGGGTCAGCGCGCCGCGCCGGCTTCCAGCTCGCGCAGCTGCTCCCGCGCCACGTCGGCGTCGGCGGCGGCCGGCACGGTCTGGAGGTAGGTCCGCAGCAGGACGGCCGCCTCGCCGAAATTGCCCTTGCGGGCGAGAATCAGCCCCAGCAGGTAACCGGTTGAAGGATTACGGCGGTCCCGGTCGGCCGCGACGGCCTCGCGTGCCGACTTTTCGGCAGGATCCACGTCGCCCAGCCGCAGCTCCGCGACTCCCAGGAAATACCAGGATGCGGGATAAGCGGTTTTATCGAAATTCAGGACGCTTTCCGTCAACGCCTTGGTTTGAGGCCAGTTGCCTTGATTCGCCGCGGCGATCGCATCCTCCAGATTCCGCGCCGCCTGAGTCTGCGGCCGATCGTTCAACGCCAGGTATACGCTCGACAACTGGCGATAAGTCTGCAAATTGGTCGGATCAAGGGAGCACGCCAGCCGGGCCTCCGGCAAAGCGCGCACGGCGTCGCCCGATTCGAGTTCCGCAACCGACAGCAGCAGGTGCGCCTGCGGATCCGGCTGGCGCTGCGGGATCGAAACCGCAGTCTCCAAAGCGGCGATGGCTTTTCGGTACGTCTCCGGATCGGGATGCTGCCGCGATTCCAAAAGATCGTAGTAGCCAGCCATGCGGTACGCCTCCGCCGAGCGTAGCTTCAAGGGAAGCGTGTTGAGAACCGCCAGGCTTTTCTCCTGTTCCGCGATCACCGGGGAAAGATGGGACCGGTCGGCCGCAAACAGCGCCGACGCAAGCAGCTCATGGAGCTTGAAACTGCCGGGATTTTCAGGCAGATCCGCTTTCGCAATCGCGAGCTCGCTGTTCCAGTCCTGATTGCGCATCCAGGTCCGGCCGGCAAATCCGATCGCCAGGAGACTCAGCGCAAGCGGCGCAGCCCAGGCCCATTTGGGACGCCGCGCGGCCGAATAGATGGCGAGCACCAGGCAGGCGAGCACGCCGAGCGAGGGAAGATAGAGCAACCGGTCCGCGCGAATCGTACCAATGGGAAACAACAGGTTCGATGCCGGCAGAAAATTCAGGAAAGCGAAGCACCCGAAGAAAAAAAAGGCGCGATTGAATCGATACGCGAGAGCGACCACCGCTGCCACGGCGAGCAGCGCCGAAAGAGCCAGCCAATCCTCCGCCGCGCCGCGCGCCAGCGGAATCGCGTTATAGGAGTAGTCGCACGATAACCGGGCAGGCCAGACGGTCTGCAACAGGGATCGCAGCATCACCTGAACGGCGGTCAGCCGGCCGGTCCACCAATCCGCGCCAACAATCGGATTGTCGACGTAGGGGAACTCGGCTGGAGACGAAGCCGCCAGCACTTTCGCGCGCTCGTAAAGCATCACGCCGATCGGCACGAGCGTCGCCACGCATCCCCAAAAAGCCGCCTTCCATTGTTGTCCGAACGCGAATTCGTAAAAAATGATGATCGCGCCGATCACCACCGCGCTCTCCTTCGAAAAAACGCCGATGGCCGTTGCAATCGCCAATCCCACCAGGCAGACGATGCGGCTCCAGCCCTGCGCATCGCGGCTTTTGAGATACAGAAGAAAGCCGCCGAGCACGCCTGCGCCAGCCAGAAGATCGGCGCGGCCGACGATATTTGTAACCGATTCAGTCAGCACCGGATGTACGGCCCACAACGCGGCGGCAAAGAACGATGGCCAGAATTTCGAAAACAGCCGCCGCGCGACGGCGAACGCCAGAAACACGTTGGCAAGATGCAGCAGGAGGTTCAGGCCGTGATAACCCGACGGATCGGCCGCGTTGCCGAGCACCGCGTAGTTGAACAGGTAGGAAAGCGTGGTGAAAGGGCGGTACAGACCTGCTTCTCCGGTCGGCCACCAGTAGCTGTGCTGGAAAATCAGGGCCAGATTGCCGGCCGTCGCGTGGCGAATCCGCGGATCGAGCAGCAGTCCTTGGTTATCGAGGATAAATCCCGCGCCGAAGGAATTCGAAAATGCGGCGACGGTCAGCGCCGCGAGAGCGGCCAGTGCCAGCGCCTGCGGCAGGTGAGGTTTTGGAGCAGCCGCGGATTTCACCACGGAATCTGGGGCGCCGCGCGCCAGTTCCTTTTTCTTGCGGCGCTTCACTTCTACCGTCCCGTTCCGGAAATCAGGGATATTTTTCCCGCGGGCCTGTGGAGCAGGCCCCCGGCCTGCGGCGGGCGCGCCGTGTCGCGAGTTATCGCACGCATCATCGGGACAGGAGACTTGTTTATTTGATATCGATCGCGATGCGCTCTACGGCGTGATCCAGCGGATTGCTTTCGGTGTGCTTCATCGGTTGGTCCCATTTCACTTCGCCGGCCTTGCCGCGCGCCTGATCGGTCAGGTAGACGACCACGTGCGGCAGCGTGTGCTCGTGCTCGACGCCGTTTTCATGCGGTCCGAAGCGCACGCGCAGCACGCGCACCTGATCGTTCTCAAACACCAGGGAATAATTTTTCGCATCGACTTTGAGCGGATCAAGAGCCGAGGTTGGCGGCGGACCCGACGGATGGTTCTTCAGCTCGATTTCAATCAGACGCACCGGATGGCTGGCGATAAACTCGCTGGTGTGCGGACCGGCAGCCGGGCTCCAGCGCACCTCGCCCGCTTTGAACGCGATCTTATGCGTCTTGCCGGCGGCGGTTTTCTCGATCATCGTGCCGCTGTCGAGGTACACCATCACCCGATTCAGCTTGTGTTCGTGCAGCGGAGTCGCCTGCCCGGGCTGCTCGGTGGCGGCGATCACGTGCACCTGGGCGTTATCGATCTTCACTTCACTTTTATTGGCCGGAGATTGCGCCAACAGGCAAACCGGCGGCAACAACACGAAAAAGATCTTCGCATTCGCGAAATTTCTCATGGATTCCACCATATCAGGAAGCCGGGTTCCCGGCGATTTATTTCGGCTTGACCACTTCGAAGGTGATGTCGGTCATGCTGTCGGCATCGGCGGCCAAATCCTTCTTGCCGGCCGGAAACCCGTTGAACTTCAGCATGTAGGCGAGAATGTCCGCGTTGACTTTCGGGCTGATCGTACCTGGATCGTCACGCGGCATGGTCCTGCGGATTTTATCGTACAGATCCGATAACGGCCGGCCGTTCCAGTTGCCCTTGAAGGTATCGCCGGAAAGGGGCGGAAGCACGCGGTTGAGCTTCTGCGCGCGTTCGGTTTGGGCGTCGCCTTCGAGGTTGTCTCCATGACAGGCGGCGCAATCCTGTTTGTACAGCGCCTCGCCGCGTTTGGCCTGTTCGGGGGAATACACGCCGTCCCAGACCGAAGCGGGCGACTGCGCCGCCAGGCAAAACAGCGCGGCGCTCAGGGCCGTAAGGCTTGCGATTTTGAGAATAGTCTTCATACCAGGCGTACCTTCGGCAAATTGTATCCTTGTTTGGCGCGTTTCGCCAATCCTTCCGCGAAAGGAGGTTTGGAACGCGGCTGTCGAACCAACTTTACCGGTAAAAATAGGCCGAACGGCGCTTTACAAAAAAGTTGCGGCTGAGATACCATGAAGGAGATTTTGGCGGCCACATGAAGTAAAGGAGTTCGGCAATGGGGATGGGCGAAATGGCGCGGACGCCCGCACGTCAGCGGTGTCTGATTTCGAAGATTGCCATTTCTTGCCTGCTCCTGGCCGCGCCGGTATGGGCGCAACCGGCTCCCGCAGTGCAGGATTCGGCCGACCGCGTGGTCGCCGAGTGGATGCTGCGCATGGGCGGCAGCGTGGTTCTGGAAGGCCAGCATCGCGCCGTCACCGACATCGCTGACCTGCCGTCGGGCGATTTTCAAATTCACACGTTAAATTTCACGGGCATCACGCAGTGGGCCTTTGCTCTCGAAGATGAGATGAAGCGGCTGCCTCCGCTGAAGCACGTGAAAGAGGTCTATATTAACGGGCGCCTGTGGTACGATCAGCCGGTTTCCCTGGTTCGGGCGACCATGAGCGTGTTCGCCAACTCGCCGGAGCTTGAAGTGCTGGTGCTCAGCCGTCCGGTGCAGACCTATATTCCTTTTGACGACACGGTGCTCAAGGCTTTGCAGACGTTACCGAAGCTCAAAGAGCTGCGGCTGCGCCAGACGCGCGTCGCCGGGGTCGCGCTGGCGCCGTTCACCGGCCTGACCGATCTCGATCTGAACTATGACCGGACTTTTAACGATGCCGGGATGGCGAGTTTAAAGGGGATGACGGGCCTGAGCAAGCTGTATCTGCGCGGAACGTCGGTGACCGATGACGGCTTGAAGAATGTGGCCGGCCTGACCCATTTGACGGAGCTGGATCTGGCGGACGTCGCGGTTTCGGACGCCGGTGTTTCCTCTCTCCGCGGACTTACCAATCTGAAACGGCTCAATTTGCAGGCGTCGACGGTTACCGACGCCGGCCTGGATGCGCTTCTTAATATGAAGGGGCTCGAGGAGTTGAGCCTGTACCGGACGCGAGTGACCAATGCTGGTCTGGCGAAGCTCGCGAGTCTGAAGCAGTTACGGACCATCGACCTGCGCTACAGCCGGGCCACCGCTTCCGGCGTCCAGGACTTGCAGGCCAGTCTGCCCAAGTGCGAAATCATCTTCCAGGCATCTTCGACCGAATCCGCCAGGCGGACGACTCCGGTGGAGGCGGTGGAGGGTAAGGGCGAAGCGGCGATTGCGGCGTGGCTGCGCGGGATCGGCGGCAAGGTTCAGATGAAAGAGGGTCACGTGGTTGCGGTGTCGATGAAATCGACCTCGATCACCGATCGCGAAATTGAAGTTTTCGAAAAATTGCCGCAGTTGGCGGACCTGAACCTGCGCAATACCGAAGTGAGCGATGTCGGCGTGGGGCATCTGTCGAAGCTGACCAATCTTCGCAAGCTGGACCTCGGCTATACGCTGCTTTCCGATAGCGCACTTGCTCTGCTCAAGCCCTTGACGAACCTGGAGTCGCTTAGCCTGAGCAATACGCAGGTGGAGGGCTCCGGAATCGGCGCGCTGGCCGCACTGGCCAATCTGAAAGAATTGAATCTGGAGAGCTCGCCGGTCAAGAACGAGGCCCTGGCCGATCTGGCGAAACTTCCCGGGCTGGAGCGTCTTTCGCTTCAGTACACCGATATTAACGATCGCGGCATGCCCGGGCTTTCCGGGCTAAAGAATCTGAAGGCGCTGAACCTGGCGGGCGACGATATTCGCGATGCCGGCTTGCGCAGCATCGGGGGGCTCACTCAGCTTGAGGATCTCGACCTGAGTTTCTGCCGGTTTACGGAAAACGGGCTCAAGGCTCTGAACGGCCTGGTGAATTTGCGGCGGCTGGGCTTGAATCAGACCAGCGTCACCGATAATTCGATGCAGTACCTGGAGCCATTCACCAAGCTCGAAACGCTGAGCCTGGAGTATACGGCGGTCACCGACGCGGGATTTGCCAGGCTGGCGGGGTTAACGTCGCTTTCCGAGTTGCATCTGGACCATGTCGGGCTGACCGACGCCTCCGTGAAGCTGTTGAGCGGCTGGAGCAAGCTGCATTATATGGATCTGTATCATACCGAGTTTACCGAGCAGGGATACGAGGCGATCAAGAAAGCACTGCCCCACTGCACCATTAACTGGGAACTCGACTCCACCAGGCGGGAGCGGAGAACGTGAGGCTGTTTTCTTTTGCGCTATATTTCCTGGCGTCGGGCCTGCTTTACGCCGCCGAATTGCCGCAGGCGAATCTCGAGAAGGCTATTGCCGACGAGGGCGGTTCGGTGGTTCGCGGGCCGGATGGAAATATTGTTGAAGTTTCGCTGGCGCGTACGTGGGCTGCCGATGAAGACATCCAGCGCCTGACGCAGATCAAGACTCTCCAGCGGCTCAATCTGTCGTTCACGTATGTGACGGATGCCGGTATCGAGGAGCTGTCCGCGCTTCCCGCGCTCGAAGATTTGAATCTCGATACGGTGGAGTCGCTGACGGATGCCGCCGCGTCCTATCTTCGGGCCGATAAGAACCTGAAGCGGCTGGTTTTGCGCGGCACGGACATCACCGATGTCGGCATGCCGTATCTGGCTGCGATGACGGGCCTGAAATCCCTGGATTTGAGCTACACAATGATCGGCGACGTCGGGCTGGAGAGTCTCCCGGCGTTCACCGAACTCGAAGAGCTGAATCTGGGCGGCACGCGCATCACCGGGATCAATCTCAATTTTCTCAAGCTGCTTCCCAGGCTCAAAAAGCTGAGCTTTGACGGCATCCAGCGACGCAATGCGGGGGCCTGCTGGACGCCGCTGCTCACCGACCTGGACCTGGATACGATTTCGCTGCTCGCCGGGCTGGAGGACCTCGACATGGGGGTGGGCGTGAGCCTTGGGCGGACCGGTGTCCCGGTCGGGCCGGGAAACTGCCATGTGACGGGCGGCATACAGCTTACTGATCTTGGCGTGGCCAAAATGGCGAAGCTCAACAAGTTGAAATCTCTGAACATCAGCGGCTCCAAGGTGACGACCGCCGGCTTGAAACCTCTTGAGAAGCTGCCGCTGGAGCGTTTGAATCTGTGGAACTGTAACAAGCTGGACGACTCCGCCGGCGCGGAGCTGGCCACGTTCACGCACCTTAAAGAACTCGATCTTTCCTACACTCCGATCGGGGATGCGACGCTGAAGACGCTGGCGGGAATTCGCGGCTTGAAGCTGTTGTATCTCACCGACACCAAGGTGACGCCCGAGGCGGTGGAGGCGTTCCGCAAAGGAAAGCCTGGAACGCTGGTATCGTGGGCGCGCCGGCCGGAACCGCCGCCGTCGGCGAAGCCGGCGAAAGCGGCGAAACCCGCGGCCGAAGCACACGGAGAACAGCAAGGAGAACCGCGATAATGAGCCGGTGCGTTTGGCGTGCTTTGCTGATTGTTGCGGGAGCCGTGGGCTTCAGCGCCGCGGCGTGGGCCCAGTCCGCCGCGCCGGTGGCGAGCGGCCCCAGTTACTTCGCGACCAAGCTCTATCCGGTTCTCGAAGCCGCGAGCTGCCGCATCTGCCACACCACGCAAGGCGTCGCCAGCGGCACGCATGTTCATTTCCCGGATAAGGGCGCGAGCCAGAATCAGATCGAGCTGTTTGGGCTTTCGCTTTCCGCGGTGGTGGATCGTTCGGACCCGCGGAAGTCATTGCTTTTCCTGAAGCCGACCAATCGCATCGCCCACACCGGAGGGCTGCGCATCAAGCCGGGCACGCCCGAAGAACAAGTCCTGCTCGGCTGGATTAACTACCTGGCAAAGACTCCGGAGGCTACGCTCGCTGCCGAGCGCAGCAAGTTGACCGAAGGCGCAGCGAAACAGGCTCGCGTGGTTCGCCGGCTGACGCACAGTCAGTACGACAATACCGTCCGCGATCTGCTCGGCGACTATAGCCGTCCGGCGACGCACTTCCCGCCGGAAGATTACGTCGATGGGTTCAAGAATCAGTTCCGTTTTCAGAGCATGCCTCCGCTGCTGGTCGACGCCTACAGCAACGCGGCCGGAAAGCTTGCTTTGAATGCGTTTCGGGCCGGCGATATCAATCACCTGATTCCGTGCAAACCGGCGGGTCCGAATGATACGGTCTGCCGTGACAAATTTGTCAAGACGTTCGGATTCCGGGCGTTCCGCCGGCCTCTTCACGAAGACGAAGCCAGGCGGTATGAGGCCGCGTTCAGCGCGCAGGCTGTGGCTACCGGTAAATTTCTGGAAGGCGCGCGCATGGTGATTGAGGCGATGCTTCAATCGCCCGATTTCCTGTTCCACGTCGAAGACGGACCGGATGGCCGCTCGACCGATTACGATATCGCCAGCCGCCTGTCTTATCTGTTCTGGGACACGATGCCGGATCAGGCGCTGTTTGACGCGGCAGCGAAAGGAGAACTGCGGACCGAAGCCGGACGCGAAGCGCAGGCCCGGCGTTTGCTGGCCGACGCCAGATCGCATAAGGCGCTCGATGAGTTCTTCGATCAGTGGCTGCGCTTCGACCGCGTGCTGAATTCCTCCAAAGAAGAGAAGCGGTTCCCCGATTTCTCGCTGGAAATGGCGCAGAACATGGTCGAGGAGACGCGGCGTCTGCTCGATCACCTGGTGTGGGACAACCAGAATTTCATGGAGCTGTTCACCGCCAACTATGCGTACCTGTCGGCGGATCTCGCGAACCTCTACGGCCTGCCTGCGCCGCAGGAGCAGTTCCAGTTAGTGAAGTTCCCGGCGGATTTCCCGCGCGCGGGAATCCTCGGCGAGGCTTCGTTCCTGGCCGCGAATGCCGGCCCCACCGAAACGTCGCCGACCCAGCGCGGCATCTTCGTCCGGGAACAACTGCTGTGTCAGGAAGTTCCGCCGCCGCCGCCCAATGTCAATCAGAACGTTCCGGAAGCCACCGCCGACCACCCGACCACGCGCCGCCAGCGCATGCTCGACCATGTGGCCAATCCGGCGTGCGCTTCCTGCCATCGGTTGATGGACCCGATCGGATTCGGTCTCGAGAGCTTCGACGCGCTGGGCCGCTATCGCGCGCACGAAACGATTCTCATTGAGAGCGACACCGGCAAGCGTAAGGACGACAAGACGGTGAATCTGGATCTGAACACGCAGGGCGAGGTTCGCGGAATTCCCGATTCAAACTTCTCCGATTCCAAGCAGCTTGGGGCGATTCTCGCCGGCAGCACGGTCTGCCAGGAGTGCATGGTGCGCCAGATTTTCCGGTATGCTTATGGACGGATGGAAACGTCGGCGGACGAGGCCACGATTCAGCAGCTTTATTCGTCTTTCAAGGCGTCCGGGTTTCATTTTAAGGACCTGATGATGGGTCTGGTGAAGGCGCCGCAGTTTATGGCCGGGGCGGAGGATAATCCGCGCGGCGGCGCTGTGGTGAGAACGGCGGAATTGAAGAAAGGTGTGAGGAGATAAGGAAGTGCAAATCGATCGTCGCAGATTCCTGAAGGGCGTGAGCGCCACGGGAGCCCTGATTCGGATTGGATTGCCGCCGCTGGCGGTGATGATGAACTTCAACGGGACGGCATACGGGGCCGAGACGAACAAGAAGGGAACGCCCATCGAGAAGCGTTTCGTCATCTGGTTCAACGGCAACGGCATTCCGGAGCGCTACTGGATTCCGGAGACAACCGGCATGGGCTTCGATCTGTCGCCCTGCCTCGCCCCCATGCTGCCGGTGCGGGACTACGTTCATGTCATCAGCGGAGTGGATAATGTCGCGGCGCGCCTGAACGGGCAGGGCAATGGCCACTTCACGGCGATGTGCGGCCTGATGACCGGCACGGCGTACACCGGACGCGGCGCGAGCGGGCCGTCCATTGATCAGATCCTGGCGGGGAAGATCGGAACCAAGTCGCGTTTTCATTCGCTGCAAATCGGCGTGGCGCAGGAATCGCACGGCGAGAACGTGCACCGCAACATGAGCTGGGCCGGCTACGATCGCGCGCTGCCGCCGGAGATGATCCCGCAGAACCTGTTCGACCGACTGTTCGGGGTCAAGGATCAGACCTGGATCAACCGCGAGAAGAGCATTCTCGACCTCGTTCAGCAGGACGTGGCGGAGCTGAAGCCGTCGCTCGGCGCGGACGACAAGGCGCGCCTCGATGAGCACCTGCAATCGATCCGCGACCTGGAACGCGCGGTCGCCAGTCTGCCGCCGGATTACGGCAAGAAGCAGAAAGAGCCGGAAGACGTCACCGACCTGACCGATTATCCGAAGATCGCCAAGATTCAGTCGGATCTGCTGGTGCAGGCGTTCGCCACGGGGCAGACGCGCGTGGCCTCGTACATGTTGACCAAGTGCCAGAGCCTGACGCGCTTTCCGTGGCTGGGACTTTCGGGCAACCGGCACCACGATTACACGCACAACAACGCCGGGTCGCCGGAGCAGCAGCGCATTCTGCGCGACATCACGCGCTGGCATGCCGAGGAATTTTCGTATTTTCTACAGCGGCTGCGGGCGGTTCCGGAAGGCGACGGCAACCTGCTCGACCACACGGCTTGCGTATACGTGCACGAGCACGCTGAAGCGAATCCGCACAAGTGCAACGGGCTGGCGATGATGGTGGCCGGCGGCGGAATCAAGGGCAACATCCATACCAAGTCACACAACTCGGTGGGGGACGTTTATCTCACGGTCGCCGAAGAAATTCTGAAAACGCCGCTCGGAAAGGATTTCCCGACGGCCGCGGAGATGGTGCCCGAACTGGTGTGAAGTTTCCATGCGGAACAGCGCCGCGCTGCTCGGATTGCTATTGAGCATGCTCGCGCCGCTTCCCGCGGCAACCTCGCACGACGATTACATCGTTTATTTCGGAACCTACACTGCGGCTGTCTCCAAAGGAATCTACGCCTACCGTTTTCGGCCCTCCACCGGCAAACTGACGCCGATGGGCGTGGCGGCCGAAGCTCCCAATCCCTCGTTCCTGGCGATTCATCCCAACCATCGTTTCCTCTATGCGGTCAACTGGAAGGCCAGCGGCGACCAGCCGGGCAACACCGTCAGCGCTTTTTCGATTGATCCCAGGACTTCTAAGTTGACATTTCTCAACAAGGTTTCCTCGCACGGCGAAATGCCAACGCACCTGGCGATGGATTCGCGCGGGACCACGCTGGTGGTCGCCAATTACGGAAGCGGCACGGTCGCGTCGTTTCCGATTGAGCCGGATGGACGGTTGGGCGAAGCGGTGACCGTGGATCAGCACACCGGTCCGCCGGTGAAGGCGCACGGCGGCGTGCCGCACGCGCACGACGTGCTGTTCTCGCCTGACCAGCGCCTGGTCTATATCGCCGAGTTGGGGCTGGACCGCGTTTACGTCTACAATCTCAATGCCGCCCGGCACACCCTCTCGCCGCACGACCCACCATGGGGCGTCGATGATCCGGGATCCGGTCCGCGGCACATGGCCATGGATCCAACGGGTAAGTTCCTGTACGTCAATAATGAGACGAATTCGACGGTCAGTGTTTTCGCGCGCGAAGGCGACGGCGGCACGCTCCAGGAAACCCAGGCCATCTCCACGCTGCCGCCCGATTTTCATGGCAGGAATTCTACGGCGGAAATTCAGATGGATCGCGCCGGGCGCTTCCTGTACGTCTCCAATCGCGGCAACGACAGCATCGTGGTGTTCGTGGTGGATGAGCAGACGGGCAAGCTGTCACTGGTCGAGAATGTACCGACGCAGGGCAAGATGCCGCGCAATTTTTCTCTGGACGCGACGGGAAAATATCTGTTCGCGGCGAATGAGACTTCGAGCACGGTGGTGATTTTCCGGGTCGACCAGGGAACGGGGCGGCTGACGCCCACCGGTCAGGTGCTCGATGTGCCTTCACCGAGCTGCGTGATTTTTTACGACACGGCGGCGCAGCGGTAGTCTCTTGTTCCGGGGATTCGTACAATATGCAGCGGCGGGCTCTATCAGCCCTGATCAACTCGACGAGAGGTGGGCGGCGCGCCCGCCGCAGGCCGGGGGCCTGCCCCACCGGGGGAGACTGGCCGCTTGCGGCCGAAAACCGGTTTTTTGGGGCAGTCTCTTAGGTCTTGTGCAGCGGAAAACGGCAGATCATCTGCGGCGAGGTCCCAATACTTGGCTTGCGCCCGCCGCCGAGACCGGCATCGCAGTAGTACGCGTAATCGTCTTTAATGCACATGCCGTGCGGGTCCGGATCGTTGGGCCCGAGCTTATAGATTTCCAGAACCTTCCCGTTTTCCGGATCGATTTTCTGCAAGAGACGTCCCGCGGCGGCCATCACCCACAAATGGCCCTGATACCACTCGACTCCGTGCGGCGTGTCCTCATCGAGCGCGAACATTTTTAGCATCCGCAGATTGTCTTTGGGATCGAGCTCCAGCGCGAGCTTCAAGCCCGGCGCGATGGCCCACAGCTTGTCCGTTTCCGGTGCATAGGCGACGCCGTGCTGGCTTCCCCACGGCGTTTTGTAACCCTTAATCTGCTTGCCATTGTGCATGTCGCACTGCACGATCTCCCCATAGTTCCGGTCGAACGGACGATTGAACGGCCGCTTGGCCGCCGCCGTACCCGCGCCGTTGCAGCCGATCCACAGATAGCCCCCGCCCAGAGTGAGTCCGCTGGTGTTGTGCGCTTCGGCAACAAAGTCTATCAGGGATTTCCCGGTTTTCCAGTCCAGCACGTTGACGCGTTCGGAGACCTGGTCGCCCACCCACATGCCTTCCGGCGCGGCCTCTAGAGCATTGGGATAGCGGTCGGGAGTCTTGAAGAGTTTTTCGACTTCCGCCTGATACGTTGGCGTCTGCGCTTTGGTCTTACCGTCAGATCCTTGCTGTGCGGCCAATGGCGCCAATACCGCGGAAGCGGCCACCGCCGTTCTCAAAAATTCCCTGCGCTTGATGTCCATCGTTTCACCTCGTAGAGGACGCTACCGATTTCCGCTCTTCATTATGATCGAGGAACTTCCGCTTCGCCACTCTTCCGCGCGGCGTGAGAGATCGCTATCCTGTCTCAGCGCCGCGCCACCACTCCGCGGCGGAGATACACTGACCACATGGCGAATCGCATCACCCGGCGTCAGCTCGCGCTTGCCGCGGCGGGAACGGCTGCCCTGGCGGCCCCGAATCCGAGCAACGCGAACAACGACGCAGACAACGACGCGAACAACTACGGTGGACCGCTCGACGGCTTCGAAAACAAAGTTGATCCAAAGCTGTTTGATCCGGTGGCCTGGACCCTCGGCCGTCACGATTCCGCACCGCTCAAGCTCACCTTTCGCGCGCGGACCCGCAAGCAGGCGGAAGTCTGGCAGGAGACGCTGCGCGCGAAAATCATCGAGCTGATCGGCGGGTTCCCAAGCGGGCGCGGCGAGCTGCGCTCGCAGACGCTCGAAACCCGCGACTTCCCGACGTATGTGCGCGAGAAGTTTGTGTTCGAGAGCCGGCCCGGCGTGGGCCTGCTCGGATATTTGATCCTGCCGAAGAACGCGCCGCAACCCGTGCCCGCCGTGGTCTGCGTCCCCGGTCACGGCCGCGGCGTGGATGACATTGTCGGCATCGACGAGCACGGAAACGATCGCACGGCGCGCGGCCCTTATGAATTCGACTTCGCTTTGCAGGTCGCCGGTCACGGTTTGGCCGCGGTCGCGATCGAACCGATGGCGTTCGGCTGCCGGCGAGACGCGCGAACCAAGGCCAAGGGTCCGGCCGCGTATGCGTGTCAACCGGTGGCCGGCTCGGCTCTGCTGCTTGGCGAAACCATGATCGGCTGGCGCGTATTCGACGTGATGCGCACCATCGACTGGATCGAAACGCGCCCGCAGCTGGACGCGAAGCGGATCGGCTGCGTGGGCATTTCCGGCGGCGGCACGTGTGCGCTGTTTTCCGCCGCGCTCGAGCCGAGGATTCGGGCGGTGCTGGTCAGCGGCTATCTCAACACGTTCCGGTCCAGCATCATGAGCCTGTCGCATTGCATCGATAATTACGTGCCCGGGATTTTGAATTGGGCCGAAATGTACGATGTCGCCGGCCTGATCGCGCCGCGGCCGTTTTTTTCTGAAGGCGGCGATCGCGATCCTATTTTTCCGGTGGCGGCGACGCGCGAGAGTTTCGCGCGAATGCGGAAGGTGTACGAAATCTTCGGCGCCACGGACGCCGCGCAGCAGGAAATTTTCCCGGGCGTGCATGAATTTCACGGCGTCCGCGGGCTACCTTTTCTGGCCACGGCGCTTCAGGCTTAATCCTCACGCCACAACATCGATATCCCACCCCAAACCCGGGCGATCCGAGGGACGCGCATAAATTCCTTCCGGTCCGCGCGTAATGTGATTGTCTTCTTCAAACCTTTGGTACACTTCCGCGGGACCTCCTGGCGGAGGCATGAACGTTTCCGCCCACGGACTGTTGGGCGTCGCCAGACCGAAGTGAATGCAATCGAACGAGCCGCCGACGTGCGGAATGACCGGGATATCATACGCGGAAGCAAGCGCGGCGATCCTGCGCAGCTCCGTCATTCCGCCGCACCAATGCACATCGGGCTGCCAGATGGCCGCGCCGCGATGGTCTAAGAGCTGGCGAAAGGCGAAGCGCGTATATTCGTGTTCTCCCGTGGCGATGCGGGTGGATTTGATCGCCGCGCGCAGCCGGCCGAAGCCTTCGTAATCGCGAGGCTGCAAACATTCCTCCATCCAGTACACGCGATACGGCTCGACCAGCTCGGCCATCTCGATGGTGTACTGCTCGTTCCAGGCCATATAACAATCGAGCATGAGGTCGCCATCCGGCCCCAGCGATTCACGCGTCTGTTTCACCAGTTCCGCGTTCTTCTTCTGACCCTCCCTGCCATCCGCGGGACCGTAGGCCATGGCGATTTTCACCCTCTTATAGCCGAATTTCAAATGCTGTTCGACGTCGTTGCCGGTACAATAGGCCGGAATCCGCTGCTTGGTTTCGCCGCCGAGCAGCTCATAAACCGGCAGGCCGAGAGCTTTGCCGACTACGTCCCACAACGCCAGATCCACGCCGCTGATCGCATTTATTGCGATGCCGGCCTGGCCGTAAGGCAACGTCGAGCGGTACATGATGTCCCACAGCCGCTCGATGTTGAACGGGTTTTCGCCGATCAGCAGCTTGACCAGATGCTGCTCAATCACCTCGCCGCCGCCCGCTCCGCCGCTGCCGTAGCCCGTGATTCCCTTGTCTGTCGAAACTTCGACGGTGAATCCCTCGAGCTTGCCCGGATCGGGGTTCCACAAAGAGCGGGTCGCTTTGTACTTCGGATAGATGGACATCGGATTGGCCACTTCCACTCCGCCGGTGGACCAGGAACCCGGCGCGGGTGTGTAGCTCGGAACCGGCCGCTTCGGCCGCGTATGAACAATCCGCACTCCGGTGATTTTCAATTTGCTCTTTTCGTTTTGAAAGGCGAGCGCCGGAAGCGTGATGGCCGATGCTCCGCTCAGTTTTAAAAAGAATCTGCGATTCATTGCAACCTCCTTTTTTGCTGAGTGGCTGTTGAAAAAGGACAGAGCAGTCTATCCCCTCTTTCTAATTCCCACCCAGAGCGAACGACAATATATTCCCACCCGAGGCGACCGCGATGTATTGCCGGCCGTTGATCTCATAAGTCATCGGTGAAGCTTTCCACGGCTCATTGGCTTTGAAGGTCCACAGAATTTTTCCCGTCTTCGCATCGGCCGCGGCGAATCGTCCGCCCGTTTCGCCATAGAAAACGAGTCCGCCCGCGGTGGAGAGCACGCCCGAGTAATTGGCTTCCTGCGGACCCACCTGCGGCGCCTCCCAGACGATTTCTCCCGTGGAAATATCGATGGCCCGCAAGTATTTCAACCCCGGATCGGAAGGATCGCGATAGCCTTCATATCCGCCGTTGTGCGATTGCTTATAAATGCTGCAATCCTCGACGGCCATTACATAAAAGAGCTTCGCTTCGGGGTTGAACGCGGTCGCGTACCAGTTGGTTGCGCCGCGCACCGCCGGGCACGTCTTGGTCCCCGTCCTGCTCGGCTTGTTCGCCGGAAGCAGTTGCGGCTTGCCGTCGCTTCCGACGCCGCTCGCCCAGTTTAGTTTCTTGACGAATGGTTTCGCCAGCAGGAGTTCGCCATTGGTCCGATCCAGCACGTAAAAAAACCCACTTCGATTCGCTTGCAACAACAATTTCCGGTCACGCCCGCGATAATTTGTGTCGACCAGAAGCAGCGGCTCCGTCGCATCCCAGTCATGAAGATCGTGCGGAGTGAACTGATAATACCAACGCAATTTTCCCGTCTTCGCGTCGAGCGCGAGGACGCAGTTCGTATATAAATTCGTTCCTTCGCGCTCGTCGCCGTCGGTCGCCGGAAAAGGATTGCCGACGGTCCAGTAAAGTATGCCGGTCGCGGCGTCGTAGGAACCGGTGACCCAGGTCGCACCGCCGCCCGTTTCGATGGCATTGCCGTTCCAGGTCGAGGCGGCGGGTTCGCCACGTTCGGGAACGGTCCAGAAGCGCCACGCCAATTCGCCGGTGGTGATTTTGTAGCCGGCAAGAAATCCGCGCAGCGGGCCATCGCCTCCGCCGATTCCTGAAATCACCAGGTCGCCCACCACCAGCGGCGCCGACGTCGCGCTGTATCGCCCGGGCGTCACCGGCATGTTGACGTCCCACATCACTCCACCGGTCAGTCGATTCAGGCAGAGGAGATGCGCATTCCCGGTCGCATAGAAAACGCGATCGCCCGCAACGGCCACGCCCCGATTCGGCTGCGCGGCTTGATCTCGTCCCAGGTCGCCTTCCGCATATTCGCGGGCGCCCGCGGGATCCTGATCGGTCGAGCGCGTGTAGCACCAGATCCCGCTTCCGGTGCGCGGATCGAGCGCGCAAACTTTGCCCGGCGCGGTGACGTACATCACGCCAGCGCTGACGATTGGAGTGGTTTCGAGCCCCTCGCCGTGCAGCGCATACACCCACTGCACCTGCAAATCCTTCACATTCTGCTTATTGATTTGAGTCAAGGCGCTATGACGATTGCCGCCGGGGTCTCCGTTGTAGGTGGGCCACTCGCCCGCGGCGGGCGCGGCGATCGCCGATCCGGCATCTGCTGCGGCATCGAAATGGAGCGGCCCCACCGGCGTGCCCGCCAGCGTGCTCAAATAGGCGATCAAAATTCGCTGTTCCGCTGGTGACGATCTGAACGCCGGCATATACGACTTTTTTTCGCGCGTGACTTCGCCATACTCGTCGCCGGTCAGCAGATGCAATTTGCCGTCGAAGGTCTGCAACTGCAAATCATGTTCCGCCTGATGACGGGCGAACCCGCGCAGGCTCGATCCGTCGCGCAGGCGAACGTTCACCACCGCCCAGGACTCATCCGGGCAGAACGCCCAACCCGGACACGCGGGCGTGCTGTGCGTGCCCATCTGCAACGTCGGATCGTCGAGCACCAGTTCCAGTTCGCGAACTGTCGATTTGCGTCCGATATCGGACAGATCAGGCCCATTTACCTGGCCGCGTCCGTGGACCATGTGACAGGTGGAGCACTGTCCCGATCCGAAAAAGATTCGTTCCCCGGCCGCGGCGTCACCGGGCGGCCTGGCGTCAAACGCCGATGTGTTCAATGATCGGACCCAGCCTGCGAGCGAATGCAGCTCGCCTTCGGCCAAGGAAAACGCGGGCATTCCTCCGGGAGTGCCGTTCCTGATGATTTCAGCAATTTGTGCTTCACTGCGGCCGCGCAACGCGCGGTTCTGGAGTAGCGCCGGAGCACGATCGCCGCCCGCACCTCCTGCTCCATGGCAGACCGCGCAGAGGCGATCGAATTGCGCAGCCGCGGGATTTTGCGCGGCGGCCTGAAATAACGAACTCAGGAGAATCGCAGTCGCCCATTTTTTCATCTGCGGCCGTGAGCGTCGTCGGAGGCGCTTGAGAACAGTCTACTTAAGTTTGCCGCGCTAATTTGCGCGGGCGCTTTTCCAGTTCCGGTTTCGATGATTCGTCGCAGGTGCTCCGGCAACCAAAACGCGATGGGAGCGGTCTCGAAAGCCGCCGCGCCGGCCGCGATTCTTATGCCGATCTGCCTGGTTCGCCGGGGATGTAGACTCAAGTGATACCGTGGCCTTGAGCGAGCTGGCGAAAAATATTTTTCTGGTGACTGCGGCGCTGTTTCCCATCGTGAATCCCATCGGAAACACGCCCATTTTCCTGTCGCTCACCCGCGGCTTATCGAGCGAAGGCCGGTCGACCCTAGCCAGGATGATCGCGATGAACGGGCTGGTTCTGATTCTGGCGTCGATTTTCATCGGCACCTACATCCTGACTTTCTTCGGGATTTCACTGCCGGTGGTGCAGGTGGGGGGCGGGTTGGTGGTGATTTCGACGGGCTGGACGCTGCTGCGCCGGCCTGACGATGACGATATCGCGGAAAGCGACACGCGACGCGATTGCAATGACAAGAATTTTCGGCGGCAGGCGTTTTATCCGCTGACGCTGCCGCTGACCGTTGGACCGGGCTCGATTTCGGTGGCGATCACCTTGGGCGCCAACCGGACCGAAGGCGCCGAGCCGCAGTGGCCGCTGATTGCGGGAATGCTGATCGGATCGGTGGTGATCGCGTTATCGATTTACCTGAGCTATCGATTCGCCGAAGGAATCGCCCGCGTACTAGGGGACTCGGCGATGAACGTGATTATTCGCCTGTCTTCATTCATTCTGGTCTGCATCGGCGTACAGATTTTGTGGAATGGGCTAAGCGCATTGTTGAAAACCGTGATCGCCTGAACTGGTCCGGAAATCCCGGACGGCCAGCGGCAACTTACTGCTCCTCGAACAGTTCCTTGCGATCCAGGTGCTCGCCCTGGAAAAATACCGCCGAAATCCGCTCGGTCGAGGAAATATCCTTCAGCGGATTCCCGTCCACCAACAGCAGATTCGCCTGGTATCCCTTCTTGATCAGCCCCATTCGATGTTCCATGCCCAGCAGCTTCGCGTTATTGTACGTCGCCGCCTGAAGCGCGACCGCGGGAGGAATTCCCGCCTCCACCCAAAGCTGCATCTCGCGATGAATTCCCGGGCCGTGGATCACTTCCGGATTGCCCGAGTCCGTTCCCGCCGTCAAGGTGACTCCTGCGCGATAAGCCGCGGCCAGGTTCTGCTTGGCGTCATCGAGCGAAAAAATCCAGCCCTGAAATCCTTCGTCCGATCCCATGGTGGACATGATTTTTTTAGTGTCCGCAAGCAGCTTCGGCGGCGCCACCTGTTCCACCAGCGACCGGTCCAGCGGATCGCTCTTGTGATTTACAAAATCGCCGAACGCCTCCACCACCGTCAGCGTCGGATCGTAGGCCGCGCCGCTCTGTTTCATCCGCTCAAACGACGCCGGCGGGATCAAATCGCGCATGGAGCCATGCTCGATTCCATCGACGCCGGCATCGAGCGCATCGGCCACGTCCCGCGCATCGCCGGTGTGGCACACGATGGGCAGATGGTCGGCACGGGCTTCGGCGGAAATCGCGCGCAGCAGCGCCGGATTGAGGCGCGGAATCGGATGGCTCGCCGGACCGGCTTCTAAAATCGCCTTGAT
This sequence comes from Bryobacteraceae bacterium, assembly GCA_035507655.1. GTDB lineage: Bacteria > Acidobacteriota > Terriglobia > Bryobacterales > Bryobacteraceae > Palsa-187. Next base: position 30,025 of record DATJNW010000030.1, on the reverse strand, counting down.
CCCATCGACGCCGAGCTTTTTCAGTTCATCCACCTGCGCTTTGGCTTCTTCCGGCGACTTCGGCAATCGCACCATCTGCGCCTGAAACTCCGCCTGCATCGATTTGGGCAGGTACTGCGCATATTCAGTGCCGTGGCCGCCCGGCGCGGTGAACATCGGGCCGACGGCAAACAGCTCCGCACCCTGCTTTTCGCCGCGCTGGAGCATGGCGCGATCCTTCAGCATCAGATCGGTCTCGTCGCCGACGCTTTTCACCGCCGTCACGCCGCTATAAAGGTACGCGGCCAGTTCGCGGAAGATGTAATTATCCTGGTTTCCCCAATCCTTTGCATCCGACCAGAATCCGCCGGGCGAGCCCAGATGCACATGCACATCGATCAATCCCGGCAGCAGCGTTTTGCCCGCGCCATCCACCGCTTCGGCATGCAGCGTTTTCGCATCCGGCGCGGTTCCCGTGAAAATTTCCGCGATCTTTCCGTCTTTGATCAGAACCGAACCCTGCTCGATCACCGTGCCGTCGCCGACAAACACGCGAGCGTCGCGAATCAGCGAGGTCTGCTGGCGCTCCATCTGCCGCATCAGCGCCTGTTCCTTCACCACGTTGTTTTTCGCATACGCCTGCCAGGCGCCCATCAGGAAAAACGGCGCCATCACCGCGACCAGCCACAGTTTCGCCGACGCGCGCATTTTTTCTTCTTTTTCCCAGCGGAATAATTTCATCGCCAGAAAGGTCCCGATGATCGCCGTCGCGCCCAGCGCGGCCGCCGAAGAAAGATTGGTCAGGAACGTCTCATGACCTTCGAGAATCGCCGTCAGACCGATCGAAAGATAGCTGGTCGGAATGAATTGCGCGACGACTTGCAGCCAGTTCGGCATGATGCCGAGCGGAAATGTCGCGCCGCCTAAAAACAGCATCGGGAAATACAAAAGCTGCACGATGATCTGGCTTTCCTGCATCGAATTGGCGGTCGCGCCGACGATGCTGCCGATGGCCCGGAACGCCAGCAATCCCAGCAGCACGAACGCCACCAGCGACACCGGATGCTCCAGCGGCGGCATCCCGTACATCACCCGCGCCAGCACCAGAATGAGAAACGTCACCGGCACATAATGGACCAAACCCGTCACCAACTGGCTCACCAGAATCGGGGCCGGCGAAATCGGCGCGACTTTGAACCGCCGCAAGATATTTTGTTCGCGATCCTGCACGGAGCGCATGCCCGCGCCGAACAGTCCCGACGCCAGCACGCCCAGCGAGAGCACCATGTTCACCACCTGAATGATCACGCCGCCGCGCTCGGCGTGCATCATCGATCCGAAAATGAAAAAGAAAATCAGCGGAAAGATGTAATTGAAGAACAGCACGGTGCGATCGCGCAGGGTCAGCAGCAGATTGATCCGGATCATCGCGAGATAAGCTTTCATTTTCACTCCCTCAATCGCTTTCCGGTCAGTTCGATGAACACATCTTCGAGTGTCGGCCGTTTCAGGTGAATGTCTTCGAGATCGAGACCCTGCTGGTCGATCCATTTGACAAGATCGGGCACGGTTCGCGCCGGACGGGTGGAATAAACCGTCAATAGCGTTCGCTGGTCATTCAAAGCGACTTTTTCCGACGCCTCGAATTGCGGCACTTCGCCGGGCATCGGCTGCGCCGTGGAGATTTCGATGCGCGAGGTGCCCAGCGTCCGGGCCTGAATCTCGCGCGGCGTGCCCAGCGCGATAATTTTTCCCTGATCGATAATCGCCACGCGGTCGCACAATCGCTCGGCTTCTTCGATGTAATGCGTGGTCAAAAGGATGGTCCGTTTGGCGTCGCGCAATTCGCCGATCAGGCTGTGAATTTCCAGGCGAACCTGCGGGTCGAGGCCGGTGGTCGGCTCATCCAGGAACAGCAGCGACGGATCGTTCACCAGCGCCAGCGCGAGCGCCACGCGCTGCTTCTGCCCGCCCGAGAGTTTCGAATAGTAATCGTTGCGTTTTTCGGCGAGCTGAAGCCGGTCGATCAGTTTATCCGCATCCGTAGTCCGCGAATAGAACGCAGAAAACAGCGCCAGCGCCTCGCGCACCGTGATTTTATCGGGCAGATTGGTCGATTGCAGACACACGCCGATGCGGTCCTTAATCGCGCGCGTGTCGGTGGCCGGATCGTAGCCGAGCACGCGCACCTCGCCACCGGTGCGCGGCCGCAAGCCTTCCAGAATTTCGACCGTGGTCGTTTTGCCCGCGCCATTGGGACCGAGCAAGCCGAACACTTCGCCCTGCGCAACCTCGAAATCGATCGCGCGCACGGCCTGAAAATCGCCGTAGGATTTCTTGAGCCCCGCTACCTGGATCGCCCGTTCCATGGGTTTCATTGTAGCGGGCAGTGCCGCGGAGAATCCCCGCGAAACCGGCAAACGGCGGAAAAGCTCCGGCGAATTCCCGCGCCAGGCCGGCGGCGCGCACCGCGTGTGGAGGTGATGCAGGCTGTGCGCGCCGAGCGAGAAACGCGGGATCTGGCGCGATGGAGCGTCATGTTAAAATGACCTAGCTATGTCCCCGCAGGGCGGGCAGATCACGCGCCTGTTGCACGACTGGTCCCGGGGCGACAAAGACGCTCTTGATCAGCTCATGCCGCTCGTCTATGATCAATTGCGCCGCCTGGCCTCGCGTTATCTGGACTCCGAACGGCCCGGCCATACTCTGCGCGCAACCGCACTGGTCAATGAGGCTTATCTCAAACTTGTCAACGCGGATCTCAGCCTGAAGGATCGTTCGCACTTCTATGCCGTCGCCGCGCGCCTGCTCCGCCACATTCTCGTCGACCATGCGCGCAGCAAGGGCAGCCACAAGCGCGGAGCCGGCGCCGCGGCCATACCGATCGAGGAAGCCGTGGTCATCGGCGCAACGCTTCCCAGCGGGATTCTGGATCTCGATGATGCGCTCAATCGCCTGGCGCAACAGGATGACCGCAAGAGCCGGCTGATCGAATGTATTTATTTCGGGGGCCTGACCTACGACGAAGCGGCCGCTGCGCTTCAGATCTCTCCCGCCACCGTTCATCGTGAACTGCGCCTGGCCAAAGCGTGGCTGCAGCGGGATCTTTCCGGGGTTTAAGCGAAAATGAAAACCGGCGCGAGCCCAGAGCGCTGGCACCGCGTGGAAGAGATTTTTCAAAATGCCCTCGATTTGCCCGCCTCGGACCGCGCGCAGTATGTGATGCGGGAATGTGGCGATGACGCGGCGCTGCGCGCGGAAGTCGAGAGCCTTCTTGCGGCCGCGTCGGAACCCTCCACGCTCATTGAGGATTCCGTGTCGGGCGCGGCGCGCGACCTGTACGCTTCGGCGGCGCTGTCGCCGGGAGATCGCGTCAGCCATTACCAGGTCCTGTCGGTGATTGGCTCCGGCGGCATGGGTTGCGTCTATCTCGCCGAGGATACGCGGCTGGGCCGGCGCGTCGCCCTCAAAACGCTCAGTCCCGGACGCGCCGAGCCCGAACTGCTTCGCCGCTTCGAGCAGGAGGCGCGCGCGGCCTCCGCGCTCAACCACCCCAATATTCTGACCATTTATGATGTCGGCGAGTTCGGCGGCGTGCACTACATCGTATCCGAGTACATCGAAGGGCAAACGCTTCGCGCGCTTCTCGATTCGGGTACGATTCCCCTGGAACGCGTCCTCGATATCGCCACGCAAATCGCCGCCGGATTGGAGGCCGCCCATTCGCTCGGCATCGCCCATCGCGACATCAAGCCGGAAAACGTGATCATCCGTCCGGATGGTCTGGTGAAAGTGGTGGATTTCGGGATTGCGCTGCTGGCGGAGTCATCGAGCCTTCGCCGCGGCGGACGCTCCGGAGTCACCACCCGCTCCGGCATGGTGGTCGGGAGTGCGCCGTATATGTCGCCGGAGCAGGCGCGCGGCCTGCGCGTCGATATCCGCTCGGATATTTTCAGCGTAGGCGTGGTGCTTTATGAAATGCTCGCCGGCCGCGCTCCCTTCGCCGGTGCAACCGATAGCGACCTCATCGCGGCCATACTCAAAAGCGATCCGCCGCCGCTTCCGTCCTCGCGCGTTCCCGCGGTGCTCAACCGCATCGTGACCAAAGCCATGGCGAAAAACACCGCGGAGCGTTACGCCGGCGCCGCGGAGCTTCGCGCCGCGCTGGGGCCGGCAAAAGACGCGAGTTCCGCGCTGGCGCGGCTCCCGTTTCGCGCGCGCCTGTGGATGGCCCTGGCGGTTGTGGCGCTGGCGCTCTGCGCGTTCGGCGTGTGGCGATTGTTCTTGCGAGCCACGCCCGCTCCCGCGTCCCGCACGCTGGCCATTCTTCCGTTTATCAACCTGCGGCCGGACCCGGCCACGGATTTTCTGGGCTTCTCGCTCGCCGACGAGGTGATCACGAAACTAAGCTATGTCGGCTCTCTGGCCGTGCGGCCGTCTTCGGCGGTGGAACGCTACCGCGGCCGCGAAATCGATCCGCGCGCGGCCGGACGGGAGCTGGCCGTGAACACTCTGCTCACCGGCAGCTATCTGCACGACGGTCCCGAGATTCGCATCAACGCCCAACTCATCGACGTCCCGTCCGATCGCATCATCTGGCGCGATACCGTCGCCATGAAGTACGAGAATCTGCTCACGCTACAGGACCGTGTCGCCGAGGAGATCATCTCCGGTCTGGAGCTGCGGCTTTCGCCAGCCGAGGAGCGCAACCTTAAAGCCAATGCCGCGATCAGCCCGGAAGCCTATGAAGATTATATGCGCGGCGTCGACCTGTACGCGACGGGCGATTACGCCGGCGCCATCCGCGTTCTTAAGGAATCCGCGCGCATCCAACCCGATTACGCGCAGACCTGGGCGCACCTCGGCCGCGCCTACACTACGGAGGCGTCTCTTCAGTTCGGCGGACGCGAGGAGTACGCCCAAGCCCGCGCCGCCTATGAGCAAGCCCTCCGGCTGGACCCCGGCCTGATTGAGCCGCGCGTCTATATGGCGAATCTGTTCACCGACACCGGACAGGCCGAGCAGGCCGTTCCGCTTTTGCGCAAGGCGCTCGAAGAGAACCCCAACAACGCCGAGGCGCATTGGGAACTCGGCTACGCTTATCGTTTCGCGGGGATGCTCGAGGAGTCGCTGACCGAGGCCCTGAAAGCCCGCTCCATCGACCCCTCGGTGAAACTCACCAGCTCCGCGCTCAACACCTGGCTCTATCTTGGCCAGTATCAGAATTTTTTGTCCAGTCTGCCTGACGTCAATCGTGTGTACATTCTCTTTTATCGCGGCTTCGGCGAGTTTTATCTCAACCATCGCGATGCGGCGCTTGCTTATTTCAATCGCGCCTACGAACTCGACCCTACCATCCTCCAGGCGCAGTTGGGCAAAGCCTTGTCGTGGGCGATTCTGCATCAACCGCAAAAAGGAATTGCCCTTCTGCGCCAGACCGAAGCGCTCGCTACCGCGAGCGGGGTTGGCGATCCGGAGGGTCTCTACAAAATCGCGCAGGCCTATGCCGTGCTCGGGGCCAAACGCGATGCGCTGCGCATGCTGGAGCGTGCGATCCGCGGCGGATTCTTCAGCTATCCCTACCTCCGGTCGGATCCTCTGCTCAACAACCTTCGAGCGGAAAGCGGCTTCGCGCCGTTGCTCGAAGAGGCTCGCCAGCGGCACGAGCGTTTTCGCGCGGAGTTCTTCGCGCACTGACTCGACCCGGGGGGATCAATGGACCGGGACGGTCCAGGTGGTCAGGGTACTTTGATTGTCGTCCACCGCCGCGAGCCGAACGGCGCCGTCGAGATTCATCATGCCGAGACCGAAGGCTCCGCCATTGGCCGGATCGATGGAATATTCGTTGACGAAGCTGCCGCTGGTGGTGAACTCGACGATCTCGCTCGGTTGATTCGGATCGACGTTGGAGCCGTCGCTGTTGGCGACCAGCAGATCGCCGTTCGGCGCCATGACCAGATTCAGGGGGCCGTGGAGGTGCGTGGTATCGCTGTAAACCATGGTTCCGGTGCCGCCGTTGGAGGTCAGAGATCCGGCATTGGCGATCTGATAAATGGCGTTGTCGGCCGAGGAGGCGACATACAGCGTATCGGTGGCGGCGTTATAGTACAAGCCCGAAGGACCGAGAACCAGTGCCGCGGGATCGAGACGGTGATTGTATCCGCCCGCAATCTGCACGGCCTGGATCACGGAGACCGTGTCATTGCCCTCGAAGAACGCGACGTCCAGGCGGGTGATCGTTCCGCTCAGCACGTTCGAAATGAAGATTTGGGCCTGCGATCCCTCATCGTGAATGGCCATCCCCCACGGACCATTGACCCAGGAGGGATTGTTCAATGTTCCAACCAGATTCCCGCTGCGGTTGAGAATGAGCATCGAGCCGGGGGAGACGGTCGCGGAGGTGCCGTCCGTGGTCGGCATGTTGCCGACGAAAATCAACCCATGCCGCACGATTCCCAGCGCCGCCGTCAGGCCGAGTCCGCCCGATCCTTGATAAAACGTGGACACCACGCCGTGCGCGTCGACACGAACCACGGTGCTTCCGGTTCCTTGCAGGTTGGCGGAGTTGTTGAAATTCGAGACTAAGATATCGCCGGGCATGAGAACCCCCGTAGTGGGGAATTTGGCCGGCGCGAAGGCCACACCGTAGGGATTCACATCCCCGTTGGAAGGCACCGTCGAAACCGTCGCGGGTGGAGGCGGAAGAAACGATGCGGATGTAGTGGTTTGCGAAAACGCGGCCGGCACGCTGAGCAGCATGCAGCCGAGGATCACCTGGAAGGAAGCAACAAATTTCATTTTTTTCTCCTTGGTAGAAATGTTCGTTGCCGGCGATCCAGCGTTGAATCCGCAACGAATGACTTTCCTGAGTGGAACGTCACTCTAGTAGGCGAGAAAACCCCACAGACGCCCTCAGACTCTGTCCATTTCGGAAGCGCCGAGCGCTACGCATTAAAATCCAGTACGAATCAAGATGAGAAGGGGGATTGACGGCTCGGGTTCGATGAGCCGATTCGGTGACGTGGACGTCACTTGGACATCAAGCTATACATTGACGAAGCTTCGCCGGGAGATTGAAGTGCCGCCTGGCGGCCTGCACGTTTCTCAAGCGCCCAACAGACCAAACGCATACCGTCTTTGCGAAATTGTGGCCTTGATCGCTTGCCACAACAGCCGGTATACACGATCCGTCGGATGGGCCTTGTCCGATGCCGTTCCGTTGGTGTCGCCGATGTAGCGGCGCGCCAGCTTGGAATTGTCATACACGGCCGCGGGAATATAGTGATCGCTCGTTCCCTTCGGCTGTGCTCCCCCGATCAGGTGTAATGCCTTCAAAGCGCCAGACACCACATCCGGGCACACGACGGACGCGATGTCGACCACGGCATCGCCGTTCCGGCCGGCATAGTGCAACAGACGATCGTTGAAAATATCCGCGCCGCGGCGAAGATCGTCGATCTCTTTTTCGACTCCCTTTCCAAGAAACTTCCAAAAACGGTCGGAGCGCGTGCCCTCCTCTTTCCGAACCAGATCCTGGTATCGAACGGACGCCTCGGGCCGGGCCAGGTTCATGAAAATGAATCTGGCGTTGCCTGCGCCGACGATGTCCGCGAGCTCCCGCCGGCGTTGGTTGGCGACGGTCTCGGCCACACCCGCCATTGCTCCCGGCTCGCACCCCGCTGTGTACAGGTCATTCGCTCCGAACCAGACCAGGAACAGCGTCAATTTGGGATCCTCGGGCGGCGGTAAAGCGTGGAAGTCGGCGGTGAATTTCCGGACCTGGTCTTTAAACTGCCCCAGCGTCTCTTTTCCGATCAGCGTGGCAGGTACGCTGCCGCACGCGCCGCCCTCGGCGTAATTGGCATAAAGAAACGCCTTGTCCGGCGTAATCGCCTGGTTGAGCCAATGGCTGTTCCGGGTCAGCCGGAGATGAACGCGGCTCGCGGCGACGGCATCTTTTGCGGTCCCGGCTACCAATTCGATTCCGGCGGCTTCCTGGTACATGAAATCGGTCCAGTTCCTGCAATCGCTGAACCTGCCAGAGGGGTTGACGGTCATCAAGCCGAATGTTCTGGCAAACTTGCCGATGGACGTGCGCCACTTGTTTCCGATATCCGACAGGCTGTCACCGAACACGACGACGTTGCGTATCTGCTCCATTCTTTTGCCCCTCCTTCCTGATCAGCGATATTTTTCCTTTGATCCCCTCACGCGAATCGGCAAAATCGAACTTTTGCGAGCCGGCGGTCTGGTTACCATAGACGTTCCCGGCCTTTTTCCCAGGCGTGCCAGTCGTTGTTGGCGTTGCCGCCTTCCACTTGATGCGCGGCGGTGGCGGTGCCCCAGCGAAATCCGGATGGGAAGCGGAGAATTTCTTCGGCCAAAAGAGCTTGTTGGAAAGAATCGCCCCGGTGGTTAGTGGCGTGAAGCGGAAGTTGCCCCAACTTGTAATGGTACGACGGTTGGGAGTGCGGCGAGGGTAAGTGCGTGAAATCTGAGTTGATCCGCGAGGAGCCCCCGCCATTACTGGCGGGGCTGTAACGGGGTTCCTATCCTTTGCGATCGACGCACGACCGGGCAGCGGGCGCTGAGGTCGAAATTAACGGGATTCGGCCGGCGACCACCACCACGCCCCTCCATTCCGTGCCTCCGGCGCGACCCTTCCACGGCGCTCCAGATACGCCAGATGCGCCAGCACCTCAAACACCGCGAAATGATGATGAAACGGCGCCAGTCCCCGCGGCCACAGCAGCTTGACCAAATCCTGCGCCGTCCGCGGCTCGCGCGCGACGTGGCGCAAAATTTCGCCGCACCGCAGCTCATGATGCCGGGCCGTTTCGCGAATCCTTTCGCGATGCCCGCGAAACGCGCGGCCGTGCGATGGCATCACCAGATCCACATCGAAATTTTCCAGCGCGGCCAGCGAATCGAGATACTGCGCCAGCATATCCGCGCCCGGATGCCAGCCGATATTCGGCGTGATGAATTCGAGCAGATGATCGCCGGAGATTAAGTACCGCTGCTCCGGCGAATACAGGCACACGTGGCCCGGCGAATGCCCCGGCGTCCACACCACTTCGAGCACTCCGCCGCGCACTGGAATTTTTTCGCCGCCTTCGAGCAGCCAGTCCGGTGAATGCTCGCGAAAATGGCGGCGCACGTCGCGCAGGGCGTAATCCATGCGCTTCTGCAAATCTTCCGGAACGCCGGCTCGCAACATGGCCTCAGCGAAAAACGGCGCCCGGGTCTCGCGCGCCACCTGCGCCAGATATTTCACCTCGTCGCGATGCATCAGCAGGCGCGCGCCCGATAATTCCAGAATTTTCCAGGACAACCCGATGTGATCCGGATGCAGATGTGTCAGGCACAGCAGGCGAATATCGGTCCACTGGATGGCGTGGTCCTTAAGCGACGATTCCAGCTTCTCGAAACATTCTTCGGTGGCGATTCCGGAATCGACCAGCAGCACACCGTCGTCCAGATCGATTAGATGGACGTTCACCGATTCCAGCTCCCACGGCATCGGCAGCGTGAGCGTCCTGACGCCCGTCAGCATTTAGAAAAAGGCGCGGGAGAGACGGCGTCGGAGGCGTGATAGGAGCTACGCACCAGCGGACCGCTTTCGACGTGCTGGAATCCCATTTCGTAGCCCGCGCGCTTCAAATCAGCGAACTCTTCCGGCGTCGCGTAGCGCAGAATCGGCAGGTGTTTCGGCGAAGGCCGCAAATACTGGCCGAGCGTCAGAATATCCACGTTCGACCCACGCAGATCGCGCATCACCGCCAGCACTTCGTCGTTGGTTTCGCCCAGGCCGAGCATCAATCCCGATTTGGTGGGGATCTTCGGCCGCATGCGTTTGGCGTAGGCCAGCATGTCGAGCGAACGCTCATATCGCGCGCCCAAGCGCACCTGGCGGTACAGCCTCGGCACCGTTTCCGTGTTGTGATTCAGCACGTCCGGCGACGCTTCGAGCACAAGATCCATGGCCGCGTGCGAGCCTTGAAAATCGGGCACCAGAACTTCGACGCCGCAGCCGGGAAGGCGATCGCGAATGGCGCGGATGGTCAGCGCGAACAATTCCGCTCCGCCGTCCTTGCGGTCGTCGCGATTGACGCTGGTGATCACCGCGAATTTCAAACCCAGCGCCGCGCAGGCTTCGGCCACGCGCCGCGGCTCATCGTAATCGACCGGCAGCGGTCCGCCCTTCTGCACCGCGCAGAATCCGCAGCGCCGGGTGCACACGTTGCCGAGAATCATGAACGTCGCGGTGCGGCGATTCCAGCAATCGCCGACGTTGGGACACGCCGCGCTTTCGCAAACCGTGTGGAGCCTTAGAGTCTCCACCAGATTTTTCAATCCGCGATAATTTTCGCCGACTGGAGCCGGCGCCCGCAGCCAATCCGGACGCGGCCGTTTTTGTTCAATGGTGACCAACACTTAACCTTCATTGTAACGTGCGGCCGGCAGCGAAGATCCTTACCAGAAGGTATTTACCTGCTGGTGACGCGGTCACATACTGAAATCGAAAGGAGCCGTTATGAGAGTTTCGATGAAAGGGATCGCGCTGGCATCCGCGCTGCTGTGGGGCTTGGCGATGCTGGCCGTAGGCCTGATCAACCTGGCCGATCCTCACTACGGCGCACAATTTCTGCAAATGATGAGCTCGGTTTACCCCGGCGCGGACACCTCGCGTACGCTGGGCCGCGTGTTGCTGGGCGCGGTGTACGGGTTCATCGACGGCGGCGTCGCGGGTTGGCTGTTCGCGTGGCTCTACCGGTCTTTCGTCCACGCGCAAACGAGCGCGCATTAACGCGTTTCGCTCTAAATCTCCCTCAGCGCGGACGGAGAGTAGTCCGCGTCATTATGTCGAAAAGGTCGTGCGGGGATCTTGATCACGTGATGGCGCGGACTTCGTTTCAGCGCCTTGCATTCAGAAATTCCGCAAGCGGGATGCCTGCCTGACGAAGAATATTCTGAAGCGGTACCCGGGGCGAGCTGGCGGTGCATCGGAACCGTGATGTTTCGCTCACCTCGCGCCATTCGAACATGGGATCCGGATTCTCCGCGGCGCCGCTTCCTCGTCAAAATAGGCCGCGACCGCCTCGCTGATCTGGCGCTGCAAGTCTCCCAAATCGTGACCTTGCGTAGTGATGCCTCCACCATTCGGATCGTCCCAGGACGCAACCAGCCACCCGGATTCTTCATCGCGCTCCACTTGCATCGTGATCTCTTCCATTTCCCTTATTATCGCTGGAAGTCTTCCTGAAGAATCTCTCCGAGCGCGGCTGAAAAAAACTCCGCGTCCTCGCACGAAAAGATTAGCGGCGGGCGAATCTTGATCACGTTATGGCGCGGACCATCCGTCCCGGCGAGAATGCCGCGCTCGCGCAGCCGATTGACCACGTAAGAAGCGTGCTCGCCGCCGTCAAGCTCGACGCCGAGAAATAATCCGCAGCCGCGAACGTCAACCACATCCAGCGGGCTGAGCAAATTTTTTAGATATTCACCGACGCGAGCAGCATTTTGCGGCAGGTTCTCGTCGCGCAACACGTCAAGCACCGCCAATCCCGCCGCGCAGGCCACCGGATTGCCCCCATACGTCGAGAAAAATTCCATGCCGTTGTCGAACGAGGCGGCGATTTCCGGCGTGGTCACCACGCCCGCCAACGGAAACGCGTTGCCCATCGGCTTGCCGAGCACAACAATATCCGGCACCACGCCCTGGACTTGGAAACCCCAAAAATAATCGCCCAATCGACCGAAGCCGACCTGCACTTCGTCGGCGATGCAAACTCCGCCGGCCGCGCGAACGGCGCGATAGATTTCGGCAAGATAACCCGGAGGAAAAACCACCTGCCCGCCAACGCTTGGCAAACTTTCGGCGATAAAGGTCACTGGGCCGTCAACGTAATTGGCAGCGGCGCGGGCGTATTCCAGGCCCGCCGCGGGATCGTCGCGGCGCAGCGGATCGGGCAGCGGCGCGACTCGAACCCACGGCTTCCTTCCGCGCCCGCCGGGTCCGTCGAATTTATAGGGGCTGATGTCGATCAGCGTGTTGGTATGGCCGTGATAGGCGTGTTCGAGCACGAGGGTCTCATCCCGGCCGATGTGCGCGCGCGCCAACCGCAGCGCCAGTTCGTTCGCTTCGCTCGCCGAATTGAGAAAGTAGCAGACGCGCAGCGGAGCGGGCAGCAGCGCCGTCAATCGTTCCGCGTATTGCACGATGTTGTCGTGCAGATAACGCGTGTTCGTGTTCAACACCGCGATCTGCCGCGCCACGGCATCCACCACTCGGGGATGGCTGTGCCCCACTAACGGAACGTTGTTGTAAACATCAAGAAACGCCCGGCCGGTTTCGTCGTACAGAAATTGCCGCCATCCGCGCACGATCTTAAGCGGCTCTTCGTAGCTGATGCTGAGATTTCTTCCGAGCAGCGCGCGCCGAGCTTCCAATGTTTCCGTTTTCGTCGGTTCGCGAAAATCTCCCACGGGAACCGTCAACCGCGGATCAGGTGACAGACTCTTCCACACCTCGCGCTGGCTCGCGTAGGCGACACCGGGAAAATCGGTTTTGAGATCCAGATCGTCGGCGAAGATCTGGAAATGCAGATGCGGCGGCCAATCGCCGTTTTCCGGAGGCGCGCCGATCTTCGCGAACGCGTCGCCGGCTTCCATACGCTGGCCGATTTCGAGATTCTCGAGCGAATCGAGCGTCAAATGCCCGTACAGCGTGAAGAACCCGGGATCGTGGCGCAGGACGATTACCGGGCCATAATCGAGCCGCTGCGCATTGTTCGCGAAGGCATGCACCGTTCCGGCGAGCGGCGCCGAAACGGGCGTTCCCGGTTGGGCAAAAAGATCCAGGCCGAGGTGAATCGTGCGATGCTCGTCGGTTTCGCGCGGGCCGGAAGCGAAGGCGGGCGCGTTGTAAATCGGACGAGCTTCATCGTAGCGTCCGATGCCGATCGTCGCGCCGGCTTCGCGCATCTTACGAAACAGAAGTTCGGTCAAGGGCGCGGATTCGTAGGATTTCGGGTCGGCGGCGAGCAGCGTGCTGGCAAAACTCAGGTCGAAAACGATCGAACGGCCTTCGCGAATTACCGGCGCGAAGGTCATTGCGCGCAGCGCAGCCGTGATTTTTGAAGTTTGCGGCGCCGGCTCCAGTCCGCAGGCGTGGCGCAGACAGTAATGCGCCAGGCGCGGATGAATCGCGCTGAGCTTTTCGATTGCGCGCCACGCCGGTTGCTCGCTGACGATAACGTAAGGGTCGGGACGAAGCGTGGTGAGATAAGTTGAATTGGTCACGCTGACCGCGAGCCGCATCAGGATCAGCGGGAACAGCAATTCAATCTCGCGTTCTTCGAGTGGAAAGATTTGCGCGTAGCCGCGCAGCACGCTGGAGATCGAATTGAGCGGATCGCCTTTCGAGCACGCGGCGTAAGCGCAGGCGATGGCGATTTCGGCGACCGTGATGGTCCAGTGAACATCGCCGAAATCGATCAGGCTGAGTTCGCCGCGTTCCACCAGCACGTTGTGGTCGTTGGCGTCGCCATGGATCACGTTATGCCGCAGAGCTTCGAGCGCGGGCGCAACTTCAGCGTCGTAGCGGGCGAGAATTTTTTCGACCAGGGCGCGCCGCGCCGCATCGGGAATGAAGTGCAGGTAATCGCGAATCCAGCCGGCGCGTTTCAGGTCCCACTTGAATTCGCGAATCGCCGCCGGGTGCGAAAAATCGGCAAGACGCAAGTCGATTTCGCCGAGCAGCCGGCCCAGCGCTTCGAGCTTCTCCGGCGTCTGCGGATTGGCGTGCGCCAGCAATTTTCCGGGAAGCCAGTCGAGCATCCATACGAAACGGCCATCGCTGGTGAAGACCTGGCCGGCGACCCGCGGCACCGGCAAGCCGCTCAGCCGCTCCAAAACCTGCTGCTGAAGGTCGAGAAAAGTTCGCTCGCAGACCGGGCGCATGATTTTCAAGACATATTCACGATTGCCGGCGGTCAGGTGGAAATTGTCGTCGAATTCGCCTGGAATGGATCTGGCCGACGCGTCGATTCCGTACAATTCTCTGGCGATGCGGACGGCGTCTTCGGGGGTGAATTTGGGCTGCTGGCGCGCTTCAATGAACAAGATCCATTTTAGACAAGATCCTTTCCAGTTCGGCGGCGCGGCGGTTGCGGATGGCCGCGGCGGTTTTAAGGTCGTGCGCTTCGGCGTCCAGTTCGGCCACCTGCTGGCGAAGACGATCGAGCGGCGGAACCGGAGGGTCCGCGCCGAGGAAATGCGCCGCTTCGCCGGCCAGGCGAAATTCGACGTCGCCGCTGCGTGGAGCATAGCTCAGGCCATTCAGGCCATTGGCAGCGACCGATCTTTGCTGAGATCCGTCGGCGATTTCGAGCGTTGCGGCGCCGGAAATCGCGCGCGGATTCCAGGAAACTTGCAAAATCCCGCCGAATTCTTTCACCTTGAGAGCCAGCGCCGGCGGCGGGGATGGGCGCAATTTGACGTTTGCGATCCACACTCCGAACAACAGCGATAAAAGTACGGCCGAAGCCGCAGCCAATGGACGCCAGCCGATTTTTCTGCGCACTGTCGCGATCGCCAATGTCAGCGGCGCAGGCGCTTGAGGCGGAAGTTCGTCGAGCGAAAATTCTTGGTGACTTTTGATCGATTGCAGCGATCCGTCCGGCTCATGAACAAAAAAACCGGCGCGCGTTCCAGCCACCACCAGAGCCACCGCGGCGGCGCTTTCGACTTTCTTGAACCGTTCCAGATCCGCTTCGGTCAGAAAAACTTCGCCGCGGGCGCGCGATGCGAAAATGCCGATCGGTTCGAAACCGGCCAGACGAGGATCGGTCGCGTCCGAGGCCAGACGCGCCGCGACCACGCGAATCGTTCCGTTTTCCCGGCGGCCGTACAAAAGTCCGGCGGCATCGGCCTGCGCCGATTCGAGGCGCACTTCGCGCAGCAGCGCGGTCGAGTATTCGATCTGATACTGCCGGCCCGGCGGCGCCCACAGCCGAAACGAGCCTCCGTTCAAGCGATGAAAGCGGCTCACGGCGTTCACATCGGTTCGGCTTCGGCGAATTGGCGGGCTGCGGGATTGGTGAAAAAAGTCCGCATCTTCCTTCGGCCGCGGGTCGATTCTGAACCCCGACCACCGGGAGCGGCGAGCGGTCGGGTTGGTGAGCGAGCTCCTGCCACGATTCGGCACCGCTAGAATAGTGCGCCGCGCGGGCGGATTCTCTCACCCGATCGCGTCACGCGCGGCGCGTGGACGGTAAGTTTCGCAATTTCTCCGCCATGCAGGTTGATCTGGCCGCTCCGAACGAATCGCGGCGGCTAACTTCCGGGCATGAGACACAAGATCGGCCGTTATGGATGGATTCCGGATTTGCCCGACGCTCGTGACCGGTTGTTTCGCGCGCCGCGAAAGGCCGCTGCGCTGCCCAAATCGGCCGACCTGCGCGCCGGCTGTCCGCCGGTTTACGATCAGGGCGACCTGGGAAGCTGCACTGCCAACGCGATCGCCAGCGCGGTCGAGTTCGATCAGACGAAACAGAAAATGGCGCAGCCGTTCACGCCGTCGCGCCTGTTCATTTATTACAACGAGCGCGCGATTGAGGGCACGATTTCTACCGACAGCGGAGCCATGCTGCGCGACGGTATCAAAGCGGTCGCCGGGCAGGGCGCGTGTCCGGAAGTAATGTGGCCGTATGACGAGCAGAAGTTCGCCGATCGTCCGCCGGCGCCGTGCTACAAAGCCGGCAAAGCGCATTCGGCGGTGCAATACAGCCGTCTGGTGCAGGATCTGACGCAAATGAAAACGTGCCTGGCGCAGGGCTATCCGTTCGTATTCGGCTTCACGGTGTATGAGAGCTTTGAAAGCGACCAGGTGGCCAAAACGGGAATTGCGCCGATGCCGCAATCTACGGAAACCGTGCTGGGCGGGCATGCCGTGATGGCGGTTGGCTACGACGACCCGTCGGCGAGACTGCTGGTGCGAAATTCCTGGGGCAGCGGTTGGGGGATGGGCGGATATTTCACGCTGCCTTACGCGTATCTGAGCGATGCGGATCTGGCGGCGGATTTTTGGACGATTCGGCTGGTGAAATGATCAGCCATCATCGCCCCAGCCAGCGCTTTTCCCACGCGCGAAGCCGGACGGTCCAGCTGACCTTGGCTACCGTCGTGCGATTCACCGCATCGAAATTCCGCGATGCGCTGACTTCGGGCAACGATGCTCCGGGCTGGTACGGGACCTTGGAAACCATGTGCACCCGGTAACCGTTGAAGGCGTAGGTCTCCTGATACCGGTTGCCGTCTTTTTCGAGCAGCACCAGCGAAAACGCTTTATCGTCCTCGCCGGGAAGCACGCGCGTTTCGACGGGATAGTAGCCCTGCACGTTGCGCTCGATGTAGGCCGTCTCATAACGGTGGTGCTTGATGCTCCACACGAACACCCGGAAGCTGTCGAATTCGTAGGGCACCGCGTTCGACGATTCCGTGGTCCACAGCCAGTTCGGTTTCGTCTGGCCGTTTTCTTTATCCGTTACCTCGCCGAGGATCATGTACGAGGTGATGCGATGACCTTCGGCGTACTGCGCGACCTCGTCCGGAATCGACATCACCAGCATCCGCGACAACACCCAGCCCACTTTGCCGTCCTTGTTGCGAACCAGGCTCCAATCATCCATCGGGACCGGTTTCACCACCGGCGGCTGATAGCCGGGAAGATCGGACAGGCGCGGACGCGACAGCGCCTCCCAGTTGGCCGGCGGCGGCGGAGGCTTGGGCAGATCGAGCACCAGCGGCGGCTTCTTCGACGTTCGCGTTTTGCTTTTCGCGCGCGCGTGGCGAATCCGTACCGGCGGCGGAGCCGAGATGCGCGGCGCCAAAAGATGCGCCAGCACTTCCACGCTGCCCGATTCGGGGATCTGGAAAAAACTCGGTGACTGCCGGCTTGGCTCAGTGTGCATGTTGAGCGCGTCGAAGACGCTGGCCGCGCCTTCCTGCGGCAGTTTTCGCGCGAAATCGGCGAGGCGGCTGAGATCGTCCATCTGTTGCGGCGTCAGCAGCAGGTTCGAATCGGTCCAGCCTTCAATCGGCGGCGTCGCGGCGCTGCGCACTCGGACGAAGCGGCGCCGCGTTTCGATCACGTCGAGTTTATCGCCGTGCTTCACCGTGGCGACCACCGGCGATTTCGGGGTCAGCTCCTTGCGCAGATTCAGGGTCGGCGGACCAACGTAGGCCACGCCGGTCGAGGGCTGTTGCGTTGTTTCCCTGCTGCAAGACGCGAGGAGCAGCGCGAAGAGCGTGAAAGTAACGATTAACCGATGCCCAGCTCGTCGATGCGCTCGAGCGGCGTTCCGCAGCGGCGGCAGATGATCGCCGTGCAGTCGCCGCACACCAGCGGATCGGGAACCGGCTGCTGGCAGCGGGGACAGTAAAACTCGATGGTCGTTGGATCCGCCATGTCGTGCCGCGTACACCTTACTGTTTGATCACTCCCGGCGGTTGTGGAGCCGGATGCTGCTCATCGGCGACCGTGTCCGCGCGAGCTTTCAGAAACACGTCGTACTGGCTCATCAGGTCGCGAAATACGGCGTCGCCCAGCAGATGATAGCCCGGCGCGGTGAAGTGTACGTGATCGTTCTGCGCCATACCGGCCAACACCCATTGCGCCATCGATCCCTTGCCGCCCATTTTGGCGCGCAGATCCCAGAAGGCGCAACCCGTGGCCGAAGCGGCTTCGCGCTGCGCCTCGACGATCATGTCGATGCGGTCCATCGCCACCCATCCCCTGCGCGTGCGAATATAACGATCCGGCGGGCCCACCACCAGGATGGTCGCGGCGGGCGCGGCGTCGCGGATGCGGCCGATCAGCTCCTCAAACATGTCCCGGTACGATTCGAGGGTCAGCGCCCTGCGTCCGGCTTCATTGGTTCCGTAAGCGAGCACAATCAGCGAAGGATTGCGCCGCGCAATGTTCGATTTGAGCACCGGCTCATTCCAATCGAGCACGATGGAGGCCTGCGCGCCGTTGATTCCGAGCGTCTCATACGTCACGCCCGTCGCGTTTTCGGCGACCCATCCGAACAACCGCACCGGCGCGTGATCCAGCGTCTCGGCTTCCAGCTTGTGCGTGCCAGGCGTCGTATCGTAATGAAAATATCCGGGCTGCTCTGCGCCATCGGTGGAAACGCGCTCGATCAAGGAACCGTTGTCGTAAATCTGAATCGCGCCGCCGCCGGGCTGCTGGAGATAAAACAGCTCGAACTGCTGGCCTTCGGCTTCAAGATAGACGGCTTCATGCGGCGATCGCGTGGTCAGGCTGACGCCGCCGAGTCCGTAAACGCCGTCGCCGGCGCGACCCACCAGGCCGTCGGTGTGCCAGCCGCGCGTCGATCCGGTGCGCACGTCCTCGCGTCTGTAACCGTTCCAGGGACGGCCCGCGAAGGAATACCCGCTGCCGCCGTCGCCGAATTTTTCCTGGAAGCGCGTGCGCAGATCGCCGGTCCATTCATCGGCCGCGGTGTGCGAATCGCCGTAATGAAGGATCCGCACCGGACCCGGCAGATCGCCCTTTTGATGGCGATACAGCAGCTCGAAAAACGGCACCAGCGCGGCGGCGTTTTCGATCGGAATGTCGGCTCCGGTGGCGACCTTGGCAAAAACCCCTTCATGCGCCGCGGCCCGTACTCTCGCGCTGACCACAGGCCCGCGCGGAATGCGGCGGCGCACCGCCGCTCGCCTGACCGCGGTTCTCCTGGGCGTCGTTTTCGGCGTCGTTTTCCGCGTCGTTTTCGGCGTGACTTTGCCCGCGCTCGACCGGTATTTTTTCTTGCGGTTCGTTTTCGATTTGGAAGTGGCCGGGACGGCGGCGGAGACGACGGTGCAGGCGAGAATGGCGGTCGCAAGCTGGAGCAGGATTCGCTTCATCTACTCACACCAGCTTTCAATTGTCGCAGTTTATAGTCGCTATATCCATCCCGTAGAGCCTGGAATAACAGCCCGCCGACGATTTTCGCTCCGGCGGGCATGGGGTGAATGAAATCGGCGCTCACCAGGCGAGGCTCGGCTTCATACCAGCGGCTCATGGTGCCTTCGCCGCCCATCGCTTCAAAGGTATTGAAAAACGCCACGCCGGTATCTTGCGCGACGCCGGCTTCAATCTGCACCAGCCGCGGCAAAACGGGAATGGTTTCGATTTCGCCGCTCATTTTGCGCTCGCCGCGATCCATGGGACTCATCAATAGAATCGAAGAAGCGGGCAGCGCCGCGCGCAAGCGCCGCACCACCTCGCGCATCTCCTTCGGCCAACTGGTATCGACGAAGCTGGCGAAGCCGCTTTCGTTGGTCCCGTAATTGACGATCACCAGGTCCGGTTTGTAGTGGCGCAATTCGGCGGTCCAGTGGCGATCGTTGAACGAATGGGAGAGCAGCGTCACATTTGCGCCGTTGATGCCCAGGCTCGAATAAATCACGCCTCCGTTGTTGCGGCTGAATTCGGCGCCGTACAGCCGCACCGACCCGCGCGTCACACGAACCGCGAATTTCTGCGCACCGGCGGGAATCTGGAACGAGGCGTAGCCGGGCGATTTCGTTTCGCCGGCGGTTTCCACCACGCCCAGCTGCCGGTCGCCGGCGTCCACCGCGAACTCGCCGCCATCCGGCTGCGCCAGGTAGGCGACTTCGATCCGTTCCTGCGGCGCGGTGTGCAGGCGCCATTCGGCCGTCGCGCCCTGCGACCCGATAAAACTGACTCCGCCCAATCCGTGCATACCGTCTTTAGCTTGGGCGATTCCGGCGATGTCGATTTTCCAGTCGCTCGAGGCGTCCATATCGACGCCGCGATGGTTGTACCAGGCCCACGGCCGCGCGATCAGCACGAAGCCGACGCCCGCGTCTCCGAACTGGTGCTGGAACATGGCGCGTGCGTCGGCGGTAATCAAATCGCCGGTGGTCGGCGAATCGCCGTAATGAAGGATGCGCACCGGTCCGCCTTTGAGGAGCGCGGCGTAGAGAGGATCCAGTTCGTGCGTGGGATCGCTGAGGTGCGAGGGCGCCGGCGCCTCGATTTTCGCCGGCGTTTCCGGAATTTTCGGCTTGGGCACCGGGAGGTCGAAAAGTTTGGCGATGGTCTGCGCGTCGACCGATTCGTAATTCCGAAGCGCCGGCGCGACCTGCGGCAGAAGCAGCAGGGCGACGAAGGTGACGACCGTGAGTGTCGTCTTAGTGGGCATCGCGCTCCTCCATGCCGTGGTGGGGCAGGCCCCCGGCCTGCGGCGGCCTCTCCGGCCGCCTCGTTGCGCGTGTGAAGGAAACCATTGGGACGGCGAGCCCCAGGCAGGCCGGGGGCCTGCCCCACCGGAAAACCTTGCACTGCATTCGACTTGAATTTTTCTCGCCCATCAGAATTGGTTATAAATAAACGGCGTCGCGCCGGTTTGCGCCACGTATTGTAATCCCACCACCAGCGCGGCCAGCGCGGCGGCCTGCGCATAAAACGGCGCCCGCACGAACAGACCCAGTCCGAAGTCGTACCATTTTTTCGGAATATAATGCGCCAGAATCCCGATCAGGAGAATCAGCGCGAGCGACGCGGTGATATTCGGCGCGGCCCACGTCAGCGAAACGATTCGCGCCAGAATGTCCCACGCGGTTTGGAGATTGGGCGCGCGGAAGAAAATCCAGGTGAACGTCACGAAATGGAAGGTCGCGAAAATAGCGGCGTAGCGGCCCCACTTCGACGGCTTGGCGTCCTTCCGAAAAACCTGCCAGCCGCGAACCACCGCCAACCCGAAGCCGTGCAGCGCGCCCCAGATCACGAAATTCCAGCTCGCGCCGTGCCACAATCCGCCGATCACCATGGTGATGATCAGGTTCACGTACGGCATGATTTTCGTTCGCTTGCCGGGGAGGGAAAAATAAAGATAATCGCGCAGCCAGAAGGAAAACGTCATGTGCCAGCGGCGCCAGAAGTCCGGCAGATTCAGCGAAGCGTAAGGCCGGTTGAAATTCGGCGGCAGCTTGATTCCGAGCAGCAGCGCGGACCCGATCGCGATATCGGTGTAGCCCGAAAAATCGTAGTAAATTTGCAGCGCATAGGCGTACACGGCGATCAGCGTTTCCGCGCCGCTGTACAGCTTGGGAAAATCGAACACGCGATTCACCAGATTGGCGCCCAGAAAATCGGCGATGAGCAGCTTTTTCATCAATCCCATGCCGATCAGGAACAGCGCCCGGCTGCCGTCGGCCGCGGCGAGCTTTTTGGGTTTTTCAAATTGATCGAGCAGCGTCGATACGCGGGTGATCGGTCCGGCGAGCGTGGTAGGGAAAAAAGAAACCGCGGACAGATACGCCAGGTAGCTCTTCGTTCCCTTCGCGTCGTGGCGATACAGGTCGATGGTGTAGGTCAGCGCCTGAAAAACGTAAAAAGAGAGGCTGACCGGCAGCGTCCAGTTCCAGGCGGGCGCGCTGCGTCCGGTGACCGCAGTCCAGTTGGCGAAAAAGAACGGAACATATTTGACGGAGGCGAGCAGCCCGACGTTCATCAGGATGCTGGCGGAGACCAGAATCCGCCGCACCGCCGGATTTTTCGAATATTGCAGACCCAGGCCGAAAACGTAATCGCAGCTGGAAACGGCCGGAATCAGCGCGAGATAAACCAGGTCCCACTTGGCGTAGAAAAAATAATTGGCGAACAGGATCAGGCTGAGCGTTACCACGCGAATGCGCGACACCGGCCAGTACAGCGCGAACACCCCGATCAGAAAAACGAAATACGTGGAAGAAGAAAGCAGCAATCTTCAGGATAAAACAGGTGCGTCCATGGCTCACCCACCCGCGCCCGCGTCGAGAAGATTACGGTACTTTCGCAGCAGTTCGTAGACGACAATGCCTCCCGCCGTCGCGACGTTTAAGGAATGCTTCAGGCCCAGCATGGGAATGCGAATGTGGGTGTCGGCGAGGCTCGCCAGCTCCGGACGCAGTCCTTCCACCTCGTGGCCGAAAAGCACGCACAGCGGGAAATTGGGACGCCAGTCGAACAGATCAATGGCGCGATCGCTGGTTTCGATCGCGGCGATTTCGTAATGATCGAGGCGCAGTTTTTCGACGGCCGCGGCTGCGTCCCAGGAGTGTTCCCACGGGACGGTTTCTTCGGCGCCCAGGGCGGTTTTGCGGATCGCGTTTTCCGGCGGGTGCCCGGTGATGCCGCACAGATAGATTTTTTCGATGGCCGCTCCGTCGGCGCTGCGGAAAAACGCCCCGACGTTGTACAGGCTGCGCACGTTGTCGAGCAGCAGCGCCACCGGAAGTTTTCGAATTCCCTGGTAACGCGAGGAGGACGCGGTGGCGCGGTAGGGGAGCCGTTCCAAACTCAGTAGTTTGCCATATTCCGGCCTAAGGTGAAGCGCCATAAATTTCCTAGTACGCTTAGCCCAAACGTTCTATGCTGTCACCGTTATAAACATTATGGTAAAGAAACGCTTTGAACTCATTGCGAATCGGGTGTATTCAGAAGATGCCGGCGTGCAGGATGCGGTTGACCGGCAAACTTCAGTTCCCGGAGAACACTGTGAAAAAGGCAGCCTTACTGTTTCTGTTGGCTTTGGCGGCATTGTCGCTCGCATCGGAGGCGCGGAACCCCGCCCCGCCGACCCTCGCGTTCGCCCCGGACGTGCCGCCGCCCTCCTGCGCCCCGGACTGCCCCGCGCAGAAGTAGAATATGTAAAACATGATCGATTCGCGTCTCGTTCTGACGATGACGTGTGCGGCCGCCGAGCTGTTCGCGTGTTCGCGTTTGTTCGAAACGCGAGTTTATCGTTCCTATCCCTGGTTTCAGGCTTATCTCGTCGCCGGTTTTTTGCAGTCCTTCATCTGGCTGGCCGGATCGCCCGATACCGAAGGCTACCTGCGCGCCTACCGCTGGACCACGCCTTTCGTGATGGCCTTGCAGGTGATGACCGTGCTCGAGTTGTGGCGCGCGCTGATGTCCTGTTACCGCGGCATTCACCGGATCTCGCACGCGCTCGGCGGGATTATTTTGCTGCTGGCGATCGTGGTGGCGTCTTCAACCGGGTTCGATGGTCTGGCGATGCGCCACGAATCGCTGGCGCGGACCACGTTTCACTGGCTGATGTGGGCGGTTCGTTACACCGGCTCGATTCTGAGCGTGGCCTGCGTGCTTTTGGCGGCGTGGGCCGGCATGTTCGATCATGGCGTACCGCCCAACCGGATCCGCCACGCGGAGCTGCTGTCGGGTTATTTCGGATCGATCGCCATCGGCTATCTGCTGCTGAACCTTCACGTCGGGACCGCGGACACCATCGGGATCTGCACCACGCTCACGGCCGCGGGATTTTATATCGCCTGGGGCGTGCTGCTCGACCAGGCAGGGGAGATCCCGTTCGAACGGCTGATGATCGGCCGGCGGAGCAAGGCGCTCACTTCAGTGCCGTGGCTGCGGCGGCTGATTCCGTATTAGTCGACTCCCTCTTCGGGACGCCCGACAGGAGCCGCAAGTAAATCCGCCTGGGCCTCCCTTCGCAGCGCTTTCAGACATGACCGACATCGGGGACCGCCAATTGGTGACCGATAGAAGTGTGGCACAATGGTTACGCAAAAATTCGGGTTCACGGTGGTGAGTGAGGGCACTGGGTGCTCTCCACCACAAGGATCCGACGGGTCTGGTGGATCACTTCGCGATCGGGGTGGAAAAGTTCAGCCGGGAATCGACGACTCGAGAACTAAAAGCGCTTGGGGCCAACCCGGAAAATCGTCGAGTGTGAGAGGACGCTTGGGATGCGGAAACAAGTCACCTTCGACACTGTACGCAAGCTCGCGCTGGAGTTGCCGGGCGTTGAAGAGGGCACGACGTACGGCGCTCCGGCCTTCAAGATAGGCGGCAAGCTGCTGGCGTGCATTCCCACGCACAAGTCGGCCGAGCCCGGCTCGCTGGTGGTCGGCATCGACGCTGCTGATCGCGCGGAACTGATCGCAGAGGAGCCGGACACCTACTATATAAGGGACCATTACAAGGGCTACCCGTGTGTGCTGGTTCGCTTATCGCGGATCAAGCCGGAAGCCCTGCGGGACCTGCTGCGCGGAGCCTTGCGCTTCGTCACCAGCAAACGGGACCGTCTTCGCCGGCCTCGCTCGCTCGGTAAGCCCAAATAAATCCGCGCCGAGCAACGATTGAAGACTTTTTTCCGGTCTAGCGGTTCTTTAGATAGTCTCGCGATTGCGTTTCATTTTTCGTGGGAACGACTTTATCAGGATCGATCCGCACCATCGCGTAAGTGATGTGATCGTCAATTTTCGTGAACCAGTGCCCCGTACCGGCCGGGATTACGATCATGTCGCCGGGTTTGAGTTCGGTGATCATCGGGTGGGCGATCGAGCGCGCATTATAGCCAGGACCGTTCTGTTCGCGGACCGTTTTGAGATTGTCCGGCCGTTTTTTCGGCTCGACCAAGTCCGGTCCGGTGAGCAGCGTAGCGGAACCGTCAATGATGTAATACACTTCGCTGATCTGCTCGTGTTCGGCTACCGTTTCCGCTTCGGGATTGGTGCCAGTCAGCCTTCCGCGCCGGACAATGCCGATCCCCACTTGCGATTTCCCGACGTCGATCGAGCGGACCTGTTGGTCGATAAGCCGGTGTTCGATCGCTCGTTGAATGTAAGCATCCAACTCACTCTTGGGAATGTACGACGCCGAGCAGTGACGGCAGGTTGGATTGGGCTGCTGAGCGAGCAGCACAGAGACCAAAAGAAGAGTCGCCGAGATCGTTTTGCTTCGCATGGGAATCTCCGAGTCACTTCACTCGGCCGGGCCAAACCACGCCCTGATCTTTTTTGGTGACCGGAGCGAGACCTTTATAAACAAATTTCTGAACGCGCTGGCCGCGATAGGTTTCCGTGGTGAAAATATTGCCCTTGGAATCGGTGGCGATGCTGTGGACGCCGTAGAATTCGCCGGGCTGTCTTCCACCTTCCCCGAAACTGGTCAGCACCTCCAGCGACTCGCGATCGATAATGTGCACGCGATCGTTCTCGCCATCCGCAAGGTACAGATACTTTTGCTGAGGATCGCGCGAGAACGCGATATCCCAGGCCGAACCGGAACCGAGCGTTTCCTTCTCGTAGAAATGTTCCTTGACGAACGTGCCGTCGGTCTTGAAAACCTGCACCCGATCGTTCACGCGATCGCACACGTAGAGCTGTCCGTCATGGGCGAGTTCGACGCAGTGCACCGGGTTGCGAAACTGCTGCGCGGGCGGATCATTGGGATTATATGGACCGAGGTCGGCGTCCTCGGGTTTGTGGCCATAGGCGCCCCAATGCCGCTTGTACGCTCCGGTGTTCGCGTCGAAAACGATCACGCGGTGATTTCCGTAACCGTCGGCGACGTAGAGTTCGTCGGTCTTGGGGTCCACGAAGGTTTTGGCCGGCAGGCGCAAATTTTCGACGTCGTTGCTGCCTTTGCTGTGCGCCGGCTTGCCGATCTGCATCACGAACTTGCCGTCCTGCGTGAACTTCAGAACCATGTTGTCGTTGAAGCTCTGAAACCCCGCGCGGCCGGCGCGTCCGCGGCCTGAGGATGCCGGTTCCTCGTCGCTGCCTCCGATGGCCCCGCGGCCGCCCGTGTTTCCGCGCCCGTTCCCGCCGATCCACACGAATCCTTTGTAATCGACGGTGATCCCATGATTCGAGTCGGGCCAGTCGTATCCGTTGCCGGGTCCGCCCCAATGTCCGATCAGGTTGCCTGCTTCGTCGAACTCGAGAACCGGGGGAGCCGCCATACAGCATTGCGCGATTTTCGGATTCGCCGCCGCGTGCTGTTCGCCCGGTTCGAGCGAGCCGCCTCGATGGATGATCCAGATATGATCGTTGGCGTCGACCGAAACCCCAATCGTCTGTCCCAGAATCCAGTGGTTCGGCAGCGGTTTCGGCCACATCGGATCGACCTCAAATCGAGGCGCCTTCACCGCCGTCGAATAGGCCAAAACGTGCCGGTTCACGAGGACTGATCCGATCCATAATGATGCGAGGGTTGCGGTCCATGCCGCGCCGACTTTCAAATCGCGTCTCACGCCTTACCTCCTTCGTGCCATCCCTGAAATTTACTCACAAATTGAGTTCGGACGCGAGGGCCCGGTCTTGGCGAACGCTCTCCGGGGAAGGTTATCACCGCTTGACGGGCGCCACAGGGTTAAACCGGAAAACGGATTTAGACCTTCGCGCTGTTAAGCGCAGCAAGAACGCGCGGCGCACGGAACGGTACCCGGCGAAGACGCACGCCGGTTGCGTCGAAAATCGCATTGGCGATCGCGGCGAGCATCGGTTTGCAGGCCGCTTCGCCTCCCCCGTATGGAGCAAGATCGGATCGATTCGGATTCGGGTCGCCGTTCACCAGTACCACGTCGATTTGCTCCGGTGCGTCAGAGTGCGTGAGGGTCGGGTGCGAGCTCCAATCTACGCTAGTGACCTTTTCGTTGTCGAACTGGACCTCTTCGTGGATCGCGCGGCTCAACGAGTGGAGCATCGCGCACTCGATCGTATGGCGCAGCGACCCTGGATTGATCATCAGCCCACAATCGTGCGCGCAGACCAAACGCTTCGCCCAAACCCGGCCGGTGCGGCGATTCACTTCGACCTCGGCGATTTCCGCGACGATGGTCTGTCCCCGGAAAGAATAGGCCATGCCGCGGCCCGTGAGAATATCGCCGGAACCGCGCGGCTGGGGCGAAGGCCGCCGATCCCATCCGTAGGCGTTCGCCGCCGCCTTGAGCACCGCGATCGAGCGGGCTCGCCGGAACCCGGCGTCGTCGCCCGAGCCGGCTTCGAGAAGCTTCATCCGAAACTCGAAAGGATCAACTTTCGCCGTGGCGGCCAGCTCGTCGATGAACGATTCAGAGGCGAAGGTCGCTTGCGGACCGTTGGGGTCGCGCAGATTTCCGGTTCTCAGCGGGGTCTCCCAGATGAGCGGCAGGCTGACGACGTGGGTTGCCATCCGGCGATGCGGGATCGCGTACGTTTCGGATGGAAGTGAGGCGCTGCCCGCGGCGGGAGTGGATCGGCGGATGCCCATCAACTGTGCGATCAACACTGTGTCCGGCTCGTTGTAGCCGACGTGGTTGTAATCGGCCGAGCGGGCGTCGTAATCGAGCGCCACCAGATTGCCTGCCGCGTCGAGGGCGCCCTTCATCTTGACGGCGAAGGCGGGAGCTTTCGTATCCCAGGCAGTCTCTTCATTGCGCATCCATTGAATGCGAACCGGACGGCCGAGCTCTTTCGCGATATAGGCCGCTTCGCATCCGGCATCGTCGGCTGCCGTGCGGCCGAAGCCTTGCGGACCCTCCATCCACACCACGCGGACCTTGTCGTGCGGCATTCCCAGGAAATCGGCGACGCCGCGGCGCATTCCGTACGATTTCATGTCGTTCGAATAGACGGTCATTTGCCCGTTGGACGGATCGGCCGTCGCATGTGCGCCGCTAATGGCGGTGTGACCCTGGAATGGAACGTCGTAATCTGCTTCGATCACCTTCGGAGCGGCGGCGATCGCGCTTTCGGGATCGCCGATGACCACCGGCCTGGAGCTCGATTTCGGCGCGACCTCGCGCATGTAGTTGAACAGTTGTTCCGACGAGGGGAACGGCGCCGTGGCCGGCTTTTCCCAATTGACCTTGAGGCGGCGCGCGGCGGCGATCGCCTGCTCTTCGCGCTCGCACACGACCGCGACGTAGTTTCCTTTGCTTACGACCTTCACGAACCCGGGCATGTTGCGAACCGAAGACTCGTCGATGCTCACCAGCTTCGCTCCGGCAAACGGCGGTTTAATGTTTCGAGCATGAACCATGCCTGGCAGCCTTACATCGACTGCCCACTTGAGGGATCCGTCCACTTTCGGAGGAATGTCATAGCGCTGCGGGGAGAGGCCGACGTTTTTCAACTCCTGCACTGGCTTCACTGGCGCCGGACCTTTGATCGCGTTGATGTTGTTTCCGGTCAGCGCGACGTGAAATTTCTTTCCGCCGATCAGTTCTCCGTACGTCACGGTTTTCGACGGATCGCTTTTGACGGTGACGACGCCCTTGCTAACGGCGAGTTGATCGACGGGCGCACCCAGCCGATCGGCGGCCATTTCGAGCAATACGCGTCGCGCTTCGGCGGCTACACGGCGCATCGGCCAGCTATCTCTTTCCATCGCCGTTGAACCACCGGAGCCGCCCTGATCGACCGTGATATCGGTGCTGCCCATCACGCACGCAGTTTTTTCAAATGCGATATCGAGCTCATCCGACATGATCTGGCGGAAAGAAGTTCCGGTGCCCTGTCCACAATCCGTTTTGCCGACGTAGAACGTTGCGGAGTTGTCTGCGTGAATCACGATCCAGGAATCGACCTGGTGAAAATCGATCTCGGGATAAGGACCCGGTGCCGATTGAGCGATGGCGCGTGGCGCCGCGAAGCTGACCGCGAGCAGGCCAGCGCCTTTCAGCAGATCCCGGCGGGAGGTTTTTCCGTCGAGGGCTTCTTCAATCTGTCTCGGAATCGCGGTGAAGGTGGTCATGCGGCGACCTCCTTGCCCGAAGTTCGGCCGGCGATGGTTTTCACGGCGCGTTTGATCGCGGCTTGCACGCGGTAGTACGTCATGCAGCGGCACAACACCCCGTTCATCCCCTGGCGAATCTGCGCGTCGCTCGGATTGGGATTCTTGTCGAGCAGCGCCTTCGCGGTCATGATCTGGCCGTTTTGACAGAATCCGCACTGCGGGACTTGTTCGTCGATCCAGGCCTGCTGGACGGGATGGAGCTTGCCATTCGTGGCGAGTCCCTCTAGCGTCGTAATTTCGCTCTTCACAGCCGAGGCCGGAGTGATGCAGGATCGAACGGCGGCTCCGTTGACGATCACGGTGCAAGCTCCGCATTGTCCCAGCCCGCATCCGAACCGCGGACCTTGCAAACCGAGATCATTGCGCAGGATGTAGAGCAACGGAGTCGAAGGGTCGACATCCAGGGCGTGGGATTTGCCGTTAACTGTTAACGTCAGGCTCATGGGTTTTCCTTTTTTCCGAATGAATCGGCGGCCGAGTTGATTTTATCAAGGCTCGCGCCGGCCGGGGCAGGCGAAACGATCCGGTTGGACTCGAAACGATAAACAATATCCGAATCTGCGATCCGGTGTCCTGCTCGGCGCAGATCGAGATCTTCCGGCGCTTCGAAGTCGTCTGAGGCTCCGCACGATCTTCCGGGGCGATCGATGCGCTGTCCGACGTGCTCATTCACTTCGGACAAGGAAACCCGCGGAAGAGCACTTTTGCTATATCCTACTTCTCCGGCGGAGTGTTCGGCCGAACAAGATCAAGGTCGAGCGGCCGCATGAACGACGCGGTGACGCGCCATCCGTCCGGCAGTTTCTTCCAGACGCGGAGCGCGGCCGTACGAAGAAACGTGCGGCATAGGCGTCTGCCCGGTGACATCGTACTCTAGCATTCCGTCCCCGAAATCAGTTATCGTATTCCGGCGGGTTTTGTGGGGCAGGCCCGCGGCCTGCGGCGGGCGCGCGGCCCGCCTCTTGTTGAGCCGACCAGGCGGGCTTAGAGAGCCCGCCGCAGGCTGGGAGCCTGCCCCACTCGCCAACGACTTATTGCACGAATCACTGGGACGGGAGACTAGCATTCCGTAGGAAAATTCGTACGCAAGGTCGCCGGAAGACGCGACTTCGATGCGCTGCACGTCGTATGCGGTTTTCTGATTCCTACGGTTTTGAACCTGCGCGTCTGGGGGAAGCTCTACTCCTGGTTGCCATAGACCGGAATCTCCGTGCTGTCGATGTCCAGTACAAGCCGCCGCGGTGAACCGCCGGCTTCGGCCTGGCCCCAGGTCTTTTTCGAACCGATCCGCCTCCGGGTGGATCGTCCGGCCACTCGGAAGTGGAGCGCCGCTGATCCGTACTATCTATATCCCTGTGCGCTTGAATTTCGCTATGTTAGATTCGAACGCTGATATGCAAAAGACCATAGTCGTTTGTGGACACG
>DATJNW010000029.1:0-55727 GCA_035507655.1 Bryobacteraceae bacterium | reverse complement strand
GAAAAAAGGTCTGGAGATGCAGAGGCGTGAAGCCGCAAGCCAGAGCGACGTCAAATGGCTCACCGCTTGCGCTGGTCCGGGCGGAATGGATAATTCGAAGAGCTTCCGCGAGAGTCATGCACGTCGTCTCAGTATACCGTCTGCTCCGGCGCGCCCGCGGCTGTTGGTAGTGCCTGAAATCTGCGTTGATTCGGGATGCGCCCCCCCGGCCATGACTGAACTACAGCCCCGCCAGTAATGGCGGGGGCTCTCCATGCTTCCGTTTACAGATGGATTCGGCCATCGCCGTCGCCGCGGGTTACGTGAATCGAGTCTCTGTCGCCGCAGCGGGCCGCCAGCGCCGGCGATAGCGCGACGACGTAATTGGAAGGCCCGCCGAGAAAGCCGGCGGCGGAAAAGCCATCGCACCACAGGCGATGGGTCTGGTTCGTGATCACCACATCGACGCCGCGGCGGGCCAATTCGGTATCCGCAAGGATCGCCGTGGCGGCCATTGCCTCGGGAGCCGCTACGCAGTCGAGAATACTGCCCACGCGCAGGTCCCCGAAATGCGGATGATTGCGCATCGGGCTATCAAAGCACGCCGCCCAACCTGCCGGACGGCTATGGTGATCGATGCGAACCATCACCAGGCGGGAATCGGAGGCCGGGAAGAGTTCAGGAAGCACGGCGGCGTCCCGCCTGATTGCGAAGGAACACCGCTCGCGGAATTGTTTCCAGATGACGTCGGCCCAGTCTCCCCACTCTTTTTCGATTTGCGCGGAAAAGCCCGCCAGGCCGCTCCTCCGGCGTTGCAGAATGGCCAAACCGGCCGAGGCCGCGCCGGTCCATCCCGCGGCCGAGGAAACCATCGATCGAAACCGCGAGGAATGCGCCAGGCGAAGCTCGGAAAGAAAACGCCGCGGCCGATGAACGCGAAACTGGAATCGCGATAATCCGACGGACCAGCCGGCGGCTTTGAGCAGCCGCGCCAGAGGACTCGAATCCGAGCCCATCCCCACCATGTAGGCCAGCGGAGAGCGGCGCTCGGCGAAGCGCAAAAGCAGCATGCCGGCGCTGCGATAACGCGGCTCAATAATTCCTTCCGAAAGCGGAGATTGGTAATTGGTGACCGGGACATCTTGGCCGGAAAGCACCGCCGGATGGTCCACGGCGAGGATTCCGCCGTGGACCCCGCTCTCATCGGCGACAATGTAATCCGTGCTCGAGATCAGCCCCCTTCCCGCCTCTGCGCGCGAGCCTTCCGGCAACTCGAAGGCCAGCGGATGTCCCGCGTGCCGCATCCGTTCGTTGAAGTGACGCACGGCTTCCAGATGTTCGGAGGTGAGGGCCACGATGCGCAGCATCAGGACGTTCCGCGGAAGATTTTTTCACGAAGCCAGCGCCATTCGAGCTTTCGCCGCTCCGCTGCGCTGAGCGCGACGGGTCCGCGCCGCGCCTCCAGGAAATCGAGCAGGGTGGAAACCGGAACGAACCAGCCGTTTTTACGCGCCAGGCCCTCCATGGTTTTTCTGAATTCCGGCCGCAGCTTGTTGCCGTCGGTGAATCCATGGCCGAAGTGGGTGTACAGGATCGACGCACCTGCCTGCTGCTCCAGGCGGTCCAGATGAAGCGGTTCCGTAATCTTCAAAAAAGCGGGCCCTTTTGCCGCTTCCGAGGCACAGAACCAGCGGCGCACCCAGGGCCGCAGCGAATCCTCATAGGGCATCCAGGGGCATGCTTGCAGGGTATTGATATCGGCAAAGACCAGATTCCGGCAATAACGAATGCGGTCGCGGCAGACGTCGCCCCAGAACATCGGGTGTCCCTCCACGTGCCCGAAATGTTTTCCGGCGGTTTCGCCCCTGGTCAAGGCCAGGTAGAGCAGCCGGCGCATGCCGCCGATCCGCGCGGGTCCCCAATAAATCGCCTCCTGGTTGTAGTGATTCGCCATCGCCGACGGATCGGCGCCGAAATATTGGCGGAACGCATCGAGCGACCGGATGGTTTCCTCGCGGGTCGAGGAATGAAGCGTGGCATTGTGATAGCCAATCTCGAACCCCGACGCCTGCAACTGCTGAACGTAGTTCCGGTAAGCGGGATTCTCACAGGTTTCGCCGCCCGAATTTGCCGCGCGCGTAGCGCCCAGCGGCCAGACCGCGATGGTGGTCCGAAACCCGAGATCGCCGAGAAACGAATACACCAGGCGGGTCTGTTCGAGCGTCTGGCCGTCCGGATCATCGAAAATCGTGAAGGCAAACCGTTTCCCCTCCGGCCAGGCGATGCGCGGCGACGGCCCCCGTTCCTCATTCATCCCGCCAGTCCTCATGCCGTCATTTCAGTTTAACGAAAGCAGGCCGCGCCTCAGACCATGCCAATGGATTGATTAAACTGAATGGAGATGTGCGGGATCGCGGGATTCGTGACGGTCGAGGCTGGCGCTGGTTCGGAAACGGTGCTGCGCCGCATGACCGATCGCATCCGGCATCGCGGCCCTGATGACGCCGGCTATTACTGCGATTCGCACGCGTTTCTGGGGCACCGCCGCTTGAGCATCGTCGATCTGGCCGGCGGCCATCAGCCGATGTCCAATGAATCGGGCACCTTGTGGATCACTTATAACGGAGAGATTTTCAATCACGCGGAGCTGCGTCCGGAGCTGGAACGCGCCGGTCACGTCTATGCCTCGCGCAGTGATACCGAAACCATCCTCCACGCCTACGAAGAACACGGCGCCGGCTGTGTGACGCGCTTCCGCGGCATGTTTGCGCTGGCGATCTGGGACGCGGCCAAAAAATCTTTGTACTGCGTCCGCGACCGTCTGGGAATCAAGCCGTTTTATTACTTCTGGAACGGCCAGGTGTTCGCCTTCGCCTCCGAGATCAAGGCCCTGCTGGACCATCCCGCGATTTCGGCATCATTCGAAGAAAGTATTCTCGCCGAATATCTCGGACTCGGTTACGTAAGCGGCGAGCAGACTTTTTTTCGCGGGATTCGCAAGCTGATGCCGGGACATTTTCTGCGGCTGGATCTTAACAGCGAGTCTCCGCAGCCGAAATTCGAGCGCTACTGGGACGTTCCCGCGGCGATAGAAAATCCGGCGGACGAGGATTGGATTCGGGAAACTCGGCGCCGCCTGGAAGAGACCGTCCGGATGCGGCTGATGAGCGACGTTCCGCTCGGCGTGTTCCTCAGCGGAGGAGTCGATTCGAGCGCGATCGCCGCGTTGGTGAAGCAAATGGCGGACGGTCCGGTGCAGACGTTCTCCGTGGGCTATCGCGAAGGTGAATTCAGTGAGCTCGATTTTGCGCGCCAGGCGGCGCGGGCGATCGGGACCGAGCATCACGAAATCACGCTGGGCCGGGAGGAATTCTTCGCGGCGCTGCCCACGCTGATCTGGCATGAAGACGAGCCGATCGCATGGCCTTCGAGCGTGTCGCTATACTTCGTTTCCCGGCTCGCTGCGGAGCGCGTAAAGGTCGTGTTGACCGGCGAAGGAGCCGACGAACTGTTCGGCGGCTACAGCCGTTACCGGCACTATCTTGAAGCGCAGCGCTGGGCCGGCGCATGGCAGCGGGTTCCCGCTTCATTGCGGCGCGCGGTAGCCTCCGGAATTTCTTCGTCGGGCCTGTTATCGGCCGGCCTGCGCCGCAAGCTTCAGCACACCTTTCTGGGCCGCGAGCTTTCGGTCGAGTCCTTATACCTCGAGAATTTTTATGCCGGGTTCGCGTCCGGTGAAATCGAGGCGCTGTTTCCTTCCGCTTCCGGCCTGGATGGCCGCTACTCTTCCTTTCTGGCCTATTGGAACAGCCGGGAGATGCCACCGCTTTCGCGCATGCTTTACGCCGACCAGAAGACGTATCTGGTGGAACTGCTGATGAAGCAGGATCAGATGAGCATGGCGTGTTCAATTGAAAGCCGCGTTCCCTTCCTGGATCATCCCTTCGTCGAGTTTTCGGTGCAGGTTCCGGACCGGCTGAAGATCCACAACGGAACCGGCAAGTACATCCTCAAGGAAGCGGTTCGGGATCTCCTGCCGGCCGAACTGCTGGACCGGAAAAAGATGGGCTTTCCGACGCCGCTGCGTCCCTGGCTGCGCGATCCGGCGACGCAACCGCTGATCGATTCGCTGCTCGACCGCGAGGGGTTGCTGGCGTCCTTGAGCGATCAGGGGGCGCTTACGGCGCTGATCGAAAGGCATCGGGCGGGGCGGCAAGACGCGACCGATCCGCTGTGGCGGCTGATCAATCTCCAGCTTTGGGGCGACCTGTTTCTTACCGGCCGGCGCGATCGGTGGATGGCGCCCGCGGTGCTCGCGGCGCAGTGAAGATCCTCTGGCTGAAGACCGATTTTCTGCATCCGACCCAGAAAGGCGGACAGATCCGCACGCTGGAGATGTTGAAGCGCCTGCGGCAGCGTCATGAAATCCACTACGTGGCGCTCGATGACGGAGCTTTTCCGGAATCCGTTCCCCGTGCGGCCGAATATTCGACGCGGGCGTATGCGGTGCCGCATCGCGCGCCGCCTCGCCTGTCGCTTTCCTTCGCGGCCCAGCTCGCGGCGAATTTTTTCTCGCCGCTTCCGCTCTCGCTGGCGCGGTACCGGGTTTCCGCCTTGCGGGAAACCGTTCAGAACGTCCTCCATCGCGAATCGCCGGATGCGATGGTGTGCGATTTTCTCACGCCGGCGGTGAACCTGGATGATCTGGCGCCCTGGATTCTGTTCCAGCATAATGTGGAAACCATGATCTGGCGGCGTCATGCCGAAACCGCCGCGGACCCGCTCCGCAAGGCGTATTTCCGGAACCAGGCAGATAAAATGTTCCGCGTCGAAGGCGACGTGTGCCGGCGAGTGCGCAAGGTGATCGCCGTTTCCCCAACCGATTCGCGGACCCATCAGGAGCTGTTTGGCCTCGCGGCGGCGCCCAACGTGCCGACCGGCGTCGATGTCGAATCGCTGACGCCGTCCGCCCCGCTGCCGGTCGAAACGGACCTGGTCTTCGTCGGCTCCATGGACTGGATGCCCAACATCGATGGCATCATTTTCTTCCTCGACGAGATTCTGCCGCTGATCCGGCGCAAGCGGCCCCAGTGCTCGTTAACCATCGCGGGACGGCAGCCGCCCGCGAGCCTCAAATCGCGCGCGGCGGCCGATCCGATGCTGCGCGTCACCGGAACGGTCGCGGATGTGCGGCCGTATCTGTGGAGCGCGGCGGTGTCGATTGTTCCGCTGCGGGTCGGCGGGGGAACACGGCTGAAGATCTACGAATCCATGGCGGCGAAAACGCCGGTGGTTTCGACCTCCATCGGCGCGGAGGGTTTGGACATTCATCCTCCGCGCGACATTCGCATCGCCGACACGCCGGAAGCCTTCGCCGAAGCCTGCCTGGACCTGCTCGACGACGCCGGTCTGCGCCGCAACATGGCGGACGCGGCCTGGAGCATGGTTTCCTCGTGCTATTCCTGGCAGCGGGTGGCCGATGAATTTGAGCGGCTGATTCTGTCATGAGCGGCGCGCTTGCGGCATTCTTGATTCTGGCCGGAACCATCCTCTATCTGGCCGTATACCCTTTGCTGCTGCGCTTGCGGCGCCGCCGTCCGATTGAAAAAAAATTCACGCCGCGCAGCGTGGACGTGGTGCTGGCGGTGAGGAATGGCGAGCAGTGGCTGGAGAAAAAACTGGAAAATCTGGCCGCGCTCGACTATCCGAAAGAGCGGCTTCGGGTGATCGTGGTTTCCGATGGCTCGACCGATGGGACCGGGGAAATCGCCCGCGCCTGGCAGGACCGCGGCGTGGTGTTGATCGCGCGGCCGGGCGAAGGCAAATCGGCCGCGCTCAATGCCGGAATCGCGGCAGCCGAAGCCGAGATTCTCTTCTTCACCGATGTTCGCCAGAGGCTCGCCAGCGGCAGTCTGCGGCAACTGGTCGCTTGTTTTCACGATCCCGCCGTAGGCGTGGTGAGCGGAGAGCTGGTGATCGCCGATGGTGAGTCGGCCGAGGAGTCCTCGGTGGGCCTGTATTGGAAATACGAAAAATGGATTCGCAAACGTCTCAGCGAGATCGACTCTTTTTTTGGAGCCACCGGATGCATCTACGCCATGCGGCGCGAGCTGGCTCCGAAAATCCCCAAGGGAGTTCTGAACGACGACATGTTTTTGCCCCTCGCCGCATTTTTCCGGGGATTTCGCCTGATTCTGGAGCCGGCAGCCAAAGCCTTCGACGTTCCTACATCGCTCGAAGTCGAGTTTCGCCGCAAAGTTCGGACGCAGGCCGGAGTGTATCAGCTGCTGTATTATTACCCGCAGCTGCTCGGCCCCGGCAATCGCCAGTGGCTCGATTTTGTTTCGTATAAGTTCGCAAGATTGCTGCTTCCCTGGTTGCTGGCGGCGATTTTCGCGATCAGCTTTTTTCTGCCGGGGCTGTGGCGGGCCGTCCTCGTGCCGCAAATCGCGTTCTATGGGTTGGCGATGTTGGACCCTGTGCTGCCGGAGCGCTGGGCGCTCAAGCGGCTGACGGCGCCGCTCCGGGCCTTTCTCACGCTCATGCTTGCCGCCGCCTGCGCGATCGCGGTAGTGGTCATTCCCGCGGACCGGCTGTGGCAGCCGACGCCCGCGCGCAAAGGCAGTCCGGTGTGAGTCAGTTTTTTGGAAGAGCGAATTTCGCCGACACCCGGCGTTCGCTGCGCAGCGCCAGCTCAATCTCCTCCGCGCCAGCCGTGAGAATCAGTTCATCTTCGATGCGCGAAAAAACCAGGAGAGCCCCGCAGGAAATCGTATCCTGAGCCTCGCCGGAACAAACCATCACCGGCGATTTCTGTTTGCTGCCATAGGCATCCGACTTCCAGCCGAACGCGCCGCCCTGGACGAGCTCGGCATCGCCAGTAAGAAGAAGCGTCGCCGCATCCCCCAAGTGAAAACAGCGCGCTCCCCGCGCTTCCACCGGGACTCCGGCATGCCAGAATTGTTCGACCGAAAAGCGCCGGCTGTGCGCCTGAACCTCGTCGAGAAAGAAGACCAGGTCCGGTTTTAAGAACAACACCCGCCGGCGATGAACAATGCCGCGAGACCGGCAGGTGACGTCCAGATAATCAGAATTTCCGGCGCAGCGCCACTCGGCGATTGACACCTGCGGAGGGCCGCTCCAGGCGAAAGGACCGGCCGGATCGGCCTGATCCAGCCGGTTGATCCGAATCGTATTGTGTGCCGCGGTTCCGCGAAATCGATCGCGCTCGGGTCCGCTGTAGGTGAACGTTCCCGGATCGATCAACAACTCGCGCCCTCCCGCCCGCGCCACGACACTGAGCGCGTCAGCGTGGCTGTGGCCGCCGCGAAACGGGCCGGAACCGCCGGTGCGCAGGAGTACCTGATGGCCGCCGGACTGCATCACGGTCAACCCCGAGTCAGGAAAGCAGACCGAATCCGGGCCCGGCAGGACGCCGGTTCCGGCCGCGGCCGCGAGCGCGGGCATCCACCATGCGGCGAGTTCAAACAGGTGCTCCCGATCCTGAATCCATTCCGGACGCTCCAGAAACGAGCCGCATGCGGCGAGAGTTCCGGCGCCGAAACCGGCGCGCGGACCGAAGGGGTGAAAAAATCTGCCGCCGTCGTCATCGCCGATCAACGGCAGCAACCGCGATGGTCCCAAGATGCCGTTCAGATATTCCGCCATCTTCACCAGCTTCGAGCGATACGCATCGGATACCGGCGCGAGCGTGGCATGGAACAGAAACATATCGAGCGCGTACACGTGATAGTAGGTCGATCGCTCGAAATGACTGCCATCCGGCTGGACCTGACGTTCCATCTCCGCCGACACCAGCCGCGACGCCAGCCGCTCCCAGCGTTTTCCTCGAGCGGTGCCGCGGAACATGCATCCCAACGCGTGCAGCGCGACGGCTTCTCCGAGAATGTGCGTGTTGGGCGAGAAATAAATGGACAGGTTGGCTTCCAGATGGCAGCCGTGCCGCCACAATCCCTGGCGCATCCGCAGCCTGCGGTCCGCGGCCATGGCCGAACCCGCCAGGTGATCCACCCACATCCAGGACAAGGCGCGGAATGCGGCCTCCAGCGCGCTCGCCCAGTTGATTCCTCGCTGAAACGGATTTTCCGCCAGCCACGAATCCAGCTGGCGGCCGATCTCGTCGAGGCAGGGATTTGTTCCGGTGAGCCGCCAGGCTTGCGCCAGAGTCACCAGGTGCTGATGCCGGTTGAGCTCCCAAATGATTTTATGATCGCCGGCTCGCGCCGCATCGAGATACGGAATCCTTCGAAAATATTGCGTACCCGTTTCCTTCCCGCTCAGGTAGTCGCGGCGCCAGCGGATCTTCGGGCCGGTTTCGAGTTGCAATCCGAGCACCGGGAAACGATGTTCCAGAATCTCCTCGGCCCACCGCCGGACCGATTCGGCGTAGGCCGATCCGCGGCACAGGTCGACCGCGCGGGCCGCGTCCGGAAACGGCGCAATCGCCCCTTCCGCGCCATCCGGCATCGCTGGCGGATGGAGCAACAATTGGATGTTTTTGATCTCCTGGAACACTCGATGGGAAAGTTCACGGGGGCTGCGCCAGCGCATTCCCTTCATGATAAGGCGAGCCTCCGGGCCGAACGCAGCAAGCATGCGGTCTAACAGGGTGCTGAAAAAGGGGACAGACTCGGCGCTAATATACTTGATCCAACCAGTTGCTTCACGCACCCATACTGAAGGTTGCGTCAGCGATATCAATGCCGACTACTCTGTCCCCGCCTTTAAGCTATTCATGCCCCGTGCGGCCGTGTCCCCTTTTTCAGCACCCTGCTAAGCGTCATTTGCAAAGGAACGCCGCCGGCTGGAAGACGTTGCGGCAAGTGGTTTTGGCCGCTTCCCTGGGCCGCGGCGCAGGCGCGTGATTTCGCAGCCTTGTTCTCCGGGAGCGGTTCGGGTTACGCACGATGGGCCGGCGCCGCGCACCATGCTAAGATCGAGAAAGTTTGTCAGGGTCGCGGCGGCCCGCCTGCGCGAGTATGCCAGCGGAGCGGCCGCATCCGGTTCGCGTTGCCTTGTGATCCGCCTTTTCAAAGTTTCTGTTCCCGCAAGCATCATCGCACTGATCATCTCCGATACCGTTTTGCTGTTCTCCTGCTACATCGTGGGCGTTTTTCTGATGACCGAAGCGCCCGATGTTTATCTGCTCGACGAGAACGGAATGTGGGCGGTCAGCTTCGTCGTGCTGACCGTGCTGATGGGCATGTATTTCGCCGATCTTTATGACGATTACCGGATCACCTCGCGAATCGAGCTGATCCAGCGTTTTTGCATGGTCCTGGGCAGCAGCTTTCTGTTGCAGGCGCTGTTCAACTACAGCCGCAGCACCTTGCTGGTTCTGCCCAAATATTCGATGGTCTACGGCAGCGCCTTCTCCATCGTCTCGCTCACCGCCTGGAGAATCGTTTTCTCCGGGGCGGTCTCGCGCGCGATGGGCGGGCGCAAGCTGCTGTTTCTGGGATCGAGCGAAGCCGTGGCCGAAATGATCCGCGCCATTGGCGAGAAGCCGCAGTTGGGCCTGCGGCCGCTCGGCTTTCTCGACAGCGGACCGCGCGCGGTGGACAAGCTGTCCGGATCTCCCCGGCTGGGAACCATCGGGGACCTGGCCAGCGTCGTGGCCGAGCAGCGCCCGGATTCGATCGTCGTGGGCCTCACCGACCGCCGCGGCCACCTCCCCGTGCAGCGCCTGCTGGAGCTGCGCTTATCCGGCATTCACGTCGAGGACGCCGCGGTCACCTATCAGAGCATTTTTCACCGCGTCTCCACCCGCGATCTGCGTCCTTCCGAGCTGATTTTCTCGGCCGAACTTGGTCCCAACCGGCAGAAGCTCGCGCTTCAATCGGGTTACTCTCTGCTGATCGGGCTGGTGGGCATCGTGGTGGCGCTGCCGCTGATGGCGATCGTCGCGATTCTGGTGAGAATCACCTCACGCGGTCCGGTGCTGTTCCGCCAGACGCGCGTCGGTTTCAACGGCCGGCTGTTCACGCTGTACAAATTCCGCTCCATGTGGCAGAACGCGGAAGCGAAGACGGGTCCGATCTGGGCGGCCAAGGACGATCCGCGGGTCACGCCCCTGGGCCGCTGGCTGCGCAAGCTGCGCCTGGACGAGCTGCCGCAGCTCTTCAACGTGCTGAAGGGCGAAATGTCGGTGGTGGGGCCTCGTCCGGAGCGGCCGGAGTTCGTGACCGTGCTCGAAGAAAAGATCCCCTTTTACCGGCTGCGCCATTTCGTGAAGCCGGGCATTACCGGATGGGCCCAGATCAATTACCGTTACAGCGACACGATCGAGGATTCGATCATCAAGCTCGAATACGATTTGTACTACATCAAGAACCTGGCGTGGTCCCTGGACGCCTACATCATGTTTCACACCGCGAAAACGATGATCTTCGGCCGCGGCTCGCAGTGAGTCCGCGCCCATAAGAGTTGGTGTCGAAACCGCGGCAGCCGGGCTTGGCGTGGTTTAACGGGAACCGGCCGGCCCGCCGTCATACTCCGCGCCGGGGCTGTCCGGAACGCGTGCCGCGGCCAGCTCTTCAATGTGCTGGATTCGCCGCTCGGAATGTTCGCCGGCCATCTTCAGCAGGTATTCGATCGACGGCTCCGGCTGGAGGCGCAGCAAAATCTGGTAGGAGAATAAGCCGCGCGAAATAGGGATCAGGAGCTGATTCAGCTTGAGCAGCAGCCGGCTGATCCAGTTGTCGCCGATGGCCAGCGGCACCGGAGCCGGCACGCCCCGCGCCTCGAAAATCCGGAAGCCCGCCTGGCGCACGGCCCGTTCGAAAGAAGCGAAGGTGAACAGCCGTGTGTGCGTGAGATCGAGAACGCCGCGTTTGCCGTAATTGAACTGGCCGGCCAGCAGCATCATCCGGGGAACCACAAAGCCGACGTTGGCCGTGCTGATGAGGACTTGGGCCGAGGGATTGGTCTTCAACGCGGCGTACAGCTCCTCGAGAAACGCCTCCGGCCGGATCAGGTGTTCGATCACGTCGAGCATCAGGATGTACTCGTATTTTTCGTAATCGAGCGCGGGCAATCCCTGATTGAGATCGTGCAGATAGAAGCTCTCCAGGCGCGATTCGAGCGCCGGAAACGCGTCGACGCCGTCCACCCGGCACTGCTTCCGTTCCGCCAGGGCGCCGGCCATATACCCTCCGGCGCAGCCCAGGTCGAGCACGCGGGCGCCCGGCGCGACGCGGTCCAGAACCAGCGAATGCGTGCTGCGGAAGTGAAATTTCGGGACGTATTGGCTCGTTCCGGGCGCGGCGCAATCGTATTTGCGGTCGTAGAGAAGACCCAGCGGTTGCAGCGCCGCCTGGCACGTGGCCCGCACCACGTTCCACGCATAGCCGATGCCGTTCACGTGGCAGATTTCGTCACCGTAATACGTCGGGATGGGTTTTTCGACGATCCGCTGGCCGGCGATCAGCAGTTGGATGATGATTTCCGTATCGAAATGGAATCCATTGGCGTTGCGATGAAACGGAATGGAGCGCAAGGCGCGCGTCGAATAAATGCGGTAGCCCGAATGAAACTCGCTTAACTTCGTGCCGAGCAGCCGGTTCTCGATCCAGGTGAGAATGCGATTGCCGACGAACTTATAAAGCGGCATGCCGCCGCGCAGCGCGCTCTTCCCCGACAACATGCGCGAGCCGAACACTGCGTCCGCTTCCCCGTCGCGCAGCGGAGCGAGCAGCTCCGGCAGGCATTCCGGCGCATATTGGCCGTCGCCGTGGATCAGCGCGACGAAGTCGTAGCCATGTTCAATCGCGTAATGGTATCCCAGCTTCTGGTTTCCGCCGTAGCCCTGGTTGGACGGATTGAACAACGTGTGGATGGGGAATGGCAGGTCCTGTTTGCTGGCTTCGTAGCTTTTCTCGAAGGTCTCATCGCGGGAGGCGTCATCGATAATCAGGACCTCCGTGTCGTACTGGTGAAGCAGCGCCTCGGGAATCCGCCGGATGACCCGGGCGATGGTCTTTTCGGCGTTATAGGCGACGATAAAGATCAGCAGTCTCGGCTTCGGAGCCACACCCTACCTCGCTCTTCGAACAGCGTATCATCGTTTGCAAACCAGCGCTGGGGGGGTAGTGTCTGCGTTGATTTGCAACGCGCCCCCGCCATGACTTTCGGGGCGATAGCGCGCGTTACAGCCCCGCCAGTAATGGCGGGGGCTCTCCCATCTTTAGCGGTCAACGCAGATTTCAGACACCACCGCTGGGGGGTTGGACGCATGAATTTGATGCCTTTGGGGGCTAAGGCTGGCGGAGAGGGGGGGATTCGAACCCCCGGTAGAGCTTTAAGGCCCTACGACGGTTTAGCAAACCGCTGCTTTCGACCACTCAGCCACCTCTCCGCGAGGTGTGAAGCGCTCAAAACGGATGGTATCACAAATTCCGGGCAGCGGCCAAAGGATTCGATTCCGCTTGTTTTTACGCCGGGAAAGGCCACTTAAAACGAAAATGCTCACCCGGAGGTGAGCATTTACGCATTCCCTGGTTTTCGCAGGGTGATGTACATGGGAGAATCAGATTCGACGGCATCGCAACCGTCAAAACCTGTGTGATTGGATATTAGGGCGTGCGGCGAATGATGTCAAGAAAAAAACTTCCGCTCCGAATATTCCCCGCAAATGACTGCTGATGATAGACTTAACGGCATAGTTTGAGGCGGCTTCATTTGTGGAAAAGCTGTTCAGAACCCGCTCGGGACTCCCTGTTTTCCGTTCTAACAGACCGAAAT
The DNA here is from genome assembly GCA_035507655.1 of Bryobacteraceae bacterium. Lineage (GTDB taxonomy): Bacteria > Acidobacteriota > Terriglobia > Bryobacterales > Bryobacteraceae > Palsa-187. Next base: position 42,986 of record DATJNW010000029.1, on the reverse strand, counting down.
CCCGAGGCTTATTTGCCCAGATGAAGCGTGATCATCGCATCCGGATCCTCGCCCCGATTCATCTTCCGCATCAGCACCCGGCTGCCTCCGTAGAGCAATCCGGCGACCAGGCACATGCCGATCAGCAGACCGGCAAAATAAAACACGTCCACCAGGTACCGCAGCGTGCTTCTCGCCTGATTCTCTGGAACTTTCTCATTCCAGGTGATATTTTCCTCGTAGCGCACCTGATCGAGAACCCGCTCGGCGGCGTCGGCATCGGGCGGGTTGATTGTAACGGCAACTAATGGCCCAATCCGGCGGGCCATAGCCCCCGGAATCTTCTGAAAATCCTGATCCCGCTCTCTGGCAATATTCGGGGTGGGGTAATCGAAGATCGCCATTGTGAGCAATCCTTTGGCCGTTTCGTATTTCCCCAACTGAGCCTCAGCGCCAAGATGAAAGGCAGCCACGGAGGGCTCGATCCCGGGGAAAAACCGGTCGAGCGATACCGGCCCGACGATGTAGCGCTCCGAATTGGGCACCAAATCCGTCTTCGGCAGATCGTTCATCAGAACCGGCAGCGGCGACTGCTCGAGTTTGGGCAGATTCGTAAAGATCTGTTGCAGATCGGCCGCGGGCGGAACGTCGCCGGTGAACTGGAAAACATAGTTGCCGAAGGCGAAAATGGTGCCGTCGGAGGTGTGAACGGCCAGCGGCGTCAGGTTCGAGGCCGTCGCGCCGGGCGGGCGGCGCGCCTCAAAAAAAGCCATCGCGCCGGTGGAATCATGGAAGCGCCACAGGGTCGCGGTGAAGCGCTGTTTACCGGAGGCGTACTCGGCCTGCTCGGTCGTATCCAGGCCGTATTCAGTGTCCAAAGCGCGATCGGGAACAGCGATGGTCTGGGCCGCGCCTTTTTTGAAGGTTCCGATCGTGTCCGGAAAAATCGCGGCTGAAGCCACGCACGCCGACAGCAGCAGCGCCGCTAGAGTTCTGACCGCTGACTTCTGGCTTCTGACTTCTTTTTTCACGCCGCTCCGCAGCATTTCTTATACTTCTTTCCGCTTCCGCACGGGCAGGGATCGTTGCGGCCGGCTTTTTTCTGCGCGATCACCGGCGCCTTGGCCGGCGCGGCCTCGCCGCCGACGAATTGCAGCGCGGCCATTTCTTTTTCCTTTTTGCGCTGGATGTTGCGCGTCAGGTCCAGCATCGAATTCTGCGCGGCCTGGCGCTGGCTGTCGCTGATGGCCACGGCAACCGGCTCCGGCGATCCGCCGTCGTCTTCCTCGTCCTCGTCGCTCCACACCTCCGGATGCGGCACTTCCTGCTCCGGATTTTCGACGCGCTGGAGGAAGAACAGCCAGCGGATGGTTTCATCCTCAATGCGGTCCATCACCTCCTGGAACAGCACGTAGGACTCTTTCTTGTATTCGATCAGCGGGTCTTTCTGGCCGTAGCCGCGCAGGCCGATGCCTTCCTTCAAATGGTCCATCGACAGCAGGTGATCCTTCCACTGGTTGTCGATGACGTTGAGCATGATCATGCGCTCGGTTTCGCGCATCAATTCCGCGCCGACCATGGCTTGTTTTTCGGCGTATTTAGTCAGTAATTGCTGGTTAATTTCCTCTTCCATCTGCCGGCGGTCGAGATTTTCCAGCTCCTCACGGCGGATTTTTACGCCGAATTGCGTCAGAATATCGGTCTCCAGGCCGGTCCAGTCCCACTGGCTGGGATGCGATCTTTCGGGGCAGCGATTGTCGATGAAGGAGCCCAGAATCCCGGCGATAATCTCCTTGACGCGCTCGGTCTGATCCTGGCCTTCGAGCAGCGCGCGGCGCATTCCGTAAACGGCCTGGCGCTGTTTGTTCATCACGTCATCGTATTCGAGGATGTGCTTGCGGGACGCGAAATTCTGCGCTTCGACGGCCTTCTGCGCGGCGGCGATGCGCTTGGTGATCAGCTTGGACTCGATCGGTACGTCTTCTTCCATGCCCAGGCGCAGCATCAGGTTCTGCATGCGCTGGCCGCCGAAGATGCGCATCAGGTCGTCCTGCAAGGAAAGATAGAAACGCGCGCTGCCGGGGTCGCCCTGGCGGCCGGATCGTCCGCGCAACTGGTTGTCGATGCGCCGCGATTCGTGGCGCTCCGTGCCGACGATGTGCAGGCCGCCGAGCGCCACCACTTCATCGTGATCGTGCTGCCATTCGTCCTTGAAGCGGGTGTAAACTTCGTCCCATTCGGCGCGCTCGGGCGAGCCCACCGCGCAGGTCTGCATGTAATCGGGATCTTTATTCTGCTTGCGCAGGAATTCCTTGGCCGTAAATTCGGGATTGCCGCCGAGCAGAATATCGGTTCCGCGTCCGGCCATGTTGGTCGAAACCGTGACCACGCCTTTTCGTCCCGCCTGGGCGACGATAATGGCTTCGCGCTCGTGATTTTTGGCGTTCAAAATTTCATGTTTGACGCCGATTTTCTTCAAAAGCGCGGATAATTTCTCCGATTTCGCCACCGAAACGGTGCCCACCAGCACCGGCTGGCTGCGATCGTTGCATTCCTTGATCTCCTTGGCGGCGTTGCGGAATTTTTCTTCCTCGGTGCGATAAACGACGTCCTGAAACTCTTTGCGCAACAGCGGGCGGTTGGTGGGAATGACGGTGACGTCGAGCTTGTAAATCTTGTCGAACTCCGCCGCTTCCGTGTCGGCCGTTCCGGTCATGCCGGCCAGCTTTTTATACATGCGGAAGTAGTTCTGGAAGGTGATGGTGGCGAGGGTCTGATTTTCGCGCTGGATTTTCACGCCTTCCTTCGCTTCCACCGCCTGGTGCAGACCGTCCGACCAGCGGCGGCCGGGCATCAACCGGCCGGTGAACTCGTCGACGATGATCACTTCATCGTCTTTGACCACGTAATCCTTGTCCCGATGGAACAGCACGTGGGCTTTCAGCGCCTGGTTCACGTGATGGTTGATCTCCATGTTCACCGCATCGTACATGTTGTTGAGGCCGAGCATCTTTTCGACCTTGATGGAGCCGTCCTCGGTGAGGCCCACGCTGCGGTGTTTTTCATCGACGGTGTAATCGCCGGTGGTGTAGGTTACGCCGGGCTCCTTGCCTTCGATCACCTCGCCGCGCACCAGTTTCGGAATAATACGGTTGATTTTATAATACTTGTCGGTCGATTCCTCGCTGGGGCCGGAGATGATCAGCGGGGTGCGCGCTTCGTCGATCAAAATGGAGTCGACTTCATCGACGATGGCGAAATTGTGCTCGCGCTGGACGCATTCGGCGATGCGGAATTTCATGTTATCGCGCAGATAATCGAAGCCGTATTCGTTGTTGGTGCCGTAGGTGATGTCGGAACCGTAGGCATTTTTGCGCTCCACGTCGTCGAGGTCATGGACGATGACGCCGACGCTCATTCCCAGCGTTCTATAAATCCGGCCCATCCATTCCGAGTCGCGTTTGGCCAGATAGTCGTTGACGGTAACGACGTGCACGCCTTTGCCTTCGAGCGCGTTCAGATACACGGGCAGAGTGGCGACCAGCGTTTTTCCTTCACCGGTCTTCATTTCCGCGATTTTTCCGCGATGCAGCGTGATGCCGCCGATCAACTGCACATCGAAATGGCGCATGTTGAGCACGCGCCGTCCGACTTCACGCACCGTGGCGAAGGCGGGGATGAGCAGATCGTCGAGGGGGGCGCCCTGGGCGATCTGTTCGCGGAATTTGACCGTCTGGCCGGAGAGTTCTTCCATCGACATGGCCTGCATCTGCGGTTCAAGATCGTTGATGGCCGATATGACCGGCCGCATTTTCTTGATTTCACGCGTGTGCTTGGTGCCGAAAATTTTCTCGAGTGTCTTTTCAAAGGATTCGAACATCCTGCATCTCCCAATTTATTTCTGCTGACGAGTTACACGAAGGGCCGCGGTTATCGGGCGGGGTCAGCAGCGGAGGAGGGTTCGTTGGTGCCGCCGGCTCATCGCGTGAATCGCGATAATGCTGGCGAGGAGGAACAAGGCTCCGGAAAGCGGAGTTGCGGCGAGCGCATCGAGCGCGAAAAGAGCGCGCGGCGCGTGCTGAATCGCCGTTGCGGAAGAAACCGAATCGGCGGCGTGGACCAGAATCGGAACGACCGCTTGCAGCAGCCGCAAGGATTGATGCGCTTCGGGCGCGGGCGCGGCTTGCGCGTAGGAACAGGCCGCGAGAGCGGTCAAGCCGGCGAGCAATAATCGTCCGAGTCGCATGGGGCGCTTGCCGTTACCAGTTTAGCATTCATGCATTGCGCGACGGATCAAGGGGTAGTGTCTGAAATCTGCGTTGACCGCTAAAAATGGGAGAGCCCCCGCCATTACTGGCGGGGCTGTAACGCGCGCTATAGCCCCGCCTGTCATGGCGGGGGGGCGTTGAAAATCAACGAAGATTTCAGACACTACCGATCAAGGGTAGTCCGCGAAATCTGTGTCATTCAGCGGACTACCCGACGCCGCTGCCCGGATGGTTTCGCCCGGGAAATCCTGCGCGGAAATAGCCTGAAGATGGCACTCCTTTTTCTTGACGAACTGTTATGCTGGAGCCAGAGTGTTCCCGAAACTGATTCAAATCGGAAGTTTTTATCTGCCGACCTACGGCGTGCTGGTGGCGCTGGGGTTTCTGGCGGGGTTGACGATCGCGGTAAAGCTGGGCCGGCGCAGCGGGCTCGACGGCGAGAAAATCACCAACCTGGCGGTGTATTGTGCGCTGGCGGGACTGCTCGGTGCGAAGATTTTGATGCTGCTGTTTGACTGGCGGAGTTTTCTGGCTGATCCGAAGCAGATTTTTTCGCTCTCGACGCTGCAAGCCGCGGGCGTTTTTCAGGGCGGGCTGGTGCTGGCGTTCGTGACCGCCTTCCTTTATATGCGGCACACCGGATTGCCGTGGCTGCGGACGCTGGACGCGTTCGCGCCGGGCATTGCGATCGGGCACTCGATCGGACGGATCGGGTGTTTTATGGCCGGATGCTGCTGGGGCAAGGAATGCTCGCTGCCGTGGGCGGTGACGTTTCACAACGTCGATGCGGCGGAGTTGACCGGCGTACCGCTGAATACGCCGCTGCATCCGTCGCAGCTTTATGAAATGTCCACCGAGGCGCTGCTGTTCGCGTTTCTTTACTGGCGATTCGGCAAGGCGCATGCGGCGGGGAAAATCATGGGGCTGTACCTGGTGCTGAGCTCGGCTGCGCGGTTTCTGATCGAGTTTACGCGCTTCCACGAACAGGGTCTTTATTGGGGATTGTCGCTGACGCAGTGGATCGCCATTGCGGTTGCCGGGGCGGGTGCGATGCTGCTGGCGCGTAGCGAAGTTCCGTCGGCCAGCGCGACGCCGGTCACGGCGTAGACTATCCTCCGAGTGAATCCGGAACCATTCGAATCGGCCGTCGAAGCGCTGATTTCGGGCGAGGCGGTGACGTTGGCGTCGCTTCTCGGCGAAAATCCGGAGTTGGCGCGGGCGCGGTCGGCGCGGGCGCATCGGGCGACGCTGCTGCATTATCTTGCGGCCAACGGCGTCGAGGACGAGCGGCAGAAGACTCCTGAAAATGCGGTCGAGATGGCGGCGATGCTGCTGCGCGCGGGCGCGGAAGTGGACGCGACCGCGTGGATGTACGGCGGCGAGCAGACGACCCTGTGCATGCTGGTTTCGAGCGTTCCTCCGGCGAAGGCGGGAGTGCAGATTGCGCTGGTGGATCTGCTGGTGGATTTCGGCGCGCGAGTGGACGGGCCGGCGCTGATGACCGCTTTGGCACATGGATATGCCGACGCCGCAGAGGCGCTGGTGAGGCGTGGCGCGCGCGCCGATAATCTGGCGGCCGCGGCGGGCTTGGGGCGGATCGAGGAGGCGGTGCGGATGCTTCCGGAATCGAATGCGGAGACGCGGCATCGGGCGCTGGCGCTGGCGGCGCAGCATGGACGCGCGGAGATTCTGAAATTGCTGCTCGACGCGGGCGAGGATCCGAGCCGGTATAATCCGGCGGGCTATCACGCGCATTCGACGCCGCTGCATCAGGCGGCGCTGGCTGGGCATGAAGCGGCGGTGCGGCTGCTGGTGGAGCGCGGCGCAAGGCTGGACGTGGAGGACACGGTTCATCACGGGACACCGCTGGGGTGGGCGATTTACGGCGGGCGGGACGCGGTCGCGGAGTACTTGCGGAAACAGCGGTAGCCGTTAAAGAGAGCCGGGCGGCCTCGCCGGGCTTTGCAACAAACTCTCAAAAAGCCTGCCCATCGTCACGGGCGCGGAGCGGGCTTTAATCCAATTCATTTTCTTGAAATTACGTTCACGGCCGGGTGTGCCGACTGGGGCGGACCCTTATCCTTGGGCCGTGAGTGACGCGCTTAAGAAACGGCCTCCGCGGAAAGGAACTCCCACGCCGGAACCGGCGAAGGTCCCGGCCAAGCCCGCGGCGAAGAGATCAAAAGCGGCAGTGGTGCAGAAAATTCTCGAGCGAATGGAAGACAAGCTGAGCCATGACGATGTGAAGGCGACGCTGGGGGATTACATCCGGCTGGTGCAGCTTGAAAAAGAACTGGAAGACGACGAGCCTCGGGAGATTAAGGTGACATGGATCGAGCCGGAGAAGACGGAATCCGAAAAATAGAGTACCAGGCGCTTCCGTCGCAGCAGAAATTTCACGATTCGAAGGCGAGATTCAAGGGGTTTTCCGGGCCGATCGGGTCGGGCAAGAGCGCGGCGCTGTGTCATGAGGCGATCAAGCTGGCGTATGTGAACCCGGGACGGACGGGGTTGATCGGGGCGCCGACGTATCCAATGCTGCGCGATGCGACGGTGATGGCGCTGGTGGAGATTTTAGAGAAAAACAAAGTTCCGCACGAGATGAACCGGGCGGATAACTACCTGGTGCTGCGGGAGACGCGGTCGCGGATTTTGTTTCGCGCGGTGGAGGAGTTCGAGCGGCTGCGCGGCAGCAACCTGGCGTGGTTCGGGCTGGATGAGCTGACGTACACGCAGGAAGAGGCGTGGCTGCGGCTGGAGGGCCGGTTAAGGGATCCGAAAGCGGCGCGTTTGTGCGGGTTCGCGGTGTGGACGCCCAAGGGATATGACTGGGTTTATGAGCGATTTATCGCCAGTCCGGTTGAGGGTTATGAGACAGTTCAGGCAAAGGCGTTTGAAAATCGCTTTTTATTAGAACGAATTCCCGATTATTACGAACGGCTGAAGAACAGTTATGACGCAAGATTTTATCAGCAGGAGGCGCTCGGCGAATATCTGGACATGCACGCCGGGCGGGTTTATTACGCCTTCGACCGGAAAGAGAACGTGGTTGAGGCTCAGGTGAATCCGGCGCTGCCGCTGTTGTGGGCGCTGGATTTCAACGTGAATCCCATGTGCTCGGTGGTGGCGCAGGCGAGTGGGGATGCAGTGACGGTGCTGGACGAGATTGTGTTGCCGCGGGCTTCGACGATGGAGGCGTGCGAGGAGTTTGCCGGGAGATTTCCCTCGCATGGGCGGGGGTTGGCGATTTATGCGGATGCGACGGGGGCCCGGCTGCAAACTTCGGGGACGACGGATTTACGGATGCTGAAGGAATTTTTCGCGAGCGGGGAATATGGCGAGGTGCAGTTCAAAGTGCCGAAGTCGAATCCGGCGGTGCGGGAACGAGTGGCGCTGATGAACGCGAAGCTGGAATCGGCCGCGGGCCGGCGGATGCTGCGGGTGGATGCGCGATGCCGGGAACTGATCAAGGACCTGGAACAAGTTTCCTACAAGGAAAGCAGCCTGCTGATTGATAAAGATCGCGATCCGAAGAGGACGCATTTGTCGGATGCACTGGGATATTTGATGTGGCAGGAGTGCAGGGGCGTAGAGAAGGTCGGGGAGCGGGGGTTGCGGTTGATTTAGGCAGAGGACAGGAATCTGGGGCCAGGGATCAGGGGAAAAAATGATGGAGATCGATCGGGAACATCCGCATTATTTGCTGCGGAAATCGGTGTGGCGGCTTTACCGGGATTTATATACCGGCGGGGAACAATTACGGTTAAATGCGCAGCATCATCTGATCCGGAGACAAAGAGAGCCGGCCGATGTTTACGCGGAACGGCTGCATCGGGTGTTTTATGAGAACTATATCGGGTCGATTGTCGACTGGTATGCGGCGACTTTGTTTCGCGAAGAGCCGGCGCTGACTTTTGAGGGGCGAAACGAGGCGGCGAAGGGGTTTTATTCGGAGTTCGTCGCCGACGTGGACCGAAAGGGGAGCTCGCTGACGGATTTCTGGCGCCGGCAGTTCATCGAGACGCTGATTTCGGGTGTGAGCTACGTGCTGGTGGATTTTCCGCGGACGGCGGGACAGGCGGAGACGCGCGCGGAAGAGGATGCGATGGGAGCTTCGCGGGCCTACCTGGTGGATTACACGGCGGAGGATCTCATCAATTGGAGTCTGGATGAGCGGGGAAACTTTGAGTGGGTGGTGATCCGCACGAAAATGCTGCGCAAGGATCGAGTGGAGGATGCGGAGTGGCGTCAGGAGACGCGGTGGGCGTATTACGACAAGCGCAATTTCCGGATTTATAAAAAAATTGACGGCGAAGCGAAAGTCGAGCTGGTGGATTCGGGGATGCACGGACTGGCGAAGCTCGGTCGAGTGCCGCTGTTTGCGCTGAGGATTCCGGAGGGTTTGTGGCTGCTGAACCGGGCCGGGCTGCTGCAACTGGAGCACTTCAATAAATCGAATGCGCTGGGGTGGGCGCTGACTATGGGGTTGTTCGCGATGCCGGTGGTTTATTCGGAGCGCGAATGGAGCCAGATGGTGGGCGAGAGTTATTACATCCAGCTTGCTCCGGGGGACAAATTCGGATGGACCGAGCCGGAGGGCAAGGTTTATCAGATCGCGGCGGATAATCTGACGAATTTGCAGGAAGAAATTTACCGGGTTTGTTATCTGCCGCAGGCGGGAGGGTCACTGGACAAGGCGGCGGTGCAGTCGGGGGTGAGCAAACAGCTTGATTTTTCGATCACCCAGGAGGTGCTGGGGGCTTACGGGGATGCGGTGAAGGAGCAGATCCGGCGGGTGCTCAAGGCGATCGAGGCGGCGCGCGAAGATGAGATCGAAATTAGCGCCGGGGGGTTGGATGACTTCGATATTTCGGATTTTTCGACGGAATTGACCCAAGCGCAACAGATTTTGGCGTTAGGCGTGGATTCTCCGACGTTAAAGAAAGAGATTTTCAAGAAAGTGGCGCTGAAATTCGTGGGTGAGGCGAGGCAGGAAGTAAAGGATCGGATTGTGGAGGAGATCGAGAGCGGTGGCCAGTGGCCCGTGGTCAGTGGCCAGTAAAAGGGAGGGACGTGCCGTGGGTGAAGAGAACAGGGATCAGGGAACCGGGGACAGGGGCCAGGATGTTCGCGAGGTGGTCCGAGCGGTGATGCAGGAGATGGGATTTGCGGAGAGGGAAACGCTCGAAAAGAAGGTGAATGAGCTGATCGCGGAAAATCAGAAGGCTCGGGCGGCGGCGGAGCAAGCAGACCGGAGCGCTTCGATCCGGGCGGAGTTGCAGAGGCTCGGCGTGGCGAAGATCGATTTGGCGTACCGGGCGGTGAAGGATGAGGTGTATCGCGGCGAAGACGGGAGATTGATGGGACAGGGAGGGTCGGAGCTGCGGGAATATCTGGCGGAGTTTGTGGATGAGAATCCGGAGCTGCTGCCGGCGCGGCTGGCAGGGGGTTCGGGGGCGAGCGCCGGAGCAAGGAACGTGGGGGGAACCGGGCCGGAGGCGGGGGTGGTGGACTTGTCGAGCATCCGCCCGGGGATGAGCGCAGAGGCGTTGGACAGGGTCAGGCAGGAAGTGGCTCGCGTAGCGGCACAGACGCTGCGCGGCGCATAAGCTGCTAAATCAGCAATTAAAAGCAAAAAGGAGAAAAAATGGGAGCAATTACTTCGTCAACAGTCGCGACTGCGATTGTGAAGCTGGTGGCGGCGGACGCGTTGCCGGCTTTGATGGGGAATCTGGTGATGGGGAACCTGGTGAATCGCGACTACGAAGCGACACTGGCGCGGGCGGGCGATACGGTGAATGTGCCGATTCCGCCGACGATGGTGGCGAATAATATTGCCGATGGCGCGTCGGTGCAGTTGCAGAATCCGGCGCCGGGCAATGCGCAGATCGTACTGACGAATCACGTGGAGGCGTCGTTCCAGATTCCGGACGTGGCCAAAGTGCTGGCGGTTCCGGACCTGCTGAAGCTGTACATGCAGCCGGCGGTGGTGGCGATCGCGGAGTCGATCGAGACGAGCCTTCTGGATCAGTATCCGATCTTAACGGCCAACGCCGCGGTGGGCACGGCCGGGACGACGATCGTGGAAGACGTGGTGGATTCGGCGGAAACGGCGCTGTTTTCGGCTATGGTGCCGCCGAGCGCGGCAAAGTACCTGGTGGTCAGTCCGGCGACGTATTCGGCGCTGCGGCAGATCCCGCGCTTCAGCGAGTTTAATACGGCGGGCGAGGCGGGGTTGCGGGCGATCGTGGATGGGGCGGTCGGCAAGATGAAAGATTTTTACATCTTCCGTTCGCAGTTCATTCCGACGACGGGAAGCTCGCCGGTGACGACGCACAACCTGGCGTTTGCGCGTGACGCGATCGGATTGGTGGTGCGGAGATTGCCGCAGCCGCTTCCGGGGACGGGGGCGATCGCGGAGTACGCGGAACTGGGCAACTTCGGGATGCGGGTGACGATGAGCTATCAGCCGAACACGCTGGCGCAGCAGTTCACGGTGGACGTGCTGTATGGCGTCGGGGTGCTGCGGAACAGCTTTGCGGTGCAGGTGCTGAGCTAGCGTCCGGGTTTGGGCCGGTTTGGTTTAGCCGCGTCCAGACGGGCGCGGCTCCTGATCGAGCCGGCCTATTTTGTTTATTTGTCAGGAGCCAGAATGGATTTGCGGACCTATTATCAGACAATTCGGAGAATTGAAGCGGAACTTCCGGAGGATTCGGTGGTGGTGGTGAGTCTGGAAACCCCGGATGGGGGGCGAAGCGGGGTTCGGACGGAGGTTCCGCGGGCACTGGCGGCGCGGCTGGTGGCGGATCAGAAGGCGGCGTTGGCGAGCGCGGAAGCCGCGGCGGAGTTTCGGGCGGAAGTGGAAGCGAAATGGAAGGCGGCGCACGGGACAGGGTGGAAAGGCCGGTAAATCATGCTGCTGACGGATGGGAATCCGAATACGACGACGGATCTGACGGTGTATGAATCGGCGATTCTGAACGTGGCCGCGACGGAGGCGATCGACCTGGGGGTGAAGCTCGGGTTGGCGACCGAGGAGATTACGGAGGATGTGCTAAACATTCTGCTGGATCATACGCGGAGCTATGATCCGCAATCCACGCTACGGCGGCAGATCGGGGTGTCAGATGTGGTGGTTTCGCCGCAGATGATGCGCTGGCACGCGTTGCATACGCTCGCGATTGTGTATCGGGACGCGTTCAATAATCAATTAAATGACCGCTATTTGCCGAAATGGACGGAATATCAGAAATTATCGGCAAATGCACGGGAACATACGATCAAATTGGGGATCGGGTTGGTGTACGCGCCGGTGCCGGCGGCGCAGACTCCTGTTTTAAGTACGGCGATCGCGGCGGGGACGACGGATACGGTTTATTACGTCGCGGCGACTTGGGTTGCGGCGAACGGGCAGGAAGGTGCGCCCAGCCCGGTGACGACGTATGAGACGGGAGCGGGGACGACGCTGGTGGTTCAGGGGGTGAATCCGCCGGGTCTGGCAACCGGCTTCAACGTATACATGGGGCTGAATTCCACAAGCCTGACATTGCAGAATGCGTCGCCAGTGGGGACTGCGCAGTATTTTGTGCTGCCGGGATCCGGATTGACGACCGGAACGCCCATGGGGAACGGGCAGGCGGCGCAGATTTACATTACCGGCGGTCCGATGCTGAGGCGAGGTTAAAGATGGCGCAGACGGCGAGCATCGCGGCGAGTCAATTTGTGACGTTCCTGAAGGACTCGACGACGGGGATTGGTCCGGCGGTGTCGAACCTGGCGGCTGATTCGGGTCTGAATTTGACGCCGATTCCGGCGGAGCAGATTATCAGCCAGAATGTGCCGGCGGCGATCGCGGAACGGGCGGCGGCGGTGAAATATCCGGTGGTTCACGTGTATTCCAATCGGGTTCGAAATTTGCTGACGGAGAAATTCCGGACATTTTCGGGAAAAATACAAACAGTGGCGGAAATTCGGGTGTCGCAGGACCGGATTGAGGGGATCGAGGACCAGACGCGGCTGTACGTGGACGCGGTGACGGCGGTGCTGGATGCGAATCGGGGGAGCTGGGGGCAGGGGATGTTTTATACCGGCGGATACGACGTGAGTTTCGATGCGGTGCAGCAGGGCGGGAAAAATTTGATGCAGGCGGCTCGGGTGACGTTTGAGGTGGATTTGTCGAGTTAGTTTACCAAGGGTCTGGGGTCAGGGATAAATGTCTTGTTATATTTCTTCGAATAATGAGCGGGTTTATGTCGCGCTGGAGTCGAGTTATGGCGTGGTGCCGGCGATTACGAGTCAAAATCGGATTCCGCTGGTGAAATTGACGCCGAAACAGGTTCCGGAAACGACGAGCCGCAAGGATAAGACGGGGACGCGGACGTTTGTCGGGCTGCCGAATACGATCCGCGAGGTCACCAACTTTCAACTGAACACATTCATGACGGAGTGGACGGATCAGACGGTGCAACCGCCGCAGGGGCCGTTGTTTCAAGGGGCGATGGGCGGGACGGCGATGCTATGGAATGGCGGGACGGTGGCGACGGTGACGAATCAGACGGAGATTCAGTTTACAGCTCCGCATGGGTTGAGCGCGGGACAGGGCGTGACGTTTTCCGGCGAGATGCGGTTCGTGGCGGCGATTCAGGATTCGCAGACGATCTTTATTAACGCGCCGTTTTCGAATTTGCCGGTGGCGGGATCGACCTTTGGGACGACGATTACTTTTCCGCTGGCCGAGGATTTGAGCGGGGTGAGCATTTTCGATTACTGGGATCCGTCGACGGCGGTGCAGAGGATTGTCGAGGGCTCGGCCATGGATACGATGAGCATCAAGATCAACGGCGATTTTCAGGAGTTCGATTTTTCCGGGCCGGCGCGGGATTTGATCGATAGCGCGAGCTTTCAGAGCGGGCAGGGAGGGTTGACGGCATTTCCGGCGGAGCCGACGGTGGGCGGGTTCGATTATACGATCGTGCCGGGGCATTTGGGCGAGGTGTGGATGGGGACATCGCCGAACCAGTTTTTCACGCTGACGCAAGGGGAGTTGACGCTCGATAACGATGTCGATTTGCGGGTGAAGGAATTCGGGTCCGATTATGCGCAGTGCATTGCGGCGGGCGTGAGAAAAGTCACTTTTAATTTTGAAATTTTTGAGATGGCGGATGCGCAGACTGCGGCGTTGTATCAGGCGGCGCGGTCGCGGTCGCCGATTTCGGTGATGGTGCAGTTGGGCGAGCAGACCAATCAGTTGTTCGGGGCGTATATGCCGGCGATGGTGCCGGCGGTTCCGCAATATGACGACAGCGAGACTCGACTGCAATGGAAATTTCAGAACAGCCGGGCGCAGGGGACGTCGGAGAACGAGCTTTATGTCGCATTCGGATAGATACGACAGCTCGGTGTGGTTTGAGTCGGCGGCGCGGGCGGGGGTGCGGTTTGGGATTTTGCGCGTGTCGTTCGGACGAAGGATCGAGCTGGCGCGGCGGATTCGGGAGATTGGCCGGAAGGCGGAATATCTGGATGCGGCGAGCGACGTGCGCGAGAAAATCGAGGGCGCGGTGCTGGCGGCGGAGATCGATCGGGCTTATCTGGAATGGGGATTGATCGGGGTTGAGGGGATGGAGATTGATGGGGTCGCGGCGACGGCGGCTTCGGTGATCGAAGCGGGACCCATTGAATTAACAGCGGAGATCCTGAACAAAATCAAAGCCGGGTGCGGGTTGACGGAAGACGAAAGAAAAAACTGATCGTCGCATTCCATTTTCAAAGTTCGAGCCAGGCCGGGTGGAGATGCGACGAATGCAGACGGCAGGGTCTGGAGCTCCGAAGAAGATGCGGGTGGTTGGCGCCGGACCGGCGAGGTCCGCGGAAACTGGTTTGGGCGCGCGGGCGCGTGGCGACGGAGGAGTGTCCGAAGTCGTTGATTACTCCGCAGAGCGTGGAGTGGGTGGAGCGATTTTTTGCGCGGAAGTTTGCGGGTGAGACGCGGCTGGAGGAGTTGGACGCGCGGATGGCGGACGCGTTTTTGATGCTCGAAAGGGAATGGCGGAATGGCGAATACAAGTCCACTTGACACATCACTTAAAACCGTGACGACGGTTCTGGGCGGGCAGGGGCCGTCGGGACAGAGCGATGTAATGAACCAGCAGCTCACGTCGCTTACACAACAGTTGCAGCAGCTCGAGACGGTGAATCAGACGCAGACCGAGGCGATGCAGGAAAACACGCAGGCGGTGACGCAGAATACGGGCTCGAAGGGCGAGAGCGGATCGTCGGGGAAATCGATCGGGAGCACGTTGGAGGATGTTTTCGGGTTGGGATTGAGTCCGCTGATTTCAGGGTTGGTGAGTTTATTTGGGGGCGGCGGAGGGTCGAGCGAGACTTCGCCGCTGGTTCCTTATGCCGCGCCGACGCCGGTGAATGCGACGGCGGGGATTGTCGGGTCGGGCGTGGCGGCGGTGAATCCGGGCGGTGGAGGTTTGCCGGCGCCGGTTCCCTCGGCGCAGCAGTCGACGCAAATCACGGTGCAGGTGCAGGCGATGGATAGCCAGTCGTTCTTGGATCACAGCAACGACATTGCGCAGGCGGTGCGGCAGGCGATGCTGACATCGACGACGCTGAATGACGTGATTCGGGCGGTCTAGCGATGGCTTCGTTTCCTTTATTGAAGACGGGAGTGGTGGCGCAGTATCCGACGGATCGCGCGAGGAATTTTTCGACCACCGTGGTGCGGTTTCTGGATGGCGGCGAGCAGAGATTTCCGGGCTACGGCTCGCCGCTGATGGCGTGGACGATTCATTACGAGCTGCTGGACGAATCGGAACTGGCGGCAATCGAGGAATTTTTTGAGGGCCAGGGCGGACAGGCGCAGACGTTTTCCTTTACCGATCCGTTCGATGGGACGGTTTATCCGAGTTGCAGTTTTGCGAGTGGTGATCTGGAATTGCAGTTTGCGGGTCCGCAGGACGGAAAGATGCAGTTGGTGATTCGGGAGAATCGGAGCTGATGCTGGTGTTTCCACAACTCGTGACGGGCGCTTCGGCGCTGTATCCGGTGAAGAAAACATCGGTGCAGAGGACGGCGGTGAATACTTTGCCGGATGGAAGCGTGGTGGTGCTGGCCGATCCGGACGGGGCGTCGAAGGCTTGGGAGCTGCATGCGTCGGGGATGACGCTGGCGGAATGGAATGCGATCGAGGCGCTGTTTGAAGCGACTTCGGGGATGTGGCAGACATTTACGTTTCTGGATCCGACTTGGAATTTGCTGGCGCAGAGCGAGGATCTGAGCGCGGGCGTGTGGACGAACGGCGCGCTGATTCAGTTGACGCCGGGAGTGGGCGATCCGCTGGGGACGACGCGGGCGACGCGGGTGACGAACGCGGGATCGGCTGCGGCGGCGGTCGCGCAGGTGCTGAATGTTCCCGGGAATTTTGAATATTGCTGTAGCGTTTGGGCGCGGACGATCGGGACGTCGGGTGTGACGCTGACGATTTCGACCACGGGCGGGACTTTGTCGCAGACCTTTGCGTTGAGTGGCGCGTGGTCGCGGGTGGTGCTGGCGGGGAATTTGGGGCAGAGCACGACGCAGGTGACTTTCGGCGCGCAGTTGGACGCGGGCGGGACCGTGGACTTGTTCGGAATGCAGGTGGAAGCGCAACTGGGGCCGTCGGACTATAAGCAGACGACGACGCAGGGTGGCGTTTATGCGAAGGCTCGGTTCGGGAGCGACAGCATCAGCGTGACGGCGCAGGGGACGGACGTTTTCGATGCGGTGATCCAGATCGTGGATACGGAGGGTTAGTTGGGGACGACGATCAATACTCTCAAAGAGACAGAAGCGCCGCCGACACCGCTATTTCTTTTCGCGTGCACGTTAAGCTCAGGGACGGTGGAGTATTGGGCGACGAATGCCGTTACCTATAACGGGATTTCGTATCCGGCGCGGCTGCTGAAACACAATTTGTATGATTTGCGGGCATCATCGAATGACGGCCTGGATGGGACGACGCTGATCAGCGTGACGCTGGCGAATGCGGATTCGTATTACTCGCAGATCGAGCGCGAGGTCGGATTTAAGGGCGCGCAGGTTCAGATTCAGTTCTTGTTTTATGACCTGGTGAACGGCGCGGCGGCCTCGGAATCGCGGGTGATGTTCAATGGCGTGGCGAATCCGCCGGATGAGATCACGGAGACGGGTTTTCGGGTTTCTTTTAATAATCGGCTGAGTTTGCAAAGAATCGTGTTGCCGGAGACACAGATTTTGCGGCTGTGTCCCTGGATTTTTCCTTCGAATTTGACGCAGAGACAAGAGGCGCTGAATGGGAGCGCGAAAGGGGTGTATTCGACACTTTATAAATGCGGATATTCGCCGGATTTAACGGGCGGCGTGGGCAATATGAACGCGGGATCGCCGTATACGTCTTGCGATTATTCGCGGGCTTCATGCGTGGCGCGCGGGATGTTTTCGACGGATCAGAACTCGAATGTGACGGCGCGATTCGGAGGGATCGAGTTCGTGCCGGCGCAGATCCTGGTGCGCGCGTTCGGCGAGCAGGGGACGCAGCTCTCCTCGGTGCAGGATAATTTAGCGCTTTACAACAATTATGTTCCGTTGGTTTATGGGACGGCATGGTATGAGCCGCCAATCGTGTTCGCTCGGAATGACGGAAATCTGACGCGGATGGAAGTGCTGCTCGGGATGGGTGAGATCGACGGACCGATCGCGGTGCTGGTGAACGGGATCAACATTCCGCAAGGGCAGAGCGGCGTGAACATGACGGCGACGGGGTGGTTCAACGTGATCACGCCGGGGACGCGGAATGGCGCATTCGATCCGAATTTCACCGATGCGAACGGGAATCCGCTGGGCGACCCGTACGGCAGCATGGCGATGATGAGCGTGGTGGTGCCGAACACGATCAGCGATGGGAGCTCGCTGCCGACGATCCAGGTGCTGCTGAACGGGTTGCTGATCGAGCAGTTCGACACGAGCGGAAATTCGCTGGGTGCATCGTTTACGAATAATCCGGCGTGGGTGCTGCTCGATGTGCTGCGGCGGAGCGGGTGGTTGACGAGCGAGATCGACCTGGTGAGTTTCGCGAATGCGGCGGCGTATTGTGCGGAGCCGATCGAGACGACGGATTTGAATGGGAATACGGTGACGCCCCCGCGGTTTCAATGCAACCTGGTGCTGACCGAGCCGGAGAGCGCAGCCGAAATCGCGGCCGGGATTCGCAATGCTTCGTCGTTGATCTTGACTTACGACAATGGCGGGTTGCTGTGTTTGACCGTCGAAAATTCTTTGGCGCTGCAACAACCGTCGCTGCCGGATGGAAGCAATTCGACGGAGGCGCTGAATGGCGGATGGCCGGCTTATGAGTTCAGCGACGGGTCGGCGGCGTTTTCGGGGTTGGCGCGGAATGCGGATGGGAGTCCGTCGATCCGGTTGTGGGCGCAGAGCGCGGCCGCTACGCCGAATCGGTTAACGGTGGAGTTTCAGGACGAGTTCAACCAGTATCAGCAAGACAGTCTGTCGCTGGTGGATGTGGATGACGCACTGCTGACGGATCGGCAGGTGACGGCGTCGTCACTGGCGCTGGGATTGCCGAATTTCGCGCAGGCGACTTGGGCGCTGGCGCTGCAACTGAACAAGACCATCAACGGTTACCAGCTGATCGATTTTGAGACGACGGTGAAAGGCATCGGGCTGGCGCCGGGCGACATTATTACTGTCACCTATTTAAAGGAAGGGCTGGAACGGCAGCCGTTTCGCGTGGTGCGGATGATGCCGGGGCAGAATTTTCAGACGCTACAAATCACGGCGCGGTGGCACGATGATGTGTGGTACACGGCGAGCGCCGCCGGTTCCACGGGAGTGGGCCAGCAGCCGGGCGCGACGGGGATTCCGCGGCCGCTGGTGGGCAGCGTGATCGACGCGAATGGGATTGATCAGTTCGGGATTACGGAGACGTCGACTGAGTCGAGCGATGGGACATACACGGTTTCGCTGAGTATCGCGTTCGATCCGCCGGCTCAGCCGGTGGCGACGGGGGTTTCGATTCCGCTGCTGAGTCTGAACGCGGCGGTGAGTTCGACGGGCGGGACGCTCGCGGGCGGGCAGACAGTCTATTATGCACTGAGCGCGCTTGACGGGAGCGGGGGACAAAGCGGGTTGTCGTTTGTGGTTCCGGCTACGATCCCTGCCGGGACCACTACGAATACCGTGACATTGTCGGGTTTGAGTTTTTCCTCCGGGACGGCGGGATTTAATGTTTATCGAGGCTTAAATCCGCAAGAATTATTGCTCATTGCGTCGAATGTTGCCGTAGCCGCGACCTATACCGACGCGGGCGCGACGGCGCAGTTGATCGGGCCGCCGGATGCGAATTACGATCACGCGAATTTTTACTGGCGACTGGAATTGCAGCCGGAAGCGGTCGCGCAGATTTATTCTTCGACCACGATTGGAAATAACGGACTGGGGATGTTGGCGAATGAGTTCGTCGGCGCGCTGGTGCGGATCACGCGCGGGACCGGAGCGGCGCAGGAACGCGCGGTGATCGCGAATACGGCGACGACGATTACGATTTCGCCGGCGTGGACGATGGGGCCCGATGCGACAAGTTATTTTGTAGTCGCGAGTTCGACTTGGAATTTCGGCGGCCTGAGCGCGACGAGTCCGGCGGTGATTCAGGTACCAAACCAGGAGGGTGCGACAGTGGAAGTAACGGGGCGATCGGCGAACGCGCTGAATCAGGAAAGCTCGCCGAATTTGAATCCAGTGACGCGGTGGCAGATTGACGGAGCGTCGGGTGGAGGCGTGGATTCCGATGTTCCGCCAGGTCCGGCGTTCGGGTTGGATCTGGCGGGGCAGGGAACGGTGGATCTGGCCGCAATCGGGTTCACGGATTTGACGAATACGCATACGATTTTGGCGGGGACGCTGACATTATTTTTTTGGAACGAGCTGAGCAGTCCGACGACGTTCACGCTGGCGGAGGCTGTGGCGGCGGCGGATACGACGATCACGTTGAACGCCGCGGGCCCGTCGGGAATTGACGATTTGATTCAGATCGAGGGCGAGATTGTCGAGGTGCTCGCGATCTCGGGAGCGCAGTACACGGTGAGTCGCGGATCGCACCTGAGCACGGCTACCGCGCACTCGGCGGGCGTCGCCGTTTATCCGCTGCAGCGAGATGTGACCATCGTTCCGTTTGTGAGCGATTTTTTCGGGAGTCCGGCGAGTGGGGATTATACGGAATCGATTTTTCTGCCGGATGTGCGGATCGGTGCGGCGGAGTTTTATGTGACCAACGTGTATGGGAACAGTCCGTCGACGGGGGCTTCGTTCGGGGCGACGACGGACCAGGGATTGCGGACGCTCGCGGGCGGGCAGCTTTCGATTCAGGTGGACGGGTACCTGGCGATTCAGACGGATGCGGCGCCACCGCTGGTGGTGGAGGACTCGCTTGCTATCCGCGACATTTTTGCGGTACTCGGCGAGGCGCCGAGCGGCAGTGCGATCGAGCTGCAATTGCGGCAGGGGACCACCGTTTTTTGCACCTTGACGATTGCCGATGGCGCCACGACGTCCAATTCGGTAGACGGATTCGGGCTGGCGCCTCTGGTCGCGGAATCGCAGGTTTTTCTCGATATTTTGTCAGTTCCCAGTACGGCGAATACGCTGCCGGGGCGCGATTTGACGGTAACGATCCGGTTATAAGCGGAAAATGTCCGATATTCTTCAAAAATTAACGCCGAATCAGGACTTGCAGTGCTACTTTTTTGAGCCATCGGGCGGAGGGTCGGCGGTCGCGGCGTTAAGCAGCACTTCGGCCACGGGATTTACGGTGTCCGGATCATGGCGGCAGCAGGCCGATTGGGCGGTGATCGAGTGGAATCGCGACAATACCTTCGATCATCCCGCGTTTCGCAATTTGCCCGACGGCGATTTGAGTCAATTGACGCTGACTTATCAGGAAACGCGAACGAATTGCATTCCGATGGATTCGACTTTGTACGCGACGGTCGACTGGCCGTCGCTGCGCATCTGGGCCACGCCGGCGGGCGGATCGGAAACGATTTATTGGGTGCCGCTGCTGGCCAATGCGACTTCGGTCGCCGGGAGTTATCAGTGCGCATACGCGGAGTTCACGCTTTCGGGAACGACGGCGGCAGGCGATTACGTGGGACTGGCCTGGTTTCAGGAGCAGTTCACCTATCAAGTGTACGCGGGCGATACGCTGGCGACGATTATCAGCAATCTGGCGGCGAGTATCAATTCGTATTCGGCGGTTTTGCAAGCGACGGCGTCGGGAAGTGCGATTACCGTTTATTACACCAACGGGCAGCCGATCGCGAGCAGCACGGCGGGAGCAAACGGGAACATTTTCGGGATGTACACGTTTTCAACGGGAGCGGAAACGTGGGATGCGCCGCAGAAGACGTTCGCAAACGGAACTTCACCGACCGAGTGGCAGGTGACGATCGACTTCAGTTCGCTCGAAGGCTATACGTCATCGGACCTGTCGGGAACGATGGTTTCGATACCGACGCAAAGCGTCCGCAAAATGCGCTGGACTTACGCGGCGGCGCTCCAATCCGGCGCTTATGCGCGTAGCGAGTTTGCCGTCGTGGTATCGAATTGGAGCGTGACTGGATCGAATCGCGAGTATTCGGTGGCGGGGCCGGGAAGTTTGCGATTCGAAGATAACGGGCTGGGGATGGTCTATTCTCCGACATCGGATTGGACGGTAATCACGGGGAATTATTCCGGAGGGACGATTCATTATGCGTCGAATCCCGGGGATTCGGTTTCTTATTCGTACTTGGCGACCGCGACGCACACCTTATATATAGGATTTCAATGCACGGGTAATGGAGCCGCGGTCGCGATTACCGTGGATGGCGTCGCGGTCTCGGCCGCGAACCTGCTGATTCCGGGCGAACAGGTTTTGTTGCGCTATCCCGTCGGACAATACGGCGCGGGGTCGCATACCGTCACCTTGACACACGCGGGTCCGGCGGGTGCTGATTTTTATTTCGATTTTATCGAGGCCGCGGTTCCGACCACCACTTTGCCCACGTTCCCAACGCAGCCGACCATCACGCTGGCGACCGACTGGGATACGCAGAATTCTCTGACGCTCGCGCCGGAGCGGACGGCGTGGATGATCGATTCGCTGGGCTACAACGGGCGGCAGAATCACTACTGCGGCGCGTTGTGGTTTTACGAAATTGTTCGCGATGGAACGGTTTACGCAACGGCGACGGTGACGTTTTCGGGGACGCCGGCGTTCAGTTCGACGGTGACGGTGAATATCGATCAATCGGGATCGAACCTGGTTCTGACCAAGTTGATTCATATGGGCATGACCGCGGAGATGGTGGCGACGGCGTTCGCGATCGAGTTGAATCGCGGCTACACCGCGGTGTGGGCCAACGCTTCGGGAAACGTGCTGACCATTCAATCGCGGGCGATGGGCGTGGCGGGAAATGCGCTGGGAATTTCGTCGTCGACGACCAGCAGCGGATTTACGGTGACGGCGTCGGGTGCGAATTTCAGCGGCGGCGTGGATGGGAATTGGTACACGGACCTGAGCGCGTCGCCGGTGGTGAATCGCGCGGCGCGGGATTGGCACGCGAGTTTCTTCGCGGCGCTTCAGGGATACGGGATCGAATCGACGGCGTCGTTCAGCATGGAGTTGGGCAACGGCGATCCTTCTGCGGCCGCGGGGATCGCGCAGATGGGACCGGCGGGCGATCCGATTCTGCTGCCGACGCCGTCGCTGCAAACCAATTTTTCGCCGACGAGCCTCGCGTTCTGGGAACAGGCTTATGCGGTAATGGCGGGGTTGCAGGCCTCGGCGGGATTGCAGCCATTTTTGCAATTCGGCGAAGTGCAGTGGTGGTATTTTCCGAACAATGGCGCGGGAACGGATTATTCCGGGATGCCATTTTACGATGCGTGGACGCAGGCGCAATTTCTGGCGCAGTACGGCTACACGATGCCGGCGATTACGACGAATAGTGTAAATCCGGCGAGTTATCCCGATGAAGTCGCGTTTCTGGCGATGGTGCTCGGGAATTTTACGAACGCGGTGATGGCGTTTGTGCGGACGAGTGAAGCGAACTGCCGGTTTGAAGTTTTGTATCCGACCGATACGAATTCTACGGTGTTCGACCAGGCGATCAATTTTCCGCAGAGCGCGTGGACGCCCTCGGCGCTCGCGGTGTTAAAGACGGAGGATTTCGGGTTTACGCTGGAACGCGATCTGGATCTGGCGGAATCGTCCGTGGATTTCGCAGCGACCGTGGGTTTTCCGGCGACACAAAGCTCGCACCTGGTGGGCATCAGCGATCCGACGACGCCATGGCTCAAAGAGGCTCAGTTCGCGCTGGGCAAAGGGTTCGAGAGCGTGGTGCTGTTTGCGCTGGACCAATATTGCCTGATCGGGTATGCGACGCCTTTGCCGGAATCGTTCCGGCGCAGCGTTCGGATGGGCACTTGATAAACTGAAGGGTTGCTCCAGGTCCAGAACGTTTCCAAGGTTTATCGTTTGTACCGGCGGCCGCTGGACCGTCTGCTGGAAATTCTTCCGTTCAGTCAAAATTATTCGCCGAAAGAGTTCTGGGCGCTGCGCGACGTGAATCTAAGCGTCGAACGGGGCGAAGTTTTCGGCGTGATCGGGCCGAACGGGAGCGGCAAGAGCACACTGCTCCAAATCGTCAGCGGGATTCTGGAGCCGACGCGCGGGCGGGTGATCAAGCGTGGACGCGTGGCCGCACTGCTCGAATTGGGCGCGGGATTCAATCCCGAATTTACCGGACGCGAGAACGTTTTTCTGAACGGAGAGATTCTCGGTCTGACGCGCCGTGAAATGGAGAGCGTCTTTCCGGAGATCGAGAAATTCGCGGAAATCGGGGCGTTTCTGGACCGGCCGGTGAAGGAATATTCAACCGGGATGTACGTGCGGCTGGCGTTCGCGACAGCGATTCACGTCGAGCCGGAGATTCTGATTGTCGATGAAGCGCTGGCCGTCGGCGACGCGATTTTCGCCAACCGCTGCATCAAAAAGTTCGAAGACCTGAAAAATCGTAAGGTCACGGTTTTGTTTGTATCGCACGACCTCGGCCTGGTGAAGCGATTGTCGGATCGCGCGGCGCTGATGATCGACGGCCGCGTGGCGGCTTGCGGACGGCCCAGTGAAGTGGTGAATCGCTATGTGGGAATGGTGCTCGATCGGGAGCAGGGTCCGCGGGAGGAAACGCAAACCAGCGAAACGTTTCGGCATGGCGATGGCGCGAGCCGCGTGGTGAGCGCGGCACTGATCGATCAGGCCGGCGCGGAAACGCGCAGCTTGCGGCCGGGCGAGCCGGTGACCATTCGCGTGCGTGCGCGAGCCGAGCGCGAACTGGAAGAGCCGGTGGTCGGTGTACTGATTCGCAATCGTCTGGGCATCGATGTTTACGGCACCAACACGCGCATCGAAGGAGTCGATTTCGGGCGCGTGCACGCGGGCGAGATGTTTGAGGTCGACTTCACCTTCGATTGCCTTCTGACCCGGCAAGACTATACACTGACCGTTGCCACGCAGTATCGCGAAGGCTACAGCCAGGACTGGCTGGACGACGTGATTTCGTTTTCCGTGGTCGACGCGCGCGACGTGGCAGGCTTCGCGAATTTCAAAACAAAGGTGGACTGGCGCGTGGTTCGCTCCTGATTTCGCATGATCTACGTGGTGGTTCTTTGCGTGGTGGTGGGGACGCTGTGCGGCGTGACGCTCAAAAAGACTTTTACCGTCCGCACGCGCAGCGATTTTCTGGTGGCCGGGCGAAAACTGCCGTGGACCGTGCTGGTGTTCACGCTGCTCAGCTCCTGGATCGGCGCCGGGAGTTTGTTTGCCGGCGCGGAAAAAGCCTACCGCGAAGGATTCACCGCGCTGTGGCTGGCAGGCGGCGGATGGTGCGGGCTGGCGGTGATCGCGGCCATCGCGGGACGCGCGCGGCGCTTTGCGCAGTTCACCGTGCCGGACCTTCTGGAGACTCGCTATAACGCGACGGCGCGGGTGATGGCGACCGTGGCGATCGTCATTTCCTACACGGTGATTACCAGTTATCAGCTCAAAGCGGGCGGCGATATTCTGCACCTGATTTTTCCCGGTCTCGAGCGCCAGACGGGAATGTACATCATCTCCGTCTTCGTGATTGTTTTTACCGCGGCGGCGGGCATGGCATCGATCGCGTATCTTGACGTGGTGATCGGTAGTCTGGTCACGGTGGTGGTCGCGATCGCGGTGCCGTTGTTGTTGAACAACGTCGGCGGATGGAGCGAAGTGCACCGCGCGCTTCCCGCGAGCCACTTCACCGTTCTGGGCGACGGCGGCCTGGAAGAGGCGGCGGGCACGCTGTTGCCGACCATGCTGCTGCTGATCGGCAATCAGGGCATGTATCAGAAATTTTTTTCGGCGCGATCGGAAAAGGACGCGCGGATGGCGGTGGTTGGCTGGATTGTGGGAACCGTGTTCCTGGAAACGCTGCTGGTGGTGTTCGCCGTCGTCGGCAGCGCGAAATTCAAGACCGACAGTCCGCGCGAAATTATTCCACTGGCCGCGCGCGAGGGGCTGCCGCCGCTGATCGGCGCGATCCTGATGGGCGGAATTTTTGCGAAAGTCATTTCGACCGCGAATAACTATCTATTTTCGCCCGCAACAAATCTGATGCACGATGTCTACGAGCGCTTTATCAATCCACACGCGACGGAGCGGCAGAGCCTGATCATGTCGCGCGTGCTGGTGGTCGCGCTGGGCGTGTTTGCGCTGTTGCAGGCGACCCAGTTCCAGTCCATC
Source organism: Bryobacteraceae bacterium (assembly GCA_035507655.1). GTDB lineage: Bacteria > Acidobacteriota > Terriglobia > Bryobacterales > Bryobacteraceae > Palsa-187. Next base: position 17,894 of record DATJNW010000029.1, on the reverse strand, counting down.
CTGAATGCGGCGCTGTACGCCTACACGGTTTATGGCGCGGCGGTGACGCCCGCGGTAATGGCGGTGTTTTTCTGGAAGCGAACCAACACGGCGGGAGCGATCGCGTCGATTGTGGTTGGAACCGCGGTGACGGTCGGCTGGAACGTGGCGCAGGGGCTCGGCTGGAAGAACAACACGGACGCGGTGTATCCGGCGCTGCTGGCTTCAGTGGCGTGCCTGGTCCTGGTCAGCCTGGCGACGCCGCCTCCGCCGGAAAAGAAATGGAGGCCATTTTTCCAATGAATCTCGGGGAAATTCAAAAGGCGATTCGCGAAGAAAAGCTGGACGGCTGGCTTTTTTTTGACCATCATCGCCGCGATCCGCTGGCCTATCGCGTGCTGCAATTCACGCCGGGGTCGATGCTTTCGCGGCGTTGGTATTACTTCGTTCCGGCCGAGGGCGAGCCTCGACGGCTGGTGCACAAGATTGAAGCGCACACGCTGGACGGGCTGCCCGGCGCGCAGACGGAGTACGCGGAATGGAACGAAATGGTGGGGCGGGTTCGCGAAATTCTGGGGGATGCGAAACGAATCGCCATGCAATATTCGCCGCACTGCGCGATTCCGTATGTGGCGATGGTGGACGCCGGGACGATCGAGCTGGTGCGATCGCTGGGTGTTGAAATTGTCAGCTCGGCGAACCTGGTCCAGCGGTTTGAAGCGAAGTGGACGGCGGCGCAGCTTGAATCGCACCTGGGGGCCGCGCGGCGGATCGATCCCGTGCGGCGTGAGGCGTTCGCGAAAATCGGCGAATCGCAGCGCGGCGGCGCGCGGGTGACGGAATGGGACATCAAGCAATTTATCTTGGCGCGATATAAAGAGGATGGGATTTTTATCGATCATGGTCCGGATGTGGCGGTGAACGGAAACGCGTCGAATCCGCATTATGATCCGACGCGGGAGGCTTGTTCGGAAATCAAGCGCGGGGACCTGGTGCTGATCGATATGTGGGGCAAGCTGGAGCGGCCGGAGAGCGTTTATTACGACATTACCTGGACGGCGTATTGCGGCGAGACTCCGCCGGATGCGATTCAGAACGTGTTTCGCGTGGTGACGACGGCGCGCGATTGCGCGATCAAACGGGTGCAGGAGGCGGTCGCGGCGAAGCAGGAGCTGCGCGGGTTCGAAGTGGACGACGCGGCTCGCGGGCACATCCGGTCGCAGGGGTTCGGCCAATATTTTTTCCATCGCACCGGCCATTCGATCGGCACGGACATTCACGGGACTGGCGCGAATATGGACAATTTCGAGACGCATGACGAGCGGAAAGTCATGCCGTGGACATGTTTTTCGATCGAGCCGGGGATTTATTTGCCGGAATTCGGAATTCGCTCGGAAATCGATATGTTTGTTGATGATTCTAGCGCCCGCGTTACGGGTGAAATTCAGCGAGATCTTGTCTTAATTTGAATGCGCGGTTTGTGTTTAATTCTGTGCTTTGCCGCCGCCGCTTCGGCTGCGGTGGTGTCGCGCGACTGGGGCGATGGGAAGCTGACGCTGCATCTGGACGATGGGACGGCGGAGCTGGAATGGCTGAGCCCGGTGGCGTTTCACTTTTCGCGCAACTGGTCCGACGCGGTTCCGCGGGTGGGCGCACTGGCGCACGAAAAGATCACGCCGACGCTGATTGACGTTGGATCAACCATCACCATGAGTACGAAATACCTGACGGTCGACCTGGACCGCAACGATCTGAAGCTGCATATTCACGCGGGTGAGACGCCGGTGACGGACGCGACGGTGGTGCGCGACGGCGATGGCGCCGAGCTGCGCATCGCGCTGGCCGCGGAGGAACGCGTTTTCGGGTTGATGGGCGGAACGGGTCCCAAGCTGAATCTGCGCGGCGAGCGGCTGGAACGCGAGCACGGTTATTTTTTTACGAGCGCGGGTTACGGGATTCTGGTCCGGTCACCGGCAAGCTGCATTTTCGATATGAACCGCGGCGCGATCGAGGCGCACGGCGCGGATTTCCTGGATTTTATCTTTTATTATGGTCCGGCCGCGAAGGAAATTCTGGAGCAATATTCGAGTATTTCGCCTCGGAATGAAGTGAAGGGCGACTCGCTGGACTTACTTTCGCCGGATCGTTTGCCGAAAGGCGCGGCGAAACTGCCGGCTTCGCCGGTTCGGTCGTGGGATGATTTTGCGGCGTTGATTCGAACGATTGTGAACTGGAGCTTGTCGGGTCTGGCGTATCCGGCGGTGGATTTGTCAATTTTTGACGGAGCGCCAGCGGCGGTGCGACAACGCGCGGAGGATTTGAGTACGCTGCTGCCGATTGTTTATCGCAGCGCGGGCGAAGGCGGGATCGATCGGGCGACACGCCTCGAGTGGGCGCCTTATCTGATCACTTATTTACGCGAGGCTTATGATCGCGGCTACCCGCTGATCCGGCCGCTGCCGCTCGAATTTTCGCGCGATGCGGATTCGGACCGGCAGGCGGATGTGTTCATGCTCGGGGATGAGGTATTGGTGGCGCCGATGGCCGCGCCGGGGACGCGGCGGCGGGTGGAATTGCCGCGCGGAAACTGGACCGATCTGCGGACCAACATCGAATATCCGGGCCGGCAGGTGATCGAAATCAGCGCGGCGCCGGGGCGTGTGCCGATGTTCGTGCGCAACGGCTGGATTGTGCCGCTGGCGGTGAAGGATCGGATGGAACTGCACTATTTTCCGTCATTAGGCGCGGAATTCTTTTTATGGGAACCGGAATTAGAGGATAATTCGCAATTTCACGCGGCGCCGGCGGGCGAGTTTTTGCGGGTGGAGATTGAATCGAAGCGCGCACGGACTTACGAATGGGTTTTGCATCACACCAAAATGCCGCGCGAGGTTGCGGAACAATCGGGCGCGTACGAAGAGGCCGCGCGGCGGGAACTGTTGCGCGCGGGGACGTGGTGGCATGACGCGGCGAAGAATAATTTACATTTGATGCTGCGCGCGGAAGCGGGGTCGGATCGCATCGTGAATATTTTGCTTTAGGAACTATACCGCGGACCGGAATCGTCCGCCGCTCCCTGTGGTCGCGGTCAATGGCCAGCGCTTGTAAATTGGAGAATGTTGCTCATGTTCGCGCAGATTCGAGCGGCGGTTGCGAAAATTCCAAAGGGCAAAGTGGCCACGTACGGCGCGGTGGCGCGCGCGGCGGGATTTCCCGGGAATGCGCGGCGCGTCGCGTGGGCGCTGCGCAATTCCGACGGAAAATTGCCGTGGCATCGCGTGCTGGGCGCGGGCGGGAAAATTCTGCTGCCGCGCGAGGCCGGCGCCGAGCAGCGCTTGCGGCTGGAAGCCGAGGGCGTCGCCTTCCGCGGAGGAAAGGTGTTCATGAGCCAGCATGAGTTTCGATTTCGCGCGCGGCGATAGTATCATAAAAATTCTATGAAAAATGCTTTGACGATTTTGTTGCTTTGCGGACTCGCCTTCGCGCAGACGAAAACGGCAACCAAAAGCGGCGTGAGACACACCGCTTCGTCGCACGCGCCCGCGGTGTATCGCGTGAAATTCACGACCACCAAGGGCCCGGTGATCATTGAAGTGACGCGGGCGTGGGCGCCGCTCGGCGCGGACCGTTTTTATTCGCTGGTGCGCAGCGGATTCTTCACCGGCGCGCCCTTTTTCCGCGTGATTCCGGGCTTCATGGCGCAGTTCGGACTCAGCCCGAAGCCGGCGCTGAATCAGGAGTGGGAAAAACGCAACCTCCGCGACGATTCCAAGCCATACCAATCAAACAAGCGCGGCACGGTATCGTTCGCCACGGCCGGGCCAAATACGCGCACCACGCAGCTCTTCATTAATTATGGCGACAATTCGCGGCTCGATCCGGATTTCGCGCCGATCGGCCAGGTGGTCGAAGGGATGGAACTGGTGGATCAGTTCTACTCCGGCTACGGTGATACGTCGACTAAAGAAGACCAGATCGCCAATGGTGGGCAGGCGTATCTCGATCGCTACATGCCGCACATCGATAAAATCATCCATGCATCGATCGAGCCGGCGGCTCCGAAGCCGGCCGACGCGAAGTACTAGATCGATCTTGCGTAAGACGTCCGATACCCCAGTCGCCACAACCAAAACAGTCCAGCGCTAAAATGTTTCTGTGGAGGCTGTGTGGAAATCGCTTCGGCGCGCCTTTGTCGTCATCATTTTACAATCCTCAGGTGTTTGCGCCGATGTCCACAGGTTTTTCATGAGCCTAACTGTGCGGAAGCAAACGCCGAAAATTTCGTTTGCCCTGGAGGCGCGGAGACGCTAACTTAGAGTCTCCCCGGAATTCATGGCGACAACGGATCTGGCATTTGCGAAAGGTCTGCCAGCGAATCTCGACGCCGAGCGCCTGGTGCTTGGCTCGATTCTGCTGAACGACTCGGTTTATCTGCAAGTGGCGGGCACCGTTGCGCCCGAAGATTTCAGCCTGGAAAAACATCGGCGCATTTACGCGCGGATGAAGGATCTGTACGATCGCGGCGAGCGCATCGACCGCGTCACGGTCACCAATGAGCTGATGAAACAGGGGCAGCTCGAATCGGTGGATGGGATGTCGTACGTCCTCTCGCTGGACGAGGGGATGCCGGAGATTCCCAACCTCGACAGCTATACCCGCATCGTCAAAGATAAGGCGACGCTGCGCAAGCTGATTTTCAGCGCGCAAAAAGTGATCGACCGCTGCCTGATCGCCGAGGAAGAGCCGGACGCGATTCTCGCATCGGCCGAGGAGACGCTGCTCAAACTGGGCGAATCGCGCACGCGGGAACAACTGGCGTCGCCGGCGAGCATTGTCGAAAAATTTCCCGGTGGAATCGGCGCGTTTCTCGATCCCAGCCAGCGGATCAGCGGCCTCAGCACGGGGTTCAAGCGCTTCGATGAAATGACCGGCGGATTGCATGGCGGCGAATTGTTCATTCTGGCGGCGCGGCCCTCGATGGGAAAAACGGCGCTGGCGTTGAACATCGCGCAGCACGTGGCCACCCATCCGCAGATTCGCAGGCCGGTGGCCGTGTTTTCACTGGAAATGTCGTCGTCGAGTTTGCTGACGCGTCTGTTGTGCGCGGCGGCGCGCGTCGATCAGCACAAATTCCGCATCGGGTATTTGAACGGGGAAGAACGCCGGAAACTGCACGTCGCGCTGGCGGATTTGACGGAAGCTCCGCTGTTTCTGGACGACACCGCGGGCGTGAATCTGATGGACGTTCATTCGAAGCTGCGGCGCATGAAATCGGAGCACGGATTGAGCCTGGTGGTGATCGATTATCTGCAATTGATGAGCAGCTACGGGCGCTCGGAAAATCGCAACCAGGAAGTGAGCGCGATGTCCCGCGGCCTGAAACTGATGGCCAAGGATCTGGACGTGCCGTTCCTGGTTTTGTCGCAGTTGAGCCGCGCGGCGGAAACGCGCCCCGGCGATCACAAGCCGCAACTGAGCGATCTGCGCGACTCCGGTTCGATCGAGCAGGACGCCGACCTGGTGGCGTTCATTTATCGCGAAGAAGTATATAAAAAGGACCGCGAAGACGTAAAGGGGCTGGCGGATCTGATCATCGCCAAGCAAAGAAATGGGCCCATCGGCACGGTGCCGCTGCGGTTTCTGGGAGCTTACACGCGCTTCGAGAATCGCGCGGAAGATTTGGGTGAGGATCCGCCGGAGGAATCGTAGCCGCTTGATGAAAACCGCGGATGATCCGCGGGCCGCGCATGTGGGGCGGGCTTTTTAGCGCGCGCGCCGCCGGAAATGGCGTCTGAGCAAAACGAGGCCTATAACGGCTGGACCGCGACCATTTCGCGCGCGGTTTCGATGCGCAGAGGATTGCGCAGCGGCCGGCCGAACGCGGGAACTTCGATTTCAAACACGTCGCCGTCCGCCGGATGAAAACCCGCGCCGAAACTGATCGCGCTGGCGCCGAAGAAATGCACATGAACGTCGCCCGGGCGGCGGAACAAGGCATGCTTGAAATGATGATGCTCCAGGTTGGCGATGGAGTGGCACATGTTCGATTCTCCGCTTTGCAATTCGCCGCTCCAGACCGTCTGGCCGTGGCGCAGAATTCGAATCGCGCCGCCGATCGCATCGGGCAACGGCCCCAGCATCAACTCCGGCCCGAAGGAGCACTGGCGGAGTTTCGAGTGCGCCAGGTACAGGTAATTTTTTTTCTCCATCACGTGGTCGGAAAATTCGTTGCCGATGGCGAAGCCAACACGCCAGGGATTGCCCGCGTCGTCGATCACGTAGAGTCCGGCGATTTCGGCTTCTTCGCCGCCGTTGTCGGCGAAAGCGGGCTGCGTGATCGGCTGTTCGGGAGCCACCACGCAGCGGCCATCGCCTTTATACGCCCATTCGGGTTGATTGCCGGTTTCGCCGGGCTGAGGCTTTCCGCCGGCGAGACCGAGGCGGAACATGCGGATCGAATCGGTTTCCACCGCGCCCGGCGCGGACGCCGCGTGCATCTTGTCGCGCGATTGGGCGCTGCCAAGATGCGTCAGGCCGGTGAGGGAAACCAGGCATCGCGCCGGGTCGGGATGGTCGAGCGGAGGGAGCAATCGGCGCTCCACGACGACGCTTTCGTAATCGAGGCGTTCCGGAGAAAGATTGGCTTCCGCCAGCGCGGCGAGAGTCTGGCCGTTGCGGATGCCCGCCTGCGCGAGTTCATAAACCGATGCAAACCGGGCGATCAATCGAAGGTGTTCGCCTCCCTCGGCCACTCCGACGCGCCGCGCGTCGTGATCATCGATGAATTGGACCAGTCGCACGGCTTCCATTATCCTTTGTTTCGCCGGTCACTGATTTTCCACCGGAATCGACGTGAATGCGGCGCCATTGAAGCGCAGCCCGAGCACCACGACGGTCCCGGTGCTGGTGACGAATGTGGCCGATCCGCGATTGCCGACGACTCCTCCCAACCCGGGCAGACTGTGCAGCACGGCTTCCGTCTTAGTCCGCGGCGCCAGGGTGAGCGACGACGTCCCGATCATGTTACCGGAGGTGTCGCGGATGGCGATCGAAACCACGGCTTGCGTCGCGCTCGGATTGGCGATGGCGATGGAGGTGGTGTACGCGGTGTCATCCCAGATCAGCGTGCTGCCGCTCACGCTGGCGCTCGAAAGCGGTACGACGGCCTCCTGATCGTTGATCCCGGCGATGCTCTGGCGAAAGACTCCGTATCCGGTTACGCCGTTCGGCAAAGCCACCGACACGTAGCCCTGCTGCAGGCTTCCGAAATTGGGCGCTTCAAGAATCGTCGTGCCGCCCGCGGCCAGGCTCACCAGGATCGAATTGCCGATTGCCGGCACGTTCAGCGCATTCCCATCGTCGCCGATGAACTTGACCGTAAATGAGACCGGACTGGCGCTGGTGTTGGTGAAGTAGACGCCGGTATACCAGCCGCCGCCGAAAGCGAACTGGGGCAAGACCTGCTGACTGGCCGGCGGCACGATCGGCGCGAGCCCCTGAAAATCACCGGTGTTGGTCGCGTTGGCGACCAAGGCGCCGGCTCCGCTGGTCGCATTGAGCGACCACACGGATATATTGCAGGAAGGAGTGCAGCTATCGACGCCCGCATACAAAGTGCCGTCCTCATAAACCAGCGCGGCCGCATTGAGGGTCGACAAAGGCTGGCTGCCGATCACCGTGGCTGCGCCGGTGGTGGTATCGAGCGAATAGAGATTGAAATTGTCGGACAGATAGAGCGTGGATGATCCGTTCGAAAGAGTCCAGGTTTGAGAAGGCCCGATCGCGCCAATCGGGCCGATCAGCGTGGCCGCGCCGGAGGTGGGGTCGATCGAATACAGATTGAACTGCGTGGCATTGTTGGAGGCAACATAGGCGCCCAGCGCGTACAGACCCCCGGTGGTCGAGCCGAGGCCGTAATAATGCACGGAACCGGCGCCGATTTTCGTCAGCGCTCCGCTCGCGGGATTCACCTGATAAAGGGTCGTGTCGGTGTAGCCGGCCGTATACAGTTGGCCTCCGCTGACGCCGAGCCCCACGGGCACGAAAGACGGGATGGTGCTGTAGCCGAGCGAAGAAAAATCGCCGGTGTTCAGGTCGATGATTCCAAACTGGCTTTGGGCATTGATCATGTAGGCCATGTCGTCGGCCTTGGCCGCGAACCCATCAACAAAGACAGCAACAAAGAGAGCAACAATTGTACTGGCCAATCTGCGTATGCGCATAAATATTCCTCCGAGGTTCCTGGAGTGATCTGCCGGTCGGACGCCGAATTCGGCGAACGCCTGCGGAGAGTATAGTGCGCTTCCGGCGCGAACTCAATACCCGCAACTGCCTGCGCCGCGTAGTGTCTGAAATCTGCGTTGACCGCTAAAGATGGGAGAGCCCCCGCCATTACTGGCGGGGCTGTAACGCGCAATAGCCCCGAAAGTCATGGCGGGGGCGCGTTGCAAATCAACGCAGATTTCAGACACTACCCCGCGCCGGACCCGTTCAGGAACATGAGATGATGGCCTCAGCATGGCGAATGATATCAAGATTCAACTTCGTCAGATTTCGACGACAACCTCTGAAGCGATCTTCGGGAAACACCGCGTTCTGGTCGACCGGCCGGTTGCCAAGGGCGGTTCCGATGCAGGACCGATGGGCGGAGAATTATTCCTCGCCTCAATCGGCGGCTGCTTCATGAGCAATATTCTGGCGGCGATTCGGGCGCGCGAAGCGCGGATTTCCGACGTTCAAACCGAGGTCACCGGTACGCTTGCCGATTCGCCAGTGCGCTTCAGCAGCGTGGAATTGTACGTCACCGCGAAAAGCGACGATCCGGAGCTGCTTGAAAAAATTGTGCAAATCGCGGATCGGGCCTGCATCATGATGAATACGCTCCGCGACAAGCTGGAGTTGCGCATTCGCGTCGGCGCGGCGGAAAAAATCAGCGGATTACCGTAGCTTTCGGGCCGGCGGAAAGTGCTGATTCGTGGAGTCTGGGCGATACAGTAACCCTAGCTTTTTCAATAGCAAGGCTGCTAAAATAGAGTTTAATCAGGGCTACTCCTCAGGCCCGTAAGCAAGGAGCAATTCTTTGGCAGATCCCCAAGATCCACGAGACCCGGCTACTCCTCCATCCGGCGGGCAGATTCCTCTTGGCGGGGGCGGTGATGGGGGCGCGAAAAACCTCATTCCGATCAATATCGAAGACGAGATGCGGCGCTCGTATCTTGACTATGCCATGAGCGTCATTATCGGGCGCGCCCTGCCCGATGTTCGCGACGGCTTGAAACCTGTTCACCGGCGCATCCTTTATGGGATGAGCGAACTCGGGTTGCATTACAACCGGCCGACGCGAAAATGCGCCAAAATCACCGGCGAAGTGCTCGGGAAATATCATCCGCATGGCGATATTCCGGTTTATGACGCTTTGGTGCGCATGGCACAGCCGTTTTCGCTGCGTTACCCGCTGGTGGACGGGCAGGGAAATTTCGGGTCGGTCGATGGCGATCCGCCGGCGGCTATGCGGTACACGGAAGCGCGCCTGGCGCGGATCGCCGAAACTTTGCTCGAAGACATCGACAAAGAAACCGTCGATTTCCGGCCGAATTACGATGAAAGTGAAGTGGAGCCGGAAGTTTTGCCGGCGCGCGTTCCCAATCTGCTGATTAACGGCAGCGAGGGAATCGCGGTCGGGATGGCGTCCAAGATTCCGCCGCACAATCTGCGCGAGATTATCGAGGCCTGCATTCTGCTGGTGCAGAATCCGGCGACGCATCTTTCGAAAATCGCGGAACTGGTCCAGGGACCGGATTTTCCTACTGGCGGGTTGATTCTGGGCCGCGAAGGCATCCTCGAATACTTCGCCAAAGGCCGCGGCACCGTCAAAATCCGCGCCAAAGCGGCTACCGAAAAGTTCGGCCGCGACTCGGAAGCAATCATCGTCACCGAACTGCCCTATCAGGTGAATAAGGCGCGCCTGATCGAGCACGTCGCCACCCTGATCAACGAAAAGAAGCTGGAAGGCATGGGCGAGCCTCGCGATGAAAGCGACCGCGACGGCATGCGCATCGTCTTCCCGCTGAAGCGCGGCGAACAGGCCGAAATCATTTTGAATAATCTGTACAAACAAACGCAGCTGCAGGTGAACTTCGGCGTGATCGTGCTGGCGATCGTCAACGGGCAGCCGCGCGAGCTGCCCTTGATCGACGCGCTGAAGCGCTTCATCGACCATCGCCTCGACGTGGTGCGGCGCCGCACGGATTATCTGCTGCGCAAGGCACGGGAGCGCGAGCATCTGCTGCTCGGCTTCCAGCGCGCGTTGAACAATTTGGACGCGGTGATCGCGCTGATCCGCGCGGCGAAAACTCCCCGGGAAGCGCGCGAGGCGCTGATGAATTTCATCACGCCGGCCGAAGCGGAGGAGTACGCAAAGCTGGTCGACGCCGATCCGCGGGGGCCGAGGTTCAGCGAACGGCAGGCGCAGGCGATTATCGAATTGCAGCTCCAGCGGCTGACCGGCATGGAGCAGCAGAAGATCCTCGACGAACTCAATGAAATTCAGGTAAAAATCAAAGAATATCTGGAAATTCTCGGATCGGAAAACGTACTGCGCGGCTTGATTGTCAAGGAATTAAAAGAAGTCCAGAAGGATTTCGGCGACGATCGCCGCACCCAGATCATCGAGGACACCGGCGAGATCAAGCTGGAAGATCTGGTGCAGGAGGAAGACGTCGCCGTGACGGTGACGCACGGCGGCTACCTGAAGCGCACCGCGGTCGACACCTACCGGCGGCAGACGCGCGGCGGCAAGGGGCGCATCGGCATGTCCACGCGCGCGGAGGACGTGGTGGAGCACCTGATCATCGCCTCCACTCACGCCTACCTGCTGATCTTCACCAACAAGGGACGCGTCTACTGGCAGAAGATTTACGAGATCCCCGACGCCGGAACCACGTCCAAGGGCAAGCACGCTTCGGGCTTGATCAATTTGCAGCCGGACGAACAGCCGACCGCGTTCCTTCCGGTGCGGAACCTGGACCAGCCGGACAGGTTCGTGGTGATGGTGACCAAGCAGGGCACCATTAAAAAATGCGCGGTGACGGAGTTTGACAACCCCAGGCCCAGCGGCATCATCGCCATCGGTCTTGACGAGGGCGACGAACTGCTGAGCGCGCGCCTGACCAGCGGCGAAGACTACATTTTCCTGGCCTCCCACGAAGGCATGGCCTGCCGCTTCAAGGAAAGCAATGTTCGCGCGATGGGCCGCCCCGCCGCGGGCGTCCGAGGCATGGAGCTCGAAAAAGGCGATTATCTGGTCGGCATGGAAGTGGTCGGAAAAGACGGGCTGATTCTTTCCATTTCCGAAAACGGCTGGGGCAAACGCACTCCGCTTCAGGATTACCGGCTGACCGCGCGCGGGCGCAAGGGGGTCGTCAATATGAAGACGACGCCGCGCATCGGCAAGGTGGTGGCGATTCTTTCCGTGCAGGAAGATTCGGACCTGATGATCATCACCAGGCAGGGACAGATCATCCGCATCGACTCGGGCGAAATCCGGCAGACGGGACGGTCCACGCAGGGCGTGCGGCTGGTGAACGTGGGCGCCGACGATCAGGTGGCCGCGGCCAGCCTGATTCCGGAGGCCGACGGCGGCAACGGTCAGGACGAGCTGCCGTTGCAGTAATCGCCCGATTCCGCATCGATAAACGAATAACAGATCATGTGGCAAATGATGTGGTGCGCGTCTTCGATGCGCCCCATGTGCGGCTCGCGGACGTGAATATTTAACCCGGCGGCGGCGCCCAGTTGTCCGCCGTCGCGCCCGGTCAGGGCCAGCGTCCGGCAGCCGATGGAATTGGCGTACTCCATCGCGCGGACGACGTTGGGAGAATTGCCGGAGCCGCTGATCGCCATGTACAGATCGCCGGGCTGCGCGAAATTCTTGAGCTGCTCGAGGATGGCGTCGTGATAGCCGACGTCATTCGAATAGGCGGTGACCGTGGGCATTGATTCGTTCAGCGCCAGAATGCGGAAACGCGACGATTTTCCGAAACTCGCGCCTTTCACCATGTCGCAGACGAAATGCGACGCCGTGGCCTGGCTGCCGCCATTGCCGGCCACGAAAATCGAGCGTCCGGCCGCGCGAGCCTCGCGAAACCATTCGATGGCTTGCGAGATTTTCTGAAAGTCGAGATCCGCGACGGCGGCCTGGAGCCGCGTCAGATAAGTTTCCGCGAAGGTCACGATCAAACGTTATGATAACGCCTCGGTACGCGCTGGTATGCGCGGGGCAGAGAGTTGCCCCGCACCCGCGCTACCGAGCAGTTTTGCCTATTTCGTCGCGAACCACACCGTAAGCGATTGGTTGTTGTTGCCGAGCGTGCTCGCCACATCGCCCAGCGTAATCGCGATGATGTTGCTGTTGCCCGGTGGAATGGTGCTCGGCACCACGAAATTCACCTGCCATCCGCCGGCAAATCCGCAACCCGCGCCGGAATAGGTGACGTCGGCTGGAGGCACAAGGCCGCTCGCACCGAATCCATTGACCGACAAAAGCTGCGGCGGCACCGCGGTGGAAGCGGCAGCGGTGGGCGCAACTCCATCGGGCGGCCCTCCCTGAAACACGCCTCCGCCGGTCAGACAGAATGAGATCGTATCCTTTCCATTTGCGGGAATCGGATAAGACGAGCTGTTGATCGCGCACTGCGGGGTGGGAGTGCAGTTGTTGATATCCGGTCCGGACATGAATGCCGCCACCTGTCCCGTGCCTTGCGCATTCGACGTGAAAAATCCTGGCTGGTACGGCGACATTTGGAAATCGCCCTCGCCGACGATTTCGCCGGTGGAAGGATGGACCACCTGGAAAATCGCCGTACCCGATCCCGGCGTGCTGGTGGGGACCTGGAAAGAAATGAAGGTCGGATCGACGCGGAAAATCGGGGCGGGATTGCCGTTTATCAGGACCTCGAGATCGTTGGCCGATTCCGTGCTCGGCCACGGGCTGATGCCGCTCAGATTATAATCCTGCGTGAAATTGAAATTGAGCCCCACGCGGCTGACTCCGGCCAGTTCGCCCGGCGCCAGTTGCTGATTGTTGTAGCTGGCTTCACTGGCGAAGGTCAGTTCGGCGTAGAAAAAGGTGATGCGGTTGGCGGATTCGGCCACCAGCAGGTTGTCGGAATCGTCCAGAGCGAGGCCCAGCGGGCCGGTCTGGGTGGGGAGCACCGCGGTGATCACCTGTTGATAATTGTTCGGCTGGGCCGTCAAAATGATCGTGGTGTACTGCGGGAAGCGGTAGATCTGGTTACTGCCGGTGTTGGCGATCCAGATTTCGCCGGTGTCCTGCGTCACCACGATTCCCTCCGGCGAGCTCAGGCCGTTGAGCTGGAACGCCTGCGTCGCTCCGTTGGTGCTGGTCGAAATATTCGAGTAGAAAACCACGCGATTGTTGCCGGTATCGCATAGATAAATGCGGTCCGAGGAATCGATGGAGAGATGGGTCGGCGTATTCAGCCCGCTGGTGGAGCTGGATTTGGTGGTGCTGGTAAAACCGCTCTGGCCGAGCACCAGCGACGCATTCTGCCCGTTCTGAAAATCGCCGCCGCTCGGCCGCGTGAACACCAGGATGCGATTATCGTAGGCGTCGGAGACCACCAGGTTGCGGGTGGTGCACTGCCCAGTTGCATTTGCATTGCACAGCAGGCCGATGCCCCACGGCGTGTGCATGTTCTGCTGCGTCGCGTCGGTGATCGTCGGACCGGTGAAGCCGGATTGTCCGAGCACCAGGTTGGGCAACTGCTGCGAACCGGACGGCTGCGCGAACGGCGCCGGATAACGCACCACGCGTCCATTACCGCCGTCGGCGACGAACAGGTCGCCGTTGGTATCGACGATGATCCCGAGGGGACCGTACAGCCCGGTCTGCGTCGGCGTGGCGGGGTTATTGGTGCCGGAGTTGATCTCGTCATCGTAAAAATCGGTGGGCGTGGATTGGCCCAGCACCAGGTCGGCGTGGGAGCTGGACTGCACCGACCGCGCATCCTTAAAACATAAAATCCGATTGTTGTAAGTATCGGCGACGTACAGGTGCGGCGGATTGGAGTTGTGGTCGATGGCCACCGCGCCCGCGGGCGCCCCGCCGATGAAGTTCACTTCCCGTCCTTCAATCAGATTCGCAGCCGAGTAGATGTAATCGAGCTGCCCGACAAGGCGGGTCGCGTTAATGTAGCCGCTCGCCTGCTGCGGAAAATCGAGCACCCGGTTATTGCCGGAATCGACCACCCACATATCGGTGCCGTTGAAGGCGATGGCCACCGGAACCGCCAGGGTGTAGGAGGACGCCTGCGCATGGCCTTCATTCGCGGAGCCGTTATTGAAATTTCCCTGACCCACCACGGCCAGCATCTGCGGAGAAATCTGCGTGTCGTTCGGCTGGTTCCCGTAAGCATAGCTCGCTCCCCAGTTCGCCGGCGTATCGTATTCGACGATGCGATTGTCACCCAAATCGGTGGCGTACAGGTGATTGCCGCTGACGGCCAATCCGGCGACTCCGTCCAGGCCATAGCTGTTCACGTTGGCCAGGGGACTGTTGCTGTAGTTAATCGCCGCGCCCAGTACGCGCGCTGCCAGGATGCCAGTGGACACCGGAGCCTGAAAATACAGCACCCGGCTATAGCTGTCGGAAACATACAGATTGCCGTTCGAATCGAAGGCCAGCCCCAGCGGGTCGTTCAGCAGGTTCAAGGCGAATTGCGCCGGAGTGCCATTGGGCGGCGAAGCGACATTGTTGGTGGTGAAGCTGTTCTGGCCGAGCACCGTGTCCGCGGTGGGCGTGGTGCCGGCGACCAGTTGACTTTGCGGGAAGCGCAGCACGCGATTATTGCCGCCGTCGGTCACCCACAAATTGCCGGAGCTGTCGAAGGCCAACCCCACCGGCCGCACCGAATTGGAAGAGAAGTACAGGCTCTGACTGTTCGGCAGGTTCTGTCCCTGGTTCGGCGCATTATGGTTCAAGTCCACCTGGCCGATGATCAGATCCGGCTGGATCAGCGACGAGGTTTGCTTGAACGGAGCGGGAAAACGCAGAATGCGGTTGTTCTGCTGATCGGCGACGTAAACGTTGCCGCTGCCGTCGACCGCGATTCCGGTGGGCTGGTAAAATCCGATGCTCAACCCGGGCGCGTTTGGTCCGCCGGGCAGCGTTCCGGTGAGGTTTTGCTGCCCGATCACCAGGTTGGCAAAACCGCAGGTGGGATTATTCAGCCCGCAGTTGCTGAGCGCGAAAGGATTCTGGTACGCCAGAACACGGTTGTTTGAGGTATCGGCGATATACAGAATCGGCGGCGTGACGCTGCTATCGAAAGCGATCGAGGAAGGCGAAAACAGTTCGCGTCCTTCCACCAGGTTGGGCGCGACCGAATTCAGACCGGAAGGAAGCAGGCTGGGCTGGCCGAATTCCCGCGACGGCAGCGGGTTAATGGTCGGCGAGACCGCCTGTGCAAACAGGGGCGCGGCGGCCAGAAAAAAATAACCGCAGAATTTCATCATGAAGATAATTTCTCCGAGCGACGGCGCGCGGGGACCGTCTTTTATGCAAGATAACATAACGTCGCTGACGCCGAGAATGAGCCGGCAGTACTGGTTGGTGGTCCCAGGATGCGCTAGAGTGTTCGATATGACCCCCGAACAAGCCCATTTTTTGTTGCAAGAGGTGTACCTGCCTCAAATCCACCACGAGCACAGGACCACCTGCCGCGTGATCGCAGCCGTCCCGGCGGACCGCTCTTCCTACAAGCCCGACGAAAAATCCAAGAGCGCCTGGGAACTGGCCCGGCACATCGCTTCCACCGAGATTTTCTTTATGCGGGGAGTCGCCGATGGAGCCTTCAATCGCGAACACTCCGCCATTCCCGATGCGGTGAAGACGCCCGCCGATCTTTTGAAATGGTACGAAGAAAATCACGCCCGAGCGGTCGCGCGGCTGGCGGAGACGCCCTCGGCCGATCTGGTGAAAAACCTCAGTTTCGCGATCTTCGATTTTCCGGCGATCCAGTATCCGGCCATGATGATCAGCCACTCCGCGCATCATCGCGGCCAGCTTTCGGCCTATCTGCGTCCGATGGGCGCAAAAGTCCCAGGCATTTACGGCCCCAGCGCAGACGAGCCGGTCGACATGTCGAGCCGGCAAGCCGAAGCTTAATCTGATGCCCTAAGGAATTGGGGCAGAACAGGCCTGCGGCGGCCTCTTGTCCCTTGAGACCCATTTTGAGGCCGCCTGCAAGTCACAATTGATCAGCGTTTGGTATGCTTGGTCTCGTGAAGTGGCAGGAACGAATCGCGATCGATCCGAAAATTCTGGCAGGCAAGCCGGTCGTGCGTGGCACCCGGATCTCGGTGGAGTTGGTGATCGACCTGCTCGCCCAGGGTTGGACCAGTGAGCAGATCTTCAGCAGCTATCCTAACCTCACTCCCGGTGACATTCGCGCCTGCCTCGCCTATGCCGGCGAGATGCTTCATTCCGAGCGCGTCTATCCTCTTAAATCCGCATGAAATTTCTCGCGGACGAGAATTTCCCACGTCCTGCGATCATGATTCTTCGGCAGAACGGGTTCCAGGTAGTCTCGATCGCGGAAACAAAGCCAGGCGCTCCTGACGAAGACGTTCTGGCGTTGGCCGGCTCCGAGTCGTGCATCCTGCTTACCTTAGATAAGGATTTCGGGGAACTCGTGTTCCAGCGTGGCCTGAAATCCGATCCCGGCGTGATATTGTTTCGAATCGAAACCCGATCACCTGAAGATTTCGCCGCTGTCGTTCTGGACGTGCTCCGGACAGCCCCTGACTGGGCGGGCGCCTTCACTGTCGTCAACAATGATCGGATTCGCACTATAAAGTTGCCATCACGCTCGTGACGGGTCGCCGCGCGGCGACAGCGGCCTATGAAGGGTTCGGGCCAGATTAATGGGGAGCGGCGCAGCGAAATCGCGGCCTACTGTAGCAGCTCCCGCAAGGATTCCTGGTTCGCGGAGCTGACCTGAGTGCGGATGAAGTTGTCGACATCATAAGGATCCGGGTCTTTAAGAGTTGCGGTGTTCACAAGGTCGAAGGTGTCGTAATCCGCCGGATCTGTGAACGTTAGGTACCCGACCCCATGCCGACTACACTCTTGAACAATTCGATCGTCAGGAATGTCTTCGAGACCGGCATCAATTCGAACCGCCAGATAGGTGCGGTGGGCGAAAGCGGAGTGCGCAAGGGCTTCGTAGACGCCCTCAAGCGCGGTGTCGAGATTTGGCTTGACCTCAAACGTTATCACCTCAAGGCGTTTTCCCGGTGTGAATTGGTACGTTCGGACCGCGACGAGCGTCAGATCAGGTCGGGTCCACTTGCCTCCCGTGGCACGGCGTCCCTGCGCAGACGTATTCTCGGCAATGTAGCGTTTGATACGGTTTTCTTTGACATAGCCTGCAGTGATCGCTACAAGGAACGGCTCGTAAAGGGCGACCTCCGCGGGGCGTGTGATCGGTTCGGCCGGAGGGACCGGAGCCTCCGCAGGCGCAGCCGGGGCGACAACACGGTGGACGGACCCACCGCGGCCGCGCCCCTGCTCGATTTGACCAGTAGTCCTGGTCAGTCAGCGTGTCCCCGGCATCCCTGACGCGGCTTCCTAGCTGCTCCCGGAGCGTCACGTTCCCAGCATTCGCGCCTGTCTCAGGAATCAATGACAGGAGAAGATCCGCATACTCGTTCTTCTTTGTCGCGTCCACCTTCACCGCGCCTTCAAATCGTCATAATGCATCACCGAGTTAAACAGCATCCCGAACTCCCCGAAATTCTGCCAGCGGTAGCACGGATTCGTCGCGAACAACACCACCGTCCCGTTGCCCACCGGCACATCCAGCACCGCCGGACGATTGCGGATTTCGTTCGCT
>DATJNW010000028.1:0-75062 GCA_035507655.1 Bryobacteraceae bacterium | reverse complement strand
AAAAATCTCTGGTATATCGAAATTCTGAATCAGGAGATTCTCGAAGACCCCAGCGACTCCAGCCGGCTCGATTTTCTGGCGGCCGAATATCATCAGCTTGGAAGCTTCGACGCCGCCACGGAAATCGCGGAACGGATCCTCACCTTGCGGCCGCGCGATCCAGAAGCTCATTTGCGCGCCGGAATTTACCACTTGCTTCACAAAGTCGACCGTGAGCGGGCTCGCGGGGATTTTAGCGAAGCCCTCCGGCTGCGTCCGGGATATATCGAAGCAGAGTCGTTCCTTCAGCTTCTCGGCCGGTCCGAGTCATCCTGAAATGCCAGGCACTTCAAAGCGGTGCGATTTCCCTTCCGAACGCTGTTGTTTTTCCCATTATTGCCGATAGAGGACTATGGACGTTTACGTCGCCCGGCAGGCGATCTTTGATCGCTCACGAAACGTCTACGCCTACGAGCTCCTGTTTCGTTCCGCCGCCCAGGCCCAGGCTTGCGAGGAATCCGATCGCGAGCAAGCCACGGCCCAAGTCGTCGCCAACAGTCTGCTTTCCATTGGCTTGGAGAATATGCTCGGCGGAAAAAAGGGATTCATCAACTTCGATCGTGAATTCCTGGTCAGCGGATTTCATTCAGTTCTTCCGCGCGATTCGATCGTCATCGAGGTGCTCGAAACCGTTGAAGCCGACCCGGAAGTGGTCAGAATCTGCGCCGAACTTCGCCAGCAAGGCTATGTCATCGCCCTGGACGATTTTGTCTTTCGCGGCGAACTCGAGCCGCTCATCGATCAGGCCCAGGTTATCAAGGTGGACCTGCGCGTCACCTCCCGGCAGGAGCAAAAACGGCTGCTCGAAACCTACGGCCCGCGCGGTATCGCCATGCTCGCGGAAAAGGTCGAGACCATTGAAGAATTCGATTGGGCGCGCAAAGCAGGTTACGATCTGTTTCAGGGCTATTTTTTCGCTCAGCCCGTCGTGGTCCGCGGCCGTCAGATCCCGGCGGGGAAAGTCACCTGTCTTCAGCTCCTGAGCGAAATGCAAAACGCCGAGCTGAACTTTGACAAGCTCGAGCAAATCATCCGCCAGGACGTTTCCCTCCCGTTCAAGCTGCTGCTCCACGCCAACTCCGCCGTCTATAAGCGAAACGCTGAAGTGCGCTCGATTCGCGACGCCCTCATCCGGATCGGCGAATCCGGTGTTCGTCACTGGGTGGTGCTGGCGGCCTTGCCCATTCTCGCCGAAAAGAAACCGGGCGAGCTGATCGGTCTCTCGTTGGTTCGGGCCAGCCTGTGCGAGCGCATCGCCAAGATGTGCGGGGTCGCCGATTACAGCCAGGCGTTTCTCATGGGATTATTCTCGCTGCTCGACGCCTTCATCGATCTGCCGCTCGCGGAGGCGCTGGGTCAGGTGCGCGTGCTGCCCGCCGTCGCGGATGCGTTGCTGGGCCGAGCCGCGCCCTGCGATCGCCTGGGCTTGATTTATAGATTCGTTAAGAGCTACGAAACC
Source organism: Bryobacteraceae bacterium (assembly GCA_035507655.1). Lineage (GTDB taxonomy): Bacteria > Acidobacteriota > Terriglobia > Bryobacterales > Bryobacteraceae > Palsa-187. The sequence continues at coordinate 73,564 of DATJNW010000028.1, read as the reverse complement.
GGCGATTGGGATTCCGCCAAAGCCAGCAGCGACGCGTTGCAGATCCCTCCGGCCATGATCAGCCGCGCCTATTCCGAAGCGGTGATGTGGGCGCAGAAAGCCCTGCATGCGACCAGCCGTCAAAAGGACGCCCGCAGCCGCGCGCGCCATCCTCTGCGTGGCCGCATTCGCCTGCTCCTGCGAACCGGGGACGGTCAGGAAGGAGTTATCAACGCGTCGCTGGTAAATATCTCCGCGAACGGCCTTCAGATTCAGGTCGAGAATGCGGTCCCCGTCGGAACCAGCGTGCATTGCAACGAGGCCAGCCTCGGAATCGCCGGCCGTGGCTCGGTTCGATACTGCCATCCTTCGAAGGGCAAATACCTGGTCGGCCTCGACTTCGCCAACGGCACCGGCTGGCGCGACCCGCTCAATTGATCGCGCTGGCGCCTGTCAGCCAGAAAACAGGATGGCGGAGGTTGCTCGTCTCGTGAAAATCGATCCGGAGCAACGCCGGCAGAGCGTTGATGAACAGGTTCACGAGATTCGAGTAACCGCGCCTCATCCGCACCCGCGAAATCACTCCGCCCGAATCGCCTTCGCCGCGTCCAGCCGGATTGCTCGCAGCGCCGGCAACAAACTGCCCGCCAATGTCATGATCAGGCACAGCACCGCGGCGCTCGAAAAACTCGCCGGGTCGGCCGGATTCACACCGGCCAGCAGCGATTCGAGCGCGCGTCCCGCCGCGAATCCCGCGACCATCCCCGCCGTGATCCCGACGCCCGCCAGCGCCAGTCCTTCGCCTAAAATCATTCGCAGAATATCGCCGGAATTGGCGCCTAGCGCCATTCGCACGCCGATCTCCTGCGTACGGCTCGACACCGCGAACGAAAGCAGTCCGTGGATCCCGATTCCCGCCAGCGCAAAGGCGATCAGCGCGAAGGAGGCCAGCGCCGTCGCCTGCACTTTGCGCGTCTCCGTCTCCGCCGCCACGATGTCCTGAAGCGGCTGCACCTCGGAAACAGGCTGCTGCGCGTCGGCCTGGTGAATGATGCGGCGCAGCGCCGGCGCGAGCGTCAGCGGGTCCGCGGTCGAGCGCACCACCAGATCCTTCGGCGCATACCAGGTCAGCCAGTCGTCGGGAACCTGCTGGTATGGGAGATAAACCTGCGGCTCGCTATCGCGCTCCAGCCCCCGTACGCGCACGTTGCCCACAATTCCGACGATGGTGCGGTCATGAAACGCAAAATCGAAATGACGACCGATGGGATTTTCCTTCGGCCAAAAATGGCGCGCGAAGGATTCGCTGACGACGGACACGTACTGCGAATCCTGCTTGTCCGATTCCGCCACGTCGCGGCCGGAAAGCAGCGGAATGCCCATGGTCGAAAAAAATCCGGGAGTAACGAAGCGCAGGCTGGCGTGCAGACGCTCATTCAACGGGCGCGGGTGGTCCGGCACGTCCACAGTCCAAATTCCGCCGCGCATCACCATTGGCAGAAAGCTGATGTAGGCCGCGCCGGTGACACCGGGCAGCGCATCGGCCGCCGAAAGGACGCGCTGATAGAACTCGCGGCGCACCCCGACGCGCTCATATTTCGGCATCGGCAGCGACGTTTCGAACGTCAGCACATGATCCGCGCGGAATCCCGGGTCGATCGCTTCAATCCGCCACAGCGCCCGCAGCAGCAGACCGCAGCAGGCCAGCAAGACCACCGAACCGGTCACTTCCGCGATCACCAGCGCCGCCCGTAAACCTTCCTTCCGTCCGCCGCCGGAGCGCGAACCCTCGCGCAATCCGTCGGCATCGGCCCCGCGCAGCACGCGCAGCGCCGGCGCCATCCCGAAGGCGACGCCCGTTGCGCACGTCACCGCGACGGCGAACAGCAGCACCCGAAAATCGACGGCCGGAATTTCCGCGATCGGCAGATTCGTGGGAACCAGTTTCACCAGCAGGGGCAGCGAGGCGAACGCCAGCGCCACGCCGCACACTCCGCCCGCGACGGCCAGCAACAGGCTTTCGGTGAGCATCTGCCGGATCAGCCGTTCGCGTCCCGCGCCCATGGCCGCGCGAACCGACAATTCCTTGCGCCGCGCGAGCGCCCGCGCCAGCAGCAGATTCGCCAGATTCGCGCAGGCCACCAGCAGCACGCACAGCGCCGCGGCCAACAGCAGATACAGCGCCGTGCGAGCCTGCGGGCTGATGGTATCGCGCAGCCGCTCGATGGTGAAGCCCACATCGGTCAACTCTTTCGGATACGCGCGCTGCATCTGCGCGCCAACCAATCTCATTTCCGCCGACGCCTGCTGGAGCGAAACTCCGCGCTTGAGTTTCCCCAGGCCGTAAATGTACAGATTGGTGCGATCCGCAAAATCGCCGGGAGCAAAACGCATCGCGGTCCACAGCAGCGCGTCGCGATCGGGAAAATAAAAATCGCCCGGCATCACGCCGATAATGGTGTACGGCGCGCCGTCCAGCTCGATTTTGCGGCCCAGCGCCGACGCCTCGCCGCCGAACGCGCTGCGCCACAGGCTCTCGCTCAGCACCACCGTTCCGGCCGCGTTGTCGCGATCATCCGCCGCGGAAAAATAACGCCCCGATAGCGGCGCTACGCCGAGCATCGGAAACAGCTCCGCCGTCACCGACGCGCCCTCCACCTGTTGCGGCTGGCCCTCGCCGACCATATTTACGGTCAGCCCGCGAAAACTGGCCAGGCTCTCAAAAGAAGTGCTCGCTTGCTTGATGTCCCGATAATTCGGCGGAGAAAGCTCGTTATGCAGATAACCGCCGGGCAGCGTTTCCCACAGCTTCACCAGGCGGTCCTGATCGGCGAACGGCAGCGGACGCAGAAACACATGATCGACCATGGTGAACGCCGCCGTGGTCGCCCCGATTCCCAGCGCCGCGACCGCGATCGCCGTGAGCGCGAATCCCGGCGACGCCCAAAAAATCCGCAGCGCATAGCGCAAGTCCTGCCGCAGCAGATCCACATGCGCCAGCGCGGCGTTCTGAAGCACATCGAACAGCGTTTCGATCCACAGCAGCGCGCGATTCTCATCGCGCCGCCGCCGCGCGAACACCGCACACATCTCCTCGCCGTATTCGCCGCGAAACGACGCCGGATACAGATGCAGCAGCCAGCGGTACCGCCGCATCACGCCCTCCCCGGAGCGAAGCCGCTTTGCCGCGCCAGCTTCACCAGTTGCTTGAGCCGCCGCGCCTCCGCGCGCGCCACCGTTTCGCCGAACGCGGTGATCCGGTAATAACGCCGCCGCTCGTCATCTTCTTGCGGCTCCGGGCGGTCGCGCGTTTCGACGATCAAGCCCTGTTCGAGCATTCGCTGAATCGACCGGTACAGCGTCCCCGGGCTCAGCCGCAGCTCGCCACGCGTGCTTGCGGCGACGTCCTGAATCATCGCGTAGCCATGCCGGTCGCCCGAAGCGAGCGCCAGCAAAATATGAAACGCCGCCGCCGGAAGCGGCAGCAGCGCGGCAGGATCGTTCATGCCCACGATTATATCCGATATGGATATATTGTCAATGGATATACGCGCCGGGCGCCGAACCCTTTCGGGATGCGACCCCCCGCCATCACTGGCGGGGCTATAACGGCTTCTACAGCCCCGCCAGTCATGGCGGGGGTTTTTCAGCCACTCCCCTTTCCGACCTTTCCAGCAAGCTCTCAGACATAATAAAAAGGTGCAGCGGCGCGGCGTGGTTTTCGGCAGCGGTGGACAACTGGGATTGGAGCTGGTCAGCGCCTTCGGCGCGCGCGGCTGGGACATCCTCGGCTTCGACAGGTCAAGCGTCGATATCACCAACCTGAGTGAAGTCGAGCGGGCCATCGTCCGCGCGGATCCCGAAGTGGTGATCAACGCCGCGGCGTACAACCAGGTCGACATCGCCGAAAAGGAGCCGCTCGCCGCTGTTCAGGTGAACGCGCTCGCCGTGCGCAATCTGGCGATGGTCTGCCGTCAGGCGGACGCGCGCCTGGTGCATTTTTCCACCGACTACGTCTTCGACGGCCTCGCCGGGCGAGCCTACACCGAACAGGACACGCCCCATCCGCTCGGCGCTTACGCGGTTTCGAAACTCTCCGGCGAACTGTATGCCCGCGCCTATCTCGATCGCGTCCTCATCCTGCGCACCTCCGGCGTCTACGGACCCGGCGGCCTCTCCACGGCGCGCGGAAATTTCGTCGAATTGATGCTGCGTCTCGCCAGCCAGGGCCAGCCGATCCGGGTGGTCGAGGATCACGTCGCTTCGCCGACCTTCGCGCCCGCGCTCGCCTCCCGCACCGTCGATCTGGTGGAGCGCGGCGTCGAAGGAATTCTTCATGCCGGCGGCGGTACGCCCATTTCCTGGTTCGATTGGGCCCAGAAAATCTTCGCCGCCGCGGGCGTGCATCCGCCGCTCAAACCCACCAACGAGCGCGAATTTCGCGCCGCCGCGCGCCGTCCCAAATATTCCGCTTTGTCGAACGGAAAAATGGAATCGCTGGGGATTGAGCCGATGCCCTCGCTTGACGACGCCATCCGCACTTATCTCGAAATGCGCAACCGCCGCACCGCGGATATCGCCGGATGAATTTCGCCGCGGCCACCTGGAGCGACGCGCTCGACCAGCTCGGAATCCGCGGCGTTTTGGACGGCCTCACGCTGCGCAGCGGCGCCGGTCCCATTCTCGGCCCCGCGCTGACGGTGAAGGAAACCGCCGGCGAATTTCCACTCGAGGATTTTCGCATCGCCGACATTCTCGAGGCGATCACCCCTGGCGCCGTGCTGGTCTTTGACGCCGGCGGCGCGCCGGTTTCCACCTTCGGCGGGCTGGCCGCCGTCGCCGCATTGCGAAAAGGCGTCTCCGGCGTGATCATCGACGGCGCCTGCCGCGATCTCGCCGAAATTCAGGACTCCGGTTTGTGGCTCGCCAGCCGCCACGTCACACCCCTTTCGGGAAAAGGCCGCATCAAAACCGAAGCCATCGGCGTCGCCGTCAACGCCGGCGGAATCACCGTGAATCTGGGCGATTTTATCGCCGGCGACGAAACCGGCATCGTGTGTATCCCCGGCGATCGCCTGGAACAAGTCGCCGGACGGACGCGGGATTTAACGTCGCGCGACGAAAATTTCCGCGACCTGCTGCGCGCCGGCGATTCTTTCCGCGCCGCCGCCGATCGTCTCAAACATCTATGACCAACGCGGACCTGATCATCCGCGCCCTGCAAAACGCCGGCGTGCGCCGCCTGTTCGGAATGCCCGGCGGCGGCAGCAACGCCGATCTCATTGAAGCCGCGCGCCTGGCCGGCCTGCCGTTCACGCTGGCGCACACCGAAACCGCCGCCGCGTTCATGGCCACCGCGCAAGCCGAAATCACCGGCCGTCCCGGAGCCTGTCTGGCCACGCTCGGACCCGGCGCGGCCTCGCTGATGAACGGCGTCGCCAATGCGTTTCTGGAGCGCGCCCCGCTGATCGTCCTGACCGATTGCCATGCCGGCGGCATGCAGCACCAGGTTTTGCCGCAGCGCGAAATGTTCGCGCCCGTCGTCAAATGGACCGGCCGTCCCACGGCGCAGGAAGTTCCCGAAGCGCTCGAATGCGCACTGCGCGCCGTCGAAACATTTCCGCATGGTCCCGTGCATCTGGATCTTTCAAGCGAAGTGACCACCGCGCAAGCGAGCGAAACCCAGCCGCATTTTTCCGCGAATCACGCCGTGCATCTGCCGCCGATTCCGCCCATCATCGCCCAGGCAAAGCATCCACTATTGTTAATCGGACTCGGCGCGCGAACCGCCTCTATCCGCGATGTCTGCGACCGGCTTTCCATCCCCGCGCTGGTCACCTACAAAGCCAAAGGCGTCGTTCCCGACCGTCACCCCTGGTTCGCCGGCATTTTCACCAACGGCACGCTAGAGCGCGAAATCGTCGAGCAGGCCGATCTTCTCATCGCCGCCGGCCTCGACCCGGTGGAACTCCTGCCGCGGCCCTGGAAGTTTCCGCAGCCGGTCGTTTCCCTCACGCGCTGGCCCATGCGCCAGTCGCAGATCCCGCTCGCCGCGGAACTGGTCGGCGACGTCGAAGCGCTGCTCGCTTCGCTTCCGTTGCGCAGCGAATGGAATCGCGACGAAATCGGTAAACTCGCCGAAGCGCAGCGCGCGCGTATGCGTCCGCCCGGCGACGGCTTATTGCCGCATCGCGTCGCCGAAATCGCCGCGGAATTTTACGACGGCTCGCGCATCACCGTCGACGCCGGCGCGCATATGTTCCCGGTGATGGCGCTATGGCCTACCGCCGAACCCAACGGCGCGCTCATTTCGAACGGCCTTTCGACCATGGGATTCGCGCTGCCGGCCGCTATCGGCGCCGCGCTGCTCGATGCGGCGAAACCGGTCCTCGCCTTCACCGGCGACGGCGGTCTGCTCATTTGTCTGGCCGAGCTGCGCACCGCCGCGCGCGAAAAATTGCCGCTGCGGGTGATCGTTTTCGACGACGGCGACCTGACCCTGATCAAAGTAAAGCAGCAACAGCGCGGCTATGCTCCCGGCGGCGTCACCATCGGCGAAATCGACTGGCCCAAAGTCGCCGCCGGCCTAGGCGTATCCGCGAGTGAAGCGGCCGACGAAACTCAACTGCGCCAGGTCCTCGCCGAATCGCGCAATCATGCCGGCCCGGTCTTAATCGCCGCGAAAATCTCTCCGTCAACCTACGAAGCAACCCTGCGAGCCCTACGCGGCTAGCAGGATGCAGTAGCGTAAATGCGTTGCGCGCAGACGCAAAAAAAAGCGCCTGCCGGGATCACCGGCTGGCGCGCCAAACACAAGGTACTTCGATTTATCTACGGCCGCCGTGGCCGCCACCGCCCGAATGGCCTCCGCCGCTGAATCCACCGGAACGCGGAGCGGAAGAGCCGCGCGAAGAGCCGCCGCCGGAGTATCCACGGCTGCTCGGCGCTGAATAGCTTCGGCCATAGCTTCCACCCGAATAGCCCCGGCTGCTCGGCGCTGAATAGCCTCGGCCATAGCTTCCGCCCGAATAGCCCCGGCTGCTCGGCGCGGAGTAGCTCCGGCCGTAACTGCCAGCCGCGCCCCGATTGTAGCTCGGGCTCGAAGAACTGCGGCCATAATTACCGCCCGAATAGCCCCGGCTGGAACCGCTCGCTCCACCGCGATACGCCGGAGAGGCGCCGCGAGCCGCCGATCCGTTAGAGCCCCGAGCGTTGCTGTTGCCGCCGAATCTCTGCCATCCGCCGGCCGTCGCCGAAGACCGCGCGCCGTTAAAGGAGCCGCCGGCATTGTATCGTCCCGCCGCGAACCGCGCATTGTTGTACCGCGCCGCGACGTTCGCATTCCCGTAACCCACACCCTGCCGATGGAACGAATCATGCATCCACGCCTCGCGTCCGCCACCCGGGAAAGCGCCGCCGAAATAGCCGCGATTAAAACCGTAATGGTTGAAGAAGCCGTTGTTCACGAAGAGGCCGCCGCCGAACCAGCCGCAGCCCCAGCCCCAACCGAGGCCCCAGCCGCCCCAGCCAATTCCCCATCCCGGAAAGAACGCGCCGAGATAAATTCCCGGACCCCAGCCGAATCCGAAACCAATCCCCGGATACCACAGCGGAGGATAATAGCCCCACATCGGCGGCCCCCAAACGTACACGGGATTGTATACCGGCACATAAACCACCTGCGGATTGGCCGGCTCAATTTGCACCGCGCTCTGGCCGTCCTGGTCGACCGTGTTCACGGTCTCCTGCGCGGTCGAGGTGAGCTTGCCGTTCTGCTGCGCGCGACGCCGCATCCGTTGAATCGCCGCCATCACGTCCTTCTGCTGCGCCAGAAAGGCGTTGCCGAGGTCCGTGGTCCATTGCACATCGCGATTCAGCATGGTCATTACGTCCGGAAACGCGACCAGCGCCTGTATGCTCGGATCCCAGTTCTGCTGCCGGGCGGCGTCCATCAATTGCTGCCCATGCAGGTTCGAATTCTGTTGCAGCCACTGCTGCGCTTCGACGATCTCCAGCGGATACGTCGATGCAGCCAGCACCTGGCCGAGCAGCGGATCGGGATACAGCGCGATCGGCGCCACCAGGTTATCCAGCGCATCCGGCGAGAGCATCTGCGGCTCGCTCGGTTGCGCGACCGGAGCCGGCGTCTGCGGCGGAGCCGTTTGCGCAAACACCTGCGAGCAGGCCAACGCCAACGTCAACCCTACGCTCAGAATGCCAGCCGATTTCCTGTTCATGATCCACCTTCTTCCGATAATCTCAAACACATCTCCCTATATGCACGTCCGCGTCCAAAGGTTAAATAATAGATTACAAACGGCTTTTTTTGATCCGTTCGTCCGTTTAAAGTGGTTGAAAGCCACCACCCCGGTTGCAACCGGCCAGCGTGGTTACCGGGGGCCGACGCATCGGGCGCACCGGGCACAAGCCTGGCGGCCTACGCCGCCCGATGGTCAGACCAGCAGGCGATTGACTTCCCGCCCAGGGTGTGATTCGATGTACTGGAACCTGGATCGCTGCCCATGCCGATAGAGACCCGCCGTTATTTTCCACAATCCTGCCCCCTGAAATCACTGGCCCTGATAGCCCTCGCCGCGGCCTCGGCCGGCACGCTGTTCGCAGCCGACAACGTTCTGAGCAAACAGGAGAAAGCCGACGGATGGATTCTTCTGTTCGACGGCAAAACGTTGAATGGCTGGGAATCGGTGAACCTGACGCCGCCCGGACGCGGCGGCGGACGAGCGCGCGGCAAGCAGGCGAAACAGGCTCCGCAACCCGGCGCGCTGCCGGCCGTCGGATCGAATCCGCGGGCCTGCTCGACCGAGATCGACGTGCCGCCCGGCGCGTCGCATTGGGAAGTGATGCACGGGATGCTGACGCCCTGCGGCGACCCGGCGGGTTATCTTTCGACCAAAACAGATTACAAGGATTTTGTTCTAAAGGTGGATTTCCGCACCGGTCCCGACACCAACAGCGGCGTGTTCGTGCGCTCCCCGCAGGGCATTCAGGGCTACGAGGTGCAGATCTGGCGCGCGCAGCCGGCCGGATACAACACCGGCTCGATTGTCGGCACCGGCAAGACCGACCGGGAATACAAATTCATTCCCAATCAATGGAACCACTACGAAATCACGGCCGACGGCGATCATCTGATGGTGGTGCTCAACGGCGAAAAAACGCTGGACGTGCACGATTCCAAATTCGCCGATGGCCGAATCCGGCTACAGTATCAAAAATATCCCATTGAATTTAAGAACATTAAACTAAAGATGATTCAGCATTGAGAGAAGGAGAGCGAGTTATGAAACGAATTTCGAAATGTGCGTACTGGCTGTTTGTGGTCTCGGCGCTACTTTTCGCCGTCGCCGTTATGGCCCAGCAGCCCGCCAAGCACAAGCATATCAATCGCGTGATCGATTACCTGGAAGCGGGGCAGACGGTCTACTATACCGGGTCGCACTCGGGCACCACCGGAACGTTCGAGCAGGGCAAAAAGGACGCGCAAACCTGGGCTGATTACATCAGCTATGACATGGAACACGCACCGTTCGATGTGAAGGGCTTGCAGGAATACATGCGCGGACTGGTCGCCGGCGGACCGACCCGCGACGGCTATCGCACCCCCGCGGTGATCGTCAACGTGCCGGTGAACGGCCTCGACGGTCCCACGGTTCGCGCCAACGCGTGGATGTTCCAGCAGGTGCTGGCGACCGGCGTCCACGGGATTCTGCTGACGCACGCCGATAATCCCGATGCGATTCGCGAATTTATCGAGGCCGTCCGCTTCCCCAATCGCGAGCAGGGCGTCGGCCACGACGGGTTAAAGGAAGGTCATCGCGGCGTTCACGGCGATCCGACCGCGGCGCAGATCTGGGGCGTTTCCGTCCAGGAATACGAAAAGAAAGCCGACGCGTGGCCGCTCAATCCGAATGGCGAACTGATGCTGGGCGTGAAGGAAGAAGATAAGATCGCTCTCGCCAACGTCGATGAAAACGTGAAAGTCCCCGGACTGTCGTTCGCCGAGTGGGGTCCCGGCGATATGGCGATGTCGCTCGGAGTGACGGTCCCGCCGGGGCAGAACGCGGTGAACGATCCGAGAATGCAGGCGGCGCGCTCCAAAGTTTTCGCGGCCACCAGAGAGAGTCATCTGTACTTCCTGAATACGTGCATGCCCAACGACGTGATCAGCATGATTAAGGAAGGCGTCAAGATCTGCTCCGGCAGCGAAAAAGCAGCGGAAATGGGACGCGAGTATCAGCATCGCCAGACTCCCCAATAATGTTTAAGAAAATTGCGCTCTTCTTCGCGGCCACGGCGGCGCTGCCGGTCCTGAGCTTAGCCCAATCGGCCACGCCGCTCGCGGCGACGATCAAACCCTTCGTCGAACAAAATTGCCAGCGGTGCCATAATTCGACGCTCGCGCAGGAGAATGTCGACCTGCAACAGCTCACCTCATCGGCGGATTCGTTCACCAAACAGCGCAGCGTCTGGGAACTGGTGGTTTCCGCGCTGCGCAATGGCGAAATGCCGCCGGCTGGCCAGCCGCGTCCGGCGCAGGATGCGATCAACGAGCTGCTGACGGCAGTGAATCACGAACTTTCAGTCGCGCCGCCGCCGCCCGAACCTTCGCGCCAGGGCGCCATCGACGAGCCGGTCACGCACGACTGGACTACCTACAGCTACGATCCGGAACGCACCGGCTGGGCGCGCGGCGAAACCACGCTCACCAAGGAAACGGCCGGTCGGCTAGGCTTGCTGTGGAAAACGCAGCTCGACGCGGTTCCCAATAAGATCAACGTCCACGCGACCCTCACCGATGCGCTGGCGTACGGCAACCTAGTGATCGTCGGCGGCGGGGCGAACGAAAAAAACGCGCTGTACGCGCTCGATTCGAAGACCGGAAAAATCGTCTGGCAGAAGGATTTTCCGAATCACGAAAAACCGCCGCAGGCGCCCAACGGCACCTGTCCTAATGATATGAATGCGACGCCGGTTATCGATCGCGACACCGGCATCGTTTATGTTTTGCCCAACGACGGTAAAGTCCGTGGTGTGAAAATTTCGAACGGCGAAGAAGTTATGCCCGCGACCGGCATCGTGCCGGCATTTTCGCGCAATTTTAGCCTCAACCTGGTGGACGGAAAATTATTCGCGACCACCACGCGCGGCTGCGCGGGAGCTACTTCGCAAATCGCCGCGATGGACGTCAACGATCCCAACCACAGCGTTGAGCATTTTTACACCAGCGCCGGGAAAGCCTCCGGCATCTGGGGACGCGGCGGCATCGTCAAGTCGCCTTGGGGCGTGGTGGCGCAGACCGCCGACGGCGCCTTCGATCCGGCCAGCGGCCGGTGGGGCAACTCGATTCTCGAATTCACCACCAACCTGCGGGTGATCGATTCCTTCACGCCGGCCAACGAAGAATTCATCAATGAAAAGGATCTGGATTTAGGCTCCGGCAGTCCGCTGGTGTTCAACTACGAAAAATGGACGCTGATTGCCGCGGCGGCGAAAGAGGGCGTCATTTATTTGCTCGACGCGGCCAATCTGGGCGGCACGGATCATCGCCACGCGCTGTACGTTTCGCCGCGCTGGTCGAACGACGCGGTGCGCTTCGGATATAACGGCATGTGGGGCGCGATGGGCACCTGGGTCGACGCGCAGGGCCAGCGCTGGCTGTTCGCCCCGATGATGGGTCCGGCGGCAAAGGACACCGTGGGCGAGTTCAAGGTGAAGCACGGCAACGTGGTCAACGGAAGTTTGATGGCGTTTAAAGTCGAAACGCGGGACGGCAAACCGGTGCTGACGCCCGAGTGGATTTCGGGCGACCTCGATTTGCCCGGCGTCCCGGTGATGGCCAACGGAGTGGTCTACGTTCTGGCCGACGGCGATCGCGGAGCGACGCTGGTTCGCCCGCAGCAAAGCAATGCGGGACGCGGCGGGCGCGGCGGCGGCGGGCGTGGTCCGCGGCCCACCCCGATCACCGAAGTGAATCCCAATATGCCCGGCTTCGAGCGCGACGCCGAATGGAAAGAGATCCAGTCCGGTCCCGACGGCCAGCAGCCCGGCCGGCGCTATTCCGGCGGACGCGATGTGATGCACGCCGTGCTGTACGCGCTCGACGCGGCTACCGGCGACGAGATTTATTCGAGCGGCGAAGCCATCGACAGCTGGAATCATTACGGCGGGCTGGCGCTCGCCAACGGCCAGATCTACGTCACCACGTATGACGCACGCGTGTTTGCGTTCGGACTGAAAAAATGATGCGGAACAAATCTGCCGCCGCCATAACTGACGGGGCAGTCGTCGAGCCCCGCCAGGGATGGCGGGAGTCCGGCCGTATTTAGCGGCCTCGGGGATTTCATCATGAAGAAAATCATTCTCACCGCGCTCGCAATGGTCATGGCCGCCGCCGTGCAGCCTGCCCACGCCCAAATCAAACAGACCCGCGAGCAGGTCATGTTCTACACCTCGGCGTGGAAGGGCGAGCGTTTCGCCGACGGCCGTCCGAAAATTCCCGACGATCTCCTGGAGCGCGCCCTCGACGTTTCGCTCGAAGACGTCTGGGATTTTCTGCGCGGCCATGGCTACACCAATCAGTTCGAGGGCGACTGGCAGGCGCTGCATCCCGACAAGCCCTTCGCCGGACGCGCGCTGACCGCGCAGTTCATGCCCACGCGCCCCGATATGACGGAGGCGATCCAGGGCGAAGGCAAAGCCGAAGGCCGCATCAGCGGGACCAATAGCTGGGTGATCAATGAACTCAAAATGGGCGACACCATGGTCTGCGACGGCTACGGCAAGATCATCGAAGGAACGCTGATCGGCTCCAACCTGGGCAGCGGTATCGCCGCGCACACCCATTCCGGATTCGTGTTCAACGGCGGCATTCGCGACGCGGAAGAGAATCGGGAAATCCCCAATTTGAACGGACTTTTCAAGGGCTACGACCCTTCCGCGTGGGCCCAGGAGCAGGTGACCGGCATCAACGTTCCCGTCCGCATCGGCCGGGCCGTGGTTTTGCCGGGCGATCTGGTTCTGGCCAAGCACGACGGCGTGATTTTCATTCCCGCCGCGCTCGCCTCGGCCGCCATTGCGCGGGCGGAATTCACCAATTTGCAGGATGCGTTCAATTTCGAGCTGAATAAATCCGGCAAAAACGGCGCCGAGTTCGAAGGCGGCTGGACGCCGGCCAAGTTCGATGCGCTGGGCAAATGGGTGGACGGGCATCCGGAAAAATTGAAAATGACCCACGAAGAATTCACCGCGCTTCTGGCGCAATATAAGGCTCGCGCGAGCCGGCAGCGTTAAGTCACGACAAATCGAGCCAAGTTCGCGCCCGGCTGGCGAGCATCGCCGTAACCGGTTAAGATAAAAACAGTGATCCCCGAAGACGCGACGGATTCCTTTTCCCGCCAGCTTCCCGCTCCCGAAACCGCCGTCGAGCAAGACGAACACCCCGCTCTGGTCGAGCCTGCCGAACCGCAGGTTGGCGAACCGGTTGTGGCGCAGGCCGTTGAAACGGTGGTTGAACCGCCCCACGAACCGCAGCGCGGCACCATCGCCGAGTGGACCGTCACCATCCTCCTGCTGTTGTTCCTGACTACGTTTCTGGTGCAGGCGTTCCTGATTCCCACCGGTTCGATGGAAGATACGTTACTGGTGGGCGATCATCTGCTGGTGGACAAGCTGGCCTACGCGCCGGGCGGTCCCCTCAGCCGACACCTTCTGCCGTACGAGCCGGTCAAGCGCGGCGATATCATCGTGTTCCGTTATCCGGTAGACATTTCCCAAACCTTCGTGAAGCGCTGCATGGGAGTGCCCGGGGACCGCATCCGCATCGTCAACAAGGACGTTTATCTGAATGGCGTGAAACTGAACGAGCCTTACGCGATTCATAAAACCGATTACATCGATTCCTATCGCGACGATTTTCCGGGCGAGCCCAACGCCAATGTATATCCCGGCGCGCTGGATATGTTGCAGCATCACGTGGTGAACGGCGAAGTGGTGGTCCCGCCGGGTTATTATTTCGCGATGGGCGATAACCGCGACATCTCGCTCGACAGCCGCTACTGGGGATTCGTGCCGCGCGCCAATATTATCGGCAAACCGCTGATCATTTACTGGTCCTTCGACGCGCCCTCGAGCGAGCTGAACAGCTCCTCCTTCAATTACACGCACCTGATCGATCTCGCGGAGAATTTCTTTACGAAAACCCGCTGGAGCCGCACATTTATGCTGATCCACGGCTATCCCGTCGGGTATCCTGTTAAGTAAGAAATGAAAAAATTCGCCGACTCGGTCCGCGATTTCATCAACGAGTGGACCATCAACATCATCATTCTGCTGTTCGGCACCACCACGCTGGTGCAGGCGTTCATCGTGCCGACGCCGTCGATGGATAAAACCGTGATGGTGGGCGACCACCTGCTGGTGGATAAGCTCGCCTATTCGCTGCCTGGAGCGATTTCGCGCTATCTGCTGCCGTACACGGCGCCCAAACGCGGCGACATCATCGTATTCCGCTGGCCCATCGATATTCAGCAGAATTACGTGAAGCGTCTGATCGGCATGCCCGGCGATCGCATCAAGGTGGTCAATAAGATTGTGTATCTGAACGGTAAGCCGCTGAACGAACCGTATGTGGAGCACGTCGACCCGAATATTGTCCCCTACCGCGACAATTTCCCGGCCGAGCCGACCGATTTTAACGTGTATCCGCCGGCGCGCGAGATGCTCGCGCATAACGTGGTGAATGGGGAAGTGGTGGTGCCGCCGGGCTATTATTTCGCGATGGGCGACAATCGGGACAACTCCTCCGACAGCCGCTACTGGGGATTCGTGCCGCGCGACAACATTATGGGCAAACCGCTGCTGATTTTCTGGTCGTATGAAGCGCCCACCGAAGATTGGGTCGATTACAGCGCCGGCCATTTTATCGACGTCGCCGAGCATTTCTTCACGCGCACCCGCTGGGATCGCGAGCTTAAGCTGGTCCGTCCCTATCCGATTCAGCCGTAGCGTTGCTCAGCCGCGCCGGTCAGGGCGGGGTTCGACGGTTTTTCGCTTCTGTGTTATCCGGTGGGCGCAAGAACCCCCGCCATAACTGGCGGGGCTATAAGGCCGGGGCGCGGCCAATCATCGGCGCGCCCGATTAGGCTAACTTAAAAAAATGCCTGCGAATCATCTGTACGGCCTGATCGTCGCCGGGGGCCGCGGCACTCGATTCTGGCCGCGCAGCCGCCGCAATCGCGCCAAGCAGGTCCTCAAATTTTTCGGCGACCGTTCCCTGATCCAGCAAACGGCCGATCGATTGAAGCCGGTGCTTCCGCCGGATCGCCTGTGGATTCTCACCAACGATCATCTGCGCGAGGAGATCGTGCGCCAGCTTCCGGAAATTCCCAAGCGCCAGATTTTAGCCGAGCCGGCGCAGCGCAACACGGCTCCGGCCATCGGCCTCGCCGCGCATATTCTTCATTCCATCGATCCCGAAGCGGTGATGGGCGTGTTTCCGGCCGATCACGTGATTGCCCGGCCGCGCGATTACGTTCGTCTGCTTCGTCCCGCGTTTCGCACCGCGCGAGAGGGAAAAATTGTGGTGCTCGGGATTCAGCCGCGCTGGGCGGAAACGGGCTACGGCTACATCGAATTTCCCGCGGGCGTCAAGCCCGGACCGGCGCCGGTCGAAACGCTCGGCTTCCGCGAAAAGCCCGATCCGGAAACGGCCGCGCGCTTTCTCGCCGCCGGGAATTTTTATTGGAACGCGGGGATGTTTTTCTGGCGAACCTCGGTGCTGCTCGACGCGCTGCGGCGTTTTCTGCCGAAGACCGCGACCCTGCTTGCCAGTCTGCCGGCGTTCGGCCATCGCCGTTTCGCCGCGCGGTTGAAAGAAGTTTTTCCCAAGTGCGAAAACATTTCGATCGATTATGCCGTTCTCGAACGCGCGTCAAACGTCGCGGGGATTGCCGCCGGCGACATCGGCTGGAACGACGTCGGAAGCTGGAACGCGGTTTATGAACTGGAACGGCGCGACGCCAGCGGCAACGCGCTTCGCGCCACCGCGCTGATCGATGGGAGCACGGGAAATTACGTTCACGCGGAAAAACTGGTCGCGCTGATCGGCGTGAAGGACCTGATTGTGGTCGATACACCCGACGCGCTGCTGATCGCCGACCGCAGCCGCGCGCAGCAGGTGGGCGAGATCGTCAAGAGACTGGAAAAATCCGGCCGCGAGGATCTGCTTTAGCCTGTGGCGTAAGCCGCCAGGCTTGCGCTCGTTCGCGGCGCAATTTGGCGCGCGTCAGCAGCACCAGCCTGGCGGCCTAAGCCACGCATCGTCTTAGCGTTCGAGCACCGCCACGCCCGGCAATTCGATCCCCGCTAGAAACTCCAGCGACGCGCCGCCGCCGGTGGAAATATGCGAAATCCTGTCGGCCACTCCCGCCGATTTGATCGCCTTTTCCGAATCGCCTCCGCCGACTACGCTCACCGCGCCCGATTCGGCGACTGCTTTCGCCAGCGCGACCGTTCCTTTGTCGAACGGAGGCGTTTCAAACACGCCCATCGGACCGTTCCAGATAATCGTCCGCGCGCCGGCAATCACGTTCTCATATAAATCGATCGTATCAGGGCCAATATCCAGGCCCATCATGCCGTCCGGAATTTTCTCGACGATCCTGGTTTCGACGCCTGGCTTCAATTCGGCGGCGACCACATGATC
This sequence comes from Bryobacteraceae bacterium, assembly GCA_035507655.1. Taxonomy (GTDB): domain Bacteria; phylum Acidobacteriota; class Terriglobia; order Bryobacterales; family Bryobacteraceae; genus Palsa-187. Next base: position 56,862 of record DATJNW010000028.1, on the reverse strand, counting down.
CACCGGCAGTTCCAGCTTCGGACCGGCCTGCGCTATCAGCTCCCTGGCCAGTTCCAGCTTGTCTTCTTCCACCAGCGACCTGCCGGTCGATTCGCCGCGCGCGCGCAGGAACGTGTAAGCCATCGCGCCGCCGATCAGCAGGCGGTCGACAAACTTCATCAGGTTCTGAATCACTTCAATTTTGTCGGAAACTTTCGCTCCGCCGAGAATGGCAATGCAGGGATGCTGCGGATTTTTGGTCGCTTTCCCCAGATATTCCAGTTCTTTTTCCATCAGCAGGCCGGCCGCGGCCTGTTTCACGTAAGCGACCATTCCGACGGTTGAAGCGTGCGCGCGATGCGCCGAGCCGAACGCGTCATTCACGTAAATGTCACATAATGCGGCGAGTTTGCGGGCAAACTCGGGATCATTTTTCTCTTCTTCCGGATGAAAACGAAGGTTTTCGAGCAGCAGCACCTGGCCCGGCTTGGGCAGCATCGCTTCGACGGCCGGGCCGACGCAATCGGGCGCCATGGCGACCGGTTTCTTGAGCAATTCGCTCAACCGCGCGGCGACTGGAGCCAAACTCATCTCCGGATTGGGTTTGCCCTTGGGCCGCCCCAGGTGACTGGCGAGAATCAGCGCCGCTCCGTGGTCGAGGGCATAGTTAATGCTTGGGAGCGAAGCTTTAATGCGTTTATCGCTGGTAATTTCCTTGCCGCCGTTAGACAACGGGACGTTGAAATCGACGCGCATAAACACGCGTTTTCCATTAAGATCCAGATCGCGAATCGAAAGTGCCATTTTTTCCTTGTTAACGTTACATTTTTGCAGTATATTGCTAAACGCCAAATGAATCGACCCAAACTGCGGTTCCTGCCGGTGCTGCTCTACGCACCGGCCATTCTCGCTCAATCCTACCTCACCACGACCGTCGCCGGAACCAGCCGTTTGCTCGACGGCGACCCGGCTACCAGCGTTCCCTTGCGCCGGCCCTGGGGCATCGCGCAGGATTCGGCGGGGAATTTTTATTTTGCCGACAGCAGCGACAATCGCGTCCGCCGCGTGGACGTTAAAGGAACCATTTCGACGGTCGCTGGTAACGGAGTCGCCGGTTTTTCCGGCGACGGCGGTCCGGCGACAGCGGCGGAGCTCGATACGCCGCAGGGCGTAGCGCTCGATTCGAACGGCAATTTATATATCGCCGATTACTACAATGAGCGCGTTCGCAAAGTGGTGCTATCGACTGGCGTGATCGCCACCGTGGCCGGAAACGGGAATTATCAATATTCGGGCGACGGCGCCGCAGCGACCGCGGCCGGCGTCGATCCCTTCGATGTGGCCGTCGATTCGACCGGCAATCTGTATATCGCCGACAACTACAACAGCCGCATTCGCAAAGTGACCGCGTCCACGCAGAATATTTCGAGCTTGGCGGGATCGAAGACGTTCGGAAATAGCGGGAACGGCACGGCGACCGGTTCCGTGCTCGACGGGCCGCAGGGAATTTCGGTGGACGCCAACGCGAATGTTTATTTCGTCGATTTCTATAACAACCAGGTGAAGATGATCAATCAGGCGGCCAATAAAATCGCGGTGGTTGCCGGATCGGGCAATTACGGCTACGGCGAGCCGCAGCTGGATGGCGACGGCGGGCCGGCCTTGGCGGCGAATCTGTTGTATCCCTACTCGACCTCTATCGAGCCGGATGGCAATCTGCTGATCCTGAGCTGGTTCGAGCTGTGGCGCGTCACCAGCGACGGCAACATTCATTTTCTGGCCGGCAGCGATACCCTCGGATTTTCGGGCGACGGCGGCGCGGCCAGCTCCGCGACCTTTGCCGTGCCGGTGTTTGTCACCGCCGCGCCCAACGACGATATTCTGCTCGCCGACCTGGGCAATTACCGCGTGCGCCGGATTCGCTCGAATATCATCAACACCGTCGCGGGCACGGCGATTGCCGACAATATTCCCGCGACGTCGGCGTTTCTCAACTCTCCCGAAGGCATTCTTCCCAACGGCAAAGGCGGACTGTTCATCGCCGACACCGGCGACAGCCGCATTCGCGAGGTCTCTTCCGGGACCATCCAGGCCTTTTACGGCACCGGCGTTCGCGGCAGCAATCCCGGGCAGATGTATTTTCCGGAAGGCATGGCCCAGGATCCGCAGGGCAATTTATATTTCACCGACACCGGAAACAATCGGGTGCTGCGGCTGCTGTTTGGCGCGACCACCCCGAGCGTTTTCGCCGGAACTGGCACAGCCGGTTTCGCGGGAGACGGCGGTTACGCTCCCAATGCGGAGCTTAACGGTCCCACCGGCGTCGCCGCGGACGCCAACGGCAATATCTATATCGCCGAAGCCGGCAATCTGCGCATCCGCGTGGTCAATAGCAATCAGCAGATCTCGACCTATGCGGGAACCGGCGGCGCCGGTTTCAGCGGAGACGGTGGTCCGGCCAAGAATGCGAAGATCGCGCCGAATGACGTGGTGGTTTACAACGGCAGCCTGTACGTCGCCGATACGGGTAATAACCGGGTGCGCAAAATCGACCTTTCCTCGGGTGTGATTACGACCGTCGCCGGCGTCGGGACGCCTGGATATTCGGGCGACGGCGCCACGGCCACCACCGCGCAGCTCGACACGCCGCTGAGCATCGCTCTGGATGCGGCGGGCAACCTGTACATCGCCGACTGGAACAATTCGGTGATCCGTAAGGTGACCAACGGAGTGATTTCGACCGTCGCGGGAGTGCCGGGCCAGTTTGCGTTCAGCGCGGAAACCGGCACGGCGCTGGGCGTGCCGATCGATCCGCAGCGCATCGTGGTCGATGGCAGCGGCAATATTTATTTCGCGGACTCGTTCAACGATCGGGTGCGGCAACTCACGGTGCAGATGCCCTCGGCGTTCAGCATTTCGAGCGGCAATGCGCAATCCGGCGCACCGGGAACATCGCTGACCCTGGCAATTGAAGTGACCGACGCGAACGGCAATCCGGTGGGCGGCGTGACGGTGAATTTCACCGTGACCAGCGGGTCGGCCACGCTGAGCGCTCCGAGCGCGGTCACCTCGGGCGACGGCGTGGCGTCGGTACAGGTGACGTTGGGGTCTATGCCGGGTCCAGTGACAATCGCGGCGGCGGCCACGGGATTAACGCCGGCGACCTTCAACCTGACGGTGACGCCTCCCGCTACGCCGGTCCCGCAGATTACGGTGCTCGAAGGATCGGGCTTCAGCACGCCGCCGGTGCTGGGGCTATCGACCGGCGCCATCGCCACGGTGAAAGGAACCAATTTCGGCGGTCCGGCGACCTTTGTGAGCGTGGGCGCCGGCGATCTGGTGAATGGAAATGTGCCGGTGAATTTTCAGGGCATCTGCGTGACCGTGGGCGGCACGCGCGCGCCGATCGACGGCGCGTCGGCGACCCAGGTGAATTTTCAGGCGCCCGTGCTTTCCGGAACCAGCACCAGCGTGGTGGTGATCGCCGGATGCGACGGGCCGAATCCCTTGCAAAGCGCGCCGGCGACCATCGCCGTGCAGGCGGAGACGCCCGAATTTTTCTACTTCCAGAACAATTCAAACGGTCAGAATCCGGTGGCCGCGACGGATTCGCTGAGCGGCGCTCTGCTCGCATCGCCGGCGCTGTTTCCGGGCTCGGGCATCGTCGCCGCGCAGCCGGGCGAGTACGTGACCATTTACGGAACCGGCTTCGGGCCGACCAGTCCCGCGGTCGCGCCCGGAACGTTTTTCGCGCAGCTCGCACCGGTGTCGGCCGCGGTGACGGTTACCCTCGGCGGGACGACGCTGCCGGCGGCGAATGTGCAGTATGCGGGACTGACGCCGAACAGCCCCGGACTTTATCAGTTGAACATCTTGCTGCCGGCCGATACGCCGAGCGGAGATTTGCCGCTGGTGATTACGGTGGGCGGCGCATCGAGTTCGGCGGGTGCCTATCTGACGGTGCAGTAAATCGCAGGATAATCAGAATTGCAATGCGTTTCGGCAGAGTGATTCTGATGGTGCTCGATAGCGTGGGCATCGGCGAAATGCCGGATGCGGCGGCTTACGGCGACGTGGGGAGCGATACGCTTGGCAATATCGCCCGCGCGCGCCCTTTACATCTTCCGAATTTGTGCCGGCTGGGATTGGCCAACATCAAACCGCTGAGCGGACTCGCCGCCGATCCGTCTCCCATCGGTTCTTTCGGAAAATGCGCGCTGGCGTCGCCGGGAAAAGATACGACCACGGGCCATTGGGAAATGGCCGGCATTCATCTCGAAAAACCGTTTCCGCTGTTTCCGCACGGTTTTCCGCCGGAGGTGATGAAGGAGTTCGAACGGCGCATCGGACGAGGGACGCTGGGAAATAAGGCCGCGTCGGGCACGGAGATCATTAAGGAACTCGGCGAAGAGCACCTGCGCACCGGCTCGCCGATTGTGTACACGTCGGCCGACAGCGTGTTTCAGGTGGCGGCGCATGAGGAAGTGATTCCGCTGTTCGAGTTGTACAAAATTTGCGAAACAGCGCGGGAGATTTTGCGTGGTCCGTACCAGGTGGGACGCGTGATTGCGCGGCCGTTTGAGGGCTCTCCGGGCGCATTTACGCGCACCGCGAACCGGCACGATTACGCGGTGCCGCCGCCCAAGGGTATGCTGCTCGATCAGCTTGCCGCGGCGGACGTGGAAGTGTTCAGCGTCGGAAAAATTTTCGATGTGTTTCTGGGACGCGGCATTCGGGAGTACGAAAAAACCAAAAACAACGCGGACGGGATGGCCAAGACGCTGTGCGCGATGGATTCGCTCGAGCGGGGATTTATTTTCGTGAACCTGGTGGATTTCGATCAGCTCTATGGGCATCGCAACGACGTAGAAGGTTACGCGCGGGCGCTTGAAGAAGTGGACGCGTGGCTTCCGGCGTTTGAAACAAAATTGCGCGAAGATGATCTGGCCATTCTGACGGCGGACCATGGCTGCGATCCGACCACTCCGTCGACCGATCACAGCCGCGAATATGTTCCGTTGCTGGTGTATTCGAAGGCGGCTCGCGGCGGCGTGAATTTGGGAGTGCGGGCGACGCTGTCGGACATCGGTCAGACGATCGCCGAGAATTTCGGGACGAAAATCGGTCAGGGCGACAGCTTTCTGCACGAGATCGCCGAACAATGATGTTGGGCAGGCCGCTTGCTGACGGGCGACGAGCGGGGCTGAGAGCCCCGCGCAGGCCGGGGGCCTGCCCCACTAAAGCCACAGGAAAGTGGCAGTGGCTGATTATGATCCACCTAGCGCGTCGAAATAAGCGATCATCGCGTCAATCCCGCGGCGGATGTTCTCCACCGACATTTTTTCGTTGGGCGCGTGAATGTTGTCGTCGGGAAGGCCGAAACCGGCGAGCACGCTCGGAATACCCAGCGATTTTTCGAATACACCCACAATCGGAATCGATCCGCCGCAGCGGACGTAAACCGTTTTGCGGCCGAAAACTTTTTCCATCGCTTCGGCCGCCTTGCGAATGAAGGGATTTTCGGGATCGACGACGCTCGCCGGCGCGGATGACAGCAGTTTGAATGCAGCCGTCACCCCGCGCGGCGCGGCTTGCGCGAGGGCGGTTTCCAGTTGCCGCGCCACTTCTTCCGGACGCTGATCGGGAACCAGCCGCAGGCTGATTTTCACCACGGCGCGCGCCGGAATCACGGTTTTTGCGCCCTCGCCCGTAAATCCGCCGCGGATGCCGTGAACTTCGAGCGTGGGCCGGGACCACAGTCTTTCGAACAACGGAACCTCGGGTTCGCCGGCGAGCGCGGGTGAGCCAATCTCTTTTTCGCGATATTCTTTCGCATCGAACGGCAGGCTGCGCCATGCGGCCAGCTCCGCGTCACTCGGTCTGCGGACGCGATCATACAGGCCCGGGATGCGAATGTGGCCATCGCGATCCTTCAATGCGGCGATGATCTGCGCGGCGGCTTCAATCGCGTTGGGCGCGGCGCCGCCGTAATCGCCCGAGTGCAGATCGGTGCGCGCGCCGGCGACGTGAATTTCGCCGTAAACCAGGCCCCGCAGACCCGTAGTGATGGTCGGCAGACCCGGCGCGAACATCGCGGTGTCGCAGATGATGGCCGCGTCGGAACGCAACTCGGGTGGCGCGCCGGCGACGTAATGTTCAATGTGTTCGCCGCCCGATTCTTCTTCGCCTTCGATCAGAAATTTGACGTTCACCGGCAGACGGCCACGCTCGCGCAGCAGGCGGCCGACGGCTTCCATCAGAATATAAACCTGACCTTTGTCGTCGGCCGCGCCGCGTGCGTAAAGGCTGCCGTCGCGAATTTGCGGATCGAACGGCGGGGTGGTCCATTCGTTTAACGGATCGGGCGGCTGAACATCGTAATGGCCGTACAGCAGCAGCGTGGGTTTGGCGGGCGCCCTGGTCCATTCGGCGAAAACCAGCGGATTGCCGTCGCCTTCGATCAGCCGCGAATGTTCCAGGCCCGCGTGGGCCAGCCAGTCGCGCACAAATTCGGCCGCGCGGCGAACGTCGCCCGAGTGCTCGGAAAGAGCGCTGATGCTGGGGATGCCCAGGAATGCAATGAGATCGTCCATGAATTCGCCGTACAATAGAGTATCGCGTTGTGATGCCCCGCTATCCTTTACGACTTGCTTTCATGGCGGAATTTTTGCTGGCGATCCTGGCTATTCTCGAATTGTGGAGCCAGGTGGGCGGGCAAGGTCATCTGGATTTGATGCCGTGGTACACCAAATTTGTTCTGGCGGTCGGGATGGCCGTGGTGACGGTGGCGGGAACGGTGTCGGCCGTAAGTCACGAGCGGGCGTGGAACGCGAAAACGATTGCCTGCCTGTGTTTGGCATTGATGCTCGCCGGCGGAATGGCTGCGGCGACCTATTATTCTCATTTGCACGAAAATGACGAGGATAACGGGGAGGACGTGGGCATGACCAACTCGCGCGTTATCGTCCGGCCCGGCAGTCTGAGTTCACCATTATGAGCGTGCCCTCGAATCCTCCGTTCACTCCCGGCCCGGACGTGAAGTTCGGGTTGTGGGCGGCGCCGGAGAGCCCGCTGACCCTCGAATATTCGCTGGTGGTGATCGAAGAGATCCGGCACGAAGTGGCGGAGGGTTACCAGCGCCTGTCGCGCGGCGGCATCGAAGTGGGCGGTGTGCTGTACGGCACGCACGAAGGAAATACGGTGCGCATTCTGGCGATGCGGCCCATCGCCTGCGAGCACGCGCGCGGCCCCGGATTCCTTTTCTCCGATAAAGACCGGATGAACCTGCACGAGCAGCTTCTGCGGGACAAGGACGATCCGTATCTGGTGGGGATGGAATCGGTCGGGTGGTTTCTGTCGCACACGCGCAGCGAAATTCTGCTGAACGAATCGGACCAGGAGATCTTTTCGATTTTTTTCCCGTCGCCGTGGCAGGTGGCCCTGGTGGTGCATCCGGGACGCAACGGGGCCATGCGCGCGGGATTTTTCGTGCGCGACAGCGAAGGCGCGGTGAAAAGCGAGCAAAGTCTTCTGGAGTTCAATTTTCCAGATCGCTTGCAGGCCTTTCTCGAGCGCGGCGCCGACCGGCGGGAGCGCAGCGAACGTCGCCCGCCGGCGCGCCGCGTGGAGGGCGAACCGTTAGCGCGCGAACGTTTCGAGCGGCTGGACATGCCGGTTCAGGAAGTAGTCCCGCAGCCCGCCGCCGACGAATCGGTTCCGGTGCTTCCTTCGTTTGCGAGACCGCAATTGCTGGAGGCCCGGCCGGCGCGGCGCGGTTGGCTGTGGCTGGCCGGCTGGGCGCTGGTGCTGGCGGTGGGCGCGCTGCTCGGGCTGCGATGGTGGATGGCGACGTCCACGCCGGAGCCGATCTCGCTTTCGGTGCTCGAACACGATGGGCAGTTGATGGTCTCCTGGAATCCGGCGGCGCGGCCGGTGGTGGACGCAGTCTCCGGCACGCTTCAAATCATCGACGGAGCTGATACCCAGCAGGTGCCATTGAGCCACGCGCAATTGGCCGGGGGCAAGTTCACCTATCTGCGCAAGAGCGGCGATATCGAAGTGCGCATGACGGTCGAAAATGCCAGCGGCGCGAAGACGGAGGAAGCGTCGCGCTACCTGGGCCGTCCGCCGGAAGCGCCGCAGAGCTCGCAGGAGCTGGCCGATTTGCAGCAGCGGCGCGTTCAACTGGAAGCGGAAGTGCAGCGTCTGCGGCAGGAGAACAACGCCCAGGCCGCGCGCATCCAGCAGCTCGAACGGCTGTTGCGGGTGCTGCAATCGAGGTTGGGGATCGATACGGGCAAACAGTAAGACCGCCGGGCTCATGTAGGCGCGAACGGGAGCCTAACGCGGCTTGTACACGAAAACTCCGCTCGGGTACGGACTTTCGATTCGCGCGACGAGCTTATAGTGTTTGCGAATTTCCTCGATCTGCGCCGGCGGAAATGTGGACGTTTCCGCGTCCGCGGCGGCGGGATGGTCGACGTCTTCAAATAACAGGATGGTCGAAAACTTCTGCGCGGCCAGGTCGCGGCGCAGCGGTTCCGGATGGACCACGCCGGAGCGCACCAGCAGGCCGTAAATCAGCGGCTCCACTTCCATCGCGCCGCGCAGGCGGATCGAAGCGTTGTAGTCGGCCGAGAGCAATCTCCCGGAATCGACGTACGGCCGCAGCGCGGCGATTTCGGCGCGAAAGGCCTGCTCGACGCCGATCCGCTCCAGCAGCAGATTTTTGGTCATGCGCAGGTTCAGAACCAGGTGAACCGCCAGCGGAATCTGGAGCAGGGTGATCCATTTCTTGCTTCCCGCAAACGTCAGCGGGAAAAAATCCAGCGCGTGCAGCGTCACGCAGGCGCACAGAATCAGCAGCACCGTAAACTCGATCTGATAATTCGTATCCGAGCCGATTTTTGCCGCCGTCAGAGCGAAGATTGCCGCGGCGAATCCGAGGTAGATGAACAACGGCCGCCCGGCGCGCCAGCCGCGGTTTGCGCCCACGGCGACGATCAACAGCATTTGTCCCGCGCCGATCAGCACCATGGCGTGCTGCTTCAGTTTTTCCAGCGCGAACGGATTCATGTTCGCGCGAACGGTATCGGCCAGGAAACGGCCGCCGGTCGAGAAATCGATCAGCAACGCGATTGCGGCCACGAAGGCGGCTAGAATCGCGCCGAAACGCAGCGCGATTTTCGGCCGCTCGAGCCACAACAGAATGAAGATCGCGGCGGGCGCGGCGAGCATGGTCTGCTTGGTGAAAAAAGCGAGCGCGGCGAAAATTCCGGCCGCCACGAACACGCGCCGCGAAAATGCGTAGAACGCGGCGATCGACCAGAAAACCGCCAGCGTATCCACCTGCCCGATGGTGCCCCAGTTTTCAAGCAGCGAAGTCGAGGCGACCAACAGCGCCGCGAGCCACGCGCAATAGCCGTCCGAAGTGTACAGCAGCACAATTCGCCGGCTGAAGAAGACGATCCCCAAAAGCGCGGCGAAACTGAGCAGGCGTCCGGCAAGGAGCACGGAAAGACCCGTTTTCGAAAGACCGGCTTCGAGCAGATAAAACAGCGGCGTGTACGCGCTGACCGTGTAGGGATAGCGGTTCAAATCGGTGTACAACGTGCCGTCGCGCGCCAGCGTCTGCGCCTGCCCGGTGACCACCGATTCGGGTCCGGAAAACGCGTTCCGCGCCCACACAAGCAGCGCCAGCTGGCACGCCAGAGCCAGCACGGCGGCGATCGAGAAGGCCCACATCACGCGGCGCGCGCCGGCTTCCGTTCGTCCACGGGAAACAGCGGGAAATTCGTTAGCGGCCACTCTGGCGATGGGAGCCACGCTAATCCACCTTGTACACGGTCCCCTGCGGCGTGACGTGGACCGGCGTCAAACCGGGCTGGGTTCGCACTTCCTGCTGCACTTCGCGCCGCAACGAATCGCCGAATTCGCGATCCAGGTCGTTATTGGTGAAGTAGACGTACTGTAAACCGCGTTGATGGCAGTACGCGTTCAGATCTTTGTAGGCGCCGGCCATGGATTTATAATCTTCGGCATACCACCACTTGGGCATGATCGGCAGGTAATTGCCGTGACGTCCGGTATAGAGATAGAGCAGCGGATCGTCGTAGGAAAGCAGCGTGGCCGAGGGCGGAAGATTGTGCTCAATCCAGGCGTAGCCGGCGTTAAGTTCCTTGAATCGCTGGACTTGCGCCTCTGCTTGGCGGCGAAGGTCCACCAGCGTGAACTGAAGTTGCAGAACCACCGCGATGGCGCACAATCCCGCGGCCGTCGCGGCGATCAGCCCGGCCGCCACTCGCTGGCCGGTATCGCGGTGACGAAAACCGGCTTTGATCATTTGTCCAAGATGTTCGAGTTCCGTCAATAATCCGGCGATCAGCAGCGGATATAACGGCAGCAGAAAGCGCTCGGTCGGCGGGTAATGCCAGACCATCAGAAGGCCCACCGAGAGCAGCGCAAACGCCGCATACTGGCGCGCAATTCCGCGCCGCACCAGGCGAACGACGCCCACAATCATCGCCACGGCAACCACGTGGGTGAGAATATCCATGGCGAAATTCGGCAGAAAATCGCGAAGAAACAAAGTGCCCATGGCCCACAGGATGCGGTCCGCGTTGATATAGAGAACATTCAGGAAATTGTTCGCGCCGACGTTCAGGAACTGAAAACCGAGGTAGTCGGTGTAATAGATCAGCGTCGGGTCGCTCGAATGAAGCGCGTGGCTGCGCGTCCACAGCATCCAGCCGGCAACAAACGGGAGCATGGCCGCGGCGAACGCCGCCGCACGCCTGGTTTCTTTCTTCCACAGCAGCAGCGCCGGAACCGAGACCAGCAGGACAATTCCCGCCGTTCGTGAAAGATACGCGCATCCGGCGAAAAGGCCGGCCAGGACTGCCATCCGCGTGCCCGGACGCGCTATCGCCAGAAAAACCGCCATCAGCCAGCAGGTGAAGAACAGCTCGGAGAACATGGTCGCGCCGAAAAGAATGACGTAAGGATTCATTGCCAGCAGCGCCGTCAGGATCCAGGCGCGGGGCTCGTCCAGTTCGCGCCGATAGTAGAACCAGGCCAATCCCAAAAAAGGCGGCAACAAGGCGAAGCTGAACCAGGTGGCCAGCTCCAGATTTTCCGGAAAATGCGGGTCGATTCGCCAAATGAAAGATAAATAAAAGGGATAAAGCGGCGGATATTTGGTCTGAGCCGGATTTTCGGGAAGGCTCTCGATGCGGTAATCGCCGTGCGCCGCGCTCTTTGCTGAAACGAATAAAATAGCGTCGTCATGGAGATAGCCGAATTCCGGCATCCGCCGGCACTGCCAGCAGAATTGGACCGCCGGAACCAGCAATACCAGCGCCGCACATAACTTCAACAGCAGCTTGGACATATCTTCCGGGAATATCGGCTGAAAACGCCCCGCGCTTCACTACTACTCCATCGGTCAGAGTACTGCGGTAGATCTAAGAGTTCTCCAATAGGCAGAAAGGCAGGTGCCTGAGAGTTTTTGAGGTGCGCCTTAGGCAGTAAGCCCGATTTGAATGGAGGGGGCCGGATGATAACTTCATATCAGCGACAGGGACCTGTCGCGCACCATAGGGAGAGGAGATATAGAGGAGACATGAAAAATCTGGTTTTGAAATTGCAGATTTGGAAGGATACGCGCGGTCAGGACCTCATCGAGTACGCCTTGATGGCTGGTTTCGTGGCCGTCGCCGCCGGTGCCATCATGCCGAACGTCGCTTCCAGCATCAGCGTGATCTTTTCCAAGATCAGCTGCGTGATGTCTGAAGCCGCGGGTAGCTAAACCGAAGCCTTTTTGCCGGAAGGGGTGGGCCGGAAGCGTTTCCGGGCCGCTCCTTCCGCGTTGTTTTTTCCCGCCCTCCACAGCTGCTGAACTGTCCCACTGAAAAAATCCTGACCGTGATTCCGGAACTCTCGTAGACCGCAAACATTTCAGCCGTCACTGATCCTCCGCGCGAAGGATAATAGTTTCAGTGGCGCGTTTTCACGGCATTCAGGCGCAAGTCGACGGACACGCGATTCGCGTCCGCTTCGCCCTGGATACGCCTTCCCTGATGGGCTGGCAAATTTACGATCCGGATACGGGCGCGTTCCTGTTCGAAGGCGAATGGAGCGATGTGCGCGACCCCAAAGTGGAGTTGCAGGTTACGCTGCCCGCCGAAGATGGACCCTACCGCGTGCACGTCGCGCCGGTTGAAAATCGGGAACGGTTTATCCTGATCGACGCGCGAGTCCACGACGGCGCGGTGGAAATTTCCCCGCCGCGAGTTTCTACCACGCGCGCGCTGCGGCGCGAACGCCTGCTGCGCGCGATTCCCAAGGCGTTCACCTATCCTCCGCAATCGTTGTGGCGCAATCGGAAATTGATCCGGTCCATGGTGCGGCGCGACATGCTCTCGCGCTATCGCGGCAGCTTCGCCGGCGCGCTGTGGACCTTTCTGAATCCGCTGCTGCTGATGGCCACCTACGCGTTTATTTTCGGCGCGGTGCTGAAAAATCGCTTTGGCAACGACACCAGCGGGGTCGGATACCTGCTTTATTTTCTCGCCGGGATGATGCCGTGGCTGGCTTTTTCCGAAGCCGTGGGCCGGTCGCCGTACGTGATTCTGGAATACCGGAATTTCGTGAAGAAACTGGTGTTTCCGCTGGAAACTTTGCCGGTGAACCTGGTGATCGCGGGGGTGGTGACGGAAATTTTCGGATTGCTGATTTTTCTTGCTGGATTGTTTCTGGCGCGCCGTTCCGTGCCGATTTCCGTGGTGTGGCTGCCGGTGCTGATCCTGCCGCAGTTGCTGCTGACCGCGGGATTGTGCTGGTTTCTGGCCGCGCTGGGAATCTTCGTGCGCGATCTGGCCGCGGTGATCGGCTTCATTCTGACGCTGTGGTTTTTTCTGACGCCGATCTGTTATTCGGAAGAAAGTCTTCCGGCGGGCGCGCTGCGAATCCTGTCGCTGAATCCGATTTTTGTGCTGGTGCGCGGCTATCGCGCGATTTTTTTGCAGAATCGCGCGCCGGATTTCGCGCCGCTGGCGGTATTGTGGATCGGGTCCGCCGCCGTGGCCATTTTAGGATACGCGTGGTTTCACCGGCTGCGGAAAAGTTTCGCGGATGTGATTTGAAATCTTCGGGCCGGGCCGGGCGACGAGAATTTCCCGGCTAATCCGAATGCGCCGCGCCGGAACGGACGGCGAGGCTCGGCAGGTTCCCATTTTGATCGAAGCGGAGCTCTTCCGGTTCGCCCACGATTTCCAGATTCGAATTCGCGGCGATCTGCGCCCGCAGATTTTCGCTCAGCTTCATGGCGCCCAGCTCCAGCGAATTGGCGATCCAGCCGATGGTCACATGTTCCTGTTCCAGGTGGCCGGTGGTCGGCCAGATTTTTTCGAGACACTCGCGATCGGAGGAAAAATGAATCGGCGTGCGGATCGCCGCGGGCGTCGATGCGGTCAGCGAATTGATCCGCGTCGGGTTCCAGTCGACGGCGTTCAGCAGCCGATCATGAATCACGTCCGCCATGCCCAGACCGACGGCGTTGCCGTAACTGTGCTCGCTCAGCCCGCGAAGGAAAATGCGATCGATGCGCGGCGCGGTGTCCCACGGATTGTATTCCCCCATGACGCCGCGATTCACCACCTTGGTATCCATCCCCGCCCCGGAAAAAATCTTGCCGATTTCATCGAGGATCAGAATATTCAGCGGCATCGGAATGCGGCCCATCCAGGATTTGGCGAGCACCAGCAGCTCTTCCTCTTTTTTCTCCATCTCGCCGACGCGCACCACGGTGAGCTGCGCGGTCTGGTGATTGGCGTCTTCTAAAATCGCCAGGCCGCCGAGAATTTTCCCGCTCTGGAGCACCTGCCGGCCGATGCTGCGGATCACGTGCTCCAATCCCAGGCGGTACGCGTAGGTGTGATAGCGCTGCGCGCCGGCGAACTTCCCGAGTCCGATGGCCATCATTTTAAACAGGCCGCTTTCGATTTTTCCGGCGAAATCGGTGTGCCATTTGACTCGCCCGACGAGGAACACGCCGTCGGCCCCAAAAGCGCTGCGATCCATGAACGCTTCGATTCCGTCGGTAGTCTTGCCGAGCGGCACCACTTCCAGCGTGCTGATCACCGGGCAGCCGACGCCCGCTTCATCGACGCCATAATGCGCCAGCACCGACGCCTGTCCTTCCGCGGTGGCCGCGCCGTGGCTGCCCATCGCCGGAAAAATGAACGGCTGAAAGCCGCGCGATTTGAAAAATTCGACCACGCTGCGCACGATCATCGCGATGTTGGCGATGCCCCGGCTGCCTACGCCGATGGCGATGCGCGCGCCCGGCTTCAATCCGCCGGGAATGTTGGACGAAGCGAGCTCGCGCGAAATGGTCGCGGGAATATCGTGAATGCTGCGGTCGGGAAAATGCTGGCGGACGGAAAGCATGCGGGAAAAAGCCATAACTCAAGCATACATTTTGCGCGTCGTCACCGATGCCGCGCGGCGTGGAGTTTCGCTCCGCGGATTTTCCCAGGCGATCGCCGTGAACAGCGCCACGATTCCCAAGGGCAGCGCCGCGCTCACCGGACCTTCCGCCATCAACAGAAAATAGAGCGGCGGCGCGAGCAGCGCCAGCGTGATTCGACGGGTCCACTCAAGGCCCGGCGCGAATACCGGAATCGTCAGCAGCAAACAGGCGTCCTGGACGTAGGCATGATAACTGGTCAGCAGCCCCGCGGCCACGGCCAGCGCCAGCCCCTGTCCCAGATCCGGAGTGCGCAGCGTCACCCATATGAAGAGCAGAGCCACCAGCGCGGTTAACAGCACTTCCACGCCGATCACGTCGCCGATCGCGTCGCCGACGGTGGCCCTCAGCAGACCACGCAAGTTCGGCATGGTGAAGGATACCGGGGTGATGGCGGGCGTGCGCAGCAACTCGAGGTAACGAAGCGGCCAGTTCCAGCCTTCAAGCAGCGCGCCCACGGCGAACAGCGCCATACCGCCCGCCGCGGTTCCGGCCAGCGTCCGCCAGCGTTTCCTGAGCAGAAAGACGGCCGGAACAAATAAGAAGAGGTGGAATTTGATGGCCAGCAGTGAAAAAACAAGACCAGCCCAAAATGGTTTTTCCCGCTGTTCGAGCCTCCAGCCGCCCAGGCAGACGAGCAGCAGCAGCAGGATGTCCTGGCCGTTGGCCAGCGCCGTCGCGACGGGAATGGAGATCCCGCCCAGCACGCACAGCAGCCGGTCGCCGCGCGCGCCGAACCATAGGAAAGCGAAAAGCGCGGCCAGGTTCAGCGTCTCAAAAAGATCATACGCGGCCCGGTACGGCAACGCGGCGAAAGGCCGGAGCAGCGCGGCGTAAAAGGGCGGCCGGATGAACGTTTCCGCGGGCACCCAGATGTTCGCCACGGATTCCTGTAACCTGCGGGCCGTCACGGCGGAATAGAGCAGCGGCGTGCCGCTCAATTTCGCGCCGGCGTAAAACGCCAGAAAATCGTTCTGGCCGAGCAGCACGCGATCGAGCGGCAGAAAATGGATCCACAAGAGAGTAAGCCCGGTGGCGAGCACCAACGCCAGCGGGAGCGGACGCAAAATTCTCATCACTCGCTCGCTGGTGCGTTTGTTTTCGCCGGCGCGCCAGGCTCGGCGTCACAAGCGCCTGCGACGCTCTGCGGGTTGCGCTCGAGAATCTCAAGCTCGCCGCCGCGATAATGAATCGGATCGCCCGGATGGTAGGCGCAGCCGAGGTACGATTCCAGGCGCCGCAGGCGAAGACGGCTCGGATCCGTGTGGGGCCAGATGCGCAGAATCATCTGCGGAGTGACGTTCTGATAAATGACCGCCGGCGGCGGGTGCGCGGCCAATTCGGCGAGCGCGCTCCGTTCGTCGGCATCGGTCATCAGCCCGGGTTGCAGATAAGAGAACCGCGTCGGATTGCGGCCCAGCGTCAGAAAATAATAAACCGGAAGGTAGGGGAAACAAAAAACGGGCTGGTCTTTGCCGACGACGCGTTCCAGGCCGCGAATCAGCGCGGCATCCTCCACCGGCGCGACCACATCGCCAACGCGGGTGTGCAGCGGGATCATGTTGATGCGCTCAAGCACGTTGTATCCCATGGGGATCACGGCCAGAATGCACAGCGTCAAGAAAAGCGCGGGGCGCGCCAGTTTCGACGGAATGCGAAAGCCGTGAAACGCGGCCAGAGCACAGAAAAACGGAGTCGCATAGGCCAGGTGCGGAACGTCCATCCGGGGATAGGCGGCAAGCAGCAGAGCCAGTCCGGCGATCGCAAAAATCAGCACTTCACGATTGGCGCGAGCCGCGCGCGTGCCGCAAAATGCCAGGGCCAGCGGCGGAAGAATCGCGGGAATCGTCAATCCGGCCACCACCAGAATGCGCGCCGGAAGCTCCGCGGCGGACCCTCCTTCAAACAGCGCGGCGTAACCACCGCAGCGGCTGCCGTAGGGCATGTAATTCGCTCCGCCATAGTTGCTCCCGGTCCAGAACATTTGTTGCAGCATCGGAACCAGCGCGTGCTGCCAGGCGAGTACCGACGCGCAGACCGCGCTCACCGCCGCGATTCCGAGCAGAAACGGAAAGACGCGATCGCGCTCGGAAAAGAGCAACCAGCCGAGCAGCGCGATTCCGACCAGCGCGACGCTCGGCGTGATCCAGACGGCAAAACCGGAGCACACTCCCGCGGCGAAGGCCAGCGCGGGGCGTCCTCGAACGATCACCAGCATCGCCGCCGCCATCGCGCATGCGGCGCTGTCCCAGCGATGATTCGGCACCGCCAGCCCCGGATCGCTGATAACGAAAAAAATGGTCATCATCGCGACCCACACCGCGTACGCCGGCTGCGTCCAGCGCGCCACCAGCCAGCAGACGCAAGCCGCGATCAGCGTGAGATCGGCGATCATCACCACGCGCGAAGCCGCCACGGAAACCCCGAACGCCTTGAACGCCAGCGCTTCCAGCCAGAAGGTGCCGGGTCCCATCAGGATGAAAAAATCGCGGTAGGGGACTTCGCCGCGCAGAATGCGCAGCGCGCCGTCCAGATAAATGCCCTCATCGTTCAGAATGATGATGCGGCGGGCACAGAGCCACACCAGGAACGCACCCATCACCAGAGCCGTCCCGGCGGCGGCGCGGAGCGGCGCATGGCGGGTCACACTTATCTTTCGGCGTTGCCTTGAACGAACTTTAACCCGCGGTTATCGCGTCAGCCCCAGCTCTTTTCGCAGCTCCAGATATTTCGGAAACACCAGTGATTCGAGGAGCGGATCGGCGCTGCGTTCATCCGGCAGCGGCCACAGCTTCAGAATTTTTCGCGCTTCATCCTGGTCTCCGGAAGCCGCCAGCGCCGACGCGTACAGGACCCGCAACTGTCCATCGGAAGGCGGCGTTGAAGCGTCATATCGCTTTTTGAGCGAGGCGGGATCGGCCGTGATTTTCGCGTTCCAGATGGCCAGCTGCCGCGCCGCCAGCCCTTTATCGGACAGCGTCGCCAGCGCGGCGATCGCCTGCTGGCGACGGCCCGTGGTGTACAGCCACGACGCCTGGCGCCACGTCCGCAGCGCGTCATTGCTATGAGAATCGAGGCTGTGTGAATCGAGGCTGTGTGAATCGAGAAAACGCTTGAACATCGCGTCGGCGCCCGGCAAATCGCCGCTTAGCCAGCGCGCCACCGCCGCTTTATAAAGATCGGCGCCGGCGAGAAACGACGGGTCCTGCTGATATGCCTGCAGGAAACTCCGCTCCGCTTGGGGAAAACGCCCGTTGAGGAAATAGGCCTCGCCCAGCGAATCGAGCGCGTTGATTTTCTGTCCCGGCTGCTTGCCGTAATTGTCGAGACTCTTCGCCGCGGCGTCAAGCTCGCCGGCCATCGCCTGCGCGTAGCCGAGCGAGTTCATGGCCGCCGCGCTGCCCGGATCCATCGCCAGAATTTTTTGAAACGTCGCAGCGGCAGCCGGAAAATCGCGGGCGCGCAGCTCCGTCTCCGCCAGCGTCGTCAGCAGCGGCACATCATTCGGCGTCAGCGCGACTAATTTTTCCAGAGCGCGCGCGCGGCCGGAGGTGTCGCCCGCCAGCGCTGCCGCGGCGACCTCGATTTTCGCGCGATCCACGGCCGCGCGCAGCGACGGCTGCGCCAGCGCGCGATGCGCCACCTCGATCGCCTCCGCCGTCTGCCCATGCGAGGCAAGGGCATCGGTCCACGACAACCACGCCGCGCCGAAACCCGGGTCGAGCGTCACGGCGCGTTCGTAATCGCCCCGCCCCCACGCCGCCAGCGCTTCCGGGTTGGTGGTCGAAAAAGGCTGCGCCGACGGATCGAAGCGTTTGGCCGCGGCGTTCATCGCGCTCAGAACGCTGCCCGTTTCGGCGATCTCATTCACCATTTTGTGGCGCGACGCGTTCTCCATTTCCATCTCGAAGCGCAGTGCGCCCGCGCGTCCGGTGAAGTAGCCATGCAAAAATTCGCTGGCATTCACGCCATACGCCGCATTCAGATTTTCCGCGCGAAACGCCAGAATTTTCGGATCGCCCGTCAGGTCCGCGTTGACGATGGCCGGCGCGGCCAAGCCCACCCAATCGAGCGACGCGTCGCCCGTCAGGTTTTCAAAGGGAAGAATCGCCAGGCGCTGCGGAGCGGCGTCCCGCGGGCCGCGTGAACATGCGGCCAGCGCCGCCAGCAGCAACACAAGCGCGCGAATCAGAGGACCCTTTGCTCCGTCGCCATCAGCTGCTTGAATTCGGTATTGCTCTGAAGCGCCGAAAATTCCGGATCGGTGTGGAATTTCTGCCGGTCCTTGAATCCTTCTTCGAGCGCCTTGCGGATGTACAACAGCGCCCGATCGTTTTCGCCCGCCTTGGCGTAGGTCTTGGCCATGATGTAGTGGAATCTGGCGCGATCCTCGACGCTGCGCTCCTGAAGCGTGGTTCCCACGTTACTGCTCTGGTCGAACACATTGGGGTCCAGACGGATCGCCTCCTGGTACATCAGCGCCGCTTCCTTGAATTTTTTCCGCGCGAAATAAGCGGTGCCCAGGTTGCCGACGAAGGTCGCCATATTGGGCATCATTTTGATCGCTTTCTTATATTCGTTGATGGCCCGGCGATACGATTTGCGCGCGTAATAAATCGTGCCCAGATTGTTGATCGCCTCGGCGTACTTCGGGTCCAGTTTGATGGACCGCTCGTATTGTTTCTTCGCCAGCTCGAGCTCCGTCAACTGGTGATACGCGATGCCGATCTTATTCTGAATCACCGCCGAATTCTGCGGCGCTTCGCGATAAGTATCGATGGCTTCGCGGTACATTTTCCGCGCCATCATGATATCGCCGCGCGTTTCCGGGGAAAGGCTGCGCGTGGGAGCCGGGACGGCCCTGTCGGGAACGCGAAATCCATTGGCGGTTTGCGCCGGGTTCTGGAAAGCAACCGCCGTTACGATAACCAACGAGAGACCGGAAAGCATCATAGGCCTCCTACCTTTGAAACTACTTTATCACTGCCGGCCGGGAAATGGACTCAGGCGTTTCCCCGAGGCCGCCCCGATGCGAATGGAACGCCAACGCACCCCCGCGCGTCGAACGTGTTGCTGGAACAGAACCGATTTCGGCATGAAGCCGATAACGTTCCAATCGTGACCCGTAGCGCGTCGTCAGCAGCGTAGCCATGCGTTTTTCGGTTGCCGTTCTTCTGGCTTCTTCCGCGTTCGCCTCCGAGCTAACCTCGCCTCCGGCCGATCTCTACGGCGGCTGGCTGAACATGTACGACCTCAATTTCACCCAGGCGCATCACGTTTTCGACCAATGGAAACAAGCCCATCCCGAGGATTCGCTGGGACCGGCATCGGACGCCGCGGCGTATCTCTTTGCCGAGCTGGCGCGCCTCGGCGCGCTGGAGTCGGAGCTGTTCATCGATAACTCCGTCTTCGAAACTCGCTCCAGGCTGCATCCCGATCCACACGTCCGGGAAATGTTCAACCGCGAGATCAAGTCCGCCGACCGCCTGGCCGACTCCACGCTTCATTCCGCGTCCTCCAGCCCCGGCGCGCTGTTCGCAAAAACCCTGACTTTCGGCTTACGCGCCGATTTCGCCGCCATGATCGATAAACAGGACCTGGCCGCGCTGCGTTACACCAAACAAGGACGCGCCTATGCCGATCAGCTGATGGCTATCGAGCCGAAGGCTTACGACGCCTATCTCGGCGCGGGCATCGAGAATTATCTGCTCAGCTTGAAACCCGCGCCGCTGCGCGTTCTGCTGCGCTGGACCGGCTCTCAGGTCGATCGAGAAAAAGGAATTGCGCAGTTGAAAATCACGGCGCAGCACGGGAAATATCTGGAACCGTTCGCCAAATTACTGCTCGCCGTCGCCGCGCTGCGCGACGACAACCGTTCGCGGGCGCGGCAATTGCTGGGCGAGCTGCACCGCCGCTTTCCCGATAATCCGCTGTATCTGCGGGAGCTGAAGCGGCTCGCGCCGGCCGCAAAGTGACCAAAGCGGCATAAGCCGCCAGGCTTTGTGCTGCGGACGGTTTACCCTATTTCTTCTCGACCATCTGCCGCACTCGATCCAGTTCCCGCCGCAGCCGTCCCTCGCGCATCGCCAAAAGCAAAACGTAAGCGAGAATAATCAGCCACGCGGCCAGAAACCCGTAAAACATATATCGAAGGTTCTGACTTTCCATCCCTGTCTCCTAAAACGTCCGCCATCGAACCGCGCAACGAACACCCGCTGACGTTCCACTGCGGAGGCGGCGGCCAAAAACAGCCATAAGGCTGCGAAAAATGCGAGGCCCTCAGAAGGAATGCGCCATGCGGCGAAGCGAATCGATTTCGCGCGAAATTTCCTCCTGGCGCATCCGCACCACCACTAAAATGGTCGCCAGACAAAGCATCGCCAGCATGTTCCAATAGATGACGCCTTCCATCCCCGGCGCCATTCCGCCGCCGTTGCGGATGCTCAGCACCGGACCCGGATGCAGCGTCCGCCACCACACGTTGGCTTTATAAACGATCACCACTTCGGCGAATCCGAAAATCGAAAGCACCGCCGACAGCCGCGCGCGCTGCGTCGGTTCCTCCACCGCGCGGCGCAGCATCATGTATCCGGCGTAGGTCAGCCAGCAGATCAGCATGGTCGTCAGCCGCGCTTCCCACGCCCACCACACGCCCCAGATGATCCGCGCCCAGATGCTCCCGGTGACCAGCACGATGGCCGCGAACGCCAGGCCGACCTCGATCAGCGAGGACGCAATGGCGTCGTATTTCAGCTTGCCGGTCATCAGGAACAGTATGCTCATGACCATGGCCACGGTGAAAAACGTGAACGCCGTTCCGGCGCTGGGCACGTGCATATAAATGATGCGATAGATCGCACCCTGGTTGGCTTCATCCGGCAGAATGTCGAAAATCTTGTAAAAATCCCAGGTCAACAATCCGGCGGAAACCGCGCCCAGCCCGTACAAAAGTTTCGTTCGCATATTACCCCACCAATACCGTATCGATCATCATCACGGATAATGCCGTAAAAATAAAATCGAACCCGATCAGCAGCTTCAGCCCGAAGATGTTATCCGAATTGATCGGCGTGCCGGCCAGCAGATCCGTGGTCAGCTTCATGGCCGCCATCAGCGCCGGAATCATCAGGGGATAAACCAGCGTCGGCAGCATCAGCTCGCGCATCCGCAGATTCACGGTGAGCGCGCTGAAAAACGTCCCGATCACCGTCAGCGCCCACGTTCCAAGCAGCGTCACCAACACCAACTCCCAGAACTGTCCCATCCAGTGCACGTCATAAAAAAGTCCGAACACCGGAATCGATACCACTTCCACCGCGATCAGCAACGCAAAATTGGCCAGAGCTTTTCCGAAGAACAACGCCGAAGCCGGAATCGGCGCGGCCAGCAACCCGTCCAGGCAGTCGTTCTGCGTTTCGCGGGCAAAGCTGCGATTCAACACCAGCGCGCCCGCGAAGGAAAACACCAGCCACAACAATCCGCCGGAAAATTCCTGAAACTGGTCCGACGTCGGATCGAAGGCGAAGCTGAACAACACCAGAATCACCAGCGAAAACGCGACCGACGCATTCACCGCTTCCTTGGTGCGCATCTCCGACCGCAAATCTTTCGCCGTGATGGTCCAGATCTGGGCCAGCAGCGACGGCCGCGTTTCTACGCGCGTTTCGGTTGGTGCCGCGGTCTCGACGCCGGTCATGATTCGTAGGTCCTGTAGAGCCAGCCGGTATCGTCGACCATCTGCTGCGTCCGCTCGCCCGAAAACGTAATCTCGCCGCGCCGGATCAGCGCCACGTGCGAGGCCAGCACCAGCGCTTCCTTCAATTGATGCGTCGACATGATGATGGTCCGCCCGCGCCGGTGCGCATCCGCCAGCAAACTTTGCAAAACCGCAATCGCGCGATCGTCGAGCGCGGTGAACGGCTCATCGAACAGCAGCACCTCGGGATCGTGAAGAAACGCCCGCGCCACCGCCAATCGCTGCCGCATGCCGCGCGAAAATTCGCGAACCAATCCATCACGGACGCGCTCCAGCCCGGTTCGCTCCAGCCATTCCAGAGCCGATTTGCGCGGATCGCGCAACCCATAAAGCCGCGCGAAGACCATCAGATTTTCGCTCGCCGAAAGCTCATCGTACAAGGAAATTCCGTGCCCCAGCACACCGATCCGCCGCCGCGCGAATTCCTGGCGCACATCGGAACCGAGGATTCGCACCTGCCCTTCGGTCGGCTTCGACAGCCCGGCGATGATCCGCAGCAGCGTGGTCTTCCCCGCCCCGTTGCGCCCGAGCAGCGCCAGGCTCGACCCGGCGTCGACGCGCAGCATCACTTTGCGCAGCGCCGGATAATCGCCGTAGTATTTGGAGACGCCGTCGATTTGCAGTGCACTCGCCTGTTCGCTCAAGCGGTTCCCTTCCGGAACAGCATCACGCCGCCCAGCGTCAGAATGGCCAGCGTCAAGCCCAGCACCCAGGGAAGCTGCGTATAGACCCGCGCCGGCGCCTGCCGGACCTGCGGCGCGCCGGAATCGTCGTTGCTCGTATCGGTATTGTTGGTGCGCAGCGATCCGGTGCCGCTGATCTTGACGCTAAAGCTCGCCGCGCGCACGCGATAGGTGTGCGCCTGGCTCTGCGGCTCCTGCCCCAGATCATCGATGCCGTCGCCGGTGAGCGTCACCGACGGCGGCGTCACCAGATAGTTGTTATTGCCGCCCTCCGGCATTTCCCCCGAGAAGGTGTCGCCCGGCGGCAGCGCATAGGTGATATCGAAACGCGTCTGCCCCGGCTTCACCGGATAATCGACCTTGTAAATATCCGGCCGCTTGGTTTTTTCCGCATCGCGCGGCACCGGCATTCCGCCGGTCGTGTTCACCACCACCTGAACCTTTCCGTTGGCGTCCTTCGGCACATAAAATTCGGCCGATCCTTTCGAAGGATCGGAATAGGTCAGCGTGCCGGGATTATTGAACAGAAACGTCTCGCTCACCTGAATGCCGGAATCGCTCGGTTCGAGCAGAATCATGTTCTGCGAGTCGGCGACCGTCTTTGGATCCTTAGTCGAATCGAAAACCTTGACATTCAATCCGCTGGTCGGCGATCCCGGCGGGATCATCTGCGTATAAACCACGCCGTCGTAGATCGATTGCAGCAGCGCCGGCCCCGGCGGATAGCTCTTCTCGATGGAGAATTTCCCGTCCGCGCCGCTTTTCACGGTCGCGATGGTCTGCATCCCGCTCTGTTGCGGCTGCACCAGGGAAATCAGAACCGAGGGCTGCGGTTTTCCGGTGGTCCCATTTAGAATGACCCCATCGACACCAGCCAGCGCCCAGGACGCCAAGCCCAGGAAACAGAATAAGATCCTCATGCCATCGCCTTTCCGCACTCGCCGCAGAATTTCATGGCATGAGCAAAATGCGCGCCGCAATGCGGGCATTCGATCCCCGGCGCGGGTTTCGGCTTGGCCGCTTCCTTGACGCGAACCTGCGCCGGCGCCGGTCCCGGTCCGGCCTTTTCAATCTCCGCCAGCACCACCGCCAGTTCCTTCTGCAAATTCAATTTCGTTTGCTGATAATCGGCGTCGCTCAACTTTCCCAGCCGATATTCGAATTGCAGATCCTTCAGATTGTCGTAGATGGTCGCCTTGCGCTCATCCAGGTGCCGCGTCGGCGAAACCGGCTCCGGCGGCGGAATGTCTTTGGCGCGCACGAACAGCGTAAACATCGTCGTCACGGTGACGACGAGAATCACAACCAATAACAGTGACATTTAGTCCAACTTGTCCAGATCCTCGTCGATCCTGGCGATCGTCTCCGGATCCATTTGCGGTCCCGCTGGGGCGGGCGCGGGCTTGCGCAGGGAGCGGCGAATCACCAGCAGCACGATTCCAAACCCGATCGCCGCCGCAATCGCGATTCCGCCGACGCCCATCACCCCCGGCCGCTCCACCAGGATGTCTTTGCCATCCTCCTGCACGAATGACGCCAGGATCTCCTGATCCGATTTTCCCTGCTGCTGCATCGCAAAGATCTTCGCCTTGCCGCGGCGGCAAATCGGGCAGTCGCCTTCCATCTTGCAAGCCATGGTTTGAGTACAGCCGCAGGTGCAATGCAGCTTGTCGGCGACGCGCAACACCGGCGCGGACCACAGGTCCGTCTCCGTCTGCGCCATCAAACCGGTGGCGGACAAAGCCAGAAATATCGCCAAAAGACATGGCGCGCGCAATTGTGCGCCACTATTTTTCGACATGCTCATGTGTTCCTGCAATCCCGACCACCTGCGTCCTCGGCCACACCATTCGTGTCTTGGCCGGCGTCAGGCAGATCAGCGTGCCAATCAGCACCACCCAATATCCGATCCAGATCCAGCTCACCAGCGGGAACACATACGCCTGCAAGACGGCCCGCTGATTGTCCGCCGACATTCCCGCGAAATTCAAATACAGATCCTCATTCAGCCGCCGCCGGATCGCCACTTCGGAAGTCGGCTGTTTCGACGCGATATACACGCGATGTTCCGGCGTCAGCGTCGCCACATCCTCGCCGTTCTTAAAAACCTCGATGGGCAGCATCTCGGCCGCGTAGTTTTCGTTCTGCGTCTGCTGCACCGGATAGGTGTGCAGGTCGTAGCTGCCCAGCTTCACCACCGATCCGGGCGCCACTTCGACGGTCGTGTTCTTATCGAACGCTTTCCCGGTGAATCCGATGAACATCAGCACGATCCCCATGTGCACCAGGTATCCGCCATAGCGTGGCGTATTGCGATGCGTCAGCTCCACGGCCGAAACCAGAATGTTGGCGCCGGTTTTCGACTTGATCGCGTGGGCGCCCTTGTAAAATTCAATCAAAACCGTCACCCCGACGAAGGTGCACAGCGCAAACGACACCAGCGCGTAGAAGTTCCGCACGCCAAACCCGAGCAGCGTAACGGCAACCGCCAATCCGGCCATCGCTGGCCACATAAACGCGCGCTTCAAACTTTCCACCGAACTCTTGCGCCACGCGATCAGCGGTCCGACGCCGGTCAACAGCATCAGAAACATCGCGATGGGGATCTGCACGCGATTGAAAAACGGCGCGTCCACACTGATTTTTTCGCCCGTGAATGCTTCCGAGATCACCGGAAACAGGGTACCCCACAACACCGCAAAACAGCTCGCCAGAAGAATCAGGTTGTTGAAAAGAAAACTGGATTCGCGCGACAAAACGCTTTCAAGCTGGGCTTCGCTCTTGAGAAAATCCAGGCGATTCAGGATCAGGTAAAGCGTCAGCGCGATCCCGATCGCCAGGAAGGTGACGAAATAAGTCCCAATCGAGGACTGCGCAAACGCGTGAACCGAATTGACCACTCCGCTGCGCGTCAAAAATGTTCCGAAGATGCACAGGAAGAACGTCGTCGAAACCAGCACGACGTTCCACACCTTCATCATGCCTTTCTTTTCCTGCATCATCACCGAATGCAGAAACGCCGTCGCGGTGATCCACGGCAGCAGCGACGCGTTTTCCACCGGATCCCAGCCCCAATATCCGCCCCAGCCGAGCACCGCATACGCCCACCCCGCGCCGAGCAGAATTCCGGTAGTCTGGAACATCCACGTCACCAGCGTCCAGCGCCGCGTGGTTTTGATCCACGCCTCACCCGGCTGTTTGGTGATCAACGACCCCATGGCGAAGGCGAACGGCACCACGAATCCCACATAGCCGAGGTACAGCATCGGCGGATGGATCACCATAGTCCAGTATTGAAGCAGCGGATTCAGCCCGTTGCCGTCGCCCAGATTGACGATCAGGTGGCCTTCCTGCCACACGTTGAACGGCTTGGCCACGAACGCCACCAGGATCAGGAAAAACGTCTGCGTGACCATCAGGATCGCGGTCACGTAGGGCATCATGTCGCGGAATTTGCGGCGATTTTTGAAAACTACGACGCTCGAATACGACGCCAGCAGCCAGCTCCAGAACAGCAGCGAACCTTCCTGCCCGCCCCACCACGACGCGAACTTATAAATGTTCGGCATGGCGTGGTTGGAATGCTCCCACACGTACGACATCCGGTAATCGCCGTGGATCAGCGAATAGATCAGGATGCCGGCGGCCGTCGTCAGCAGGGCCCAGATGCAGTACACCGCGCGCTCCGCGCTCACTACCAGCAGCGGGCGATTCGCCCATTTGCCGACCAGCGAACCGATCACCGCGTAAATCGCGAAACAAAAAGCTAGAAGGATTGCGAGCGCGCCAATATTTTCCATTTTTGGTCCTGAGAGTCCTTAGGAAACTGGTCTTGAGGAAACCGGTCTTACCCCGGTCGGTTTGGCTTCGTACTTCGAAGCGCACTTGGCTTCAATCTTGGTGGCGCGGAACACTCCATCCGGCCCGAGCCTGCCATCGGCCAGCGCCTGCGCGCCATCCTTAAACGTATCCGGCAGCGGATCGATTCCGTCATAAACCACGTTCAGCCGCAGCTTGTCCTGGGACAGCGTGAAGCTAACTTCACGGCCTTTGCGGACGATCGAGTTGGGCGCCACGTCGCCACCCACGCGAAGACGTTTTTCCATCCCCTGCTGCCCCATCTGCCGGACTTCCGCGATGGTCTTGTAATACGTCTTGGTGTCGTTGATGCCGCCGGCCGCCAGCCACGCCAGCGTACCGATGATCGCCGTAATGAGCAAGCCGAATTTCCAATAAGTGTTCATGGAGCTGTCACCTGTTTCGCTTTTTTAACCTTTATAGTATAGCGCTGCGTTTTTTCGCCCGATCCGATCTGCGTCAAAAGACCCAACAACATCGCATTACCGACGGATTGGTTCAATCCAGCCAACAACTTCCCTTCGATTTCGCCGCGCCGCATGACCCTCAAATCGCACGCGCGGTTCCATTCGGGCGAAAGCTCGGCCACTTACCCCCGGCATAACTGCCGCGGCTCTCGAACCGCCCATTCGCGGACTCATATATGACACAGCCCGCACGACAAATCGAGATCGCCCGGCGTGGCGCAAGCCAGCACAAACGACGTCCCGTTCGCCGACCAGTGCCCCTTCTCATGGGACCCTCTTGCCACCGAAACCGCCGCCCGCCGCCCGTCGACGCGATACGCCACTTCGACGCCATCTCTTTCCAGCCGCACGCTTTCGATGCGCGCCGCACCGCTGTGCGCCAGCGGCAGATCGATCCCGGCATGTTGTTGCACCCAGGCGCGAATCGCCGCCGGATCGTCCGAACGAAATTCCGGCCGTGGCAAATTCCACGCGACTCCCGCGAAAACCACCGCCGCCGCCAGCGACCAGACCAGTTTCCTTCCGCGATTCGAACGCGGCGCACGCGCCTGCTCGACTCTCCGCCACAATTCCTCAGGCGCGCCAACGCGGCCTAACGCGTCTTCCAATGTCTCGTACATTATGCTCTCCCGCGCAGGTGCGACAACCTGCGCTCCAGCGTCTTGTGCGCCCGGTTCAGCCGCGACGCGACGGTCCCCGGCGAGCATCCCAGAATTTCCGCAATCTGCTCATACGCCAGACCTTCGGTGTAGCGCAACACCACCACCATCCTCTGTTCCGGCGATAATCCCGCCACCATTTTCTGCACTTCCTCGCGAACCTCGCTGCGCGCCAGCTCCTCGAACGCCGATTCCTGGGGCGCGCGAAACGTATCGAGCAGCCCATCGACAAAGGCGAGCCATCGCCGCCCGCTGCGCCGCTGATCGTAGCAGCGGTTCACCACCAGCCGATACAGCCAGGTGTCGAAACTGGAATGCCCGCGAAACTCCTGAATGCTCGACAGCAGTTTTAAGAAAGTTTCCTGCGCAATATCGAGCGCCGCCGCCGGATCACCGGTGTAGCGCAGCGCGATCGAATAGACTTTGTCCTGATAGGCTTCAAACAGTGCCCGGAACGCATCCCGGTCGCCACGCTGGCAGGCCGCGATGGTTTCCCGGTCATGGCCTTCGAGCACCATTCTTAAGTTGGACGAATGGTCCACTGGTTTTCTTCCTTCAAAATAGCAGGAAAAGCGCATTCAGGATTCCGCCTTGCTCCCGACGAGCCCCCGCCATCACTGGCGGGGCCTGACCCGGCGCACTGAAAGCCCCGCCAGTCATGGCGGGGGTCCGCCCGTTTTCAGCACCGGCGAAGCATCAGCAATCTGGCCGTCAGGTTTTATCCTGGATCCTGGGTAGTGCCTGAAATCCGCGTTGATCCTGAAACATGGAGAGCCCCCGCCACGACTGGCGGGGCTGTAGTACCCGTTATAGCCACGCCAGTCATGGCGGGGGGCGCATCCCGAATCAACGCAGATTTCAGACACTACCGGACCCTGAATACTTGAATCCTGAATCCCTTCCCAGGTTATGATAAAGAACGTGAGCCTTCGACGCATCCCTCTGCTTCTCCTCTGCGCCACGGTCTGCTTCGCGCAGCCGGATTGGCACACTGCGACGACCATTCCCGGCGTCGATCTGGGTGGACTAACCACTGCGCAGCGACAGGTTGCGCTGAACCTGCTTCGCACCGAAGTGTGCAACTGCGGCTGCAATTACAAGCTGGCCGAGTGCCGCATGGTCGATCCGCAATGCGCCTACAGCCGCCGCTTCGCCGACCTGATCGTCAAAATGGCCGCGGCCGGCAAATCGTCCAAGGAAATTCACGCCGCGGTGCTGAAGCTGGCCACCGAGCCGCCGCCGCTGCTCAGCGATCCGGTGAAACTCGATATCGCCGGCGATCCCATTCGCGGCCTGGCGACCGCAAAAATCACCATCGTCGAATTTTCCGACTTTCAGTGACCGTACTGCGCCCTGGCGGTCAGCCAGGTAAAACAGATTCTGGCGAAATATCCGAAAGACGTTCGTTTCATCTTCAAGCAGTTCCCGCTGGACGACCATTCGCAGGCGAAACTGGCGGGCGAGGCGTCGCTGGCCGCGCAGGCGCAAGGAAAATTTTGGGAATTGCACGACACGATGTATGCGAATTTCCGCTCGATTTCGCGCGCGCACATTGACGCGTGGGCGAAGGAAATCGGCCTGGATCTGCCGCGCTTCGACGCTGCGCTGAATAGCCACACCTACGCCCGCCGTGTCGCATCCGAAGAGAAGCAGGGCGAAGACGCCGGCGTCGAAGGCACCCCGACGTTTTACATCGACGGCGCGAGGTTGAACGCGGTGTTCGACGTGGCGACGGTGTCGCCGATTATCGATAAAAAATTGAAAAGGTAGCAAGTGCGGCGGGCGATCCCGCCTCAGCCGGCTCTGTCCAACGCGGCGACACAGCCCCGGATTATCGGAATAGGCCGCATTCACGCGGCCCAGCCCCCCTTTCGCGCTATGATGTGACCGATGACCAGAGTTCCACAGCCTGCGGCCTTGGTTCTTAATGCTCCGCACTCCAGGTTCAGGGGTACAGGCGAAACATTCGACGAGATGTTCAAATACGGCCTCGCGGCGGGGTACATACTTTCAGAGAATGAAGTGGCTCAACTGAGCACCGGATGTAAGGTCATACTGTTGGACAAAGAGAAAGAGCGACGTGCCGAAGGCCAACTTAAGACCGTTAAGAAGGCCGAAAAGGCAGGCAACGGCAAGCAAAGATACGACGTACATTTTGAAAAAGCAAAGCTGGTGCCATATATCTCCGAGAGCCTCAAAAGAAACGGCGTTGCAGTAATTTGAACAAACAGGTCAACGCCAGGTGATTGGTCGTCCGGTTCGCGGTTTGCGAACCTGACCCTATGCGGGCCCGCTCGGTGACTAGGGCTAATTCTCCATCGCCCAATTTTGCATTAGACATTTGCGACGTACCAGACCGTCCATTTACAGGGCCTCAGCGATTATTTTTGGACGCCGATAGCTTGTTCGAGGGTCAAGCGAATGAAGCGCTGGTAGGGGACGCCCGCGCGCGCGGCGCGTTTGCGGACGGCGTTGTAAAGTTCCCCAGACAAACGCAGGTTGATGGATTTGTCTTTCGGCTTGATCTCGAAACGCGTCAACTGTGCGCCTGAAAGGTCGTATTGCGTCAGGTCGGCTCGGTCCACGAAGGCCGCCGCCGCGCGGTCGCTCTTAAACGTCGGGATTTTCTTTTTCATACGCTTCGATCTCCTCCCTGTGCATGTAGCGGGCACTGATAGGCCGGATTAGCACTTCGTCGCCTTTACGGCGAAGCGTGAACACGATGAACACGCCTCGCCCCTTTTCCGTTCGGCCGATGGCTCGAAAACGGCGCTCGCTCCGCGAATGAGCTGCATCCGGGAGAATGGCGAGCGCGCGAGTAAAAAGACTTTCGATAACCGAAACGGAAAGGCCGTGTTTCCCGCACTTGGCGCGATTGCCTTTGTCCCAATCAAAACCGTTCGCATGCAAGGCCATGCTAGCACGCCAGATATGCAATTGTATAGGCAAATGTCAAGGCGGCAATCCTTCTCAAACCTAACCTTTGTGAGGCGGACCGCGCTGGCCGGTAATTAAACCTCCAACCCGACCGCTCTCATCAATTCCAACGCATTGCTGCGTGTGACCACTCCTTGCCGCAGCCGGTAGTCGAAACGGATCTCGCCGCCTTCCAGATGATCCTCGAAATGAACATTGATGGCACGGCCACCGAGGGTCTCCGCGATCTGCGCCAGCGCCAGATCGTGCGTGGTCACCAATCCTACCGCGCCGCGCTCGACTAAACCGCGCACCACCGCTTCCGCGCCGATGCGCCGGTCGTGCGAATTGGTGCCGCTCAATAATTCGTCGAGCAGAAACAGCGTGGGCTTGCCGGCGCGCGCCAATTCGACAATATCGCGCAGCCGCGAAATTTCGGCGTAAAAACGCGAGCGATGGTCGGTCACCGAATCAACCGTGCGCAGCGACGCGCCAATGTACAGGCGCGAGACCCGCAAATTTCCCGCCGTCACCGGAGCGCCGGCCCAGGCGAGAACCGCATTCAATCCGATGGCGCGCAGCAGCGTGCTTTTGCCGCTCATATTCGATCCGGAAACGATCCACAAACGAATGTCACCGCCGATTTCGACGTCGTTCGGAATGGCAATCTCCGGCGGAATCAGAGGGTGCGTGATCGCCGCGGCTTCGAATTTCGGACCCTCGGCGATCAGTTCCGGAAACGCCGCGGCCGGCCGCTCATAGGCGAAGGAGGCGAGCGAGCACAGCGCCTCAAATTCGCCGATGGCCGCGCTCCACCGTCCCACCCGCGCGCCATTTCTTCTGCGCCACGCCTCAATCGCCATGGCATACTGCGCGACCCACAGGAGCGGCGCGGCGATGGGCCGGAAAAACATGTTGCCGGCCGTTTCCAATTGCTCCACCATGCGCTGAAGACGGATGATTTCGCGCGAAGCGGGGCGGCCGGCCGATTCCAGCTCGCGTTTCAATTCCGTCAGGCGCGTGCTCGAAAACGCTTCGCGCTCCAGACGCTCCAGAAGCAGCGCCAGCAGGCGCAATTCACGCGATGGCGCGGAAGCCGACGCGGTGACGCGCCGCTCCGGGTCGCGAATGGCGAGATTGAATCCCAGTTCGGCGAGAATCACGAACAGAAACGGGATCAGGCTCAAAACATGAGCCAGAAACAGCGCGAACGTGACCACGGCCGCCGCGCCGAGGATCGCGGCAAGGATGCGCGCGCCGCGAAAAAATTCGGCCGATGGCGCTTCGCCCCACTCGGTCAGCGCCCGGGCGTCGACCGCGGCGCGAATCTCTTCGCCCATCAGCGCGAATTCCTCGCGCAGATCGACGCGCGGGCGCAGTTCGGCGACGGCCTGCTGGCGCGCCACCACCTCGTCGCGCTCGCCCGGCCCGAGCAGCCATCGGGCCAGAACATTTTCGCCCGTCGCCGTGCGCGCGGTGGATAACAGCTCGAACAGCGATCCGCGGCCGAACAGGTCCAGATCGTCGGCGTAAACGTGTTTGGGATCGCGAAAGCGCTCGCCCGCGCTGCCGCGGCCGATCCACTGGTTTCCCAGCCGCGCCAGCACGTGGTCGAAATAAGCGATGCCGCGCGCGGCGCAGTTGCGGGCGCGATCGACGCGATCGTGAATCATGGCCAGGACAATAAAGACTCCCAGCGGCGCGAGCAGCCACCACGCCGAAATCCATCCCGCGCCGAAGGAGCATCCGGCGATGACCACTGCGGCGATTCCGCTCCACAATCGCGCGTTGCCGAGCTGGCGGAATCGCCGGGCCGCGCGGACGTGCTGTTGGCGCCAGAAATTCAGGCGCTGGGTGTAGGTTTCTGAAGGAGACACGAAGTTTGATTTTAGCTATTCTGAAGATTGCTTCCCCGGCTGCGCGGCAACCTCGATTTTTTCCCTTCGCCGATCGAAGAGAAACCCGGGTTGATGATTCGCGATCCGTTTCATTACTCCGACGCGGTGCTGATCATTCCGCCGGCGCTGGTGGCGTGCCTGGAATTTTTCGACGGCGAGCGCGGCGAGCTGGATCTGCGCGAATTTCTGGTGCGCCTGACCGGCGATCTGGAAATCGGGGAATTGCAGCGCCATCTGACCGACACGCTGAGCAGCGCGGGATTTCTCGAAGACGAAAATTTCGCGGCGCGCAAGGAACACGCGCACCGCTCCTTCGCCGAAGCCGCGGTGCGCGAGCCGGTGCACGCGGGCAGCGGTTATCCGAATGAGCCGGAGGCGCTGCGCGAAACCATTCGCGGTTATTTAAATGGAGCTCTTCCAGAAAACGGCGCGGGCGAGGGCCGGGTGATCGCGATCGCGGCGCCGCACGTCAGCCCGTTCGGCGGCGTGGAGGCGTATCGCGCCGCCTATTCGGCGCTCGCGCCGGAGGACCGCGAACGAACGTTTGTGATTCTCGGCACCTCACATTACGGCGCGCCGGATCGTCTGGGGTTGACGCGCAAGCCGTTCCGCACGCCGTTCGGAGAGACGCAGACGGATGGCGCGATGGTCGAGGAGCTGGCGAAGCAGTTGGGCGGCGGCGCGCTGATGGAAGATTATTGCCATGCCGTGGAGCATTCGATCGAGTTTCAGGTGGTGTTTTTGCAGCACCTGTTCGGCCCGTCGATCCGCGTGGTTCCGCTGCTGTGCGGGCCGTTCCTGAGCGTTTATCGCGGCGGATTTCCGGAAGATTCCGCGCCGGTCGGGAGGATTTTCGGCGCACTCGGCGAGCTGGCGGCGCGCGACGGCGACCGGCTGCTGTGGGTTCTGGGCGTCGATATGGCGCACATGGGGCGGCGCTACGGCGACGATCTTCAGGCGCGCGCCGGAATGGATGAGATGGATCGGGTCGAGCAGCGGGATCGGGATCGGATCGCGCAGATTTCCGCCGGCGACGCGCGCGGGTTTTGGGAACGGGTGCGGGAAAATCAGGACGATTTGAAATGGTGCGGCTCGGCGCCGATTTACACGTTTTTAAAAGCGCTGCCCCATGCACGCGGCACGCTGCGGCGGTATCAGCAATGGAATATCGATGAGCACAGCGTGGTCAGCTTCGCGGGCATGAGTTTTTCATTGCGGTGAGTTGGCCCAAGCCGCCAGGCTTGCGCTCTGCGCGTCGATTCGCCAGCCGCGAGCAGCACAAACCCGGCGGCTTATGCCACTGCCGCACTCTATCGCGACGTCAGCGCGAGCACGGCATAGCACGTCGCGGCATCGTCGAAGAAACGGCCGATGTCGCTCGCCGGATCGCGCTGCTTGTTCACCGACCACGCCAGCCACAGACCTTCGCTCTTATCCTGATTGCGCGATAACCAGGCCAGGCCGCGCTTCAACGACGCATCGTCGCGCCGCACGCCCGATTGCTCGAAAGCGTAGGCGACGATTCCCGTGGCGTAGCCGTCGCTGCGCGTTTCGAGCGGCGTTTTGTCGTTACGCTTCCAGTCGCCAATCAAGTTTGAAAGAGTCCAGCCGCCATCGTCCTGCTGCCTGGAGCGCAGTTCTTCGAGAATCGTTTTCTTTTCCGCGGCGCTCAACAGACCGGGCATGCGCGCCGCGGCGTAGAGCAGAAAAATTTTATTGAACTCGATCTGCGAATCGCGATTGCGCCGCAGATAATCTTCGGCAAGCTGCAATTTTTCGCGAACTTCCGGCTGCGCGCGATACTCGGCCGGCGCGTAACTCACCGCCGTGACGCCGAGCGTCGCGCCCCAATAGGGCGAGCGCGCGTTTTCCCACGGCGCGTTGTGAAAATCGAACCACGGCCACGACCCGTCCTTCGACTGCATCGACCACATATTTTCAAGCGCCAGCTTCGCGTCGTCACCAAATTTCCCGGCGCGGGAATCGTAGCTCGCAAGAATCAGCGCGTTCAGCACCGCTTCGACGCCGCGCGATTGTTCGGCTTTGCCCGGTCCCGATTTGTCGCTATAGAACGGAGCCATGTCGTTCCATCCGCGGACGCGGGTGGTAATGTTGGCGATCATTTTGCGCTCCGGCCCGGAGGGTCCGGTTTCGCCGAGCATGCTCCACAGCGCCGGCCGCGCCAGCGCGTAGGGCAGCGAGGTGTGGCAGGAGGTGCAGTAGGTTCCGTGATCGCGCTGCGAGCGCGACCAGGTGGACCACCAGTCGGCGCGGTAATCGAGGTACGCCGCCGCGGACTTGCCGTTCCAGGCGCCGGGTTCGCCGGAGGCGGCAAAACACGCGGGAAGCAAAAAAACAAAGACCGCGAGTCGCATATGCCTCAGTCTACACAAATTCGGCTTACGCCACCAGATCACTACGTGCTGAGATGGAATGGATTGAAATTGCTCTTATAATCGAACGCGTCCAGGCCTTCCGAGCGCTTCAGAAAACCGACCACGGCATAGGTCGCCGGCGTCGCAACCACCTCATAGATCACCTTGCCGAAATATGCCGAGGCGGCCAACTTGACCAGCGTCAAAGAGGACGCAGTCCCGTAAAATCCAATCAACACTAATACCGTCGTATCCACGAATTGGCCCGTGACGGTCGAGCCGACGGTTCGCGTCCACAGCATTTTTCCGCCAGTCCAAAGCTTCATCTTGGCGAGCGTAAAGGAGTTGGTGAACTCGCCGCACCAGTAGGCAATCAGGCTGGCGATGATCAGCCGCGGGATTTGATAAAAGACCGTCGCGAAGGCCTGCTGATTGTGCCAGTCCGGCGCAGGCGGAAGCCACACCGTGATCAATCCCATGACGGCAAGCAGGCCGTTGGCCAGAAACCCGATCCAGATCGCCCGGCGCGAGGCGGAGTAGCCGTAGACTTCGGTGAACACGTCGCCGAAAATGTAGGTGATCGGAAAAAGGAGCTGCGCACCGCTGATGACGAAGGGTCCGATCTGGCAGATTTTTTGTCCCACCAGATTGGAAATGAGCAGGACGACGATGAAAATTGCGAGCAGCAGATCGAAGTGGCGATAGGTCCGCAGATCGCGCGCCTGCACCGGGGCCAGCTTTTCCATCATGGGATTTCATCTTAGCAGGGTGCCGCGCGGCGGCCGATTCAGCCCACACTTGCGGGCACCGCTAACAGGTGCAGAGTCCCGGCCGGGTCCGGTTTGCCTAACGCCCAAGCACGCCTTCCACGGCAGCGATCAACGTGCACACAGCGATATGCGCCAGAAAGCCGTAGTGAATCCAGTGACGCGTGAAGCGAAGAACCAGAAAAAAATCCTGCATGGCGACAGGGCATTATCGCCGCCGGATCGCCCCTGGGACCAATAGTCCAGAACCGTGGACCTAAGCGAAATGGTTATGGTATTCAAGCGCGGCGCGCATTTGGTACTTTTCTCCGCAGAGCGTTCAAGGAAATGATTTTGCGCGATTGCCTGTTGCTAATAACTTACAGGCGGGGACCGGGTAGTCTGTCCCCTCTTTCAGGACCCTGCTAGGATGCTGCGAAAAGAGATATGCTAAGGACGTAACGAAAAAACCGCATCGGAATTGGCGCTGCGAGGTGACGGTGCTGCCTTTTCCGATGCGGTCCGCCCAAGACGGGCTGGGATACCGGTCTCCACCTTCCACGAAGCCTGATCGAGGCCCGCGTCCTATTAAGTTCCTCAATCAGGATGTTTGGGGCGGATCCCGGCGATCCAGGAAAGTCCGTGATGAAATCCTAAATAAAGAGCATCTCCCGCGTAAAAACGTTGCCTTGAAAAAAACCCCTCTGTTGCAACTTGCCCAAACGAAAGAAGAGAGCTTCTTCGAACCTTAAAAAACATCGGCTCCCGCAAGCTCGCTAGTATCTAGCCGCCCGCTCCTTCCATTCGTGCCCGTTGCAAACAGAGGGCAGGTTTGTAAAGGTTACTCCATCAATTCGTGGAACAATGGAGCACGCCCGGTACCAGGGTAGGTGCTCCTGTTTTCAGCAATTTCCGGAGGCCGCGCGATTCGGGATGCGGGGTGTGGCCCCGCCGGGTGTGTCGCTGTGACACAATATGTGGCTGAGGTGAATCTCCGGTCTCCGCTGCCGCGGCTGTTGTTCCTGGCCGTGCCTCTAATGGCGCAGACGGGACCCTCGCAAACGTCCTCGCAACCGCAAATCGACGAGGATTTTCATGTCTATACCGATTCGCCCCGGCTGCTGCTGACCCCTCAGCGCCTGCGTCTGCTCGAGCGCGACCGCGGACGCGACTCGATGCGCTGGGAACAGTTGGATTCGCTGCTTCGCGGCGGCGCAGCGATGCCGGAGCCGGGCTTCGCCTGGGCGCTTTATTCCCAAGTGGCCCAAGATCAAAGCGCGGCGCGCAAGGCGATCGATTGGGCGCTGGGCAATGCAACGGATCTGCGCCAGCTGGCGCTGGTGTTCGATTGGTGCGGACCGGCGCTGACCGATTCGCAGGCGGACCGGCTGGCCGCGAAAATCGAGCAGGCTCTCAACACGCCGGCATCCGATGTTCGCGGCCAGAGCGCGCGGGCCTTGGCCGCCATCGCCATTGCCGATCGTCTTCCGGATCACGGCGAGGCGTTGCTGAAGGCGCTGATTAACGGCTGGTGGCGCGGCGACGTTGCCAAACGGCTGGAACAAGGCGAGCCGGCGATTCCGCGCGAACAGATTTATTCGCTTTATGAAATGATGCACGCGATCCGCGACAATCTGAAAATCGATCTGCGCGAAGCGGCGCCCAACTATTTCAAGCATTTGCCGATCGATCATCTGAGCGGGCACTATCCGGCGCCGCTCCAGGCGGCGGAGAACGAATATCGCGTGCCGGTTTATGCCCGCAACGGCAATCCCGACGTCGCCGACGCCGTTTTTTCGCGCGCCGCGGAGCTGGCGATGGTCGCCTATGACAGCAATGCGCTCGACAGTCAGTATCTGCAAGGGTGGCTGATGCAGGATCGTTTTCTGATGCGCGGCGCTTTGGGAATTGTGTATGAATTTTTGTGGGCGAATCCGTATCAGCCGGGGTTGAGTTATTTTCAGCTGCCGCTGATTTTTCACGATTTGACCACCGGCCATGTATTCGCGCGGACCAGCTGGGATGAAAATGCGACCTGGGTGGGATATTTCGACGGTCATTTGCAGCTTTTCGAGGACGGGCAGATCGAGTCGCTGCGCGCCGGCGCGAAGTTCAAGCCGCTGCATGTCGGCGGCGCGCTGATTTTGACCGCAGAGAATAAGGATGCGGCGAAGTTCCAAGCCAATGCGCAGTCCGTTTTCGTTCTGAACCTGGCGCCGCACGCGGCGTATGACGTCGAAATCGATGATGAAGAGATGTGCGAGATGGAGACGGATTCCGGCGGCACACTGGTGATTTCATTTCCGGAAAATACCGACACCGGCGTGAGAATTCACCGGCGCTGATACAATCGGCGATGTGACTTTGTATCTCGAGGATGTTTCGGTCGGGCAGCGATTTGAATCCGCAAAATATCAGATCACCGAAGAGCAGATCAAGAACTTCGCGGCGCAGTTCGATCCGCAGCCTTTTCATCTGGAGGAGGCCGCCGCGCAGGCGAGCGTTTTTC
This sequence comes from Bryobacteraceae bacterium, assembly GCA_035507655.1. Classification (GTDB taxonomy): domain Bacteria; phylum Acidobacteriota; class Terriglobia; order Bryobacterales; family Bryobacteraceae; genus Palsa-187. The sequence continues at coordinate 18,489 of DATJNW010000028.1, read as the reverse complement.
GCGGACTCGCCGCCAGCGGCTGGCACACCGCCTCGATCACCATGCGGCTGATCGTGACCGGCGGAGTTCCCTTTGCCACCGGAACGGTCGGGCTGGGCGGCGAAATCGAGTGGCCGCGGCCGACCCGGCCGGGCGATGTGCTGCATGTCGAGAGCGAAATTGTGGAAATTATTCCGTCCCGGTCGAAACCGAATCAGGGAGTCGTACGGGTGCGCAATACGACGCTAAACCAGAACGGCGAAGCGGTGCAGATTTTCACGGCGAAAGTGCTGTTGTTCCGGCGCACGGCGGCGTAAGGCGTCGGAGTGAGAACTCATCGACCACCCCCGCCATAACTGGCGGGGCTTTAACACTTTGTGAGAGCCCCGGCAATCATGCCGGGGGTTGTTCACGTGCCGCACACACAACGCCGCCAGCGACATGCCGATCGGCATAGGATTTAGTTTGCTCTTCAGCACTCCCCCTTTCCCGCCGGTTGCTCCAAGATAGTACTGAACCCAATGACTCAGAACACCATGGAGCGTCCGCCGGTGCATGATCCCGAGGCTCAAGTCGTAACAAAGAAGAAGTTCCGCATCGTGCCTTGGCTGGTGCTGCTGGCGATCGCCGGCGGAGCGACGTATCTGTTTCCGAAAATCACCCAGATGACACCACAGGCGGGTGGGCCGAAAAAGGGCAAGATGGACGCCGGCCGTCCGGTGCCGGTGGTGGCGGCCGTAGCCAAGCGCGGCGATATGCCGGTGTTTCTGGATGGTCTGGGAGCGGTGCAGGCGTTTTACACGGTAACGGTCAAAACGCGGGTCGACGGCCAGATCATGAAGGTTTATTTTCAGGAGGGTCAATTCGTTAAAGAAGGCGACCCGCTGATCGACATCGATCCGCGCCCGTATCAGGTGATGCTCGATCAGGCCCAGGGCCAACTGGCGCACGATCAGGCGCTGTTGCAGAACTCCAAGGTGGACCTGGAGCGGTACAAAATCCTGCTCAAGCAGCAGGCGATTCCGGAGCAGACCTACGCCACCCAGGAAGCGCTGGTGACGCAGTACAACGGAACCATCGAGCAGGACCAGGCGGCGATTGAAAACGCCAAGCTGCAACTGGTGTACGCTCATATTACTTCGCCGATCACGGGGCGGATCGGATTGCGCATCGTGGATCCCGGAAACGTGGTGCATGCGGCCGATACCACGGGTCTGGTGGTGATCACGCAGCTGCAGCCGATCGCGGTCATTTTTAATATTGCCGAGGACAGCCTGCCGCAGGTGACCAAAAAGATCGCGGCCGGCGAGAAGCTGCCGGTGTACGCCTATGATCGCGGCTTGAAAACGCGGCTGGCGACGGGAACGCTCGCGACCATCGATAACCAGATCGATCAGACCACGGGGACGGTGAGATTCAAGGCCATTTTCCAAAATGAAGATCTGTCGCTGTTTCCCAATCAGTTCGTGAATGCGCGTCTGCTGATCGACACCCAGCACGGCATGACCATTATTCCGACGGCCGCGATCCAGCGCAGCCCGGATTCGACGTTTGTATACGTGGTGAAGAGCGACAACACGGTGGAAGTGCGCAATATCAAGCAGGGCGTCACCGAGGGCGATCAGGCGGCGATCGATGAGGGGCTCCAGCCCGGCGACAAAGTTGTGATCGATGGTATTGACAAGCTTCAGCAGGGGTCCAAGGTCACCGTGCGAATGGCGGGCCCAGGGGGCGCCGCTCCGCAGCGCACCACTTAAGTCGTTTAAGCCGTTCCATGAGTCCATCACGACCGTTTATTCTTAGACCCGTCGCCACCAGTCTGCTGATGGCCGGATTGCTGCTGGTAGGCGCGGTCGCCTACAAGCAACTGCCGGTGTCGGCGCTGCCGCAGGTCGATTATCCGACCATCCAGGTGCTGACGTTTTATCCCGGGGCCAGTCCGGAGGTCATGGCGTCCTCGGTGACCGCGCCGCTCGAAAGGCAGTTCGGACAGGTCCCCGGGTTGAATCAGATGACGTCGACCAGTTCCTCGGGCGCGTCGGTGATTACGCTTCAGTTCACGCTGGAGTTGAATATCGACGTAGCCGAGCAGCAGGTGCAGGCGGCGATCAACGCCGCCGGGACGTTCCTGCCGGCGAATCTGCCGAATCCGCCGATTTATTCAAAGACGAACCCGGCCGATGCGCCGATCATTACGTTAGCGCTGTCCTCCGACACCATGTCGCTCCAGCAGGTGGAGGATTTCGCGGACACGCGCTTCCAGCAGAAAATTTCACAGTTGCCCGGCGTGGGGCTGGTGACGATCAGCGGGGGACAGAAGCCGGCGGTGCGCATTCAGGCCAATCCGATGGCGCTGTCTTCCTATCACATCAACCTCGAAGATGTTCGCAACGCGATCATGAACGCCAACGTGAACCTGGCCAAGGGGAATTTCGACGGCATGCGAAATTCCTACACCATTGGCGCGAACGACCAGCTGCTGAGGGCCAAGGATTACAAGCCGATCGTGGTGGCCTACCGCGATAACGCGCCGGTGACGCTGTCGGACGTGGCCACCGTGGTCGATGAGGCCGAAAACGTGAGGCTGGCGGCGTGGATGAACACCGATCCGGCGGTGATCGTCAACATTCAGCGGCAGCCGGGCGCGAACATCATCGAAGTGGTGGACCGGGTGAAGCGCCTGCTGCCGACGTTGCAGGCGTCGCTGCCCAGCGCGATTCAGGTCCGCACTCTCACCGACCGCACCATTACCATCCGCTCCTCCGTCGAGGACGTGCAGTTCGAGCTGATGCTGACCATCGGTCTGGTGGTAATGGTGATTTTCATGTTCCTGCGCACGCTTTCCGCGACCGTGATTCCGAGCGTGGCCGTGCCGCTGTCGCTGGTGGGAACCTTCGGCGCGATGTATCTGCTGGGGTTCAGTTTGAACAACCTGACGCTGATGGCGCTGACCATTTCGACCGGCTTCGTCGTCGATGACGCGATCGTGATGATCGAAAACATCGCGCGCTACATCGAAGAGGGCGAATCGCCGATGCAGGCGGCGCTCAAAGGGTCGGAGCAGATCGGGTTTACCATTCTGTCGCTGACCGTTTCGCTGATCGCGGTGCTGATCCCGCTGCTGTTCATGGGCGACATTGTGGGCCGCCTGTTCCGCGAATTCGCCATCACGCTGGCGGTGACCATCCTGATTTCGGCGATGGTTTCGCTCACGCTGACGCCGATGATGTGCGCGCGGCTGCTGCATCACAAGCCGGAATCGGAGCAGGGCTGGTTCTATCGCGGCTCCGAGCGCATGTTTCAGGCGGTCATCCGCTTCTATGGAAAGACGCTGACGCTGGTGTTGCGGGCGCAACCGGTGACCCTGCTGGTGGCCGCCGGCACGCTGGCCGCGACGATCTATCTTTTCGTCATCATTCCCAAAGGATTTTTCCCGGTGCAGGACACCGGCGTGATTCTGGGCATCTCGGAAGCGCCGCAGACCATTTCCTTCCCGGCCATGGCGCTGCGGCAACAGGCGCTGGCCAAAGTGATTTTACAAGATCCCGCGGTGGAGAGCCTGTCCAGCTTCATCGGCGTCGACGGCACCAATACCACGCTCAACAGCGGGCGCGTTCAGATCAATCTGAAGCCGCTCGCGGTGCGCAAGATCAGCGCCAGCGACGTGATCCGGCGCTTGCAGCCGGCCCTCGCGCAGGTTCCCGGCATCGTGCTGTTCATGCAGCCGGTGCAGGATCTGACGGTGGAGGATCGCGTCAGCCGCACCCAATTTCAGTACAGCCTGGAAGACGCCAACGCGCGGGAACTGGCCGAGTGGGTGCCGCGCTTCATGTCCAAACTGGAGCAGATCCCCACGTTACGCGACGTGGCCAGCGACCAGTTGAACGGCGGTCTCGAAGCGGACCTGTCGATCGACCGGGCCACCGCTTCGCGCTTCGGAATCACGCCGCAGATGATCGACGACACGCTGTACGACGCCTACGGGCAGCGGCAGATTTCGATCATGTTCACGCAGTTGAATCAGTATCGCGTGGTGCTCGAGCTGAAGCCGGATTTGCAGCAGAATCCGGGCGAATTGAAAGATATTTATATCCGCTCGCAACAGGGCGGCGAAGTGCCGCTGAGCGCGTTCACGCAATTCCATGCGGACACCACGCCTCTGGTGGTGAATCATCAGGGGCAGTTCCCGGTGGTGACGCTTTCTTTCAACCTGGCGCCCGGCGCCTCGCTGGGCGACGCGGTGACGGCCATCGACGGCGTGAAAAAAGAGCTGAACATGCCGGCCAGCGTGCAGGCCGAGTTTCAGGGCACCGCGGCGGCGTTTCTGGCCTCGCTGAGCAACGAACCGATTTTGATCCTGGCCGCGCTGGTGACGGTGTACATCGTGCTGGGGGTGCTGTATGAAAGCTACATTCATCCGCTGACCATTCTTTCGACGCTGCCTTCGGCCGGCGTGGGGGCGCTGCTGGCGCTGATGATCTGCCATAGCGATTTCAGCATCATCGCGCTGATCGGGATCGTGCTGCTGATCGGCATTGTCGAGAAGAACGCGATCATGATGATCGACTTCGCTCTCGAAGCCGAGCGCAAGGAGGGAAAGCCGGCGCACGAGGCCATTTATCAGGCCTGCCTGCTGCGCTTCCGGCCGATTCTGATGACCACGCTGGCGGCCATGGGCGGCGGCATTCCGCTGGCGCTCGGCACCGGCGTCGGGTCGGAGCTGCGCCGTCCCTTGGGCATCGCCATCATCGGCGGACTGATTTTCAGCCAGCTTCTGACGCTGTACACCACGCCGGTGATTTATCTTTTCTTCGACCGGATCTCGCGCCGCGTGAGCGGAAAGCGGCCGGCCATTGCGGGGGGAATTTGAAAGAGAACGATTTCCGATTCAGGATTCAGGAGCCAGAATGCGCGCCGAGCCGAGTTTTGCTTCCATGCTGAAGTTCGACAAACAGATCGACCCGTCGGGCGTAGTGACGCTGACGCTGGCCGGAAAATGCAGCGGAGGCTCGCTCGGAGAGCTGCGGCGGGCCATCGAAAAAGCAAGAAGAATGCAGAGACAGATCATTATCGATATGAGTGAAGTAACCCTGGTCGACCGGCCCAGCCTGCAATTCTTGGCGGCGCAGGTGCGGGACGACGTGAAACTGATCAATTGCCCGGAGTACATCGAGCCGTGGATTGCGCGGGAGGAAGTGTGATGCGTCCGCTGGTAGTGGTCGCGATCGCGCTCGGGACCTCGGCCTGCGTGGTCGGACCGAATTACGTCAAGCCGGACGCGCCGGTGCCTCCGGCGTTCCGCGAGCCGCTGCCGGCGGCGTTCAAGGAAGCGGCGGGATGGGCGCGGGGCACGCCGCTCGACGACATGCATCGCGGCAAGTGGTGGGAAATTTTCAACGACGAACAGCTCAGCAAGCTGGAAGATCAGATCGACATCAACAACCAGACGCTGGCTTCGGCGGAAGCTACCTATCGCGCGGCGCAGGCGGCGATTCGGGTGGCGCGCGCCGGCTATTATCCGACCCTCAGCGGCGGCACCTCGGTGCTGGGCGAAGGAACGTCGGGCAAGGTCGGCGCTTTCGCCAACAGCGCCGGGGCGCAGCAGTACGCGGTGGTGGCCCTGCCGTCGATCAGCGCGAGCTGGGCGCCGGACCTGTTCGGCAGTATCCGGCGGTCGGTGGAAGCCGATGTCGACCTGGCGCAGGCCAGCGCGGGCGATCTTGAAAACACGCGCCTGCTGCTCCAATCCGAGCTGGCCTCCGATTATTTCATCATCCGCGGGCTCGATACGGAGAAACGGCTTCTCGATGACACCGTGGTGGCCTACCAGCACGCGCTGGATCTGACCGTGAACCGGTTTCGGCAGGGGGTGGCTTCGCAGGTGGACGTAGCGCAGGCTCAGACGCAGCTCGCACAAACCCAGGCGCAGGCCACCGATACCCTGGTGCAGCGCCAGCAGAGCGAGCATGCCATCGCCATTCTGCTCGGAAGGCCGCCGTCCGAGGTGACGATTCCGGTGGCGATTTCGCGTGCCGTGCCGCCGGCGATTCCCGGGGTGATTCCGTCCGAGCTGTTGCAGCGCCGGCCGGACATCGCCGCCAATGAGCGGAGGGTGGCCGCGGCCAACGCGCAGATCGGCGTCGCCATCGCGGCATTTTATCCCACGCTTTCGCTCACCGCCGGCGGCGGTCTCGAAAGCAGCAGCCTGCTCAGCCTGTTCACCTGGCCCAGCCGGTTCTGGTCGCTGGGTCCCTCGTTTTCCGAACTGTTTTTCGACGCCGGGCGCCGCCGCGGCATCACCGAAGAGGCGCAGGCCAACTACGACAACACGGTTGCGGTTTATCGGGAGAACGTGTTGACCGCGTTTCAGAACGTCGAAGACAATCTGACCGCGCTGCGCGTGCTGGAACAGGAAGCGGCGCAGCAGGCCGAAGCGGTGCAGTACGCCGACAAATCACTCGATCTGGCCAACGCCCAATATCAGGGCGGAATCACCACGTATCTGCAAGTGATCTCCGCGCAGGAGATCGCGCTGTCGAATCAGGTAACCCAGGTGCAGCTTCAGACCAAGCGCATGACCGCGGCGGTGTCGCTGATCCAGGCGCTTGGCGGCGGATGGGAGGCTTCCGAGCTGCCGACGCCGAAGGAAGTGACGCCGCAGAAGGTGCGCAAGGTGACGGCAGCGGCGGCGACGCGGTAAGAAAGAGAATCGGGTCTCATTTGGCCTCCTCGAATTCCATCACCAGCCGCCCCGCCGGGCCTTTATAGATAACCGTCAAGTCGCGCGGCCGGATCTTTCCATCGATCGGGAAATACAGCAGCCCCCCGATCGGATCTTTGGTTTCCTTGTCGGGGAGAGCCTTGGCCTTAAGCGCTTCGAGCAGAGGATTTCTCTCTTTTCCGCCTGGGCCGGGTCGCATTTCCGTACCGCTGTTGGGCGCGGAGCTGCGCGGCGTTACGCCCGACCACATCGGACCGTTCAGCGTAGTCCCCGGACTCCATGATTTTTCCGGCGCTTCCTTCACCACCAGCACGCCCGATCCGGCGATCTCGCCCGGCTCCAGCGCCTCCGACCGCTGCCCGTCCTTGTGGCTGACAATGGTGAAATCGGCCGGACCGATCGCCAGCGGCTTGTTCATCTTTGGCGTGACCTGCATCTTCACGACGACATAACCGGGCCCCGGATCGGCGCCGATGGCCTGCTTGATCTCGTCGCGATCGAGGACCAGGTTGCCCACCAGCTCGATATTGTCGTTGCCGGCCTGGCCGGGCAAAGGTTTTCTTTCGCGGCCGATAAGGGCCAGCGGCAGAACGGTCAGGATGAGCGCGCGTTTCATCTTCGCTCCTTGTGCCCCCGCCATCACTGGCGGGCCGGACACGTAATCAGTATTTCAGATCGCCCGGCCGCTGGCGGATTTCCAGGCACCCGCGTCCGGTTGGCAGCACCTTCCCTGGATTCAGACGGCATTCCGGATCGAACAGTTTCTTGAAACGGGCAATTAACTCCAGCGAATCGGGCGGAAACTGCCGCTCCATCATCTCCATCTTTTCCATGCCGACGCCGTGCTCACCGGTAATCGATCCGCCCACCGAAATGCAATATTGCAGGATCTCATCGCTCGCGTGGATCGCCCGTTCCTTTTCGCCGGGATTCCGGGGATCGAACATCAGCAGCGGGTGCAGATTGCCGTCGCCAGCGTGAAAAATATTGCTGATCGCGACGTTGTGACGTTTCCCCAAATCCTCGATGAAGGCCAGCGTGCGCGCGATTTGCGTGCGCGGCACCACGCCATCCTGCACATAGTAGGCGGGACTGAAACGGCCCACCGCGCCGAACGCGTTCTTGCGGCCTTTCCACAGCAGATCGCGCTCCTCGGCCGAGCGGGCCACGCGAAACTCGCGCGCGCGGCACTCGTTGCAGGCTTCCCGAATCTCCGCGATCTGCTCCTCCACGGTTTCCTTCAATCCTTCGAGCTCGATCAGCAGCACCGCGGCGGCGTCGCGCGGATAGCCCGCGCCCACCGAATCCTCCACCATGCGCAGCAGCGGACCATCCAGCATTTCGATGGCGACCGGCGTAATCGCCCGCGCGGTGATTCGGGCCACGGTTTCGCCGGCGTCCTCGGGCGAATCATAAATGGCCAGAATTGTTTTGACCAGCTCCGGCTTGCGCATCAGCCGCACGATGATTTTGGTCACCAGCACCATGGTTCCTTCCGAACCGACCAGCAGCCCGGTCAGATCGTATCCGGCCAGGTCATAGCCCGATCCGGTTTCGATCACCGACCCGTCCGGCAGCACGGCTTCGAGCCCCAGCACGTGATTCGTCGTCACGCCATAAGCCAGCGTGTGCGGACCGCCGGAATTTTCGCTTACATTTCCGCCGATGGTGCAGGCGCGCTGGCTGGAGGGATCGGGCGCGTAGAAATAACCGTCGGCGTCGACCGCGTTCGAAATATCGATATTCACCACGCCCGGCTCGACCACCGCGCGCTCATTCGCCAGGTCGATCTCCACAATCCGGTTCATGCGCGCGAAAGAAACGACGATGCCGCCGGCGCGCGGGATGGCCCCGCCGCTTAATCCCGTTCCCGCGCCGCGGCCGACGATGGGGACAGCGTGCTCGCGCGCCAGCTTGACGATGCGGACGACGTCGTCGCGGGACTCCGGAAAAACCACCAGTTCGGGCCGCGCTTTATCGATGCCCCCGTCGTATTCGTACAGCGTCAGATCCTCGGGTTTGTGCAGGTACCCGCGGGGTCCGAAGATTTTTTCGACTTCCGCGGCGAGCGGGGTCATAGCATTTTTCGGATGCGCGCCAGAAATTCCGGATCCATCCAGTTCTGGTCGCTGATCACCTTTTCGAGCACCTTGCCGTTGCGATCGATAATATACGTTTCCGGAATCTGGAACGTCCCGTAGCTGGCGCTGATGTCGGCCGACGGATCCATCGCGGTTTCAAAGCTGATGCCGTAGCGCTTGATGAACTGATGGTAACGATCCGCGTTGGTATCGCTGCTGACGCCGACCACCACCACGCCCTGCGGCGCGAATTCCTTGGCGAATTGCTCGAGCGAAGGCGTTTCGGCCACGCACGGCGGGCACCACGACGCCCAGAAATTCAGCACCAGCAATTTGCCGCCGAAATCGGAGCGGGTGATCGTCTTGCCGTCGTCGGCGAGCACTTTGAAATTGGGCGCGGTATCGCCGGCGTTGGTAATTTTCGGTTGGAGGGTGCCGCCGACCACCCAAACCAAAGCTGCGCCGAGCAGCACGATGGAGCCTAACAGCAGCCAGTCCGTTGTTTTTTTCACGTCAACCCCTTCACGCTATTATTTTAAAGGATCTTCGGATCGTATCGTTGCATCAAAGCTTATGATTATGCTTCTAACCCGCCGGGCCGAGTTTTCGGCGTCGCATGTTTGCGCCAATTCGTCGCTCAGCGACCAGGAAAATCAGGCGATTTACGGCCATGCCGCCAACCCCAACGGCCACGGCCACAATTATATCGTCGAGGTGACGGTGGAAGGCGAAACCGATCCGGTGACCGGCATGGTTTTCGACCTGCGCGAGCTGAAACAGATTTTGAATGATCAGGTGATCGAGCCGATGGACCATCGTTTTCTGAATCGCGAAGTCGCGCCGTTCGACCGGGTGGTGCCGACGACGGAAAATATCGCGGCCGAAATCTGGCGGCGGTTGAGGCCGCGGATCGATCGCCCGGGCGTGCATCTGCGCAACGTGCGATTGTACGAAACCGGCGATTTGTACGTCGATTACGGAGGCGAGCCGTAGTGGTGGAGATTTTCAGCTTGAGCCCCCGCCATGACTGGCGGGGCTGTGCCGCGCTTGACCGCGATGATGCCGTCCGCAACTCTCTATCGCTGTGGGCCGCCTGCGATCTTCGCGCGAAGGCGGACAGGCCACAAAATGCGGGCTGGTCCGGAGGTGAATCGTGCAGTTGACGCGACGCTATCGTTTTTCCGCCTCGCACCGCCTCGACGTCGCTTCACTCACGCCCGAGGAGAATCGAAGACTCTTCGGGAAATGCAACAACCCGTACGGTCACGGGCACAATTACGTTGTCGATGTGACGCTGGAAGGCTCGCGCGACGTATCGGGACAACTCGCCGGCCGGCAGGAACTCGATTCCTACGTCACTCAAAAAATCCTGGCCCGGCTCGATCACAAAAATCTGAACGCGGACGTCGCGGAGCTCGCCTCCGTGACGCCGACCACGGAAAATCTGGCGCTCGCCATTTGCGCCATGCTGAAAAAAGAATGGCCGTTTCGCGCGGATCTGAAGCGGGTGCGGATCGCCGAAACCGAACGCAATATTTTTGAACTGGAAGCGAAATGAAGCACACATCCACCAAAAGGAGCGCCGTCGTCAAAATGCCGCCTCCTAAGGCCATTGGTCAGCCGACCATCGCGGAACATACCGAGCAGGTGCTGGAACTTTTGGGCGAAGATCCCTCCCGCGAAGGATTGATCAAAACGCCGGCGCGCTATGAAAACGCGCTGCGCTTCATCACCAGCGGATATCACAAGAATCTGAGCGAAATCGTGAACGGCGCGATTTTCCATGTCCATTGCGACGAAATGGTGGTGATCCGCGACGTCGAATTTTTCAGCACCTGCGAGCATCACCTGTTGCCCTTTTTCGGAAAGATGCACGTCGCGTATTTACCCAAGGACAAAGTGATCGGCCTGAGCAAAGTTCCGCGCATCGTCGATATGTTCGCGCGGCGACTGCAATTGCAGGAGCGCTTGACCCAGCAGGTGGCCGAAGCGATCGAGGAAGTGATTTCCCCGCGCGGCGTCGGTGTGCTGTGCGAGGCGCGGCATTTCTGCATGATGATGCGCGGCGTCGAAAAACAGGAATCGAGCACGGTGACCAGCACCATGCTGGGGTCCTTCCGCAACAGCAAGGCCACACGCGACGAATTTTTGTCGCTGGTTCGCGGCCTGAAATAGCTTGACTCGCCATCGCGCGAATTCTGCCACAACCGCCGCGCCGCCGGGAGCCGAAAGGTGAAAGCTTCGTTAATATGGTTTGGACATGCAACCTGCTCCCCGGCAAAGTCCGACGCACGCCCGTTACTGGGTGATCGTCTTCGCGGTCACGCTCGCGGTTTTGTCGTACATCGATCGCGTGGCGATTTCCCAGGCCGCCGAGCCGATGTCGCATGACCTGCACCTGAGCAAATCGGCCATGGGGCTGATCTTCGGGGCGTTCGCGCTTTCTTATTCGCTGTTCGAAATTCCCGGCGGATTATTGGGCGACCGCATTGGACCGCGGCGCGTACTGGTGCGGATTGTGCTGGCGTGGTCGGCATTCACGGCGCTGACCGGAGCGGCGTGGAGTTTCGCTTCGCTGTGGACCATCCGCTTCTGCTTCGGCGCGGGCGAAGCGGGCTGCTTTCCGAATCTGACCAAAGCGTTCAGCCTGTGGATTCCGCCGCGGGAGCGGGCTCGCGCGCAGGGCATCATGTGGGCGTTCGCGCGCTGGGGCGGAGCGTTCACGCCGCCGCTGGTGATTTTCGCGTTCGAGTTCATGAACTGGCGCGCGGCGTTCTCCGCGTTTGCCTGCATCGGCCTGGTGTGGTGCGTTTTGTTTTACCGCTGGTTCCGCGATCGCCCGGCCGATCATAAATCGGTGAACGCGGCGGAGCTGGCCATGATCGGCACCGCGCCGATGATCGCGCACGTTTCGCCGCCGTGGGGCAAACTGATCCTGCACCGCACCATGTGGATGCTGTGGATTCAATATTTCTGTGTGTCGTTCGGCTGGTATTTTTACATCACCTGGCTGCCGACCTACCTTCAGGAATTTCGCAAACTGGACGCGGCGACCGCTGCCCGGCTGGCGATTTTTCCGCTGCTGTTCGGAGGTTTCGGATCGCTCGCTTCGGGCGCGGTCTCGGCGAAAGCGCCGAAAATGCGCCGGCCGATCGCGGTGCTGGGGATGGTGGGAGCGGCGGTGCTGATTTGCGTGTTCACCAGAATCACTCCCGCACTGCCGGCGATGCTGGTGCTCGGGATGGCGAGCTTCGCCAACGATCTCGCCGTGCCGGCGGCGTGGCATGCGTGCATGGACATTGGCGGAAAATATTCGGGGACGGTTTCCGGATCGATGAATATGATGGGCAATCTCGCCGGATTCACGGCGCCGGTGTTTGGAGGATTTTTGCTCGATCATACGCACGGGAATTGGAATCTGCTGCTGTATGTAATGGCGGTGGTTTACGTGGTGGGGGCGATGTGCTGGCCGTTCATCGACGCGGAGACTCCGATTGCGCTATAGCAGTACAGTCTCGCCGCGGTCGGATTTGCGAAGGAGTCAATTCAGGCTGTCCCCTTCGGCGATGAATATGATGGGCAATCTCGCCGGATTCACGGCGCCGGTGTTTGGAGGGTTCCTGCTCGATCATACGCACGGGAATTGGAATCTGCTGCTGTATGTGATGGCGGTGGTTTACGTGGTCGGGGCGATATGCTGGCCGTTCATCGACGCGGAGACTCCGATTGCTCTGTAGTCGCGCTATCTTCCCGTGGCCGGATTTGCGAAGGAGTCAATTCAGGCTGTCCCCTTCGGACCCCCTGAATTGATTCCTTCGGAACGGGTGTTTAGTTGCAATATTCGACGTCGAAACATTCCGGGCCCGCGCCCTGACGGGCACGGCTCGAACGGGACATTGCCGATTCGAGCCGCTTCCGTCAGGAAGCGGGCAGGGTCCGGACGCGCGCTGGATCTCGCGTGGTTTGAATTGGTTCGTGCGTAAGCCGCCAGGCTTGCGCTTTTCCCCTCCGGAGCACAAGCCTGACGGCTCATGCTACTTGTGCTGATAAGATATGCGTTATGCATCGCAGAAAATTTCTGGCCACGTCATTCGCCACCGGACTCGCGGGCATCGCCGCCGCGCAGCAGCAGAATGTTTCTCCCACGCCTACGCCGCGGAATTACGCGAATCCGCAACCGATCCAGTATCCCGATCCGGACATCATTGCGCTGGACCGGCGATTTCAGAGATACATCGTCGGCAATACCCCGATCCAGCGGCTGTACTTCGGGACGTTCTGGTCGGAGGGTCCGGCGTGGAGCGGCGTGGGTCGATTTCTGGTCTGGAGCGATGTTCCGAATAACCGGCAGATGCGGTTTCTCGAAGAAGATTCGCACGTCAGCGAGTTTCGCAAGCCAACCGGCAACAGCAACGGCAACACCTTCGATTACGAAGGCCGCCAGCTTTCCTGCGAGCACATCGGACGGCGCGTCGCGCGTTATGAGCTGAACGGCACGGTGACCACCATCGCCGAACATTTCCAAGGTAAGCGCCTCAATTCGCCCAACGACATCGTGGTGCATCCCGACGGAAGCATCTGGTTTACCGACCCCACCTACGGCATCGTGGGAAATTACGAAGGCAACAAAGCCGCCAGCGAGATCAAGCCGATGGCATATCGCGTGGACGGAAAAAGCGGGCAGATGACGGTGATCACCGACGAGCTCGATCAGCCGAACGGCATCTGTTTTTCTCCGGATTATAAAAAGGTCTACATTTGCGACACCGGAGCTCCCCACAATATTCGCGTGTGGGACCTCGATGGATCGAAAGTGCGCAACGGCAAACAATATGCCCAGTTCGATATTCCGGGCACCAATGAGGCGACCATCGCCGACGGCATTCGCTGCGACGTCGACGGCAATTTGTGGTGCGGCGCGCGGCCTGGCGTGCAGATCTGGACGCCGAACGCCGAGCGCATCGGCATGATCCGCCTGCCGGAAACCTGCGCCAACGTGTGCTTCGGCGGCGACAAGCGCAACCGGCTGTTCATGGCGGCGAGCGAATCGTTGTACTCGGTGTACGTGGGGACCAGCGGCGCGCACATCGCCTGACCTTCAGCCTGTGGTGGATTTTCTAGCAGGGTGCTGAAAAAGGGGACAGACTACTCTGTCCACGGCCATGGTCGCACGCGGCATGAACAACTTAGAGGCGGGGACAGAGTAGTCTGTCCCCTTTTTCAGTACCCTGCCAGAGCCAGAGTTGGTGCTGCGGCGTCGAAAATAGAAATCCCGGCTACTGTACAATCACAGTCATGCGGCGACTTTCCATTTTGCTCGCTCTTGTTCTGTCCCTAAGTGTTTTCGCCCGCCAACCGGTGCGCGCCAAACATGCCATGGTGGTGGCGCAGGAACCGCTGGCGGCCGACGCCGGCGTGGCGGTTTTAAAACACGGCGGCAATGCGATTGACGCGGCGGTCGCGGTGGGATTCGCACTGGCGGTGACGCATCCGAGCGCGGGAAATCTGGGCGGCGGAGGGTTCATGCTGATTCGCCTCGCCGACGGGCGCACCACCTTCATCGATTTTCGCGAGCGCGCGCCGGAAAAATCGTCGCACGATATGTACCTGGACGCCAACGGCAAACCCACGCGCGATTCCATCGACGGCTGGCGAGCGTCGGGCGTTCCGGGAACGGTGCGCGGCCTCGAATACGCGCAGCAGAAATATGGCCGCGAAAAATGGGCCGAGGATCTCGCGCCGGCGATCGCGCTCGCCAAGGATCATCCGTTGAGCTACGCCGAGGCCGAATCGATGAAGAACGCTCGCAATCTGGCGAAATATCCAGAGTCACGGCGGATTTTTCAGCGCGACGGAAAATTCTATGAGCCGGACGAAGATTTTTCGCAGCCGGAACTGGCGCGCACGCTGGAGCTGATCGCCAAAGGCGGCGCGAAGGTTTTCTATGAAGGCGAGATCGCCAGGAAAATCGCGCAGGCGGAGGCAGAAAACGGCGGGCTGATTACGCTTGACGATCTGAAAAAGATGACTGCGGTCGAGCGCACGCCGATCACGGGCCAATATAAAGGTTACGACGTGATCACTTCGCCGCCGCCGAGCTCGGGCGGCATCGGAATTTTGCAGATCATGGGAATGCTCGACGGCACCGGTTACGAAAAAACCGGCGCGGGATCGGCCGCGGCGATTCACTGGGCCGCCGAAGCCGAGCGCCGCTATTATGCCGACCGCAACACCTATCTGGGCGATCCTGATTTCATCAAGAATCCGATCGCGGGCTTGCTTGATCCGGCGTATCTCAAAAAGCGCATGGCGAGCTTCGATCCGAACCGCGCCACGCCGAGCGATCAGGTGAATCCCGGGCATCCCAAGGGCGCGGAGAGCACGGAAACGACGCACTTCGACGTGGTCGACGCTGACGGCAACGCGGTCGCGGTGACCTACACGCTGAACGGCGGCTTCGGCTGCGGCGCGACGATTCCGGGCGCGGGTTTTCTGATGAACAACGAAATGGACGATTTCGCGTCGAAACCGGGCACGCCGAATATGTTCGGGCTGGTGCAGGGCGAAGCCAACGCGATTCAGCCGATGAAGCGGCCGCTTTCGTCGATGATGCCGACCATGCTGCTGCGCAACGGAAAATTGTTCATGGTGGTGGGCGCGCCGGGCGGATCGCGGATTATCACGGGTGTGACCGAGGTGGTGCTGAACGTGGTCGACTTCGGAATGAACGCGCAGGACGCGGTGGATTTTCCGCGCTTTCATCATCAGTGGAAGCCCGATCGGCTTGAACTGGAAAAAGGGATTTCGCCGGACACGGCGGCCATTTTGCGAAACATGGGCTATGACGTCGATCAATCGGCGCGCGTTTCGGTGGCGCGGGTGGAAGCGATCGTGCTGAAAGATGGCTGGCTCGAAGGCGGAACGGACCCGCGCGGCTCGGGCAAGGTCGCGGGATATTAAATGACCCGGGCGCTTTCGACGCACCTGTTCGCCAACCATCGTTTGACCACCATCTGGTTGGAGCGAATCTGGAACGCGGGAATTCCGCTGGTCGAGATTTTCTGCGCGCGCCAGCACCTGGATTATCGCGATAAGGCGCAGATCGCCGAATTGGGCCACTGGTTCCGTGATTCGGAATTAAAGCTGCATTCGCTGCATTCACCGATGTATTCGGATGAGTTCTGGGGGCGGTCGGGCCCGGATACGGTGCTGAATATCGCGGAACCGGAGCGGATGAAGCGCATCCACACGGTGGATGAAATCAAGCGCGCGCTGGAGATCGCCGAGACGGTGCCGTTTCGTTACTTGATCCAGCACCTGGGCGTCGGCGGCGAGGAGTGGGAGCAGCGCAAGATCGACACGGCTTTTTCTTCGCTCGAAGAAATCAGCGTGTTTGCGCGGCAGCGTGGGGTGGAGGTGCTGCTCGAAAACACGCCCAACCAGCTTTCGAGCGCGGAACGCCTGCTGATGTTTTTAGAAATGACGCACCTGGATCTGAACGTCTGTTTCGACCTCGGCCACGCCAACATGAACGAAGGCGTGGAGCCGGCGTTCCGTGCGCTTTCAAGCCACATCCGCTCGACGCACGTGCATGACAATAATGGAAGTGAGGACTCGCACCTGTTTCCGCTGGTTGCGGAAGGCGGAACGATCGACTGGGCGCGCGCGATGACGCTGCTGCGATCGCTCGGCGGGGCCCCATCGGGTCAATGTCCGCTGCTGCTGGAGTTGCGCGAGGTGCCGGAATGGGCGCATCCGCTGGATCAGGTTCGCGAGTCGTTCGAGCGGTTGGAGAATGTCAAGTCAAGTGACGAGTCCTGAAACCACGCGCCCACGCGTGACCATTGCGGAAGTGGGCCGGCACGCCGGCGAATCGGTGGAGATCGCGGGCTGGCTGTACAATCTGCGGCGCGGCGGAAAAATCTGTTTCCCGCAGGTGCGCGACGGCACGGGCATCCTGCAATGCGTCGCCGTCAAGAGCGAACTGCCCGAAGAATTGTTTGAAACATTAAAGAATCTGACGCAGGAATCCTCGCTGATCGTGCGTGGAAAAATACGCGCGGAGCCGCGCGCGCATGGCGGATATGAAATGGACATCGAGGACGCGCAGATCGTGCAGCGCGTTCCCGAATCCGATCCGTATCCGATCACGCCGAAAGAGCATGGCATCGATTTTCTGATGGACCATCGCCATCTGTGGCTGCGCAGCCGGCGTCAGCACGCCGCGCTCGCGGTGCGGCATGAGGTGATCAAGGGAATCCGCGATTATTTCGATTCGCACGGTTTTGTTCTGGTCGATACGCCGATTTTTACGCCGGCCGCGTGCGAAGGAACGTCGACGCTGTTCGAGGTGAATTATTTCGACGAAGAAAAAGTTTATCTGACGCAATCGGGCCAGCTTTATAACGAAGCGACGTGCGTCGCGTTCGGCAAAACGTACTGCTTCGGCCCGACATTTCGCGCGGAGCGGTCGAAGACGCGCCGGCACCTGACCGAATTCTGGATGGTCGAGCCGGAGATGGCCTACGCGACGCTCGAAGATGTAAAGCGTGTCGGCGAAGAGCTGATCTGTTTCGTGATCGGCCGCGTGCTGGAGCATCGCCGCGAGGAGCTGAAAGTTTTGGAGCGCGATGTATCGAAGCTCGAAGCGGTGAAGGCTCCGTTCCATCGCATGAGCTACGACGATGCAGTGAAAAAACTGCAATCGAAGGGCAGCGAAATTCAATGGGGCGGCGATTTCGGCAACACCGATGAAACGCTGCTGACCGACGACGTCGATCGTCCCATCATGGTCGATCGCTACCCGACGGAAGTGAAGGCGTTCTATTTTCAGCCCGACGCCGACCGTCCCGAGCTCGCCTTAGGCGTAGATTTCATCGCCCCGGAGGGCTACGGCGAAATCATCGGCGGCGGCCAGCGCATTCACGATCTGGATTTATTGTTGAAGCGCCTGGACGAGCACAAACTGCCGCGTGAGGCGTTCGACTGGTACATCGATTTGCGAAAATTCGGCTCGGTGCCGCACGGCGGATTTGGCATGGGCGTCGAAAGATTCGTCGCGTGGATGTGCGGGCTGGAGCATATTCGGGAGACCATCGCGTTTCCGCGAATGTTATATCGCACACGTCCATGATCTGGCTGGCGCTGTTGCTGTTTGCTTCCAGCCTGTGGGCGCAACGAGTCGTCGAGCGCGGAAATCACGTGATCTATGCTGATTCGTCGGGACGGGAGACGGACGCCGGCATCGGCTTCAGCCCAGTGCTCATACGGGACGGAAAAGTCGCGCTGCTTCGCGGCCGCAAATTCGGCTACGGTGACGACTTTAATTGTGCGCATCGCGAAACAAAGAACCGGGTCGCCGTATTCGACCCGCGAACCCGTTCGGACTAGGTCCTTTTCGATCGCGCCCTTCCTTTCGGGTTCACCGACGGCGTGCAGTATTGCATTTTCGATCGTATGCAGCTTTCACCCGACGAGTCGATCTTGTACCTGGTGAGCCCGGTATATGCGACATCGGGAAGTCTGGCGATCGTTCGGTTCAGGAACGGCGCTGTGAACTATGTCCCGGGGGTAATGGACGTCTTCGTAATCGAGTCCGGCCCACACGCGGGAGACCTGATCTACATGCAGCGGCAGGACCCGACGGAGCCCGGCTTGGAACATCCTTACCCGTGGGTTCACGCTCGCGCAGACGGCACTCCGATCCGG
>DATJNW010000027.1:0-2018 GCA_035507655.1 Bryobacteraceae bacterium | reverse complement strand
TTCCGTCCCGCCGCTGGTGAAGACGATCTCGCTGGGCTTGGCGCCGATCAGCGCAGCGACGGATTCGCGCGCGGCGTCGACGGCGGCCCGCGCGCGCTGTCCCGCGGAGTGAACCGAGCCTGCGTTGCCGAAATTTTCGCCGAGGAACGGCAACATGGCCTCAAGGACCGCGGGGGCCACGGGAGTCGTCGCGTTATAGTCGAGGTAGACAGCCATTTTCGTATCTTAGCGTGGAACGCCACTATTTTCTCATGATCGGGCCAACAAGGGGCGCAGCAATTGCGAGCGTGGCCGGCTCGCGCGGTCCGCCGCCCATCCTGCGTCGTGCGCGCATCAATCGCGAAACAGTTGACGGTGGGAAGCGACAAGGGTTATGACACCGCGGACTTCCTGGCTCGAGGCAAACGTAGCGGATGGTCCTGCGGAACTCGCGGCTCGGGACTGATGTACCTGAACATGTCCAACCGCTGCTCGTCTTTTCCACGCATGCCTTCTTCTTACCATTCTTACATGTGAAAACAAGAGAGCTCTCTGGTACTTTCTTCAGGAATGCACCCCAACAGAACGACAATCGTTACCCCCGACGACGAGTGCGTCGCGAATGGCCACAAGTTCTTTAGTCAGATTGATCGCGGAAAGGGTGGTCACAGCGGCGCGGTGCTGGATGAGCGAGGCGCAATTCGCTGGCGGTACGGGACTCGTAAGAACCCCTTCGTCCGCCGCCTCGGGAATCCGTTCAGTAAGCCGGATTTCGTTATTGCTGATCCAGACGGAAGAGGCGAGGTCGTCATCCGCAGGGCTTCATTTATCCCTCCCGTCTTTAACATCATGGAAGCAGGCAAAATCATCGGCACGGTAAAGATGTGCAGCGTGTTCCGAAATAAGTACGCCATCGACATCGACCGTGTCAACTCATGGACATTCCGGATGCCGCTATTCACAATTCGATTCTTCGGAGACTCCCGCTCTGGGCCGGAAATCTGGGTCGCAGTCGGACCTTCCAAAATGGAGTGGAGCATCCTTATCAAACGTGATGCCTGTGAATGGCCTCTTCTGGCTGCGCTGGCCTTCATCCATGTGGAGGCGTGGAACTACGCCTGATTTCTCGTTTAGTTTCTACTCAAGCGTTTTCCCGCCGCCTGCTTGAGGCCGCGACGGAAGCTTGCGAAACCTACGAAAACATCGACGGAACGCCCGAAGGGCTCGCGCCCGGAGTTGAGGGAGCCGCGGCGTTGGGGTTGAGCATGAACTGAAGGTCAAAGGCTTCTTTGCGCACTCGCAGGTCGTAGTAGAAGATCGCGGTGGCGATCAACAGGATCGGCGTGGCGACCACCTCTGCAACCGATTGACCGATCTGAGCGAAAGCCACCCACATCCGTAGCGCCTCCGGATGCCGCAGCGACGACAACGCCACCATGAAACTGAACGGGTAATTGAAAATCGCGCCGGCGATGATGGCCACGACGAAGTAGATCAGGTAAATGACGAACGAGCGGCCGGCACTGTCGTCCGTAAGCTCGAAACTGCGCCCGAGCGAATCGGCAGGCCCGAGGTTTTCAAGCAGTGCGGCCGGCACGCAGACGATCAGGCGGCAAGCCAGCCATATGCCGGGAATGATTAGCAGAAGTGTAGCGCCGCCGATCGCGATGCCGTTCAACAGCGTGACGCCGAAAAGACTCAGTGCTTCGCCGCGCATGCGGCCGAGGGATTGTCCAATCGTAGTCGTACGACCCAGATACAGGTCCGAGACCGCGAATACCGTCCCTCCTTGCGCAAAAAGATACGCGCCGATGTAGGCGACGAATCCAAGCAATCCGGCCAGGACCGCAACGAAAATCATGTCTCCCGAAAGCGCGGCCCGCGTAGGATCGACCCGCGTTGTGCCGACATAGCCAAACAGGAAAAGCTGCGCCAGGTGCAACGAAAGAATCAGCAGTTGCGGGATCGCCGTGATGCCGATGAACAGCAGAAAATTGTTGCGGTAGAGAGAGAAGGTGCGGTCAAGAATTTCGCCTAGC
>DATJNW010000026.1:0-58569 GCA_035507655.1 Bryobacteraceae bacterium | reverse complement strand
GACGGTCAGCTCGACGCTGGCGGGCGTGCAGGTGCTGTTCGACGGAATTGCGGGAACGCCGACTTACGTTTCGCCGACGCAGATCAACGTGGTGGTGCCGTGGGAGATCGCGGGTAGAACGTCGACCAACGTGGTGGTTTCCTACAACAACGTCGCCTCGCAGAGCATTTCCGAGCAGGTGGTGAGCGTCGCGCCGGGAATTTTCACGCAGAACGCGACCGGGTCGGGACAGGCCGCGGCGGTAAATCTTAGTCCATCGGCGGCGAGCGTTTATAACGGTCCGGCGGGGCAGAATTATCCCGGCACCACTACGGCCATGGCGCCGGCGCCGGCGGGATCGGCGATTGCGCTGTACCTGACCGGCGGCGGGGTGACGAGTCCGGTGGGCGTGACGGGATCGATCAATCCGTCGGCGGCGCTGCCGCTGGCGAACTGGACAGTGGGTTCGAGCGTGGTGACCGCGACGATCGGCGGACAGCCGGCGACGGTGCTGTACGCCGGCGCGGCGCCGACGCTGATCACGGGCGTGGTGCAGATCAACTTGCAAGTGCCGTCAGGAGTGAGTGGGTCGGCGCTGCCGGTGACGGTCACGATCGATGGAGTGAAGACGACGGGCGCGGCGGCGGTCGCGGTGCAGTAATTATTCGAAAATCTCGCCGAGCGGGACTTCGAGGGCGGGGTTCTCGGTTCTGAGGACCTCGCCTTTGAATTCGTGAAAGCCCTGCTCCTTGGTGGCGACGTATACGCGACGGGTTTCGGGATGGAGCAGCCAGACGTAGGCGACGCCCATCTTCAGGAAGTCGTCAATACGCTGTTCGACTCGGCTGAGACGGTCTTCGGGCGACAGAATTTCAATACACAGGAACGGAGGTTTGGTGAACACCTGTTCACTGGGTTCGCCGAGGACCACCGTTACATCAGGCACGCGGAAGCGCGTGGGGCCAACCTGGATACGTTGTTCGGGATAGACGCGAATCCCCCACTCTTTTCTCCGCGCATACAGGTACGCGCTGACCACCATTTGCAGATTGCTGTGATCCCGACGGCCCACGTTCCGCTCCTCCAGGCGCCCGTCAACGTAGTCGCAATCGGGACGATAGCTGGTCGCGAGATATTCTTCTACGGAGAGCAGCGCCTCGGTGGGCATACCCTCACTTTACGACAACATTCACCAATTTATCGGGCACGACGATCACTTTTACGACTTGTTTCCCGGCGCAACTGGTTCAGTTGTCAGGCCGGGCTAAATCCAGCAGGTCCTGAAACAACAACGCGAGGTGCGGGCAGCGTTCGCAGGCGATGTCTGGGTCGAGCGCACGGAACAACTTTGCGCCTTCCAGCGGCTTGGTGTACTTTCTATCGAGCCTTGTTCTATAAAGATTGCCTAAGCGGCGGCTCGGCGGATTGTTGAGATTCACGGTTTCCGGCGGCGAATCGGGAATGCCGTCACGAATTTTTCTTGGAAAAATACGCGGCTCGCTGAACAACCAGGCCTCGGTTTCGTGCATGGCGAAATGCTGGCGGAATCTGGCGTTTCGAACCCTGGACTCGACGTGTGTCCGAGCCCACTGATACTTCTCCTCAACTCTCCCGTCCGGGTAGGGCAGGCCCGAACCGTACAGGTCGATAAGCCCGACGCCGCCCATGACGTGAGGTTGCGCCAGGCCAAGATTCGCACGCCTTTGAATGTCCTTGAGGTAGTTCGCCACGCCGGCAAGATTGATTGGCTCGATCCGGACCGGCGCCTTCAGTTTTGGGTCGAGCCATCGTTTGAAAAATGCGGGAAGATATTTCTCCGTCTCGCCTTCCACGTAGAGAAGGATGGTCACAAGACGGCTTCCGCCTCACCTGAAAATGCGAATTTGCCGAGCGAATATTCTTCGATCCATTTCTTCAACTCCTCGCCGGAGATGGTTTTGAGTTGCGTTTCCGATCCGTTCGAGGTCACCACCGTTGTTTGCGGCGGATCGTCCGCGGGGAAGGCGTCGAGAAAGCTGGGCGAGTGGGTGGTAAAGATGATCTGGCTCTTCAACGCCGCGTTGGCCGCCGCAGCCGCGATGATCGACATCATGCGCGGGTGCAGACCGGTTTCGGGTTCGTCGATGGCGATGAGCGAGCCGGCATCGGGGCTGCCGAGAATGGTCAGTAGGAGCAGGAATCGCAGTGTGCCGTCGGAAAGGTCGGAGGCGCTGTCGGCGCGTTTGCGATGTTTGCGTTTCAGCCGCAGTTGAACGCGTCCGTCTTCGGCGGGCGGGAAACTCAGTTTTTCGTAATCGTCCGGGAAGGCGGTCGCCATCGAGCTGTCGATGAATTCCTCGAATTCCCGGTCGGTCGTATAGAGGGTATGGAGGACTGCGACGAGGTTTTGGCCGTCTGCATCGACGCGTTTTTCAAGGCGCGTCACGGCAGCATGGCGAAGTTCGGCGTCCTGATCAACGCGAAGGTCAAAGTAGACGCACCAAGACAGCAACGCGGTCCTGAGCTCGTGTTGCGGTTCGCTGGAGGCTTCCGAAGCCGAAGCCAGACTTGTCTCAGTGAAGCTGTTAAAGCTCAAACGTTCCCGTCCCGGGTCCGCATCGCGGAACGACTCCATACCGATTCTGTACCCGCCGGTGTTTCCCACCCGCTGTAGGGCAAGCTGATACTCAAGGTGCGCCGGCCGTGCTGGTTGGGGAGTCTCGGGCAGGCAAGCGCCGCGCAGCCTGAAGCAGATCTGCTCTGCCTGCTGGTCCCACAGCAACGGAATCATCCCGCCCATTCGGAGTATCGCCTGCTTGAGGCCGCCACTCGCCGAGATTCGAAGAAGATCAAGGACGCGAAGCAGATTCGATTTACCGCCCCCGTTCGGCCCGATAAGCACGTTCAGCTTGCCAGGTTTCCACGTCACGGACTTCAGCGACCGAAAACCCTCGATCTGAATTTCCTCTAGCATCATCTGACGACAATGTTAACTAATTTATCGGGCACGACGATCACTTTTACGACTTGTTTCCCGGCGACAAACGGCTGCGCTTTGGAATCGGCCAGCGCGAGTTTTTCGAGCTCCTGCTGCGGCGTGCCGAACGGGACGAAAAGACGCGTGCGGACTTTTCCGTTCACCTGCACCACCACTTCGGCCAGGTCTTCTTTGGCCAGCTCGGGATCGAAGCACGGCCACGTTTGTCGAAACACCGGACCGGCGCGGCCGAGCTGCTCCCACATTTCTTCGGCAATGTACGGCGCGAACGGAGCAAGCAGCAGAACCAGCGGCGGCAGGATCTGATCGATCGCTTCGCGCGAGAGATTCGGTCCTTCTTCCTGAAGCGTGTTGAGCAGTTCCATCAGCGCGGCGATCGAAGTGTTGAAGTGCCAGCGATTGTTGAAATCCTCCGTCACTTTGCGGATGGTCTGATGCAATTTGCGCAAGGCGCGCCGGCCGGCGGCGGGATCGGATTGCGCGATTTCACGATCGGCGTTGCGAGTGACGAAGCGGAAAACGCGTTCCAGGAAGCGGCGCTGGCCGGCGACGCTCGATTCGTTCCACGGCATGTCCTTTTCCGGCGGCGCGGCGAACAGAACGAACAGACGGCAGGTGTCAGCCCCGTATTTCGCGATCATCTCTTCGGGATCCACCGTGTTGCCTTTCGATTTGGACATCGCCGAACCGTCGGCGCCGAGCACCATGCCCTGCGTGAACATGTTCGCGGCGGGCTCGTCGAGCGAAACCAGGCCGATGTCGCGCATGAATTTGGTGAAGAAGCGCGTATACAGAAGATGCAGGATCGCGTGGGTGACGCCGCCGATGTATTGATCCATCGGGAACCACTTTTCGACCGGCGCGGCGGCGAACGGTGCGCGATCGTTCCTGGGATCGCAATAGCGGTAAAAATACCAGGACGAATCGACGAAGGTGTCCATGGTGTCGGTTTCGCGGCGCGCGGGCTCGCCGCATTTCGGACACTTCACGTTGACGAACGAGGGAACGTCTTCGAGCGGCGAGCGGCCCTTCCCGGTGATTTTCACGTCGAGCGGCAGAACAACCGGCAGGTCTTTTTCGGGAACGGGAACCATGCCGCATTTGGGGCAATGGATCACCGGGATCGGTGTGCCCCAATAGCGCTGGCGGGAAATGCCCCAATCCTTCAGGCGATAGGTGATGGCGGATTTACCGAAGCCTTCGCGCTCGGCTCGCTGATTCATCACGCGTCGCGCTTCGGCGCTGGCCAAGCCGGAATATTCGCCGGAATTTTCGACAATGCCGTAATCGGTGAACGCGGCTTTGGGATTTTGGTCGAGCGAGCCGTCAACCGGACGAATCACGGGCACGATCGGCAGCCCGTATTGCGTCGAAAATTCGAAGTCGCGTTCATCGTGCGCGGGGACGGCCATGATCGCGCCGGTGCCGTAGTCCATCAGCACGAAATTGCCGATCCAGATCGGCAGGCGCGCCTGGTTGAACGGGTTGATGGCGTAATGGCCGGTGGCGATGCCTTCTTTTTCGATATCGCCGGGACCCTTCTGCGCACGGGCGTCGATCATCTGTTTCGCTTTGGCGCGCCCCGCTTCATTGAGAAGCTTTTGCGCGACCGGATGCTCCGGCGCGAGAATGACGCAGGTCGCGCCGTAGATGGTATCGACGCGCGTGGTGAACACGCGAATCGGCTCACCCGTTTCTTCCAGATGAAAGTCGATCTCGGAGCCCTCGCTGCGGCCGATCCAGTTGCGCTGCATGGAAAGCACTCGCTCCGGCCATTGGCCTTCCAGTTTTTCGTCGATGTCGCGCAACAGTTCCTCAGCGTACGCGGTGATTTTCCAGAACCACTGTTCGAGCGCACGCTGCTCCACCGGCGTCGATTCGTGCCGCCAGCAGCAGCCTTCGACCACCTGCTCATTGGCCAGCACGGTGCCGCATTCGGGGCACCAGTTGAGCAGCGCCTTCTTGCGGTAAGCCAGGCCGTGCTCCAGCATTTTCAGGAAAAACCACTGGTTCCAGCGATAATAATCAGGCTCGCAGGTGGTCACCTCCAGCGACCAGTCATAGGCGAAGCCGACTCGCTTCATCTGCCGCTTCATTTCCGCGATGTTGGTGAGCGTCCATTCGCGCGGATGGCGATTGCGCTGCATCGCGGCGTTTTCCGCGGGCAGACCGAAGGCGTCCCAGCCCATCGGATGCTGCACGTTATAGCCGCGCATCCACATATAACGCGCCAGCGCATCGCCGATCGCGTAGTTCCGCACGTGGCCCATGTGCAGGCGGCCGCTGGGGTAGGGAAGCATTTCGACCACGTAATATTTGGGCGCGACGCCCGACGGATCGGCGCGATACAAGTCCGCCGATTCGTTGCGCTGCTGCCATTTCAGCTCGATCTGGTTGTGGTCGTAGACGATTTCGGGCATAGAGATTTTAAAGTGTGCTCAAAAAAGGGGACAGACCACTCTGTCCACGCCCACCATCGCGGGCATATCCTCAATTTTACGTCCCGGGACAGAGTCGTCTGTCCCCTTTTTTGAGCAGGCTCTTGAGCGTGTCCAGATTCCTGCGGTCGTCGCCGTCTTTGTCCACCGGCGTTTCGAGAATGAAGGCTTTGGTGCGAAGGCTCGGGTGGGCGAGAATGCGACGAAACCCGTCTAATCCAATATAACCTTCGCCGATGTTCTCATGGCGGTCCACATGCGAGCGGAGCGGGGTTTTGGAATCATTCGCGTGAATCACGCGGACGTTTTCGAGGCCGAGAAGACGGCCGGCTTCGGCGACGGTTTTCTTCAATCCCGGAGCGGTCGCGATGTCGTAGCCGCTGGCGAGCAGGTGACAGGTGTCCAGGCAGAAGCCGATCGGCAGGTCGGTCATTTTCGAGCCGTATTCGCGAATCACGTGCAGCTCCTCGAATCGCCCGCCGAGCTGCGAACCGGCTCCCACGGTGTTTTCGAGCAGCAGCATCAGCTTTTCAAATTTAAGTCCCGCAGCCGCGGCGGCGACGCCTTCGATGAAGTGTAGAATACCCTGCTCGACCGTCCGGCCTTTGTAATTTCCGGGATGCGCCACCAGATATTCGGCGCCGATGGCGATGGCGCGAGTGAGCTCGCCGCGAAAGGCTTCGATCGATAACTGGCGGATCTTTTCGTGCGCGGAGGCGAGGTTGATCAGATAATTATCGTGGATCACCAGCGGCGTGAGGCCGTATTTTTCGCGGGCGGTTTGCAGCAGTTTGACCGCGGGCTCCGACAGCGTCGACGCTTTCCATTGCCGCGGGCTGGAGGAAAAAATCTGAAAGGTGTTGGCGCCCAATTCGGCGGCTTTGAGCGCCGATTTTTCGAGCGCGCCGGCGATGGAGGTGTGAATGCCGATCCGCATCGGCGGGGGATTCATGAGATCCAGAATCGCACGGTTGCAAGTGGTGTCATAGTGAATCCATATGCCCGTTTCACTTGAAAATCAGGTTGTTCTTGTCGTTGGAGCTTCCAGCGGAATCGGCCGCGAAACGGCGGCGCTGTTTGCGCGGGCCGGCGCCCGGGTGATGGCCTCGGGGCGGCGCAAGGAGCGGCTGCGGCAGTTGCAGGAATCACTCGCGGCGGAACAACGAAGGGTCGAGATGTTCGCGGCCGACGCCTCGCATGCATCCCAAATGGATCAGCTTGCCGAGCACACCCGGGAACACTTCGGCGGCATCGACGTGATGGTCTTCGCGACCGGAACCAACGTGCCGGATCGCTCGATGAAGCGGCTCACGACGGCGATTTGGGACGAAATGGTCCGCGTCAACTTGAGCGCCGCATACTACGTGACGCGCGCGGTGCTTCCGGCGATGCGGGAGAAACGCGCCGGGCATTTGATCTATATTTCCTCGGTGTCGGGGCTGTTCGCCGATGCGTCCGGCGCCGCCTACCAGGCGAGCAAACGCGGCCTCCTGGGGTTGGCTCACGCCATTCGGTTCGAGGAAAAAGAGAACGGCATTCGCACTTGCGTGGTTTGTCCGGGCCTGGTGGATACCGAGCTTCTGAATCAGCGCCCCGTGAAGACGCCGGCGGAGACGCTGGCCAAGGCCCTGCGGCCGGAGGATGTGGCGGAGGCGGTGCTGGCCGTCGCTCGAATGCCGGCTCGCATGGCGATTCCTGAAATACAGGTGGTTCCGGCGTATCTTTAGCAGGGTGCTGAAAAAGGGGACAGACTACTCTGTCCCCGCCTGTAAGTTATTCATGCCGCGTGCGACCATGGCCGTGGACAGAGCGGTCTGTCCCCTTTTTCAGCACCCTGTTAGGGGAACTTTTGTGGCTCCGGCGGAGTCTCATGAGCCATGATCCTCGGCGGACTGTGTACTCTGGTTCTGGTTTTGCCGCAGGCGCAGGCGCAGGAGCAGGAGAAACCGGCGCGGCTGACCTTTGACGTGATCTCGATTAAGCCGGCGAAACCGGGCGTTCGCGGCGGCGGGATCAAGGCGCTGCCGGGCGGGCAGGAATACACCGCGCAGAATGTTCCGGTGAAGCTGATGATCAGCCTGATGTATAAAGTCCCGATGTGGCAGATCAAGGGCGGTCCGGAATGGGTGGATGGCGGCCGGTACGATGTCGAGGCCAAGGCCGACCATCCTTATAATCTCGACGACCTGCACACCATGTTTCGGAACCTACTGGCCGATGAGTTCAAGCTGAAATTTCATCGCGAAACGAAGGAGGGTCCGGTGTATGCGCTCAGCGTCGATAAATCGGGATTAAAGATGAAGCCGAACGACAGCCCGCAGAACTGGCAGGTTCCGATTCAGGGTGGTCCGGGCCACGTGGTGGGGAAGCGCGTGCCCATGGAATATTTGACGTGGTGGCTGTCGCAGACGCTGCAACAGGACCAGCGTTCGGTAATCGATCAGACAGGGTTGAGCGGCAATTACGACTTCACGCTGGCGTGCATGCCGGAGTTACCGCCGGATTTTCCGCGTGAGAACTTGCCGCCGGGGATCGCGGACCTGCCGACGATTTTCGAGGCGCTGCCCAAGCAGCTCGGCCTGAGGCTGGAGCCGCAAAAGGGTCCGGTGAGTTATTTCGTGATCGACAGCGCGGAGCGTCCGGCAGAGAATTAATAGCCTCGTCCTGAAAAAGGGGACAGACTGCTCGGCATTGATATCGCTGACGCAACCTTGAGCAGCCCCCGGTCAGTATGGGTGCGCCACCAACGGACCGAAGCAACTGGTTGGATCAAGTATATTAGCGCCGACTACTCGGTCCCCGCCGGTAAGCTATTCATACCGCGTGCGACCATGACCAGGCGGGCAGCGCAAGCCTGACGGCTTACGTTACTTTCTTAACACCACCGGTTTTCCATGCGGCGTGTGGCGATACGCGTCGGCCCAGGCTTGTTTGCGATCGGCGAGCGACGCGCGATCCGTTAAACCTTTTTGCGTGACCAGACGCTCCAGCGTGGCCAGCCAGTGCTCATAATAATGTGTGCCGTCGTCTGGTTCGCCGCGAGCTTCGGCGGCTTTCAGCTCGCCGGCCAGTTCCGCGGCCCATTCTTTCCAGGTGAAATAGCCCTGCTCCGATAATTTCACGGCAAGCGCGAAGGCTTGCGCCTGCCACGGTTCGGCAAAAACGGGTCCGCCTTCGTCGCGCGGAATTTTCGGAAGATCAGCGAAATTTTCAGGCGAGTTCAAGATAGTCGTCCCACAAATCCACATGAATCGTATCGCGCGGCGAGGCCGCTTCGCCCCACAGCTCGCGCGCGGTGAAGCGGACCGAATAAAGATGCTGGCGCCTGGGTCCGAGCCCCGCGGCGCTGGTATCGGCGAAATCATGGACGCCGTGATCGCGAATGATCTCGCCGGTTTTTCCACGAGCATAACGCGGCAGCCGAGTATGGCCCGCGGGATTTATGTTCCGCGCGCGCACCCGCTGGCCGATGTGAAACAGCGGCTTGATCGACGGATCGTTCGACGAGGGAAGATTGCGCCCGTGGGCCCGCGCCATCGCGACAGTCAGCGCCGGAGTCGCCTTTGCCGATCCCGGCGAGGCTTTGCCGTTTTGCAATTCTTCGGGCGTGACGAATCCGTACTGCGCCACGCGGCGTTCCATCGCATCCAGCCATTTTTCGTAATAGCTCATGCGCAGGTAGTCGGCCGGAGGGATCACTTCAATATGATGGCGCCAGGCATCGAGCGTCCATTTATGAAACGCCATGAGCGCTGTGTTCATCGCGTAGACGCGGCCTTCCCATTCGTGATGAAAGACCGGTTCATTCTTCTCATGCTGGATCGGTCCCATGCCGTGCATGCCGCCCATGTCGTGGACGCCGTTCATGCCTGGCCTCCGGCTTTGGCGACGCCGACCATCGAATCGCGTGTCACCAATTCGGCCAACTCGTCTTCGCTGAGCGAATCTGTTCCCGCGGGACGCTCGGGAATCACAACATAGCGCACTTCCGCGGTGCTGTCCCACACGCGAACTTCAACTTGTTCGTCGAGTTCGAGCCCGAATTCGCGCAGCACGCCGCGCGGATCGATCACGGCACGCGAACGGTACGGCGTCGATTTATACCAGACCGGCGGCAATCCGAGCAGCGCCCAGGGATAACAGGAGCACAGCGTGCACACCACCATGTTGTGGACGGCCGGCGTATTTTCCAGCGCGACGATCTGCTCATGTTCAAACGGCGCGAAACCAAGTTCGGCGATCGCCGCGGGCGCGTCGGCGAGCAGACGCTGTTTGAAAGCCGGATCGGCCCATGCTCGCGCGACGACTTTGGCCCCATTGCGCGGGCCGACTTTGGTTTCGAAGCGATCGATCAGCGCGTCGAGCGCGGCGGGATCGACGTAGCCTTTTTCCGTGAGCAGCGATTCAAGCGCTTTGACGCGAAGCGTGGGGTCGGAAGGAACGGTTTGATGGTCGTGATCGTGGTTCTGTGCGTTCATGGTGGGTGCGCGACGGTGAGTATAGCAAGCCTACTCGTTGTGGGGGAACTCGGCCGCGAGGATCTGAGCAATTTGCTGCCGCAGGTCAGGGCAGCGCTCTTTTGCGACCAGCCAGACCTCCTCCCAATCGATGCCGAAATACCAGTGCACGAGAATATTACGGAAGGCGACAATCTTTGGCCACGGCACCTCCGGGTAGCGGCTTCTCAGCGGTTCTGAAATGTGCGCCGCCGCCTCGCCGATCACCGCCAGCTTTTGAGCAACCGCGCTCCGAAGAAGCTCCGATTTTCCAAATTGGTCGAAATCGGCCTCGGCAAGGAATTGCGCGATCAGATCGGCAGCTTCGATCATGTCGGTGAGGTACAGGACCTCACGCCGCATACACGAGTCGCGCCTCTGCGAGTATCGAGTCGCGTATGAGGGGTTTCAGCGCTCTCTTCGAGACCAGATCCACCTTGCGGCCGAGAAGACCGGAGAGATCAAGCATGAGCCCGGCGTGGTCGAGCAGATCGATTTTTGCACCGGGCAGGAAATCCACAAGCAGATCGACATCGCTATCGGGCCGCATTTCCCCGCGCGCAGCGGAACCGAAGACTGAAAGCTCGCGGACCTGATAGCGCCGGCAAAGTTCCGCGAAAGCCGCAGCGTCGACCTGGACTGCCCCGAGTTCAAGAGTGGCACTCATCTCAATTTGATTATGCCCGAGATGCTCGGCGCTTGTAGCGGGCATAGATACCGGTCAAGAGCAGAATCGCAGCAGAAAACACGACCGTCTGAATAAGAAAGCCGATGATCTGTGCCGCCCTGACGACGACCATCGCTGGAAATTTGCCGGCGAACAATCTGAACCCTGGATATTGGAACGGCCAGAGCACAATCAAAGCAGGAGTTTGCAGAGCCTCGATCCAGGGCGCTTGCCGCGCGATTGTCTCCCCCCCCATCAAATTTACGGAAACGACGAGGCCCTCCAACAAAATGGCAATTAAAAAAGCGCGCCTTACGTGCACCCTCACACCGTCTCCCCGAGCAGCGTCTTCAACTTCGCATGACCCGACCGGCTCACCGGCAACTGTGTCCCATCATTCAGCACCGCGACCCGGCTATCTCGGGTGTACGGCTCGATCCGCGCGATTCTTTCTAAATTCACGATATAGGACCGGTGAATGCGCACGAATTTCTTCGCGTCCAGCTGCGCTTCGATGCTCGAAATGGTCTGCTGCTTCAGATAATTTTTCTTTTCGCTGTGCAGCGCGATGTAATCGTCCTGCGCTTCGACGTAATCCAATCGATCGATCGGAATAATGTGGACTTTTGTGCCGTCCTTCACCACCACGCGTTCGAGTTTTTGCTCGGGCGGACGCGCGGCGGCGGACAGTTCGGCGGCGGCGATCGCCGGTGGGGGATTTCCCAAACGCCGGCGAACTTTTTCGAGCGCTTTGTGCAGACGATCGGCGCTGAACGGCTTCAATAAATAATCGACCGCGTTCGCGTCGAAGGCTCGCATGGCGTATTGATCGTAGGCCGTCACGAAAATCACCGCGACCGGCGCGTCCAGCAGTTCCAACACTTCAAAGCCGTCGAGCTTGGGCATCTGCACGTCCAGAAAAACCAGATCCGGCTTCAACTCGGCGATCGCTTTCACCGCTTCGAATCCGTTGGCGCATTCGGCGACTACTTCGGCGCCGCCGGATTCTTCAATGTACTCGCGCAGAAGCTGCCGGGCGAGCTCTTCGTCATCCACCAGAACGGCTCGAATCGGGGTCATGGAATCCTCTTTCTTGACAGGCCCTCCCTGATGAAAGCTCGGCATACGCCGCTTTCTGTGGTCGCGGTTTAGAGAGTCTCCTTATGGGCCTGCGGCCCACCGGGAGAGTATGAAAATTTGGCGGGGCTTGCAGCGCGCCGATAGAGCCCCGCCAGTGATGGCGGGGGCGGTTTTCGCGGCGAGCGGCCGGCCTTTTTGGCAACCCCATTTACAAGCTCCTCCGGCAGGGAACAATCATTTCCGCGCGAAATTGATTCTTGACCGCCTTGGCGGTCAGCGTCGCTTCCGGACCGAAGCGCGTTTCGAGACGACTCCGCACGTTGCGCAAACCGAGGCCGTGACGGCGCGGCGCCGGCGAATCGGGATCGAATCCGTTTTCGACGCTCACTTCCAGAATGCCGTTGCTCACGTGGCCCTCCACTTTGATGGTTCCTCCATCCACCATGCTCGCGATGCCGTGCTTCACCGCGTTTTCAATCAGCGGCTGAAGCACCAGCGGCGGAATCAGGCAATCCGAGCAATCCTCATCGACGTTCATTTCCACACGCAGCCGCGCGCCGTAGCGGACCTGCTCGACGTCAAGATAGGTTCGCGCCAGCTGCAATTCTTCGCGCCAGCTAATGCTTTCGCGCTCGCCCAGGCCGAGCGTGTTGCGCAGAAAATCGGAAAGGCGGATGCACATTTCCCGCGCGCGCGCCGGATCGGAGCCGACCAGCGCGGTAATCGAATTGAGGCTGTTGAACAAAAAATGCGGATTGATCTGCGCCTTCAACGCGCGCAATTCCGCTTCGCGCGCCTGCACCTCGGCGTGGCGCGATTTTTGCATCGCCAGGAACATGTAATGCAGCGCGACCGACAACGAATAAAGCAGCAGCGCGACCACCACCAGCTGCGGAATTTCCGGCGAAAGCGGCGCGCTCGCGTTTACCAGGTACGCCATCAGGCGGGCCAGCTCCACCCACATCGCGCTGGCGAGAACGGCGGCGCCGAAATGATTCAGCGCGACCATCACCCAGGTGCGCCGCGGCAGCGAGACCTGGCGGCACACGTACCACGGCGTCAGGCAGCAGAACGCGTAAAAGAAGCATAGCGGCGCCGCGATTAGCAGCGCGGCGCGCCAGGAAAGCGTTCCCGGCACGCGTATCAATCCAGCCAGCATCAGCGCGAAAAACGCCCACACCCCCAGATAGCCCGCAAACCACGTTCGCCTGGAGAAGATCGGATGCATTTCAGTTTTTTAGGTTCACGCCGCCGAAGACGGCTCCGCCGGTGACCAGCAGCGTGGGCGATTTCACGTCGCTGCGCACCGGCGGATGCGTCTCATCGGAAAACCCGCCGAAAACTCCGGTGCCGCGCATCACCACCGACCAGGTATCGGGAACCGTCACGTCGATTCCGCCGAAGACCGCGTTGCATTCCAGCCGAACCTGATCGCTTTTCATGGCGGTTTTGCGCAGGTCCACCTCGACGCCCCCGAACACGGCATTGATTTCGCCGCCTTCGAACTGCTGGGTGTCGAAGCGGCGCTCGGCGTGCGAAAAAATGGCGTCGATTTTGACGGCGTGCAGCGTGCTTTCGTCGCTCACTGCGTGTTCCGGGTTCCACCAGTTCCAGGCCCATCCGCTGACGTCGTGATCGAACGATCGCAGCAGCAGCCCGAAGCCGGCGGCGATCAGAATCGCCGGCCAGAACAGGCCCCAGAGGTTGGCGTGAATGATTCCCAGATTGCGCAGCAGGAAGACGCCGCCGATGGCCGCGATCACTCCGCCCCAGATGCGGCCGCTGACGCACCACGCGTTGAACAGGCGCACCAGCCCGAATCCGATCAGGATCACCGGCCAATACGCCCGGAGATCCTCGACCTCAATAATCCCCAGGTTCTGGAGCAGCAGCAGGACGCCGATTCCGGCCAGGATCAGGCCGATGAAGGCGCCGCCGAATCCGCCGTGAAAGTACGCCCCGCGCGCGGCCCAGCGGGTTTGCCGCGCTTGCCACTTGGCCTGCGCGCGCGCGATTTTATCAAGGTGCCGTTGGCGCCGGCGTTCGAGTTTTTCTTCCCAGCGCGATTTCGGGGCGCCGGGTGTATCGCCCATAACGATTTCCTTCCGTAAGCGATGTTAGCAGGCTTACTCGAGGGAACCGCCGGCGATTCGGCGAACGTCGGCGAGGGATCGGCGAACCGCGTGCAAACCAACGGTGCGGCAGACGGGACTGCCGTTACATCGAGCTCAGCTTGACATACCGGGCGATATCGGGAAGCGATTTCAGCAGCAAATAGGCCGTGTAACCGCCCGTGATTACCGCGATGGTCCAACCAAAGGTGCGCATTTCAGGTCTCCTTTTAAAATCGTCTCGATGGTTTCATCCCAGCTTACGAAGCCGTTGCGGGCGCGCTCGCGTTGCAGCAGGTCGAGGGTTTCGCGCCGCAGCCGGATCCACGCCGTGCCGGGAAAATAGGCGTCCATCAGCTCGCGCCACGCGCTCACCGGCAGGCGCCAGACGGCGTCCTTGTTCCAGGGCACCTGCTCCACCATGAATCCGCCGGCCGATTTGACGAAAATCGTGCCGCTGAACAAAAAACGCAGCGGAATTTCGCCCCCCTCGAGCGAGGCGAGATACTTGGCCGCGGTCACCTCGAAATCGTAGGTGCAGGCGACCGGCAGATCCACTTCGGCCGCGCCTTCAAACGGCGGGAGGTGGATCGTCGCCTGCGTCCAGGGCAGGGCGTGCAGCGTTTCGCCCCAGCGCTCGGGTGCGCCGAAAACGTCGATCAGGCGTTCCTGCTCGTCCCGCGCGTGGGCGCGGCAGCGCGGCTCGATGCGCAACTGGCAATGCAGCAGCATGGCCTGAATCGCCCGCCTTTCGCGGACGCGCAGGCGAAAAGCGATGGCCGGCGTCACGGCGTAGGGGACCGGTTTGGCGCCCATCACTTCAAACGACAAATCGGTCATGATTTGTCTCCTTGAGATTTGCGAAAAAATCCTCGATTTCGCGCCACGCCGCGGAGCCGCCCTGAAAGCCGCGCCAGCTGCGGCGGATGCGGCCGATCAGCTCATAACAGGCGTCCACTGGAACGATCCAGGATGCGGTTTTGCTCACCAGCAGCGCTTCAATGTCCGGTTCGAGCAGCGCCAACTCCGGAGCATCGATCGAAATCTCCGCCTCCGTCGCGCCCGCGGGACTGGGATAGAACGCGCGCACGCGATCGGCCGTCGAATCGCGAATGAAGAACACCATGCCGACCGGGATCGCCGCGCGGGAAATATCGATGTTCGGGACTTTAAGAACGCGTTCGGCAACGGAGCGAAGTTTTCCGCCCGCCGCGCCGGAGTGCGTAAACAGCAGATAGCACGGGCGGCAGGCGCATAGCAGGCGATGCTTTTCGAGATCGACGACGTGCCCGTGCGCGGCGGGGACCGGCGCGCCGCACAGCTCGCACTTTTCCTGTTTCGGCGGCGGAGGCTCGACCAGTCGGCGAAGTTTTAGAAGTGGCTGCATTCAGATGCTGATCTGCACCAGC
This sequence comes from Bryobacteraceae bacterium, assembly GCA_035507655.1. GTDB lineage: Bacteria > Acidobacteriota > Terriglobia > Bryobacterales > Bryobacteraceae > Palsa-187. The sequence goes on along the minus strand of DATJNW010000026.1, from coordinate 43,412 downwards.
GGCGGCGCGGGAAGGCCTTCCACGGTGACGCCGGCCAGATCCGGCGCGGCGTCGAGAGCGGCGCGTTCGATCACCTCGCCAATTCCGTGGGGCAGCGGGCTGCCATTTTTTTCGATCCGGATTCGCGCGATGTTTTCCGAGATTGCTTCGAGTTGAAAATGCGCGCCGAAGCTCGCTTCGAGCTGCTGCAACGCGCGGCGCAGCCGGGTTTGCGGATCCACTGGATGCAGGTCGTGCAGCAGAAACAGGCTGCCGACGAGTTTGTCTTCCGCCAGACGCCCGGCGTATTCGGAATCCTTGATGACCTCGGCGATCCTGGCGAGCCCGGCGCCATAAAGCTGCATCAGCAGACGCACCAGTTCTTCGGCCGGTCCGGAGCCGGCTTCTTCGAGCAGTTGTTCGATGCGGGCTACGGTCTGATCAACGTCCAATCGCGCGATTCCTCCCGAGGTGACCCCCGCCATTACTGGCGGGGCTGTAATGCCGCTACAGCCCCGTCTGTCAAGATGGGGGTTGAACAATCATTCTGAGGTGACCCCCGCCATTACTCGGTCACTACAGCCCCGTCTGTCAAGACGGGGGTTCAACAATCATTCTGAGGTGACCCCCGCCATTACTCGGTCGCTACAGCCCCGTCTGTCAAGACGGGGGTTCAACAATCATTCCGCATACGGCGACGGCAGATGCCGCTGCTCGATCGTCTTCCCCTTGCCGAGATACATGTGCACTCCGCACGGCAGGCACGGATCGAAGCTGCGGACCGTCCGCATAATATCGATGCCCTTAAAATTCTCGCGGCCGTTTTCCTCGAAAATCGGGCAGCCCTGCACCGCGTCTTCATACGGACCGGGAGTGCCATAGGAATCCCGCGGGCTGGCGTTCCACGGCGTCGGCGGATAAGGATGATAATTCGCGATTTTTCCGCCGCGAATCACCATGTGATGCGACAGCACGCCGCGCACGGCTTCGGTGAAGCCGCAGGAAATCGCTTCGTCGGGAACTTTGAAATCGGTCCAAGTTTTGGTGTTGCCCTGACGGACGTTCTTCAATCCCTTTTCGCAGAAATAAAGGCCGGCCGCGGCGGCGTAAGCCTGGAAATAGGTGCGCGCGCGATCCCGTTCAATCGCGTTGGACCATTTGGGAATTTTCCACTCGAAGCTGACCGGCCCTTTGCTGGCGGTCTTCGGCAGATTGATTTGCACGCTGTTGCCGGTCGCTTTGATGTAGCCGATGTCGACCAGGCCGCTCAATGCGGTCGACCACAGCCGCGCGATCGGTCCGCCGCCGGTATCGAGCGGGAGATAATTTTTCCCGTCGAACCACCGCGGCGACATCACCCAGCTATATTTCTCGCCCAATTCGCGCCGCTGCGGCTTGGGAATCGTCTGCTGATTCCAGGGATGGCGCATGTCCACCGGATTGCCCAGCGGATCGCGGGTGACGAACGGCTGCCGGTCGGCCCAATCGTCGTAATAGGAGCTGCCCAGCAGGATGCGAATGCCCAGATTGATCTTGGTCAGGTCGTTGGTAACCAGTTTCCCGTCGACCACCACGCCGGGCGTGACGAAGGCGCGCTTGCCCCACTCCGCCATGTGCTCGTATTTGAAATCGCAGTGCTCCGGATTCTGGAAACTGCCCCAGCAGCCGAGCAGCACGCGCCGCCGGCCCACTTCTTCATAGCCCGGCATCGCTTCGTAGAAAAAGTTGAACAGGTCGTCATGCAGCGGCACCACGCGCTTCATGAATTCGATGTATTTCATCAGGCGGACCAGATAATCGGTGAACAATTGCGTGGTGGCGTTGGTTCCCACGCCGCCGCCGTACAGCGTCGAAGGATGAACGTGGCGGCCTTCCATCAGGCAGAACATTTCGCGCGTCATCCGGCTCATCACCAGCGCTTCGCGATAAAATTCGCCTTCAAACGGATTCAGCGACTTCATAATGTCGCCGATGGTGCGATAGCCGTGATCGCGCGCGTGCGGAGCCTCGGTTTTCTGGGCGCGCTCCCACACGCCGGGGTTGGTTTCGCGGACCATTTTTTCGCAGAAATCGACGCCCACCAGATTTTCCTGAAAGATGTTGTGGTCGAACATGTATTCGGCCGCTTCGCCGCAGTTGATGATCCATTCGCCGGTCTCGGGCGTGGCGACGCCGTAGGCCATGTTCTGGTTGTAGACCGAACAGGTGGCGTGATTGTCGCCGCAGATTCCGCAGATGCGGCTGGTGATGAAGTGCGAATCGCGCGGATCTTTGCCGCGCATGAACAGCGAGTAGCCGCGGAAGACCGAGGAGGTCGAGTAGCATTCCGCCACGCGGCGCGCGCCGAAATCGATCTTGGTGTAAATCCCCAGGCTGCCGACGATGCGGGTGATGGGGTCCCAGGAAACGTCGACCAGGTTGCGTTTCTGCTGTTCTACGCCGGCCAGTTCGTCAATTTGTGTTGCCATAACTCCTCTTCATCAACCCTGATTGTGGCGCACGCACTCGTGCGTGCCGTGTCGCGACTCCTCGCGACACTTCTTGGCATCGCGACTCCTCGCGACACTTCTTGGCATCGCGACTCCCCGCGACACTTCTTGGCGCCGCGACAACCCGCCACACTTCTTCGCGCCGCCAGGCATCGACAGAAGTGTCGATGCGGCACGCACGAGTGCGTGCGCCACGCTGAATCATTGCACCGCCCATGGACGCCGGTAACCGGTGGTCAGCTCGCGACCCGGATGACGCCACTTCGGTTCCTGATCGACGCTGTGCCGGGTGACCGCGCGCAAGCGGCGAATCATCGGTCCATAAAAATGCCCCGTAATTTCGGTGGACGCTTTGCTCCCCGGCGGCTCATCCATGAACGGCATGAATTTATCGGGGAAGCCCGGCATGGTGCAGGCGATGCAGATCCCGCCGACGTTGGGGCACCCCCCGATCCCATCCATCCAGCCGCGTTTGGTCACGTTGCAATGCACCACCGGACCCCAGCAGCCCATCTTCACCAGGCACTGCCGCGTGCCGTATTCGGTGGCGAAATTGCCTTCTTCGTAATAGCCGCCGCGATCGCAGCCATCGTGTACCGTTTCGCCGAACAGCCACGCCGGACGCAGTTTGTCGTCAAGCGGGATCATCGGCGCGGTTCCCGTGGCTTGATTCAGCAGGTACAGCAACGTTTCCGAAAGGTTGTCGGGCTGAATGGGGCAGCCGGGAACGCACACGATCGGCAGCCCCGCTTTCGACCGCCAGTTCCAGCCGAGATAATCGGGCACGCCCATCGCGCCCGTCGGATTGCCTTCCATGGCGTGAATCCCGCCGTAAGTCGCGCAGGTACCCACGGCCACAACCGCCCACGCTTTAGGCGCCAGCTTGTCCAGCCACTCCATCAGCGTCACCGGCTGGCCGGTATCGGGATCGTTGCCGAAGCCGGTCCAGTAGCCTTCGCGTTTCACTTTTTCGTTGGCCACCGAGCCTTCAATCACCAGCACGAACGGATCGACTTTCCCTTCGGCCGCGCGCCAGTAGGGCTCCATGAAATCGGCGCCGACTTTGTAATCGACCAGCGGCCAATGAAACTCGACTTTCGGCAAGCCGGGCAAGGCGCCCATGGCGATATCTTCAATGCTCGGCAGCGTGGCCGCGGTGAGCGAGACGGAATCGCCGTCGCAACTCAATCCGGCATTAATCCAAAGAACGTGTACGACTGTTTCTGGCATCGCAATTCCTGAATGTTTCGGGTTTTAAAACGAGACGAGCGCGGTCCATGAAATCCTGTCCGCCGCGGAGTCCGCGCAAGGCGCGCGCTGAGTAACTCCAGTACAACCGTAAACGATCGCTCGCGGGGAGTAAAGGTTTTTACGGCGACAACTGTGTCAGCGGGTCACTGACGTTCAGGAAGCTGAGCCATCCGGGCTTGCCACCTGCTCGCTTCAACATCGGTAACCGCGATCAAAGGCTGCGGGCGCATTTCTCTAAAGTAACGAATTAACCTCAACCCGGCCGGAGGGCGCCAGGTGTTCATCGTGCGATGCAAACACCGCTCGCCCCGCGATGGCTGCCGCGCCCAGCGCAACAATCGCCATGATGAATGCCGCGGCGTAACCAAACGCGTTGGCCAACAGGCCCGCGGAAAACGAGCTCAGGCCGACGAACAGATCGTAAAACGCGCTGAGCACGCTGACCGTCGATCCGCGCTCGCCTTCCGCGGCGCGGCGCAAAACGGTGGAAGCGATCGACGCCCAGGGAAACGAAAAACCCAAGCCGAGCAGAGCGGCTCCCAGGATGGCTCCGGCGAACCCCGGCCCAGTAGCCAGTATCGCGAGGCCCACGGCCATGCCACCGAGTCCCGAATAAAAGGTGATGCGCGGATGAATGCGGTCCGGCAATCCTCCCAGGAAGAAACGCGACAGCAGCACGAAGCCGGCGTAGGTTGAAAACGCGGCCGGTCCCGCGTTGCCGTGGCCGGCCAGATACAGAATCAGGAATCCGGTGATCACCGGATAGTGCACGTTGGTGAGTCCGACGGAAATTCCCGCCGGGATCAACGACGCGCGCAGCCATCCGGAGCGCCGCTGGTGCGCCGCGGGGCGATAATCTTCCGGGATGCGGCTCAAAAACGCCATCGCCGAAAGCGCCGCGACAATCTGGAATTTCGCCGCGTGATCGAACGAACCGAGCAGTTGACCGGCCAGCGGTCCGGCCGCGTAACCACCCCAGATCCCGCTGCTGACGTAGCCGAGCGCCCGCGCGCTGCGGTGCACGCCCGCCACTTCCACCGCCCACGCCGCCGCGCCGGTATACAGGCACGCTTCGCCCAACCCTTGCAGCGCGCGCGCCAGATACAGCGAGTGGACCCCGAACGGCAGCAGATACGCAAAACCGGCCAGCGTGCAGCTACAGAGTCCGGTGAGGAACGATCGCTTGCGTCCTTTATGGTCGGCGAGTTTTCCCGCGAACGGCCGGCTGCACAGCGCCACCACGGAAAACGTGCCGATGACGAATCCCACCGCGCGGTCCGATCCGCCGAGATCGTTGCGGATATGCGGCGCGAGCGCGGGCAGAACCGAGCCGAATCCCAAAAATCCGAGAAACGTCGCGATGATGAGACACCAGAACCGTCCCCCGAGCGACTCCTGCCCCTCCATGGTTCCATCGTTGCACGAAGCGCGCCGCTTCCGCAGGCGGTAGTACCGCCTGAAACCTGCGTCGATTCGCAACACGCCCCCGCCATAAATGGCGGAGCCATAGCGCGCGTTACAGCCCCGCCAGTCATGGCGGGGGTTCTCCCATCCTTCGCGGTCAACGCAGATTTCACGCACCTCCCAGGCCGGAGCGCGTTCGTAAACTCCTCCCCCGGGATCTAACTGGTGTGCTATAAATTGATCGCGGCGAAAGAAAGGTCCCCCGATGAATCTGGAAGCCGTGGAAAAAATCGCGAACGCGGTTTTGTACGAAGGTTATCTTCTTTATCCCTACCGCCGCAGCGCGGTAAAAAATCAGCAGCGATTCAATTTCGGCGTGCTGTATCCGCCGAAGTTCTGCCAGGACCCGGATCCCTTTGAAATGCGCACGGAATGCCTGATCACCGGCGCCGCGCCTTCTCTTGCGGTGAAGACCCGCTTCCTGCAACTCGTCGAGCGCGACGACTGGCAGGAAGGCCGCGAGCGCGAGGTGACCCTGGCGTGGCCCCTCGAATCGCTGCCCGTGCGCCGCGCCTTCAGCTTCGACGACGCGATCGCCGGGGAAATCGAGCTGACCGCCGAACGCCTGCGCGACGGCCTCACGAAAATCATTCTTCAAGTCCGCAACTGCGCCGGTTTCGATGGCGCCGGCCGGCCCGCCGCGCTGCTGCGCTCGCTGGTCTCGGTGCATAGTATTTTGCAGGTCGCCGGTGGCGAATTTATTTCGCTGCTCGAACCTCCCGAAGAATTTTGCGCCGCCGCGGAAAGCTGCCGCAATCAGGGAGCCTGGCCGGTGCTGGTCGGCGACGCCGGCGAGCGCAACACCATGCTGGTCTCGCCCATCATTCTTTACGACTATCCGCAGATCGCGCCGGAAAGCGCCGGCGATCTGTTCGACGGCACCGAAATCGACGAAATTCTCGCGCTGCGAATTTTGACCATGACCGACCAAGAAAAACAGGAGGTCCGCGCAGGCGACGAACGCGCCCGCCAGATTCTGGAGCGCACCGAATCTCTTCCGGCGGAACATTTTCAGAAACTTCATGGCGCCTTGCGCGGTCTCCCTTTCGGAGGGCGCCGATGAACGAATGGGAGTGGCACCTGCTCGAAGATTCGACGCCCATTGACCACGTCGAGGTCGGCGGCGTCGCGATTCGCAGCGGCGATCGCGTGCGTCTGCGGCCCAAGCCCGGCGCCGATATTATGGATTCGCTGCTCGCCGAAAAAATCGCCATCATCGAAAAAATCGAGCAGGATTACGAAGGAAATTTTCAGGTCGCCGTGGTGCTCGAAGACGATCCCGGCAAGGATCTCGGCCTGCTGCGCCAGCCCGGCCATCGCTTTTTTTTCGGCCTGAATGAAATCGAGCCGCTATGAAGATTCTGGTGGCGTGCATCGGAAATATTTTTCTGGGCGACGACGGATTCGGCGTCGAAGTCGCGCGAAAATTGGCCCAACGGAAACTGCCCGAAAACGTGGTGGTGAAGGATTTCGGGATTCGCGGCCTCGATCTCGCTTACGCGCTGCTCGATCCGTACGATCTGGCGATTCTGGTGGACGCCTGCCCCCTCGGCGGAGCGCCGGGGACGGTCTACGTGATCGAGCCGGAGGCCGCCGCAGGCGCCGCGGCGATCGATCCGCACAGCATGCATCCGATGAATGTTCTGCGCACGGCGAAAGCGATGGGCGGCGCGTCGTGTCCGGTTCTCATCGTCGGATGCGAGCCGGCCGATCTGGGGCCGGAACAAGGAAAAATGGGCCTCAGCGAAACCGTGGAGGCCGCGCTCGAGGAAGCCGCCGGCGTGGTCGAGTCGCTAATTGAGCGCGCCGGGCGCGGCGAGTTGGTGGCCGCGGTCCGTTAACCGCGACAAATTACGGCGTCTGCCGCTGGGGATTAAAGTGGTGTTATATGTGTTTAGCCATCCCGGGAAAAATCGTGGAGCTGGTGCCGGGCGAGCAGCCACTCGCGTTGGTCGAAGTGCTGGGCGTGCGCCGTAAGGTCGATTTAGGATTGCTCGAAGAGACCGATCCCGGCCGCCTCGGCGACTGGGTGCTGATCCACGTCGGCTTCGCCATGAGCAAAATCAGCGAGCATTACGCGCTGGAGCAGATCGAGCTGCTCGAAGCGCTGGGCGAGACCGAAGCGGCGGCGCTGGAAGTTCGCGGCTACGGCCTCGAGCCGGGTGACACCAACCTCGAAAAGGCGCAAGATAGGTCAGGACCGTGAGGCCTTCATGCAATATGTCGATGAATTTCGCCGTCCGGAATTGATCAGCAGAACCACCGAGGAAATTCGCCGCCTGGCGGATCCCGATCGCCACTACCGGTTCATGGAAGTGTGCGGTGGTCATACTCACGCGATTTACCGTTTCGGGCTGAAGCACCTGCTTCCGCCGAATATCGAGCTGGTGCACGGTCCCGGCTGCCCAGTGTGCGTGCTGCCGATGGGCCGCATCGACGACGGCCTGTCCATGGCGGAGCATCCCGAAGTGATCTTCACCGCGTTCGGAGATATGATGCGCGTTCCCGGCACGCAGGGCAGTCCGCTGGCGTACAAGGCTCGCGGGATGGACGTGCGCATCGTTTATTCGCCCGCCGACGCGTTGAAAATGGCCATCGCCAATCCCGATCGCCACGTGATGTTTTTCGCCATCGGCTTCGAGACCACCGCGCCATCCACCGCGCTGACGCTCAAGCGCGCGCGCGAACAGGGCGTGAAGAATTTTTCCGTCTTCTCGAACCACGTAACCATCATTCCCGCAATTCGCGCCATTCTCGATTCGCCGGATATGCGTCTCGACGCGTTCATCGGACCGGGCCATGTTTCCACCGTCATCGGCTGCCGTCCTTATGAATGGATCGCGCGCAACGAACACAAACCCATCGCCGTCGCCGGATTCGAGCCGCTGGATATTTTACAGGCCGTGGTGATGGTGCTGCGGCAACTGAACCGCGGCGAAGCGAAGGTCGAAAATCAATACAATCGCGTGGTGCCGTGGGAAGGAAATCGCGCGGCGCTCAAAGCCATGGCGGAAGTTTTCGAGCTGCGTCCCTATTTTGAATGGCGCGGGTTGGGATTCATTTCGCAATCGGCGCTGCGCCTGCGCAATGAGTACGCCGAATGGGACGCCGAGCGCCGCTTCTCCGTTCCCGGAATCCGCGTCACCGATCCGAAAGCGGCGCAGTGCGGCGAAGTTTTAAAAGGCGTGCTCCAACCGGCGCAGTGCAAATTATTCGGCAAGGAATGCACGCCGGAACATCCCATCGGCGCACTGATGGTATCGAGCGAAGGCTCTTGCGCGGCCTACTACACCTTCGAGCATCGCCAGGCTGCGGTGGGAGTTTCATGAGCGCAGGCGTTTCATGAGACAGGTTCGATTCCGCGACCCTCGCGTGGAGATGGCCCACGGCGCGGGCGGCAAAGCCAGCCGCCGTCTGATCGACGGCCTGTTCGCCCCGATTCTTTTCGGATCGTCTACCGAACCGCTCGGCGACGCCGCGCATGTGAGCATCAACGGCACGCGCGTCGCCATCACCACCGACAGCTTCGTGGTTCGCCCGTTGCGTTTTCCCGGCGGATCGATCGGCGAACTGGCGGTCAATGGCACGGTGAACGATCTGGCTGTTTCCGGCGCGCGCGCCGAGGCTCTGGTGACCAGTTACGTTCTTGAAGCCGGCCTCGAAACGGAAATTCTCGAAGCCGAAATTCGCGCCATGGCCGCCGCGGCCGAACGCGCCGGAGTTTCCATCGCCGGCGGCGATACGAAGGTCGTCGAACACGGCAAAGCCGACGGCATGTACATTACTACGGCTGGCGTCGGCCGCGTGATTCCGGAATTGAAAATTTCACCGGCGCGCGTTGAAGCCGGCGATCAGGTGATTCTTTCCGGTCCCATTGGCGATCACGGAATTACGATTCTGCTGGCGCGCGGCGATCTGGAAATTGAAGCCGATTTGAAATCCGATACGCGATCGGTGCTGCCGTTTGTCGAAGCGCTGGCGCGCGCGGCCGGCGATGGCGTGCACTGGATGCGCGATCCCACCCGCGGCGGCGTGGCCACGTCGCTGAATGAGCTGGCGCTCGATTGCCGGCTCGCGGTGATCACCGCGGAAGAAAAAATTCCGGTGCGCGATGCCGTTCGCGGAGCTTGCGAATTGCTTGGGTTAGACCCGCTGCACATCGCCAATGAAGGACAATTTCTGGCGGTGGTTGCCGCCGATTGCGCCGCTGCCGCGCTCGCCGCGCTGCATGAAACGCCGGGCGGCGAATGCGCGACCATTATCGGCGAAATCGAAGCGCAACCGGCCGGAGCGGTGGTGGTGAAGACGCTCTACGGAGGCAGCCGGATTATCGACATGCTGGTCGGCGATCCACTGCCAAGGATCTGCTAGATGCTGTGGCGCACGCACTCTTGCGTGCCGCGTCGACTTTCAGTCGACGCCCGGCGAGCCGCGCAAAGTGTCGATACGAGAATCGACGCGGCACGCAAGAGTGCGCGCGCCACAAGTGAAGACTAATGCCATCGACGATAGATTCCATCGCCGCCCGCCTCACCGGGCGCAACCGCCTGTACCAATCCTTCTTCGACCGCGAAGCCGATCGTCTCGCCACCGCCTGCCGCGAAATGTCGCAGCGATTCCTCGACGGCGGACGCCTGCTCGCCTTCGGCCGCGGACCTTATTCCACCGACGCGCAGCACGTCTCGGTCGAATTCGTGCACCCGATCATTGTCGGCAAGCGCGCGCTGCCCGCGCTAGATCTGTCCATCGCCTTTGCGCCGTGGCTCAAATCAATCCTGCGCGCCGAAGACATGGTGATGGGTTTCGCGCCGCCCGCAGGCGACGCCGAAGTGGCCGACGCGCTCAAGTGGGCCCATAGCCGTGGCGCGATGACCTTCGCGCTGCCCGGCTGCGATGGTTCTTACACCGTTCCCAATCCCATTGCAGATCCCTTCGAGCATCAGGAGCTGATCGAAATTCTGTACCACACGCTGTGGGAAACCGTGCACGTCTTTTTCGAACATCGCGAACTGGGCCACGACGCCGGCGAATCCGCGTTTCTTTATCCCTTCCTCGGCGGGGAGCGCCAGGAAACCGGAGACCTTCTGGCCGAGGTCGCACAGTCGATTCGCATGAAGGCGCAGGACGACGCGCAGTTGCGCACGCGCCTGGCCGAGGAGCAATCGGAGCAGATCGCCGCAACCGCGCGCGCCATTCATCAGCGCGTCGCGCGCGGCGGCAAACTGATTATTTTCGGCAACGGCGGATCGGCCACGGACGCCAACGATTTCGCGCTCGATTGCGTGCTTCCGCCCGCGGGCTTTCGCCCCGTTCCGGCGATTTCGCTGGCGATGGAGCCGGCCAATCTCACCGCCATCGCCAACGACGTCGGCGTCGAGGTGATTTTTCTGCGCCAGATGATCGCGCAGGCGCGGCCGGAAGATGTGGCTGTCGGCATTTCCACCAGCGGCGGATCGCGCAACATTATTATGGCGCTCGAAGAGGCCCGCAAACGCGGCCTTCTGACCGTCGCGCTGCTGGGCTATGATGGCGGCGAAATTCTGCGGCGCGGATTGGCCGATTTTCCCATCGTCGTCCGCTCCGATTACATCCCGCGCATTCAGGAAGTGCAGGCTTCGGCGTATCATATTGTGCGGGAGCAATTGGAGGTGCTGGCGAGTGGTCAAGCTTGAACTCTACGGAACCGCATCCTGTCCGTTCACCCAGGACATGCGCGACTGGCTGGAGCTGAGCGGCCGCGATTTCGTCGAATTCGACGTGGAACGCGATCCCGAAGCCCGCGCGCGAATGACCGCCGCAACCGGCGGCCAGCGCACCGTGCCGGTGCTGGTGGAAGACGGCAAAGCGGTGCAGATCGGATGGCAAGGCCGCGGATGCGTCGTTTGATAGTCGCCCGGCATTGTGTGGGGCAGGCCCCTGGCCTGCGCGGGGCTCTTAGCCCCGCTGGTCGGTCATGGGGCGAGCCTTGCAGGCGGCCTGAGAGGCCGCCGCAGGCCGGGGGCCTGCCCCACCATCCGCCGGCTCACAATGGAAGTTGAAAATGCACGAACTTTCCATCGCCATCAGCATCGTCGACACCGCGGCCGAAGAAGCGGCCGAGCGCAAGGTGCGCGTCAGCGCCGTGTATCTGAAACTCGGAAAGCTTTCCGGAGTGGTCAAAGACGCGCTGCTGGCCTCCTACGATATCGCCGCCGCCGGCACCGCGCTCGAAGGCTCGAAACTGGTGATCGAAGAAGTGCCCGTCGTCGCATACTGCCCCAAATGCCAGGCGCGCCGCGGCGTCGATTCGCAGGCGTGGTTCGTCTGCCCGGAGTGCCATTCTCCGATTTCTGAAATTCTCGAAGGCAAGGAGCTGCAAGTCTGCGCGCTGGAGATTGTTGAATGACGCCAAGATTAGTGGAAGTCCGCAAAAATGTTTTGAAGCAGAACGACCTGCTGGCGCGCGAGCTGCGCGGCCGTTTTCGCGATGCCGGCATGGTGGTGGTGAGCCTGGTGTCGAGCCCCGGTTCCGGCAAAACCACGTTCCTCGAAAAAACGCTGACCCTGCTTCAGCCGCGCTATCGCGTGGCCGCGCTGGTCGGCGATCTGGCTACGGAAAATGACGCGCAGCGCCTGGCGCGCTCGCAGGCGCCGGTAAAACAAATCGTCACCGGAACGGTTTGCCATCTGGATGCCACCATGGTGCGCAACGCGCTGGAGGGCTGGCTGCCGTCGCCGCTCGATTTTCTGTTTATCGAAAACGTCGGCAACCTGGTGTGCCCGTCGGCCTACGATTTAGGCGAGGATCTGCGGCTGGTGCTGCTCTCGGTGACCGAAGGCGAAGACAAACCGCTCAAGTATCCGACCATTTTCAATACCGCCGACGTCGCCGTAGTGACCAAAACGGATCTGGCCGAAGCCGTCGAATTCGACGCGCCGCTGTGCGAGCGCAATATTCAGAGCGTGCGTCCGGGCATGCGAGTGCTTTCGTTATCGTCCAAAACCGGCGCCGGCCTGGATCGCTGGTTCGAGCTGCTCGATTCCCTCCACGCCACCAAACGCGCTTCTTGAAGTTGTGCCGCAGAAGTTCAATGCACAATTCGCGGCAGCCGCGGAGGGCGGACTTCCAGTCCGCGCGGGACTTTAGTCCCGCCGCCGAACCGCTCCGCGCGGGATTAATCCCGCCCTCCAAGGCGTCGTGATAATCCGCCCCACACTTAATCGACAAAAATATTCAACCCCGCCTGCGTCCCCGCGCTGCCTACCGTCACCACCACGCTCATCTCGCCCGGACCCAGATAACCCACCGGAACATTCGCGTTAATTTGCCACAGCCCCGGATAACCCGAAACCGGTCCGGCATAAAGCACATTGGCCGCGTACCCTCCGATGATCACCGCGACCGGCAATCCGGTGACGCCCTGCCCGGTTCCGAACAACACCACGATCGATCCGCGCGGCGCGGGATTCGACGCGGAATTGGTGCTGCCGTCTTGATTGATCGCGATCAACTGCCCGGCATTGGTATACAACGCCGGCGCCGCATCCACCACCGCTTCGGGAATCTGCGCGAGTAAATTTCCCTGGCTCAAAATCTGAATCTCGACGCTCTGCTGTCCTTCAATCTGCGGCGGAACTTCGGCCAGCAGACTCGCGCCGCTGATCGCTAAATACGATGAAGCGATTCCGCCGAAGGTCACCTGAATTCCCGCCGTTGACGTCAATCCCGTCCCGTTCAGCGCCAGCAGCATTCCGGGCACGATCGGGCCGGGTTGCAAGCTCGCCGCGTTCACCGCGCTGACCACCAGAACGGGAGTGACCGTCGTCGCCGGACCCGGCGTGAGCTCGCGAATGCGATCGTTCTCCAGATCGGCGACATACAAAGCGCCGCCCGGCGCCATCGCGACGTCCCACGGAAAATTCAATTCGCCCGCCAGCGCCGCGCCGCCATCGCCCGCAAATCCCGCGGTGCCATTTCCCGCGATCACGCTCACCGCGCCCGCGGGACTCACTTCCAGGATTTCCTGCAATCCCGTATCGGCGACATAAACGTTTCCCGCCGCGTCCACCGAAACACCGCGCGGCGTGTTCCAGGAACCTTCCCCGATCAGCGCGATATCGCCCGCCGGTCCCAGCCGCTTCACGTGCGGCCCGCCCGCTTCGGTGAAATACAAGTTGCCCGTTGCGTCGACGAACATTCCGCGCGGATGCTTCAGATTGCTCAGCACCGTGTTGACCACCCCCGTCGGCATCGCCTGAAAAATGGTGCCGCTGTCGTCGGCGACGTAGACGTTCCCTTTTCCATCCGGAACGGCGTAAACCGGCGAAACCATCCCCTGGCTGGGGAACGGAAGAATTTCACCGCTCGGGGAAACCACGCGAATGCGCTGATTGCCGGTGTCCGCGATGTACAAATTTTCGCTCGCGTCCACGGTCACCGACGAAGGTGAATTGAGTTGCGCGTTGACGGCCAGCGCATCGTCGCCCGAATTGCCGGCCACGCCCGTTCCCGCGGCGGTGGTAATCGTGCCATCGGGCGCGACGCGGCGAATCCGGTTGTTGTCGCGATCGGCGATATAAAAATTCCCCTGCGCGTCGACGGAAACGCCGCTCGGATGCTGGAGCAGCGCGGAGGTCGCCGGCCCGCCGTCGCCGGCCGCGGTACTTCCTCCACCGGCCACCACCATCGTTCCGCCGGCAAAGGAAATGCGCTGCGCCGTGGTCACGTCGGCCGAATAAAGATAGCCATCGATGCGGAAACAAATATCGTGCGCGGCGATGGCGTAGCCGGAAATCGCACCGCCCGGCGCGATCACTAAAATTTGCTCGCCAGATTGATCGGCGACGTATACGTTGTTAATCGCATCGATGGCCATCCCGGTCGGCAACCCCGCGCTGGCGACCGAAGTAATGGTCCCGTTCACCACTTTGCGGATCAGATGATTCTGCGTGTCGCCGATCCACAGCGCGCCGCTGCGATCCACGGCAATCCCCGCGGGATAAGCCAGCTCCGCATTCAGCGCGGCCATCCCGTCGCCAGAATATCCGGCGACTCCGGTGCCCGCCGCGGTGGTCAGCGTGCCGTCGGAAGCGAGACGATACACACGCTGGCCCGTAAAATCGGAAATGTAAATCGACCCGGCGCCGTCCCAAGCGAGATTGCGCGGCGCGGAAAGCGCCAGCAGCGTGGCCTCGGTTCCATCGTTCGCCCCGCCCGCCGCGAGCGAACCTCCGCCGGCGACCGTCGAAATATTTCCGTTCAGATCCACGCGCCGCACGCGTGCGTTGCCCAGATCGGCGATGTACAGCTGCCCGATTCCATCCACGGCGAGCCCATACGGCGAATTGAGCTGCGCGGCGCTGGCCGGTCCGCCATCGCCCGAAAATCCCGCAAAGCCGTTGCCCGCCACGGTCGAAATGACTCCCGCCGGAGTAACTTTCCGTACGCGATGATCCGCCGCGTCCGATATGTATAAATTCCCCATCGCATCGGACGCGATGCCTTCGGCCTGATATAGCACCGCGGAAGTCGCCGGTCCGCCATCGCCCACCCAACTGCTTCCGGCGACGGTGGTCATCTGATAAGAAATCTGACCGGCCACGAAGCCGCTTACGCAAATGAGGGCGAAGAATGGGCGCATGAAATTAAGCGCAATACCTTACTTAATTCAGTGCGATTTGCGCCCAATTTCTCTCACCCTTCGGCGATAAGCACAGCGTGATGACTTTAGTACGGCGCTGTGCGGCAGTTCTAATCCTCGCGGGAGCGGCCTGTGCGCAGCCGGCAATTCATTTCAAAACGCGAACCATTCATCCTGCGATTTCCTCGGTCGCTGAAATCCGGCCGCATCAAGGCTTGCAATCCGAACATTTGATTGTGCAGTTTGCCACGCAGCCATCTCCCGCTGTCGTCGCCGAGCTGAAAAATCGCGGCATCGCGGTGTTGCAGGACGTTCCCGAAAACGCGCTGCTCGTTTTCGTCGACCAGCCGGTTTCCGCCGCGGGACTGGGCGCGCAGGCTGTAATGTCCATCGATCCGGCCGATAAGATCAGCCCTCTGGTCACGGCCGGCGGCTACGTGCTCGTGGAATTTCACCCCGACGTGGATATGAACAACGCGCGCGCGATTGTGCTCGGGGAGAATGTGCCGCTCACGGAAAATCCCGATCTGAATCCGCATCATCTGTTGATCCACGCGACTCCGGCGCAGATCACGGCGCTCAGCCGGCACGATGAAGTCGCTTATATTTTTCCCGCGTCGCCGGCGTTGATCAACGGCACGCCAACGCTGCCGTGCCTGGGAGCGTTGACCACCGACGGCACCACCGCGCAATCGATTCCGACTTACGGAAGCTGGAAGCAAGGCGGCGCGGCGACCATCGGCTACGTGTTCACCGAATTGACCAGCCAGCTCAGCGCGAGCGCGCAGGAGGCGCAGATCCAGAAGGCCATGGCGCAGTGGGCCGCGGCCGTCGAAGTGACCTGGCAGCAGGGAACCAGCGCGACGGCTCCGCAGACGGTGAATATTCTGTTCACCAGCGGCGATCATGGCGACGGCTATCCGTTCGGCCCGGCGGGCGGCGTGCTGGCGCACACGTTTTATCCCTCGCCGCCGAATCCGGAGCCGATCGCCGGCGACATGCATTTCAACGACGCCAACACGTTCAATGTCGGCGCGAATGTCGATGTGTTCAGCGTGGCGCTGCATGAACTGGGGCACGCGCTGGGGCTGGGCCATTCCGACGATCCGTCGGCGGTGATGTATCCGTATTACTCGATGCAAACCGGATTGACGCCGACGGACATCGCGGCGGTGCAGACGCTGTACGCGGCGCGAACGTCGTCGCCGGCTCCAGTACCCACTCCGACGCCGACTCCAACTCCGACACCTACGCCGACACCGACACCAACTCCGACTCCGACGCCGACTCCGACCCCGTCCGCGCCGCTGGTGTTAACCGTTGCGGCACCGGCGGCGACCACCACATCGAGCACGCTGAATCTTTCGGGCTCGACCTCGGGCGGAAAAGCGGCGGCGGCGGTCACCTGGTCGAGCGCGCAAGGTTCCGGCGCGGCGCAGGGATCTTCGACGTGGACGATTACCGGCATTCCGCTCGCAAGCGGAACGAATTCGATCACGGTCAGCGCGACCGACGGCGTCAGCCGCGTTTCGCAAACCGTCAGCGTCACGCAACAAACCGCGACCTCGCCGGCAGCGCCGACAGGAACGGCGCCGCCGTCCTTGACGATCACGGCGCCGTCTTCGACTTCGATTTCGACGTCCGCCTCGAGCATGGTTTTCAGCGGAACGGCGAGCGCCGGCGCGACTTCGGTCACCTGGTCGACCAACACCGGCCAATCGGGCACGGCGAGCGGAACCACTGCGTGGAGCGCGACGATTCCCCTGCTGGTCGGCTCGAATTCGGTGACGGTTCAGGCGATGAACGCGGCGGGAAATACGGCGTGGCGAAGCGTGGTGGTGACGCGGAATTGATCTCCTGATTCAAGAGGCGGGCGGCGCGCCCGCCGCAGGCCGGGGGCCTGCCCCACAAGCCCGGGAAGGCAACGCTACGATGAGGGAGTGCGTTTCGTCGTTTTCTTCTTTGCGGCGTTTTCGGCGATCGCCGGACAATTTTCCACCGCGCTCGGCGACCAATACCCGTATGTGATTTCGGCCATCACTACCGACACGGCGGGCAATACGTATGCCGTAGGAGTCCGCCAGCTCTCTTACAGCAATCAGCCACTCGGTAACACGCCTTCTACTCCGGAGGACGTTTTCGTGACCAAGCTCGACCCGAACGGGAATGTGCTGTTCACGCGCGCGTTCGACACTGATGGCGCAACCACGCCGCACGCGATTGCGGTCGATTCCTCGGGAAACATCTACATTGCGGGCAACACCACCTCGGATGATTTTCCGGTAACCAATGCGCTGCAACCGAACCCATGCAGTTGCGGGTTCATCCTGAAGCTCACCGGCAACGGCGCGACGATTCTTTATGCGACGTATTTCGGCGGGCTGCTCGGCGGGACAGCGATTGCCGCGATTGCGGTCGATCCGAATGGCAATCTTTATCTGACCGGCTCAACCGACGCGTCCGATTTTCCGCACACGCCGGGGATGCCGTTCGGCCCGATTCAGGCGAACCAGTCGACCGGGACCTACATCGACGGCGCCTTCGTGACCGAGATTTCGGCGGCCGGCGACAAGATACTTTACTCTGGCGCATTCTCGAATACGGCCACGACTTTGTGCATTCCCGATTATCTTATGTCCTTTTGCCAGTCCAATAGCGAGGGCACGGCGATCTCCCTCGATCCAGCGGGAAGCGCTTACATCGTCGGGTACACAGATGCGCCGAATCTAGCCACGCCTGGGGTTCTGGTGCCGTCGATTCCGGACCTTCTCGGCAGTCCGTTCCTTGCGAAGATTTCAGCTGGCGGCACGGGCATCGGCTACCTGACGTACTTGAATGCGTCGCCCAACGCGCTCGCCGTCGATGCGTCGGGCGATGCCTACATCGGGGGCTACTCCGGCGCGAATTATCGCGCAACGACAGGCGCTTATCAGACGGGATTTATCGGCGGGAGTTACGACGGCCTGGTAATAAAGGTGAACCCGACTGCCAGCGCGATCATTTGGGCTACCTATCTCGGCGGCGGCAACGGAGGCGGGTCCGCGGCGGTGGTCTATTCGCTGGCGCTTGATCCGTCGGGCAACGTGTGGACCACGGGACTCGCCGCGGAGGGCACGATTCCCAATCCCAACGGCTGGGCCAATGGCGAAGCGTTCGTCACTGCGCTGAATCCCGCGGGATCGGCGCTGGTTTATTCGGCGCTTTATCCGCGCGGAATCGCCGGGCAGTTCCTTGCGGTCGATGGCACAGGTTTGGTGCACTTCGCCTGGCCCAACGGACTCGTTTCCGTATTCTCGCCCACCGCCGGGCCGCCGATGAGCGTCTTCGGTTTGCAAAACGCGTTCGGCGGATACGTCGCGCAACGCGTCGCGCCTGCGGAAGTGATCGCGATTTATGGACCGGGAATCGGTCCGGCGAATGCGGTCACGGCGACGCCTTCGAATGGTTTTTATCCGACGACGCTTGGCGGCGTGCAGGTTTCAATCGGCGGAGTCAATGCGCCGCTGCTGTACGTTTCCGCGAACCAGATCAACGCGGTGGCGCCGATGGAGGCGACGATCGGCTCCGGCGCGACGGTTCAGGTGACGAATGGAGCCAGCAGTGCGCAGTTTCCGGTGTGGATCATCGGCATCGCTCCGCAGGCTTATTCGGGAGTTTTGAATCAGGACGGGACGCTCAATTCGCAGACGAATCCGGCGAAAAGCGGGTCGATTGCGACATTCTACGCGACGGGATTGCAGACGAATTTTGCTCCGCTGGCCGATGGCCAGATCGCGACCGCGGCGCTGGACTTGTGCGGCGGCGCGTGCGCGTCGACGAACGGGACGGTGCTGTATGGCGGCGCGGCTCCGGATCTTGTTGCGGGGGTTTCGCAGTTCAATGTTCAACTGGGGACATCGACGGGGTTGACGACACTTGTGGTGAGCGATGCTGTCTGGACGTCCGAGGCGCTGAGCGTGTCGGTATGGGTCGCGCCATGAGTCACTGGCGGCGGCAACCCCTTCTCACGGGATTTCCGCAACCCAGCTGTCGGGCTCGTTGCGGTGGAGGACCACTTTATATTCGTCGAGACTCATGCATTTTGTAAAAAGATCAAAAAAGTTATCGGGCGCCCTTTAGCCAGTCTTTATTTAGTCGCCTGGCGCGACCATCCGCTTTTTACTACGCCGCAACGGATTGGCAACGGTCGTGTACCGCCGGACATCCAACGCACGCAGGCCCGCTGAGGAATGTCTAGAATTACCTCTCCTGGCCGATTCAGTCCTCCGTTGGAAGAGCACATGAACTCCTTGCCTACAAATTAGGGCAGGATGATGCGGCGGCGCGACGGATGAAAGCGCGACGGTGGTGAAAATGGTCGAGATAGAGTTTGCGGTCGCATCGTGAATGCGGCTTATGTCAGAGGGGTTGACCGTTTGCAACCTGCCCTCGGAGCAGGAACGTCTTGGGGTACGATCCGCTGCCGCAGATCTTGAAAGAGCCGAAATCCTTGTGCCAGTCCCCTTCGGGCACCGGGGGCAGGGTCTCGATCCAGAGGCGAGATTCAGATCCGAGATGCTGATCGAGCGATCCCGCATGCGCTCGATCAGATGTTGCCGCACTCCATCGGGCAGGTTGTCCCAGCGCGCGATTTGCGGCATCAGCCGCCGAACAGCATTTTGCCGAGTTCATCGCCCAGACGGTTGGCCGCCTCCGGATCCTGCTCGTTGCGGAAACGCTCCGCCAGAGCGAAAAACCGCTGCTGCTTTCGCTTCTCCGCGTCGAGTCCGTTCTCGATCAATTCCAATAACATGCGATTCCTGCTCAGCTTGCGGCTCTTGGCCATGCTATCCACCTGCTTAGCGAGCCGGGGCGGCAGACTCACGCTCTGGCGAACCGCTTCGCCGGTAGCCTTCATGACACCATTATGCACCAAAATGGTGGGCTAGTGAAAATCCGGCGGAGATTTTCCGTGATTTGCCGGAGAATCCGGGAGATGCTCAACCGACCCGTTTCTTTTGGTTTTTGAGCTCGTTGCGTCGGCGATACGATCGAATCAACGATGCCGGTAGCGCAGTCAGGTGTCTTCAACAGTCCCATAGGTGAGGAGCCAGCAGTACCGCGCTTTTCTTATTTCCGGCAACTTTCTTGCTCGATCCGTTGAGCGACATTGAGCAGACCGCGCTGGCACGGCTTGACGCCACGCGGTGGGCTGGCCAATTATCTCTGGTCAATAAATTTAGGGCACAGGGATCAGGGGACTGGGTCCAGCGCGATTTTTGTTTATAGAACCGCGGCGCCGCTGGTCGTCGACCCGCTTTGCCGCGAGGCGTTCAGCGGCATCGAACGAATTCGTTCGCCGGTTACCGAAAAAATCCGCATTGGCGACCGCCGGGGCGAGGGTCATGATTGGCGTTTCTCCGGCTCCGGCCGGTGTCAGATCTTTGCGATCGACCAGTACCGCTTCGATCGACGGCGCGTCTTCAAAACGCGGGACGCGGTAACGGGAAAAACGGGCGTTCAACATGCGGCCGTTTTCAAATTCGATCGATTCGAAGAGTGCGCCGCCTAAACCTTGCACGATGGCGCCTTCCACCTGATTTTTGAGCATGTCGGGATTCAACACCGCGCCGCATTCGAAGGCTTCGACTACGCGCACAATGCGTGGCGGGCGACTGGGTTCGCAATGCACTTCGGCGCAGGTGGCGACGTAGGAACCTTTTTCGAAACCTCCCGCGATCCCGTAGCCGACGCCGGCGCCGGGTTTGCGTTTGCCCCAATGGAATCGCTCGGCTGTGGCTTGCAGAACGGCGCGGAAGCGTTCGTCCTTCAAATTCCGCAGACGAAATTCGAGCGGTTCGATTTGCGCGAGCGCGGCCAGCTCATCCATGTGCGATTCGCCGGCGAAATGATTGGCCGTCGCCGCGAGGCCGCGATAGGAGCCCTGGCGCAGCGGATATCTGGCCGGATGAAATTCTTCGCGTTTGTTCGGGATGTCGTACATCGAGCGCAATCCCGATCCGCCGGAGTTGTAGTTGTGAAATTCCCAGGCGATGATGCGGCCATCCTTAATGCCGCTGCGCACGTCGATGACGCCGGCGGGACGGAAATAGGCCCAGGTGAATTCTTCTTCCCGCGTCCAGACGATTTTCACCGGTTTTCCGGCGGCTTTGGCCAGGCGCGCGGCTTCAATGGCGGCTTCGCCGGTGTGCTTGCCGCCGTAACCCGAGCCGGTGTCGGGCATCATCACGCGGACGTCGCTTTCGGGGATGTGAAAGGCTTCGGCGAGTTCGCCCTGCACGCCGAAGGGTCGCTGCGTGCCGGTCCAGACGGTCAGCTTGCCGCCGTTCCATTCCGCGACGGCCGCGCGAGGTTCCAAAGGCGCGTGGGCGATGTAGGCGATGGTGTACGTCGCTTCGTGTTTCTTATCGGCTTCGGCGAAGCTTTGATCGATGGAGGCAGATTCGCGGCCGCCTTCCACGTTCTGCTTCAATTCGGAAAAAATCGTTTTCGAGGACCATTGCGTTTCGGGCGAGGTCCATTTCGCTTTGATCGCGGCCAGGGCGATCTGTGCGGCGTGCGGAGTGGGCGCGGCGACGGCGGCGAAATCGTTATCGCGAACCACGGTGACACCGGGCATCGCTTCGGCCGCGCTGGTGTCGATGGAGACGAGCTTGGCGTCGAACCGCTCGGGTCGCAGCACGCGGCCGTAGAGCATTCCGGGCAGCTTCATATCCGACGCGTAGCGATGCTCGCCGGTGACGATTTCGCGTCCGTGAACTTTTTTGACGGACGTGCCCAGCACTTTCCACTGCGACACCGGCTTGGGTTGTCCTGAAGTGGTGACGCCTTGGGCCAGCTTGCGATCGGCGTTGGCGAAATCGATTGATTCCCAGGCGCCCGGTCCGAGCAGTTCGCGCGCGGCGGCGGCGGCGCGGCGGATCTGCGGGACCATCTGCGGGGTGGTCATGCTGCCGAAAGTGCCCATGTCGAAGGGAGTGCGCGCGGTGTCGCCCATCACCAGTTCGATGGCGCTGAGCGGAGCCCCCAATTCTTCGGCGGCGCATTGCGTCAGCGAGGTGCGGGCGTTCTGGCCGACCTCGACTTTGCCGGTATAAACGGTTACCGCGCCGTTCTGATCGATGTGCAGCCACGCGGCGATCTGCTGCGGCATGGCGCGTCCGAAGCGTCTGCGTCCGCCGCCCGATTCCTGGGCTTCGGTTTTGGGCAGGAACGACACGACGACGATTCCGCCGCCGAGCGCTTTGAAAAATCCGCGGCGGCCGAAGGAAAAGTTATAGGCCGGACCAGCCATCAGCTCATAGCGTTCCGGTTCGAAGTTCATGCGGCGCTCCTTCGCATTTTTTTGGAGGCCAGTTGCACCGCGGCGACGATCCGCGGATAGGTTCCACAGCGGCACATGTTGCCCTGCATCGCCGCGAGAATTTCCGGTTCCCCTGGATTCGAATTTCGGGCGAGCAAGGCCGCGCCCGCGACGATCATTCCCGGCGTACAATAGCCGCATTGCATCGCGCCGAGTTCTAAAAAGGCTTCCTGTAGCGGATGGAGCTTGCCGTGCTGCTCCAATCCTTCGATGGTTGTGACAGGGCGTCCGGCAACGCTGGTTATGCCCGTTTGACAGGATCGGGTGGCGACGCCATCGATCATCACGGTGCAGGCGCCGCATTGGCCTTCGCCGCAGCCGTACTTGGTACCAGTGAAATCCAGTTCGTCACGTAGTACAGTAAGTAAGGTTCGATTGGGATCGGCGTCAATGGTGTGCCGGGTCCCGTTCACTACCAGGTCGATTGTGCGGGGCATTGAGCTCTCCGGGAAGTCTCCCGTTTGAGTATAGCCCTCAAGACTGGTACGCTGGTAGGTCGAAAAAAGCGAAATGCCGGACGCGCCACCGCGTCTAATTTTCGCCGTAACCGCTACTCGCTGCAACAACATGTCAGATCACGTTTATCATCTCCTTCTGGTTGAAGATTCCCAAGCCGAGGCGCACCTGTTTAAGGAAGTGCTTCGCACATGGGCCGTGCGCCACCTCCTGAGCGTCGTCCGGGATGGCTGGGAAGCGATGGCATTTCTGCACAACCATGGCTACTACAACGAATCGCCGCGGCCGGATTTGATTTTTCTCGATCTCACCATGCCGGGCCTTGACGGGTTTGAGACGCTGCGCCAGATCCGCCATGATGAGGATGTTGAAATTTCGAGCATTCCGGTGATCGTGCTGACCAACTCCTCGGCGCCTTCCGATGTGAAGCGCGCCTATCAGGCTGGAGCGAATTGCTACATCACCAAGCCGCAAAGCCTGGAGCAATCCTATGAGCTGATGGCCGCGGTGGAATGGTTCTGGTTCGAGATCAACAAACTGCCTCCGCCGTGCGTTCCGCCGGTGCGGGAGGCGAGGGATCGCGAGGGGTAGGCTTCTGTCAGCCTTTGTCCCGGCGGATCAAGATATTGTCGATAGAAATTGTCGCAATGGGCAATGCGCTGGAGAATCTGGAAAATCTGTGGGAGATGCTGGCGAACGCGATTGACGCCGCGGGACGGGGGCGGGAGGTGTTGTTTCTTTCAAAGCTCGCGCTGCTGTTGGGAAATGAGTTGCATGATGCGGATCGGGTGCGGGAGTTGATTGGGCGCGCGCTTCAGGATTTAAGTTAGTCCCCGCGAACGATCGAGCGCGGCGATGAAATTTTGGGGATGGAAATGGCGCCAGCGGGCGGCGACGTGTCCATCGGGACGGCAAAGATAGCCGGAACCGGGCGCGTCCAAACCCAGAGACGCGGCGGCCTCGCGATCCTCCAGCAGGATGGTCTGAAATTCGCTCGCAGGCGCGTGCTCGCTGAGCCATGATTCCGCGGGCGCATCGCCGGCGCGAAGCAGCGCGACCGGCTCACATCCGAAATGATCCAACAAATGGCCGTCGCCGAGCGGCAGGTTGGGCAGTGTCGCGCCGGGGACCGGTCCCGCGATCCATGCCGTTGTGTCCGGCGTTTGCAGCGGCGACGAGGTGAAGGTAACGGCTGTGGTTTGCCGCGGATTCACCAGGTGACGGGCGAGTTCGTTCGACACCGCGAGGCTCAGGGCCGCATCGCGCATGCATTCGTGACCGCGCGTGGGAGGCGTCATGAATAAGGTGCTCTTGCGCGCCTGGCGGATGTTTTCGCGGGCGGCGAAAACGCGTTCCTCGCTGTAGCTGGCGAGCAGGGGGTCCGCCGCTTGGCCGCGCAGCACGCGCGCCAGCTTCCAGGCGAGATTGGCCGCATCGTCGATGCCGGAGTTGAGGCCCCGAACGCCGAAGATCGGCACCAGGTGGGCCGCGTCGCCGGCGAAAAAAATGCGGCCAGAGCGGTACTCGGGAAGCGTGAGGCAATGCGCGCGGTACAGACTCGAGAACAAAAGGTGGTAATCCTGTTTTTCGCCGAGCATCTGGAGATGCGCGCCGATGCGGGCCCGCACGCGCGCTTCCTGAAGCTCTTCTTCCTCGTTTTCTTCGGGACGAAGCTGATAATCGATGCGCAGAATATCGCCGGGCTGCCAGTGCGCGAGCACGGTCGAGCCGGGATTCGACGGCGGATCGAACCACGCGCGGCGCTCCACCGGACCGTTTCTTTGCAGCGTGATGTCGGCGATCAGGTAGCGGCCTTCATAGGAAGTGCCTTCCATCCGCAGCCCGAGCGCCTGGCGCAGAAAACTGCGCGCGCCGTCGCAGGCGACGACGTAATCGGCTTCGATTTCGTAACCGCCGCCGGGCGTTTCGACGGTCAGGCGAACGCTATCCGGACGAGAGTCCACGGCGATGACGCGGGAGTGCCAGCGAAGGTCGACGGAATCGCGGCGGAGCAGCTCGTCGACGAGGAATTGCTCCATGTAGCATTGCTGGAGATTGATCATCGGCGGATGTTTCTGACCGGCCATCGATTCCATTTCGAATTCGAGCACCAGGTGTTCGCGCCAGAAACTGCGTCCGCGCGTCCAGCCGAGGCCCATCGCCACGGCTTTTTCGGCGACGCCGAATCGCTCCCAGATTTCGAGACTGCGGCGCGACAGGCAGGTAGCGCGGCTGCCGAAGCTCACGGAACCGGAGGGATGCAAAACGACGACGGGCACGCCGTGGCGGCTCAATCCGGCGGCGAGGGTCAGGCCCACCGGCCCTCCGCCGGCGATCACCACCGGATGGATGGCGCGCCGGCCCTCGAGCTCCGGCGGGCGGACGAAGGGGTACGACGGGAATGCCTGGTAAGGATTGGTTGCGATCGGAGACGCCGGCACATCCGTTTCCCGCAATGCGTCAACTCAGTGAGGCGATGATTTTCTGAATCATTGCGTCGACGGCCTGGCCCGGCTCATGCCAGTGCCATACCAGCACGATGTCGTGATCGGGATCGATCCACACTAAATTTCCGCCGTTGCCGATGGCCGCGAAACTCGACGCCGGACCACTGGGCCACTGTTTCTGACGCGTGTTCAGCCACCACAGGTAGCCGTAATCGGGGCCGTGCGCCGAGGGCGTGGTCGCGTCCCTGATCCACTGGGCGGAAACGAGCTGGCGGCCGTTCCAGCTGCCCTTGTTGAGAATCAGCAGGCCGAAGCGAGCCAGATCCTGCGAATTGATCCACAATCCGCCGCCCCAGCGTGTGCCGCCGCTGACCGATTCGACCTTTTTGCCGTTGATCAGCACCGTCGAGTTCGCGCCGTATCCGTGCCATCGCCACTGGTTCGACGCGCCGATCGGGTCCATGATGCCGGCTTTCAGGATGGCGGGCAATCCGCCGCCGAATACGCGGGCGAGGGACAGCGCCAGGCGATTGATGCGCACGTCGTTGTATTCGTAATAGGCGCCCGGATCGTGAATCTCGCGCGGCTGGCGTTCGCCGTTGCCGAATTCCTGGTGGCCGATGAAGCTGGCGTTTTTACCGAACAGCTCGCCTTCCCATTCGCTTTCCTGTTGCAGATGATTTTTCCAGGTGATTTTCGAATTGTGCGGCGAATCGTAGCCGCCGTCGTGGACATATTCGGCGACGGGATCGTCAACATTGCGGATCAGCCCTTGGGCGAACGCGAGGGACGCGGTGGTTGAAAGAAAACTCTTGGCCACGCTGTAAACCGGATCGTTCGCCGCGGTATCGCCGAATTCGGCGACGATGTAGCCGTGGCGCAGAATGATTCCGTTGGTGGCCGCGCGATGCGAGGGCAGCGGGCCCAGCACGCGGCCGAACGTCCGCACCTGGTCACGCTCGAAATCCCACCGGGCCCCGTGCGCCTGGGCCCAATCGACGGCTTGTTTCAGCCTGGCCGCGTCCATCCCCACCTCGGCGGGCGATTTGTGCTGCCAGGATCGGGCGGGCGGAAAATACTCCGCGGCAAAAATCGGAGCGAGCGCAGTGAATAAAAGAAGCGGCGCGGAAAAACGGAGCGAACGGTTCATCGATCAAATCCCTACGGGAAAGTGTCGCATATTCCCATGAAATTTCGAGAGCCGCCCTGCGCGCCTGGCTCTTGTTGAGCCGGCCAGGCGGGTGCTGAAAAAGGGGACAGACCGCTCGGCATTGATATCGCCGACGCAGCCTTGAGCAACCCCCGGTCAGTATGGGTGCGCCACCAACGGACCGAAGCAACTGGTTGGATCAAGTATATCCACGGCCGTGAACCAGGCGGGCTTAGAGCCCGCCGCCGGCTGGGAGCCTGCTCCACAAGCCGATCAATTCCCGACGCCCCACTTCGCGCTATGATCGGCCGTTACGGCCCAGGTCTCCGCGGGCGATTGCAGGCGGAAATAGGACCACGGCCCTTCCACCCAGGGATAACGCCAGATCACGCTCTCATCAATCTCCACGCCCAGCCCCGGCCCGCGCGGAACGATCAATTCGCCGCGCTCGATGGTGAGCGGCTGTTTCAAAATTTCGGCCGCGAGCGGAAACGGGTACATGAATTTTCGCGTGTCCGTCGAATAGCACGGATATTCGAGCCAGCGCACCACGCTTTCCGGCCAGCACACGCCCAACTGCGCAGCCGCGATCACTTCGAGCGTTGTTCCCCAGCTATGAAACGAAAAACGCAATCCGGCGCGCGCGATGTCCGGAAAAAGACGCCGCGCGGTGGCGTAGCCGCCCTGGCAAACCAGGTCCATCTGCACGTAATCGACGGCGGCGCGCTCGATCAGATCCAGAAAACGGAGCTCGTTCGGTTCATGCTCGCCCGTTGCCAGCAGCACCAGATTTCGCTGCTTCAAATGAAGATAGGCGTCGTGATCGTCGGGAGGAAGCGGTTCTTCGAGCCAACGGATGTGGAACGCAGCCATCTGGGCCGCGATGCGCTCCACCGTTTGCGGGGAATAACTGCGGTCGCCCATGCGCCACCAGGTGTGCGCGTCCACCATGATTTCGAAATCCGCGCCGGCGGCTTCGCGCACCGCGCGCACCGCCGCGACATCCTGATCGGGACCGCTCCCGACGCGCATCTTATAGGCGCGAAATCCCATTTCACGAGCCAGCGCCGCTTCGGCCGCATAACCTTCCGGCGCCATGTACATGCCGGAGCTGGCGTAGAGACGAATGCGCTCGCGCACGCGCCCGCCGATCAGCTCGCTCAGCGGCAGGCTGCGAATTTTGCCGGCCAGGTCGTACAGCGCGATCTCGACTGAACTGTAGATGCGGCTTGCTTCGGCATCGGCGCCGGCGCCCTGCTGGAACTGGATCCGCAACGCGTCGGGATCTTCCGGCGAGCGGCCCACAAGAAACGGCGCGATCAGGCGATCAATCATTTTTTTAGCGCCGGTGCTGGCCTGTCCCGGCGCATAGCCGTAGATTCCCTGATCGGTGCCGAGGCGCACCAGCATGGCGTCGCGCTTGAGGATGATCCGTTCGCCTCCGTAATAAGGGAGGCGGATGGGTTCAGGGAACGGGTAAGAAAGCAGGTACGCTTCAACCGAGGTAATCTTCATTGCGAAGCAGGCCGCTTCAATTTTATCAGCAGGTTTATCAGCAGGCGAGAAAAAAGCCGGGCGGTCCCTGGAGATCCGCCCGGCGAAGACAGCCACAGCGCGTCGGAGGATAGGCTGTGGCCGCGTGGAGGAACGGGGAAGGTTCAGCCCAGCAGCCCGCCATGGCCCAGGCAGGCCACTTCCCAGCCGGAAACCCGGTACCGGGCGAGCATCGGGGGCAAAATCAAATCGACCACATTGAGTTTGGCGGAGCGGAAGCAGCCGGGCGCGGAAACGATCGGAATCTCGTCCTTATAACCGAGCATAAACAGGTTGCCGGGTTCCACCGGAGCCAGAAAGCGTTCGATGTGGCACCCGATCTGGGTCATGGAGCGGCCGACCACGTCGTCCGGACCGGCGGGCGAAGTGGTAGACGCAATCAGGAGCGCCGTCGGCTTGGCGCGCAGCAGGTGTTCCAGGCTACGCACGACTGACCCTTGTTCTTCGATGCAGGAAAGGGCAAACGCCGGCGCGGCCTGGAAATGCTCCAGCCGCTGACGCATGATGCTTTCGAAAAGCTGGCGCGCGCGTTCGCCGTGGACGGGATCGGTATAAAGGACCGCGATCGACGGATTGCGCACCGGCCGCGCCTGAAGAATCGGCCCGCGTTCCCGCAACATGTTGACCACGGTTTCAAGCTGGGATTGAGGAATGGCGAAGGGCGCGCTTTTCACCGTCGCGATCCGTTGCGCGGCTTTGGCCAGCGAGAAGTTGGTGCCGGTGGCGATCACCAGGCTGGCCACGCAGTTGATCTGCTTGAGCAGTTCATCATCCACCAGCAGACAACAGTCCTCGGTGGCGAAGAGGTTGGCGCGGCCACCCGCCGCCAGGCGAATCTCCAAACAGCCGCAGCCCATTTCCCGCGCCACCTGGCAGACCGCGTCATCTTCGCTGACTTCGCCGTCCTCCAGTTCGCTTACCCAAACTTCATTCAAGCCTTCCATCTCCAGAAGGCGAATGTCTTCTTCGCTTAAAACATGTCCTTTGGCCAAGAGCTTGCGGCCGCCTGGACGAAAAATATTGGTGCACAAAATCCGGCCCGTTGACGCCTTCACGTTTACGGTTTGTGCTTTCATGCAACCTCCCTGATTAAGGAGAACTTTTCAGAATCCAACCGAACGGCCAGCTTCCGACTCCCGTACCGTAAAGGATGATTCTGCGTATTAGTGGAATAATAACGCAATAATTCTCATTCGTCGCTAATTTTTTTTAAAAAATCGGCGGGCGCTATTTGTGCGGAATCGGGAAATTCGCGATTTCACCGATCTGGACCAGCTCAAGCGCGGGGATCTCGGCGGGCTTAAGTTGCTTGACCATGGCGATTTCATCGCAGGCCTGGAACTTGGGACAACGCAGGCAATCCTTCCAGGCCTTCAGCGGTAATTCGCCTCGATCGACTTCGGAAAATCCCAATTTGCGAAAGAATCCATCCACATAAGTAAAGGCAAAGATTGAGGAGAGATCGTTTTCGCGGGCTTCGGCTTCGAGCGCTTCGACCAGCATCCGGCCGATGCCGCGGGTTTTCAGTCCGGGTTGGACCGCTAAACTGCGAATCTCGCCCGCCTGGGGAGTGTAAAAATGGAGCGCGCCGCAGCCGACGATGCGCTCGGTTTCGCAGGCGACCATAAAATCTCTAATATTTTCAGCCATTTCGAATTCACTGCGTGGCAACATTGTTCCATTTCGGGCATAAGAGTTGATCAATTCCGTAACGGGCCGGATATCGGAGAGCATTGCCTTGCGAATATTTGCCATTAGCGGATTAGCGTGCCGATTTGGCCGCCGTTTGTAAGATAAGGGAGGGCTCGACTATAGGAGCCAGGAGCGATCACAATTTCCGGAACGCGATTCTCGATCGCCACCAGCGCGGCTTCCAGTTTCGCCTGCATTCCGCCGGTCGCGGCGCCGACTCGAATCAATTCCCGCGCCTGCGCCGCCGAAAGCGCTCCCAAGGTTTCACCCGCGCCGTTGCGCACGCCGTCCACGTCGGTCAGAAAAAGCAGTTTATCGACGCCGAGCGCGCTCGCGCACGCGGCGGCCATCTGATCGCCGTTCACATTATAGATGGCGCCTCGCGCATCGCCGGCCACGCAGGCGACTACCGGAATATAGCCTTCGCGCAATAAAATTTCCAGCAGCCGCGGATCGGATTGAACCGGACGACCGACGTGTCCCAGTTCGGAATCGAGCGGCTCGGCATCGACGAGGCCGGCATCGATTCCGGTCAACCCGACCGGTCTCGCGCCGGCGGCGCGCAGCGCGGAAACCAGGTGCGAATTCACCGTCCCGGCGAAAATTTTCAAAACCGCATCGAGAATTTCCGGCGTAGTGACACGCAATCCATTGACGAAGCGGCTCGAAATTCCGTGTTGTTCGAGATAGCGGGTCATCTGTTTGCCGCCGCCGTGCACCACCACGACTTCAGACGTCGCGCGCAGTTCCGCGATGTCGCGTGCCAGGCGTGCGCGCGACTCTTCGGAGTCGAGTAATGTACCGCCGAGTTTTACCAGTACTCGCATGCTGGTTAAAGCAGCCCCGCGGTTTCTTCGAATCCCAGCGCGAGATTCATATTCTGCACCGCTTGTCCCGCTGCGCCTTTGCCCAGGTTATCGATGGCGGCGATCACCACGGCGCGGCCGGCCGAGCATGCGACGCCGAGATCGCAGAAATTGGTTCGCGCGACGGAGTGAACATCGGGCGCGTGGCCGGGCGCGTAAAGACGGACGAACGGCTCCTCGGCATAAGCGCGCCGGTAAATTTCAAGCAGATCGTCCGCCGAGGCGCGGGTGCGGAAATAAATGGTTTCGAGAATCCCGCGGTCGAGCGGCAAAAGCTGTGCGGTGAAGCTCAACTCGGATTCTTCGAGACCGGAGGTGCGCAGGATTTCCGGAACGTGGCGATGCTCGAAGATCGCGTAGGCCGAAAAATTTTCGCTGACCTCGCAAAAACTGGTTTTGAGCGACGGTTTTCTGCCGGCGCCGCTCACGCCACTTTTGGCGTCGCAGACGATTCCGGATTCGCGCTCGATCACGCCGGCGTGGACCAGCGGGCGCAGCGCGAGATTGGCCGCGGTGGGATAGCAGCCGGGGTTGGCGATCAGGCGCGCCGGCGAAATCCGCGAGCGGCAGAATTCGGGCAGGCCATAAGCGGCTTCGGCGAGCAGCGACGGCGCGGTGTGCGGCTCCTGGTACCAGCGCTTAAAATTCTCCGCGGTGCCGAGACGAAAAGCTCCGCTGAGGTCGATCACTTTCGCGCCGATCTGGAGCATCTCCGGCGCGAGTTTCATCGACGCGTCGGCGGGCGTGGCGAGAAAAACCACGGCTAATCCGGCGGATTTTACGGATTCGGCGGTGCAGGCGAGGCGTTTCGGCCGGGCGGCGTGGAGGGGCCGCGGGCGATCGTCGCTTTCCCGATGCTCCAGCAGAACCGGTTCGACTCGGGGATGACGCGAGAGGATTTGAACCAGTTCGGCTCCGCTATATCCGTGGAAGCCGACGACGCCTGCCGGCGCTTTTGAGTAATTATTCACCTTACTGAATAATTATACTACGAGCGCTGTTCGCTGACCGAGCGCTCGGCGAGCTCGCCGATCACCGGCAGCTTGTATTTCTCGCCATGGCTGACCTTGACGATCATGAAGATCCAGGCGGCGAAGATGGCGAGTTGGAGCAGATGGCGAAACAGGGTGTGCAGCGGGAATGCGCCGTCGGAGATATAAAGAACGGGCGAGACCACCCATTCGACCATCAGCCAAGCGACGAACAGATATAAACCTTGAAAGGCGTGAAAGCGGACGTCGGAGTCGCGGCGGAAGCGTTCGCTGGCGAGCACCACGATGGCCGCGATCCAGCCGACCATCGGGATGTAGCACAGCAACGCGGCATTGCGGCCGCTGATCCCGGCCATCGGATCGGGCCGGGGACTGGAGGGCGCGCCGGCGGGCTGGCGCGCTCCGCATTTTCCACAATAAATGTCGGAATCGCCGACGCGGTTTCCACATTGCACACAAAAGGGCATTCCTAATAATTGTTACGATACGCCAGGCGAGGTGGTTCCCGCCAGTGAGATGGCGGCTGAAATCTGCTTTTCGTAGCGCCTTCGCTGCCATGCATGGCGGAACGCAAGCCTGGCGGCTTACGCCACACCTGCTGATGCGCGGCGCAGGGCTACCTTCGCGAACTGATTTTTCGCGGCTCCGGC
Organism: Bryobacteraceae bacterium; assembly: GCA_035507655.1. Lineage (GTDB taxonomy): Bacteria > Acidobacteriota > Terriglobia > Bryobacterales > Bryobacteraceae > Palsa-187. The sequence continues at coordinate 11,439 of DATJNW010000026.1, read as the reverse complement.
GCGTCCTTCGGTTCGCGCGAATACAACGGCAAAACCGCCGGGAGCCATATGGCCAGCCCTTGTCCGTAGCGGTTCAAAGCGGCGGACGCCGCGTGAATGACGGCGCCGATCAGCATCCAGATTTGCCAGTGCGAAAACAGTCCGGTGATGGCGAACTGGCCGGCGAATCCCATGTCGGAGGCAAGCCGCCACAGGCCGAGAACGTAAGCCATCAGAGCCAGCGGCGTCAACAGAGCGCCGAAGGCGAGGGCCACATGACGGTTTTTGCCGAACCGCCGCTCGATCGGCCGACCTCGAGGGAGTCTGATCCGAAGGATCATAAGGACAACTTGATACCAGAATAGCAGAAACGTTACGCGGTGAGATCTGCGTTGATTCCCGATGAGCCCCCGCCATGACTGGCGGGGCTGTAACGCGCACCTATCCTTCGCAATCAACGCAGATTTCACGCACTGCCTGGTTACGGTTCCGGGCAGGATACCGGGATTTTCGTATCCGGCAGAAGTGAAATGTTTTCGAAGCTGGCGCGTCTGCTTCCCGTGACTGCGACCACCCGCGTTGCACCGCACTTTTCTACAAGACCAGCGGTGAAAACAGTGATACAGTATAAAGCCAAGTGGAGGCGTGAGTGGATGCGACTCTCCTGGCTGGCATTCATCGTAGCGTTGGGGACAGCGGCGGCGGGGCTTTCCGCGCAGGATCTGGAATCGCGGGCGTGGCAGCTTGAAATAAAGGGCGACGCGTCGGAGGCCCAGGCGCAATTGGAAAAAGCGGTACGCGACACGCCGGAGGATGCGGCGGCGCTGCGCGCTTACGCGGAATTTCTGGACCGGCATCGCGATCCGGCGGCGCGGCCGATTTACGCGCGCCTCGAAGCGGCGCTGGAGCGAACCAATGCTCCGGCTAAGGAACGGGCCGAGGTCGCGCGGCGGGAAGCGATTCTCGATCTGATCGCCGGCGATGACGCCTCCACCGAAAAACATCTGGCGGTTTATCGCGCCAATGGAGGGTCCGGCCTCGAAATGCCGAATCCGCCGGCCGAGGCGCCCGAAACTTACATCGAAATTCCGGGTCCGCTGCGGTCCTTCGCGCGAATGGCCGCGCTTTCACCGGATCTGACGCCGCAGGATCTGCTGCCGGCGCTGGCGCGCAACGTGATCACCAACGGTTATCAGGCCGGCACCTCGAACGAATCGCTGGAACAGACCGAATATTTGAAGCTGGTGGTGCGCTATCTTTCGCAGGCGCGCGAGCTGGAGCGGCTGAGCGGGCCTTCGAGAATCCTCAAAATCGCCACCTGCGATTCGACCGAGACCGGCGACCTGCTGCGCGTGCTCGGCTACCGGATGCGCGGCGGCTGCGGTTCGGACGTGGTGCTCGAAACGGTGAATGCGTCGCGCGCGTTTGTGACCATCGATTCGGGATTTCCCCTGGCGGTGCTGGAACAGGCGCTGCGCGACAACCGGCCGTTCACGCTCGATTATCATCCGGCGCGGGTACCGGTCCTTTATCAACAGGAATATTGGCAGACGGCGAAAGACAAGGCGGCCGGTCCGTTTATAGACTATTTTATTTCGGACCCAGCGGTATGCCGGCTCTATCTGGCGTTATCGAAACTGGAGCCGGACACGGCCGATGTGCTGCGCGAGCAGATTCCCGCGGCGCGGCTGAAAATTTTCGCGCACGTGTTCGACTTTTTCGGCTCCATGTTCGTGATTCGCAATGGCAAGGCGATGGTGCCCGGCGGCGCGGGGTCGGAAAAAGCGTGGAACGAGCTGGTGGGCGCAAGTCCGGAAAAAGGCGCGGCATTTTTCGAAAAACTGGTGGCGCGCGACGACGGCTGGCTGGCGAGCTATTATGACGCGCTGGCGCGGCTGAATGGTCCGGTGAAAATTTATCTGACCCAACCGGACCGGTTGAAGCGATTTTACGCGGCGATTCGCGGGCGGGTGACGAGTCCCGGGCCGGCGCGGCCGGTGTTCCGCTCGAATACCGACATGCTGCTGTTGACCACGCGTCTGCGCCTCGATCCGGACGGTAAGCCGCACCTGCCGGGTGGGCTGGATGTGTGGAAAAACCTGTTCGTGAATCATCCGGCGGGAAAATACGATGCCAAGCTGACGCGCGCGGCGCCGAACTGGAAGGACGCCGACGACGTGCTCGAAGCGCTGTTCGGATTGTGCCGCAAATCGGTGGAGAATGAGCCGCTGAAAATTTTCATGGCGCTGAGCGACGTGGAGCGGAATCGGACCAAGCCGCTGTCGACGGCGACGGTCGACCGGCTGGCGCGCGATTTCCGGTTGATGAGCGCGCAGTATCCGATTTTCGCGGAAGCGCCGGCGCTGAGTGATTCAACCATTTTGCAGTTTATGGACGCGGCACACGGGATCAACCAGATCCGGGATGGGGGCTTGCGGTCCGACGCGGCGGGAACCATGCAGGCGCTGGTGGGGCTGTGGCAGATTTTTCTGCGGCAGGGATCGATTGGCGAAGCCGATTCGGACGCGACGCTTGCGCAGCTGCTGAGGCCGTTTGCGAAAGTTCAGGGCGATCGCGACATTTTCGACGCGGGGCGCGGCGGCGTGCAACTGCTGTTGACGGCCACGCGCTCCGACGCCAAACTTTCGCTCCAGGACCGCATGATGGATCTGCTGGCCGGCACCGCGGCTGATGACGATTCCGACGCGCATCAGCAGGTGGTGGAGGACATGATCCGCATTTTCGAGGCGCAGAAGCTGATCTCGCTGAACACGCTGTTCGACCTGGCGGATAATCTCGAAAGCGTCGCGCGCGGGCAGAAATTGAACACGGCGCTGGCGGCGAGGTTAGCGTCGCGCATCTCCGAAATCGATTTGCCGCGCAACACCATGACCCCGGTGGAACGAAGCTCGCTGTCGTTCGGCTACTACACCGACAAGCACATCGAGAACCAGCGGAAATTGAATCTTCGCGCGGCGATTGACCGGGCGGCGAACGATCCGCAGAAGCTGAAGGATCTGCGGGGGACGCTGGCGCCGTTTCTGCGCGATACGCTGGTGGGGTTCAGTTATATTCATTACGCTCCGCCGGCCGCGGAGGTGCTGCGGACCAACGCGCTGTTTGTGCGCAGCCACGATTTTATCGGCATCCCGGGAACGAACGAGACGTGGAAAGCGACGGAAGTGTTCGGCACGGGATGGCCGGCGAACGCGGGCGGACGGCTGGTGGGATCCCTCGCGTCGCTGCCGTACGCGCTGGCCGAAGCCGAGCAGAATTTCCTGATTCCGACGCGCGAGCAGGCTCTGATCTGGGGCGACCTGGTTCCGCAGATGATCCTGTGCGCGGTGGTGCCGCGCTGGTGGAATGTCACGCCGCTGCAACTGCACTGGGTGGGCATCCACATGGCGTACGCGGATACGCTGCTGGCGGAAAGCGCGCTGAATGCGAAGCGGCGCGCCGAGGTGATCGCCGCGCTGGAGCCTTATGCCGCGCCGGCGCGAGTGGAAACCGTCGAACGGCTGCTGGCGTCGGGAAATGTGCGCGGGGCGGAAGAAAACGTGGTGCCGTCGGAGATGTACTGGGTGGCTGAAGAGATGGCGGCGAAGGATCAGGATACGGGGCTCGCCGCCGATATCCGCAAACTGGCGCAGGAGAATCCGCGGCAGGTGAGCGAACGCGAAATTTCGCGGACGTTCGGCACGCCGAAGCCGACGCTGGCGAATTCTTATGAGCCGGAATTGCTGAAGCTGCGGACGTTCCCCACGCTGATGGGTTACTCCAGCCGCATTCTGGCCGAAAGCTGGCAATCGAACCTGCTGTATTATGCCGCATTGGCCGATGAAACTCATATTCGTCCGGCGGAATTGAACGTGTTGATTCCGCAATGGACGCAACAGACGGTGGAACGGATTTTCGCCACGCATCTGGAGGATTGGCCGGCGCTGCTGCGCTCGCTGCGGCTGGTGGGGGACGATGTCCGGCAAAAGGCTCGCAAGCAGATGGTGGCGTCGGTAAATTAGACGACCGGGGGATTTTGTGATCCGCAAAACTGCACTTTTGACGTTGCTCGCCGGGATGCTGTTGGCGCAGGACCGGCCGACTTTCCGGGTAAAGGTCGACCTGGTGGTGCTGAGCTTTCAGATCACCGATAACAAAGGCCATTACATAAATGGTCTGAAGCCGAAGGATTTCCGGATTCTGGAGGACGGCATTACGCAGAAGATCGCGACCTTTGCCGAAGGCGGCAAGCCGCCGGTGGAAGTTCACGAAGACGGGACGCTGAGCGTGATTCCGGTGTCGCCGGAGGGCCGCGCGGAGGGCCGCGCCGACGCGTTCATCGGCACCAACGTGTTCGTGCTGTTCGACACCAGCAATTATATGTATCGCGGATTTGTGTACGCCTCCGACGCGATCGCCGATTTCATCCGCGGCCTGGATCGCGCCGATTCGGTGGCGGTGTACACGTATAGCCGCAATCTGAAGCGCGACGCTCCGCTGAGCCATGAACGCAACGACGCGATTTTCGGGCTGCGCCAGGCGGTCGCCGGGGACGATTCGGCGCTGTACAACTGCCTGCTGCTGACGCTGCGCGACGCCGCCAAAATCTCCGGGCGTAAAGTGGTGATCGTGTTCTCGAATGGCCCCGACAACGCCAGCATGGTGGCGCCCAGCGACGTGCAGGCGGTGGCCGAAGATGAAGGCATCCCGATTTACGTCATTTCGACGAATGAAGTGAATAAAGATCCGATTTCGTCGAGCGTGTTCAAGCGCATCGCCAACCGCACCGGCGGAAAATCGTATTTCGCCAAGACCTGGCAGAAGCAGGTGGAGGCGTTCGAGAGCATTCGCGAGGATCTGGGCAATTCCTATACGGTGACCTATTATCCGCAACCGAATCCCAATGAGGGGTTCCGCAAAATCACGGTGGAGCTGGTGACGGACGCCGGGAAAAAATATCGGGTGCAGTGCCGGCCGGGATATCGTCCGCAGGGGGGATTTGATCAGTCGCGGACGCAGTAGGCGCGCCGGACGCGGCGAAACGGCTCACTCTTCCCGCAGCGCCTGGAGCGGATCGATCTTGGTCGACCTGCGCGCCGGAATATAACAGGCGAGCATCGCCAGTGCGGCCAGCAGCAGCGGCGCGCCGATGATCAGGCGGGGATCGCGGACGCTGGCGGTGAAGGCGTTGCCGAACAGACTGGTCAGCGAGCTCATCAGACGCGCAACGGCGAATCCCATGGCCAGGCCCAGCACCGAACCGACCGCCACCAGCACTCCGCTTTCGCGCAGCACTAATCGCAGCACCTGCGTCTTGCGCGCGCCCAGCGCCATGCGAATTCCGATCTCTTTGCGGCGTCGCGCGACTGAATAAGCCGTAACGCCCGAAAGTCCAATCGCGGCGAGAATCAATCCGAAGCCGCCGATGCCGCCGTAAATGATCGAGGAAAGCCGCAAATACGAGGTGTTCTGCTCGACGTCCTCGGCCAGCGTGCGCAAATTGAAGATGGCCAGGTTGGGATCGAGGGCCGACATCTCGTTGCGCACGCCCTCGATCGCACCGGCGGGGTCGTGCGAAGTGCGAATCAGGATGGTCATGCCGTTGAGCGGCGGCGAAGAAAGATCGCCGCGCGTCAGCGGCAGGTAAACGACCGGTATCGAAGTCTGCATCGACCCGCGCGAGGTTTGGCTCATCGGCGCGGAAAGATCCTTCACCACGCCGACCACGTCATACGATTTACCGGTTTCCGCCAGGCGCCGCCCCAGCGGATCCTTATGCCCGAAGAATTCCTGCGCCGCTGTCTGGTTGAGAATCGCGGGCAGCGCCACGGTCTTCGCGGTGTCGATCCGCTGATCGTGCTCATTGAACTCGCGGCCTTCGAGCATGACGACGTCGAGCGCGGAAAAATACCCCGCGCCCACCACATTTTTGGCGACGCCATGCACCACCTGATCCGGCGCACCTGCGTCGCCGGGCGCGGTGAGAGTCGATCCGCCAAGCTGCGGGGCGAAAGGCGTCGCCTCCGAGATCACCACGTCCCGCACGCCGGCGACGGTTTTCAGACGGTCGCGAATCTTGTCGAACAGGCTGGCCGCGCGGTCGCTCGAATAGCCGTCGCGCACCGGATCGACAGAGAAAAGAAACATGCTGTGCGAATCGAAGGCGATTTCCACCGCATTGCTTTTTTCAAACCCGATGACCATGAAGCCGGCGATCAGCAGCAGCGTCAACGCGCCGGCCACCTGCCACACCATCAGCAGGTTGCGCATTCCAAAGCGGCGATATCCGCGCATCTGCGCCACAGCGCCCTCTTTCAGCGTGGAAGCGAGGTCGGTTTTGGTGGCCGCCAGGGCCGGCGCGAGTCCGAAGCCGACGCCCGCGGCGAGCGACAGCAGAAAGGTCAGCAGCAAAACATGCCCGTCCGGATGCATCTCGATGTGTATGGGAATCGCGCGGGAAACCTGGACCTTGCGGAACGCGCTGGTCGCCCAGTAGGCGAAGGCGAGCCCGGCCGCGCCGCCGGCCAGCGCCAGCAGTACGCTTTCCGTCAGCAACTGCCGGATCAGCCGGAAACGGCTGGCGCCGACCGAGAGTCGAATGGCCACTTCGCGCCGGCGCACGGCGGCCCGCGCAAGCTGCATGTTGGCCAGGTTCATGCACGCGAGGGCGAGGATCAGGCCGATCAGCAGGAAGGTGAATCCGTACATGGCGGGCATCATCTCCCGCGGGATTGGCAGGATTTTTCCCCCCGGAGACATGGTCACCCGCCGGCCCTTGGCGTTGCGCGCGGGATCGAGCGTTTCTTGATCCAAATGGCGCGTCAAGGAGTCGAGGCCGGCTTCGGCCGAATCGATGGAGATACCAGGCGCCAGCCGGAACAGCACGCCGAAGGCTTTTTCGTTCTTGTGTAGAATATCGCCCGCCAGTTCCGGAACCATGTTGGCCGGGGCCGTCGTGGGAACGAAAATTTCGCTGGCGATGATCGGCATGATGCCCAGAAAATCCTTGGGACCCACTCCGATCACCGTCGCGGGCTGGCCGTTCACGCGAATCACGCGCCCAACCGCGTTCGGATCGGCGTCCATCCGGTCGCGCCAGAAGCGGTCGGTGAGGAAAACCACCGGCGCTTCGCCGGGTTTGTCGACCGCTGGATCGAACAGGCGCCCGCGCTGCGGTGTAATGCCTAGAAGATCGAGGTATTCAGGGGAAACAACCTGACCGAAGATACGCTCCGGCCTGGCGTTCGCACCCTGGAGCGAAATGTTGAACGGCACCGCAAGCCTGAAAGCCGCGACGGCGGCGAACAGATCGTGTTGATCGCGATAATGCTCGAAATAAGGATAGGACGCGCCCTGCAACATCGCCAGATGGCCGGGCTCGCGCACGTCCGGCAGGTCTTTAAGGATCATGGTGAAAAACTGCGACGCCGAGGTCGCCGCAACCCCCATGCCGAGCCCCAGCGAAATGATTCCGACCGCCGCGAAACCGCGCGATTTGGCCAGCGTGCGCAGCGCGTAGACCAGATCGCGGCGCATCTCCGCCAGATATTCGACCGGCACGCGCAGCGCGATATCGGCCAGCAGCGGGAATAATCCCCAAAATCCGTGCCGCTCCGAAATTTCCTCGACGGCTTCTTCGCCGGTGCGGACGACGTCGGCGCCGTACAACATTTGAAATTCGTGCGGGAAGGCGTAGGCCAGCCGCCGGTACAGCCACAGAGCCAGCGTTTTCATTTTAGGAAACCTCCAGACCGCGCTTCATTTGAAGGATACGAACCAGTTCCTGAAGACGTTCGCTTTCGGCGTCGAGCACGCGCCGGCCGAGCCGGGTCAGCCGGTAGTATTTGCGCCGCGGGTCGTCAAATTGGCGCGGGCGCTGATCGGATTCCTCGATCAGCCCCGCCTCGATCAGGCGTTTGAGCGAGCCGTACAGCGTCGCCGGCCACAGCCGAACTTTGCCCCCGGTTCGATCGAGAACTTCCTGCATGATGCCGTAACCGTGCTGTTCGCCGCCGGCGAGTGACAGCAGGATATGGAACCAGTTGGTCTTGACGGGCAGGAACGCATCGGGCCTGGGCATTGGTCGATATATATACCGGCCAATACACAGTTGTCAATACCCCTCAGTTACGCGTGCGGACCCCGGACGCCGCGCTCATCGGCACGCGCACCTCGAGCAGGCGCAGAAGCCAGCGAACGGCCGCGCCGAGCCGTTGGACATTTGTCATCCGCATGGGTGGCTTCTCCTTTATCTTGAATTTCGGACGAATTTCGGCAATCCAACAGAGCAAAACGGGAAATTTTGGATTTACCAGGTCCGCGTGATAACTCGCGAGGCGCCCGCACGCTTACGCGTGGCGGCTCCCATGGGGGCTGACCTTAAGGGTGAACGATTGGAGCCGCCGGCTGGAACGGGAGGCGTCTATTCGACCGGCCGCGGCGCGGTGTAGCCGTTCTTGGCGATGATCTGATATTTGATGGGCTTGCCTTTTTGATCCACCACGCGCAGCGGCTCATTGGTTTGCGGGTTGATCAGCTCCACGCGAATTTTGCGGTACTTGCCGTCGCGTTCCTGATTGGTGGGTTGATAAGAGAGCACGTACTGGTTGCGCATCGCCTCGGAAATCTGCTGATAAATCTGCGGCATTTCTCCATAAAATCGCGGATAAAACGCCATGCCGCCGCTTTCTTTGGCGAAGGTTTTCATCTGGTTGTCGGCCTGCAAGAAGCCGATGGAATCGCCGTTCGGCATCACCAGCCGCAGCCATTGCAGCAGGCTGATCGCGTAGACGGGGACGCCCGCGTCCTGAATCGCCCGCCGAGCCTTGTCATACGTCAGCCGGCTGAAGGTATCGACGCCGGAGGACAACAGCAGAATCGCCTTGCGTCCTTCGATATTTTGCATTCGCGTTGCGGTATCGACCAGAGCGTCGAAAAGATTGGCTTCAGAGAAGCCGGGGACGGTCAACCGCTGGAGCGCTTCATAGGTATCCTGGCGGTTCGCCGAAAAATCGGATAAAATCTCGGGCTTCAGATCGTAGGCCACCACGGCGACGTAATCGTCCGGCTTCAGGGTCTGCACGAATCCATAGGTTGCGTTCAGCACCTGAAACCAGCCGGGACCGAACAGCGACTCGAAGCGGTTGGAAAATTCGATCACCATGGCCATGGTCATGGGCGCCTGGCCGAGCGAAAATCCGGTGATTTTTTGCGGCTGATTATCCTCGAGAACCCGGAAATTGCCTTGCGGGATCCGTGGAATAAAATGGCCGTTGTTATCGAGCACGGCCACGTCGACGCTGATGGTCAGGGCATCGGTGTGAAACGTCGCCTGCGGCTGCTGCTGGGTCTTGTCCTTCTTGAACTCCGACGGGATGGTGCCGCCGTTGCTATTGGTGCTATCGGGGGAGGCAGAAGACGAAGGCGCGGACGACGAATCAGCCGTTTTCTTTTTGGCCACCGTCTCGCTGCCGCTGCCGGTAATCGGCCCTTGAGCATACAGCCCGAGCGAACAGATCGAAACAAGACTGAGCACGCGCAGGGATTTCATTCGACGCACCTCTTTTTGAAAATGACGCCGCCCCGTCGAGGAGCGTTGCGTAATTCAGCTTTGAGTCATCAGCTTTCAGCTTACCCCGGTCACGGCTGGCCTGGCGTCTGCGGTGACTGGCATAACGCCGATCGCTGATCGCTTCTTCAATCTCGGTCGGATCGCTTCTTCTTCAAATAAACCTGAAATTTTCGTTTGGCTCGGGCGAGTTTCCAGGCCTTATACTGGCGATCCAGCGCGCCCAGCGGATCGTAGCCGCGCATTCTGGGCATCTTCAGGAAAAGATAGCCAAAAGCCATGCCGCTCAACATAAACAGGTAGATGACGCCGCCCGACATGGAGAAATAAACCGCGATCGCGCCCACCAGGATGGTGAAATATTTCATCTGCATGGGGAAGATGATGAACAGAACCTGGCGGTCCGGCCAAAGCACGGCGCAGACCAGCAGAATGCCGTAAATCGGCGCCCAGGAACCAAATAGCGGTTGGATGCCGATCCCGAAGGGCAGGGTCAACAGAACGGCCAAAATGGCCGGTCCGGTGGCGCACAGCAGGTAGAATTGTAAAAACCGTTCGGTTCCCCAGCTCTGCTCGATGTCGCTGCCAAACATCCACAGCGTGAGCATGTTCCAGAGGATCTCCCAGAAGTCGAAATGAACGAACGAATAGGTGAAAAACTGCCAGACGTAGAAGCGCGGGATGACCTGTAGCGGATTGAGCGCCAGAGCGAAGAGCACCGGCCCGAACGCGCGGACCAGGTGCAGCACGAACATGGCAACGTTCACGATCAACAGCCACTTAATTCCCCGCGGCAGCCCAGGTACGGCTAAATAAGGACGAGAATAGGACCGGGAGCTGAAACCCATAGCGCTCGACAAGCTTCCTTCCCAATTAAGAATAGCAAGATCGGCGCCACCTGGCGGGCCTGAGTTCCGCCGGTTTTTTCCCGTTTTTTTCCGTTTTTTCCTGGGACCCGCGCTTGCCTTCGCCGGTTCGCGATGCTAGATTGGAACAAGACCGGGCAGCCAAAGTAACGGCGTTGAAAAAAAGTTGAAAAATTCCCTTGCGCCGGGCGGGTCGGTTTGATAGATTAGTTGATGGAGTCCCGAAGGCGCTGGGCGGAAACGTCGGCGACCGAGGGGTAGGCAAACGGCCGGTTCTTAGAAGAAGTCCGGAAGCGCCGCCTTACTGAAGCAGTTCTTTCAGGTTCCCAAAGTCTCCCATTTTTGTAATGGGATTATTCTCTGGGATGTATCCACGCCCGCTGGGGCGGATTCGGGTGCACCCAAAACGCCTTTCGAGGCCGGCGACAGGTTAGCTTTCTCTTGAAAAAGGGATCGTTGGCTCTGCTTCGCGCAGATCATTGACAATCTGGTTGGATGCGGTCGGATCCTTTTTAAGGATTCGATTGAAGAAGCAATTTCGTCAGTAACCTGAGTTCAAACCGGGGCGACAACCAGCCGTAAGGTTGGTTTCAACTCAACGAGTTCAAACGAGAGTTTGATCCCGGCTCAGAATCAACGCTGGCGGCGCGCTTAACACATGCAAGTCGCACGAGAAAGTGGAGCAATCCATGAGTACAGTGGCGTACGGGTGAGTAACACGTGGATCATCTACCTTTTAGTGGGGGATACCCCTGGGAAACCGGGGATAATACCGCATAAGTCCGTGAGGAGAAAGCAGCAATGCGCTGAAAGAGGAGTCCGCGGCTGATTAGCTAGTTGGTGAGGTAACGGCCCACCAAGGCGAAGATCGGTAGCCGGCCTGAGAGGGCACACGGCCACACTGGCACTGAAACACGGGCCAGACTCCTACGGGAGGCAGCAGTGGGGAATCTTGCACAATGGAGGAAACTCTGATGCAGCGACGCCGCGTGAGCGATGAAGCCCTTCGGGGTGTAAAGCTCTTTCGAC
>DATJNW010000025.1:0-5853 GCA_035507655.1 Bryobacteraceae bacterium | reverse complement strand
CGATTGCGCGCGTCGGCCGCTTCTGCCGTACGCGCGCTGCGGCTGATTTCGGCGACGAACTGCCGGCCGGCCGGCGGCACGGAAACTTCGCCGTCGAGAATTTCACGGTTGGCGATCTTGCGCCCGTACAATCGCCGGTTCTCGCCGTTATCCGGCGTCAGCGTCGCGCCGCTTAGCGAAATCCCGGCGAACACGCCGCGCGACCGCGACCACGACAGAATCTCCGCGTGCATGGCAATATCGGTCTGCGCGGTGGTGTCGCGCCCAATCGGCCCGGCCGCGGCTTCGGCCTGCCCGCCAATGGTGAACTTGTCGCTGAGCAGACGATTCATGCCGTGTTTATTCATCACCAGCATGATCAGGTCGGTGGCCGATCCGCCCAGTTGAAAGCCGAAGCTTCCGCCGGCGATCCGCATCGCCGCAGGAGCGGTCCAGCCGTTTCCGTGCCGGCACACCGCGTAGCCGCGGCCGTACTGGCCGCCGACAATGAAAGCTCCCTTGAGCAGATCGGGAATGACCACCACGCACTGTGCTTTATCCAGCAGATCTCTGGGAATCCCCCGGTCAGGGCTGTGCATCATCTCGGCGACGGCCGTGGTTGCATTTTCGAGGCGCGAATCCGCCTTCTGTTCGCGCGGAGCGTCTTGCGCGAAAACCATGCCCGCCGCAACCCCTAAAAACAAAATCGGCTTCAATCGTTGAATCATACGCTGTTCATCTGGCACGTCAATCGCCACTTGAAAAACCGCCGCGAATATTGCTTTTGAGACAAATCCGGGAAGATTTTACCTGGAAAAAAACGCGCCATTTTCCAGGGCATGCGTCCAGGATTAAGCTGAAAACAACATGGCATACATGAAAACCGAGCCTGTCGAGTATCGCCGCGGCGATCTGATTTTCCATGGCCTGCTGGCCGACGATCCAACCCGTATCAGCCCGCGTCCCGGCGTCCTGGTGGTGCATGAGGCGTGGGGGTTGGGCGAGCATGTCCGGCAACGAGCCGTGCGCCTGGCCGAGATGGGCTACCTCGCTTTCGCCGTCGATATGTTCGGCGAAGGCCGGCAGGCGTCGACGACCGAAGAAGGTCTCGGCTGGACCAAGGCTTTGCGCGGGGACGTGGCGGAGCTGCGCGCGCGCATCCGGCTCGCGTTCGACGTGCTGGCCGCGCGGCCGGAAGTGGACCCGGAACGGATCGCCGGCATCGGTTATTGTTTCGGCGGAAGCTCGGTTCTGGAACTGGCGAGGAGCGGCGCTCCGGCTCGCGGGGTGGTCAGTTTTCACGGCAATCTCGCGACCTCGCAGCCGGCCGAGCGCGGACGCGTCCGCGCAAAAATTCTGTCGCTCAGCGGCGACGATGATCCGTTTATTCCGCTCACTCAGGTGAGCGCGTTCGTGGAAGAGATGAAAAACGCCCGCGCCGATTATCAGGTGACCATTTACGGCGGCGCCAAACACAGTTTCACCAATCCCAAAGCGGGTGAGCGCGGCGTTCCGGGCATCGCTTACGATCGCGCGGCGGATGAGCGGTCGTGGAACGCGATGCACGCATTTTTTCAGGAAATTTTTATTTGATCCGGCCATAACCAGGCGCGCCGGGCGGCTGTCAACCAGTTTGCAGCCCCGCCAGTTATGGCGGGGGTTTCTTGACTTTTCGGAGAGGACCACGAACGAAATCAGAAAAAATTGTGCTTGATGGTATTCACCAGCGCGTGCAATCCCGCCGACGCGAACACGCTGGAGCTTCTCTCGAACACCTTGCCGTAAATCACGCCCGCGATGGTCGCGACGACCATATAGCGCCAGTTCGGCAGCGCTTGCGGACCATTATCCAGATGCGCGCAGCCGAAAATAAATCCAGCGAGCAGCAGCGTGCTGAATTGCGCGCCGAGCCTGTGCATCAACGAATTCTGGATCAGCCCGCGAAACAGCATTTCCTCGGGCAGCGCCGTCGCGGCGAGAATGATCAGATATTGCGCTCCCAGTCTGGCGAGCGACAGCCGCGGCGGAAGATGAAACGGATCGAGGAAGCCGATGGCGCGTCCCACCGCAATCAGAATCGGCGCGGCGATAGCGAAGCCGATCAGCAGATTCCGCAAATCGCGCGGCGAACGCGGCAGATTATATTTCATTCCTTCCAGCCGCCGGAACAGCAGGAATAAAATCAGCGCCAGCGTCACCGCGACGCCATAGGCAGCGATATGCAGCAATCCCTGCGCGGGCCGCGGAATCCATCCCGCGCCGATGGCAAACTCCAGCGGCAGCCAGAACCACAAAATGATGGCGAAATCCATCCCGGCCGGCGGCGGGCGATCGCGAACCGCAAATGCAGCCAGCGCCGGAACAAAGGTGTAGATCAGAATGAGAATCGCCAGTGGCGCGCTGAACGCATCCACGGCCGCGGCGATCGCCAGGAATTCGGCGGATAGAATCGACGGAGCGAGAAAAACCAATACCGGCCGCGCGGCCAAGACTTTCTGGAGCGTGGTTTGCAGCCGCGCCGACAGCAGCGCCAGGATCGGCGTCAGGAAAATCGCGGCGACGATGGTCCGCATTCAGCGCCGGTGCGAACCTCCGCCCGAATGCCCGCCCGAATGTCCGCCGCCGGAGTGTCCGCCGCGGAAGTGACCGCCAGACGACCGCGGCGCCGGGAAATGCTGGCTTCGTTCCGTTCGCGGCGCGCGGTAATTCCCGCCGAAATTTCGCGCGTTCGAGGTGCTCCGATAGCTCTGTCGCGACCCGCGAAAACTGTTTTCTCCGGAATTGCGATAGCTCTGTTGCGGAGCACGAAAGCTGTTTCCTTCATAACTGCGCGGCGAAGAAAAATTCCGGTAATTCGCCGCGAAATTATTGCGCGGCGCCGAATATGCCCGATTGTTGAACCCGCGCCATGCGCCCGAGGAATACGTGCGGTTGGCGGAATAAGCGCGTGGGCTGAAGCGGCCGGCGCCCCTCCTGCCGGCCGCCCCGGCGTAGCGCGCCGCCACCGTCCGATTCGGATACGCCACGCCCATCCGATGCGCGGGATCGTGGGACCACCACGCCGTCCGCGCAATCCCTCCATAACCGCCGAATCCGAAATGATGGAAAAACAAACCGTTCAGAAAAAGTCCGTGCGCCAGCCAGCTCAGGCCCCAGCCCCAGCCGCCGAAGCCGAGGAATCCGGCGAACAATCCGCCGAGAAACACGCCGACACCGAACCCGCATCCATAGCTCACCGGCGGATACCACAGCGGCGGATACGCGCCCCACGCCGGCGGACCCCAGACATACGCCGGGTTATAGACCGGCACGTAAACGATCTGCGGATTGGCCGGCTGAATCTGAATCGCGCCCGGATCGCCCGTCACCGTTTCCTGCGGAGACGATTCCAGGCGCCCATTCTGCTCCGCGCGAGCGCGCAGCTGCTGGACCGCGTTCATCACGTCGGCCTGCTGCGCCAGAAACGCGTTGCCCAGATCGGTGGTCCACTGAATATCGCGGCCGAGCAGCGTCAGCGCGTCGGGAAACGCCACCAGCGCCTGCACGCTCGGATCCCAGTTCTGTTGTTTCGCCGCGTCGATCAACTGCTGACCGCTCAGGTTGCGATTCTCGTTCAGCCACTGCTGCGCCTCGATAATTTCGAGCGGGTAGGTCGACGCCGCCAGCACCTCGCCCAGCAGCGGGTCGGGATACAATGCGACCGGCGCGACCAGATTATCCAATTGATCCGCGGTGAGCAACGGCGTGTTTTGCGGCGCGGGCCGCGGCGGGACTTGATACGTTGGCGGCGCATACCCGGCGGGCGTATCGTCCTGCGCAAGCGCCAAAGTCGTCGCGCCGGGAAGAGTCACGACGCATAAAATCGCGATCGCCTGCCGCATGGACGCCTCCAGTCAACTCAGTAGACGCGTCCGGCGTCCGGTCCGTTATTAAAGGATGCTAATGTCGTGTCCGGAAAGTTTTATTACCTGTCACGAAGAGCAGGCAGACAGTCCGCCCTCCGCGCCCTGCCGCTGGGCGCTATGCTGGTACGTGCATACCATAGCCGTCGTGAGCGCGGCCTGGCGCTGGCACCGGGACGCGATTGCGGCCTGCGCCGTTGTTTTCGCCGCCTATTGCTTGTTTACCCGCCTTCGTGACTGGCGTAAGCTGCTCTGGTTTTCGTCCGGCCTTGCGCTGCTCGCCGCGATCCTTTGTTCCCCGATGGACCTGCTGGCGCGCGATTATCTGTTCACCGCCGAGGCGATTGAGAGAATCTTCCTGGCCCTGACCATCCCTTATCTGTTGGTCCGGGGAGCGACCACCAGAATGGCTCCGTTCCGCATCCCTTACCCCGTCGCCTGGACCATCGGCATGGCGACGCTTTCGATCTGGTTTCTTCCGCGGATTTTAAACCACGCGCTGGCGAGCGAAGCGATCCGCCGCGTGGAAATCGCGACCGTCCTCGCCGGCGGCGTCGTTTTCTGGTGGCCGCTGCATTCGCCCGACAAACGCCAGCGCATCCCGTTGGTGCCGAACACGCTGTTTTATCTGGTGGCAAGCACCGTGTGGTGCTCGCTGATGGGATTATTCCTTGCCTTCGAGCAGCCCTGGTATTTTCCGCGCTATTCGACGCCCTTGGACGTTCTCCACATTGCCAATTCATTGTTGCGGGACTGGAGTTTCAGCCGGGAAAACGACCAACAAACCGGCGGATTATTGTTCTGGATCGGCGCAGGGACGATTCTGCTCAGCGAAGTGATGTTTACCTACTATCGCTGGTACCTCGAGCAGCCGCAAAAAGGCCCTGAGAAAATTTCCATCGCGGAACAGAAAAGCCGCGCCAGTCGTGGCGGGGTTTAGCGGCGTGCTTACCCCAGATACTCGACGTGAACGTAAGTCCCGAGCCTCACGTTGTAGCACAGATACCAGCCGATGTGATCCGGGTCTTCATAAATCACGATCTGGTCGGAACCCCATAACCAGCCGTCGCACAGCGCAAGATCAGCCGCCGCGACGTCGAAATAGAATCCGTTAAACCAGAACCGCGACGGTCCTCCGCCAGCGAGGCGCCACACATGCGATCTTCCGAATCCGCCCGTGAAGCGGCCGTGCGCCCAGGGCTGGGCGAGATGATATCTCGCATCGCCCGGACCGCTGTTGTGCCCCACCCATTGCCCGTTGGTATGAACGTGCGGCGCCTCGGGATGTCCCGCGACGTGCGGCGGCTCCGGCCGATTGGGCTGAGCCTTCGCCGGCCCATGCGACGGAATATACCCATGCCCCACCTGCTCTTTTCCGCCACCTCGTTCCTGGCCACGCTGGCCGAAAGCGGTAAACGAGCAGATTGTCACCATCGAAATCGCAAACGCGAATCGTGTCATATTGCAATGATATCCGGAAATGATGCAGCGTTACATGGCCGCGAACGCCAGATTATTTTGCTGGTCCTGCAATATGGCGCGTCCACGCCCGCCGTGCTCGATTGTAGTGCAGCCACTTCGATATAATTTTCTGTTCCATGTCGCGCAGGTTCACCATCGGACGCGACCGAAGCTGCGACGTGGCCGTCGCTGACGATTCGGTCAGCCGCGTTCACGCCGAAATCTGGCTGAATGAGGACGGCTCCCTCATGCTGGCCGACCGCGGCATTTTCGGCTCGGCCGTCTCGACCTATATGGTCCGCGACGCGACCCCCTGCCAGTTCCGGTTTTTTCTGAAGTTCATCAAGCATCCGGCGGCGAATCCGCCGATGACGGGAAACGTCGTGGTGCAGACGATGGACGATTTTCAGATCTCGCCGGTCGTTTATAATACTCGCGAACAGGTGGCCATTCCGATTGCGGTCGTCAGCGTCGCGGGCGATCTGAAACAGACGGTCCAGTTGGCCGTCCC
>DATJNW010000024.1:0-3509 GCA_035507655.1 Bryobacteraceae bacterium | reverse complement strand
GATTTCGTCTCGCAGATCTGGATCGCGATGACGGCCACCGGCGAGCGGTACCAGCTCACCAGCGGCAAAAAATCGTCCACCGGGCCGCAATGGTCGCCGGATTCGAAGCGGCTGGCGTTTACTTCCGACCGCGACGGCAAGCGGCAGATTTACGTCATTGCGCCGACCGGCGGCGAGGCATTGAAGCTCACCGCCGAGGAGAACGGCGTGGGCGCGATCGCGTGGTCTCCGGACGGGGCGTCGATCGCCTTCACGGGCACGGGCCCGGATTCGAAGGCCGCGAAAGACCGGAAGGAGCGCTACGGGGAATACAACATCATCGGCGGCGACTACACCATGAACCATTTGTGGCTGGTGAAAGTTCCCGCCGAAATTCCCGCCGATGCCAAGCAGCTTCCCAAGCCGCAGCAACTGACCAAAGGCGACGAATTCAGCGTCACCAGTTTCGCCTGGGCGCCGGACAGCCGGCGGATTGCGTTTGCGGCGACGCGCGATCCCGATTTGGGTTCGCAGGATACCGAGCGGATCTACGTGCTCGACCTGGCGGATCAGCATGTGCGCAAGCTGGTGGATGGACAGGGGCCGGACGGAAATCCGAAATGGTCGCCGGACGGCAAGCAGATCGCGTACGTTACTGCCAACGGGCAGCCGTTCTTCTTCTACGCGAACCGCTACATCGCTTCCGTTCCGGCCGAGGGCGGCGCGCCGCATGTGCTGACGCAGGATTTCGACGAAGATGCGAACTTAATCGATTGGGGACCGGACGGCATTTATTTCGGAGCGCTGCAAAAAACCAGCGCGCACATTTTCCGGCTGGACCCTGCGAGCGGCGTGGTCCGCCGGATCAGCGGTCCCGATCAATTCCATGTGCAGGGAGCGTCGTTCACGAAAGACCATCGCACGCTGGCGGCGGTGGGCGCCGCGCCCAACCATTGGCCGGAGGTGCTGGTTTCCGCCGTCTCGGATTTCGCGCCGCACGTTGTCACCGACATGGGCGCGCAGTGGAAACAGTTTCAACTGGCAAAGCGCGAGGTGATCGAGTGGAAGTCGGGCGATGGGACGCCGGTGGAAGGCATTTTGATCAAGCCCGCGGATTATGATGCATCGCGGAAATATCCGCTGCTGGTGGTGATTCATGGCGGGCCGACGGGCGTCGATACTCCGGTAATGAGCGCGGACCGGTATTACCCCGTGGAGCGTTTCGCGGCTAAGGGTGCGCTGATTCTGAAAGTGAACTACCGCGGCTCCGCGGGCTACGGCGCGAAGTTCCGCGCGCTCAACGTGCGCAACCTCGGTGTGGGCGATTACGCGGACGTGATTTCGGGCGTGGATTACCTGATCGGCAAGGGGATGGTGGATAAGGACCGCGTGGGGTCGATGGGATGGAGCGAAGGCGGGTACATTTCGGCGTTCATCACCTGCTATAGCGACCGCTTCAAAGCCGTGTCGGTGGGCGCGGGAATTTCGGACTGGATGACGTATTACGTGAACACCGACATTCATCCCTTTACCCGTCAATATCTGAAAGCGACGCCCTGGGAAGACCCGGAGATTTACCGCAAAACTTCACCCATCACCTACGTCAACCGGGCCAAAACGCCGACGCTGATCCAGCAGGGCGACCAGGATAAGCGCGTGCCGCCGCCCGATTCCTACGAACTCTACCAGGCCTTGAAGGACCGCGGCATACCGGTGAAGCTGATTTTCTTCAAGGGCTTCGGGCACCCCATCAACAAGCCCAAGCAGCAGCGGGCGCTGATGGAGCAGAATTACGACTGGTTCAGCAAGTATATCTGGGGCGAGGAGACCGGCAGCGGGAATTAGGCCCCCGACCGCCTGGACATTTTGCTCAGCCGAGGGACCGCTCCCTAACGGTCGCGGCTCGGATCAGAGCCACGAGCGTGAGCGAGCGATCATCCCGCAGCCTGAAGGGCGGCCTCACAACAGCCGGCGGCGATCGTTTAGCCTGGAAATGGATGACCTTTGCACGTGCCGTCTTGGCGCTGGCGGCTTCGGCGCTGGCGCTATTGGCTCAGGATACGCGCACCGTAACCGAGCCCGCTTTCCCGCCCGTATGTGCCGTGCTGAGCGCACAGTTGATCGCCGGCGCTACCGGATTGCCGGCCGGCAGTGAGACGCAGTTCGATACCGGCCGCATCCAGAACGCGCTCAACGGATGCGCCGCCGGCAAGGCCGTCGAGCTGGCTGCCGGCGGGCCGAATAATGCGTTCCTCGTCGGTCCCATCACATTGCCGAAAGGCGTGACCCTGCTGGTGGACGCGGGCGTTACCGTCTTCGCGTCGCGCAACCCGCACGATTACGACCTCAGCCCGTCGGCGAATGTTTGCGGCACCATCACCGCGAACGGCGGCGCATGCATGCCACTCATCACCGCCAACCACGCCGATGGCGCCGGCATCATGGGCTATGGCACCATCGACGGCCGGGGCTATCTGCCGATGCTGGTCAACGGCGCTTCTTCCGGCACAAGCTGGTGGGATCTGGCTCGCCAGGCGCAGGCGGTTTCGCAAAACCAGAACAACCCGCGGATGTTGCAGGTCAACAACACCAACGGCTTCACGCTTTATAAGATCACGCTGCGGAACTCACCGTTTTTCCACGTGGCGCTGGGCACCGATACCAATTTCACGGCCTGGGGCGTCAAGATCATCACGCCCTATGACGCCCGCAATACCGATGGCATCGACCCCGGCTACTCCTCGAACGTCACCATCACCGAGTGCCATATCAGCGACGGCGACGACCAGGTGGCGGTGGGAGGCAATAACCCTCCGGGCGCTACCAACATCAGCGTGGTGAATAATTTTTTTGGCAGCGGACATGGCGCGTCGATCGGCAGCTACACGCAGAACGGCGTGAGCAACCTGCTGGTGGACCACATCGTTTTCGCGGGTGATAGCGCGGACAGCAGCTCCACCGGATTACGGATCAAGAGCGACGTAAGCCGTGGAGGTCTGGTCCAGAACATCACCTATAGCAACATCTGCATGCAGAACGTACGCGCGCCCATTGTGCTCGACCCGTTCTATACCGCCGGCGCCACCGGCACACTGATTCCCCGCTATCAGAACATCACCATGCGGAACGTCAATTCCACCACGGAAGGGACGGTCAAAATTGAGGGCCACGACGCTTCCGTCCCCACCACCATCACGCTCGATAACGTCCAGGTGAGCGGCATCAAGAGCTCGGACATCACGGAGCAGTACGCAACCTACACGCTGGGGCCCGGGCCGGTGAATTTCGCGCCGCTGTTGAAGGGCACGGGCGTCAATGTGGTGAATAACGTTTCCAACCAGGACCCGCCGTACTCCTGCCCGGCCTCGGTCTTTTCGCCGATTGCCGGGGAACTGATTCCGGGCGCTCGGGAACTGGCGGCGCATGAGAGTCTCGCGGTAACGGTGCAGGTGTTCCCCACCAAGGCGGTCCCGTACCAAACCTACCTCAACAACCTGCAAACGAACCCCAGCGCGACCCTGAACTTGACC
>DATJNW010000023.1:0-2562 GCA_035507655.1 Bryobacteraceae bacterium | reverse complement strand
TTTCGTCTTGAGCTGAAGCCAAAACTAAACCACAGGCAGGTCTGCCTATTCCACTGGCGTTCGCGGCAAGGCTGATTGAGCCAAGCACTGCGGCGTTGCCAGAATTGCGATCGAGATACGGGCGACGACCACCCTCACGCCTTGCCAGAGCGCGCCAGGTCTTTTGCGTAGAGTTTGTTGATTCGAGGTTGAATCCACCAGATCCCGATGACGAAAAACCAGATCGCGAAGAAATTCCCCGCCATGCCGCCGAATCCGCCGGCTTGATGCTTCTCGGCGCGGCGAAGCAGATCCGCAACAAAACTAATGTTGAAGAAAAGGCAGGCGAACGCGATGACCGTGACGGCCAGCGTCCAGGGCGGCGGAGGATCGCTCTGCGCGCCCGCGGCATCGGCGATAATAACGAGCACCACCGGAAGAATCAGCGAGATGTAGAACGGCGTGGTGTCGCGCTCGAGCGGAGTCCCTTCGAGCAGTGAATTCAGAAACGTTCCCACCGACCACATCCATCCGAGCAGGAAGAGCACGTTGAGCACGCTGCAGACGGTCTTGGTAATGGTGGGATTGCCGACCAGCGTTGCGTCGGAAAGCAGCGCGTACACCTGGAGCAGAGTCAGCGCGACCGACAGCAGGGCAAGTTGCCAGTGTTTTGCGCCGAGGTAGAAACTTGCGATCGGATTCATATGAGTCGGGTCGCGGCAGTGAGCATTGGAAATATCCTACTTCAACCCGCGGACCAGATACTCGATGGAGCTGGCGGGGTGATACTGCAAAGCGTAGCTCTTCCCGTCGCGGGAGGTAGTGACGCCCAATCCGCCGCCGACTGCCTTCGCCGGTATATCGATGCTGCGAATCAAAGTGTGCTTGCCGTCTTTCAAGTCGACGCGCCAAATTTCTGCTGTCGGCGCGCTCGTCGTGTTTATGTATTCCGGCGCTTTAGCCGCCAGATCGCTGTGACTTCGACGCACCAGCACGCTCTCGCCGTCGGCCATGAAATCGATCACCGTTTCGTCCGGCGTAATCTGTGGCAGCGGTTTCGACGGGCCGCCGTCCATCGGCATGATGGCTTTTTCGCGAGTAACCGCATCGGCGGTGATCATTTGTTTTCCATCCGGCGAAACCGCAACGGCGAGAATCCCTTCGGGAGTGAGCGGAGTCTGGTTGCCGTTTAAATCGCCGACGTAGGCCCGCTCCGGATGATTTTCCACCGAGCCGTCGAAAAAGTAGCGGCCGTCGGGCAGCCAGCGCACGAACGAGTAGCTCACATTCGAATGCGTAATCTGCCGCGGTTCGCCCGTCCCGGTGGGCAGCAGCATCAGCTGTTCGGGACTGGTGGGCAGACGGCTCAGCGCGTATTTTCCGTCGTAGGAAATGTCCATCGGATCGCCCGGGCCAAGCATCACGCCGGGCGAGCCATCGAGATTCCGAAGGATCGTGGCGTATTTTTCTCCCACGTGCTGGTCGCCAAAAAGAATTTCTTTTCCGTCGAAGGAGAACCGCATCAGGAAGGGCCAGTCCAGCCAGGAAAAATCGCGGCCGTTCGGAAATTCCGGGGTGTAGACCATGAGGACGCGGTGGTTATCGGTGCTGTCGATCAACACATCGCCATCGGCGCGAACGTCCTGCAGCACCATGCGGCCCGGCGCGGAGAGCAGCGTCCTCCACTGTCCCTTCAGGTTGACGGCAAGAATGTTCCGGTGCACGCGATCTTCGGTCGCGTTAAACCACACTTCTTTTCCGTCCGGCGACCACGCCAGGTGCTGCGTCTCGCCATACGTGCGCGTGAGGATATTCACCTTGCCCTGCAGGTTGAACACCGCGACCGTCCCCAAATCGTCGCCGAACACCGGATGATCGAGAACCGCAATGAGTTTCCCGTCGCGCGAAAAATGCGGATTGCTCAGCCAGCCGTGCGTTTCGTACAGGATGGTGTCCGGCGGATATTCGAGCGCGTAAGTGTGGCGCTCGGCGACGAATCGAACCGTGGCGAAGTTTTTCCCTTCGGGGTCCCAGGTGGCGTATTGAACGTCGTCCAGCACCGCGCGCGGCGCGCCGCCATCGATTCCCATTTGCGCCAGCGTTCCGACGGCGACGTAACCCACTCCGATGCCGTGCATGTTCTGGACGATGAGCACGTTGCCGGACGGCGAGACCGATTCGACCTGGTCGGCTGGAATATTCAGCGCGCGAAGTCCGGGCGTATCGATGTTGCCGATGTAAAGAAGCCGCCGGGGATCCGTGGACAACCTGGCGGCGCAAATAAAACTGTGGCCGTCGGGTAGGAAACGCGAGGAGTCGATGATGCCGTCGACAAACGTGACCTGCTGGAACGTCGGCGGAGTGTAATGGTATGCCGCCTTTGCCGCGAACCACGCGGCGATCGCACCAATCGCGAGCGCGAGCATCGCGACGGTGACAAGTTTTCCAGCGCTCGATGTTTCGGGTTGCGCTGCGGCCGTTGCTTTCGCTGCGGCTTCGGCATCGGCTGCGGCTATTGCGGCTGCTTCCGCGCCGGATGTGCTGCGCAGGCCGCTGAGTTCGTTTAACTGAAACGCGATGTCG
>DATJNW010000022.1:0-32074 GCA_035507655.1 Bryobacteraceae bacterium | reverse complement strand
TCGGCCAGCTCGACAAGCTATTCGGTGCGCCGGCGACTACCCGTAACTGGAACACGATCATGGCCGTGATCCGGCTTCTAAAACGAGAGGCAGCTTCAAAAAAAGCGGTGAAAATTGCGAAGGCGCGTTAGCTCCGCACGTCGGCGTGCAGCGGCGCCGATTCTTTTTCCTTGTCGTAGGCTTCAAACGTCTTGTCCTGTTCCGCGAGCTTCCTGAGCAGCGGCGCCGGCGCCCAATAATCCGAGCCGTGGCGCTGTTCGAACTCTTCGATTTTCGCCAAAACATTTTTAAGGCCGATGGTATCGGCGTAAAACATCGGGCCGCCGCGCCAGGACGGGAATCCGTAGCCGTTCAGATAAACAATATCGATATCGGCGGCGCGCAGCGCAATTCCTTCTTCTAAAATTTTCGCGCCTTCATTCACCAGCGCGTAAATGGTGCGCTCGATGATCTCGTCGTTGCTGATCTCGCGCCGCCCGATGCCCGCCTCGCGCGCTGCCTTTTCGATCAGCGCCGCGACCTCCGGATCGGGCGACGGCTTACGGTTGGCATCGTAGAGGTACCACCCCTTGCCGGTTTTCTGGCCGTAGCGGCCCATTTCGCACAACCGGTCCGGAATCAGCATGGCCTTGCGCGCACCCGGTTTTTCCAGATGCTTGAACTCCTGGCGAATCCTCCAGCCGACGTCGAGCCCGGCCAGATCGCCCATGGCCAGCGGACCCATCGCCATGCCGAATTCGTACAGCGCCGCGTCCACCTGCTCCGGCGCCGCGCCCTCTTCCACCAGAAACACGGCTTCGCGCGCGTAGCAATGGATCATGCGATTGCCGATAAAACCCTTGCAATTCCCGGCGAGCACGCCGATTTTGCCCAGCTTTTTCGCCAGCGCCATGGAGGTCGCGATCACTTCCTTCGAGGTCGCCTTCCCGCGCACGATTTCGAGCAGCTTCATCACATTCGCCGGACTGAAAAAATGATGCCCGATGACCATCCGCGGCCGGTTAGTCGCCGCGGCGATTTCATCGATGCTTAACGTCGAGGTGTTGGTCGCCAGCAGGCAATCGGCCTTGGCGATCTGGTCGATTTCCGAGAAAATCTGCTTCTTCAGCGCCATGCCTTCAAACACCGCTTCGACGATGATATCGGCCTGGTCGAAGCCGTCGTAGTTTAACTGCGGCTTGATCAGGGCCATGCGCTGATCCATCACCGCCTGTGAAAAACGCCCCTTTTTCACGGAATTTTCGTAATTTTTGCGAATCGTCGCCAGGCCGCGATCGAGCGCCTCGCGCGAGGAGTCCTTGACGATCACCGGCACGCCGGCGTTGGCGTAGTTCATCGCAATGCCGCCGCCCATGGTGCCGGCGCCGATAATCGCCGCGCTGCGAATCTCGAAAATTCTGGTGTCTTTGGGAATATCCGGAATTTTCGACACCGTGCGCTCGCCGAAAAAGGCGTGAATCAGGGATTTTGATTGCGTCGAAAACAGGCATACCCGGAAAATTTCCGCTTCCCGATTGATCCCTTCTTCAAACGGCACTTTCGCCGCCGCTTCGACGGCGTCGATGGCGGCCAGCGGAGCCATCTGCCCGCGGCGCGTCTTGCGCGCCTGTTCCCGCGCCAGCGCGAAAATCGCGGTGTTCGCGGCGGAGTCCTGCAATTTTTCATTGCGCTCGCGCGTTTTAACGGCCGGCTTGCCCGCGACGCCGCGCGCGAACTCGATCGCGCCCTCCAGTAAATCGCCCTCGACGATTTTGTCCAGAATTCCCGCCGCCAGCGCCGTTTTCGCATCCACCGGCTCGCCGAACTCGCACATCTCGACCGCCTTCCCGACGCCGGCCAGACGCGGCAGGCGCTGGGTTCCGCCGGCGCCGGGAATAATTCCCAACTTCACCTCCGGCTGGCCGACCTGCGCAGCCGCGGCCGCCACGCGATAATGCCCGGACATGGCGGTCTCCAGACCCCCGCCGAAGGCGGTGCCGTGAATCGCCATCACCACCGGCTTCGAGGAATCCTCAATTTTGTTCATCAGCGGGTACAGCGCGATGCGTTCTTTTTCGCCGCCGGTGATTTTGGCGAATTCGCGAATATCGGCTCCGGCGATGAAGGTGCGTCCTGCGCCGATGACCACCACGGCTCGCACTTCCGGATCGCGTTCGGCCGCATCGATGCCCGCCATGATTCCTTCGGGCACGCCGGGACTGAGCGCATTCACCGGAGGATTATTAATGGTAATCACGCCGATCTCGCCGCGGCGCGTGTAATTCACGAGTTCGCTCATAAACTTTCATGGTATCGCTTGCGGCTATCCGCGAGTCCTGATTCCGGGCCGTGTGCAACCGGTAGCGCGTGAAATCTGCGTTGATTGCGAAGGATCGGACCCCCGCCATGACTGGCGGGGCTACCAGGTACGCGTTACAGCCCCGCCAGTCATGGCGGGGGCTCATCGCGAAGCAACGCAGATCTCAGCCACTACCGTGCAACGCAGGCCTGACGGCTTACGTTACTTTAGGGTAGGTGCCCGCCAAGACGCTCACGGTTCGACAATTTTTCTCGAAACGCGGCCTGCTTTCCGAGTGGCACCCCGGTTTCGAATATCGCCACGGCCAGCTTGAAATGGCCGAAGCCGTCGAGGCCGCGCTCAACGAAAAAAAGCACCTGATCGCCGAGGCGGGAACCGGAACCGGCAAGACGCTGGCGTATCTGGTCCCCGCGATTTTATCGGGCCGCCGCGTGGTGGTGTCCACCGGAACGAAAAATCTTCAGGAACAGCTCTTCTTCAAAGACATTCCGTTCCTTGAAAAACATCTGGGACCGCTGCGCGCCTGTTACATGAAAGGCCGCGGCAATTACGCCTGCCGCCAGAAAATCTACGACGCGGAAAAAGAGCCGGTGCTCGAAGGCTTGGAAGAGGTGGCCGATTTTCAGATCATTCGGGAGTGGGAAAAATCGACCGAAACCGGCGACCGCGCCGAGATCCGCACGCTGCCCGAAGCGAGCACCGCATGGGCGAAAATCGACGCGCGCTCGGATCGCTGCACCGGGCAAAAGTGCAGGCAGTTCGAGCGCTGCTTCATCACCCGCATGCATCAGAAGGCGCAGGAAAGCGACCTGATCATCGTCAATCATCATTTATTTTTCGCCGATCTGGCGGTGAAGGAAGACGACCGCGGCGGCGTGATTCCCGAATATGGCGCGGTGATTTTCGACGAGGCGCACGACATCGAAGAAGTGGCCGGGCAGTATTTCGGCGTCTCCATTTCGAGTTACCAGTTCGAGGAATTGATTCGCGACGTCTCCGCGCTGGCGCGGCAGAAAGATTTCGGCACGGCCGAGCTCGATCGCATTCTGCTGATGGTCAGCGACCGGGCCATGCATTTTCTAAACCTGTTTCCATCGTCCGAGGGCCGCACCGGCTTCCGTTCGCAGGAAGCCTTCCTCATGAAGAACGAGGAAATCTATCGCGACGTGCTGGCCGGGCTGGAGTTGATCGCGCTTCAGCTGGAATTGATCAAAGCCGCGCCCGAGGAAGCCATTCCGCTGACGGCGCGCGCCCGCGACCTGGCGCGGCGGCTGGAATTCTGGATGGAAGCCAAGGACCGCCGCTTCGTGTACTGGATCGAGCGGCGCGGGCGCGGCACGTTCTTGCAAGCCACGCCGATCGACGTTTCGCAGATCCTCGACGAAAAATTATTCGACCGGATCGATTCGGTGGTGCTGACCTCGGCCACGCTGGCGGTCTCCGGCGAATTCGAATTTACCAAGGCGCGGCTGGGCTTGCGCAGCGCGCGCGCGCTGCTGGTTCCCAGCCATTTCGATTACGCCGAACAGGCGCTTTTATACGTCCCGCAGAATCTGCCCGACCCGCGCAATCCGGCGTTCCCCGCCGCGGCGGCGCGCGAAATCATCGAGCTGCTGTTCGCCAGCCGCGGCCGCGCCTTTGTTCTGTTCACCAGCTATCAGCAGATGCGTTTGATTTACGATCGGGTGTCGCTCGAAATTCCGTATCAGACGCTGCTGCAAGGCACCGGCCCGCGCAGCGCGCTGCTCGAGGAGTTCCGTTCGACGCCGAACGCGGTGTTGTTCGCGACCGCCTCTTTCTGGCAAGGTGTAGATGTGCCGGGCGAGCAGTTGAGCTGCGTGATTATCGACAAGCTTCCTTTCGCGGTGCCGAGCGATCCTATTGTCGAAGCGCGCGCCGCCGCGATTCGCGCCGACGGCGGCGAGCCCTTTCGCGACTATCACGTCCCGCAGGCGGCGATCGCGCTGAAACAGGGGTTCGGGCGCCTGATCCGCAGCCGCACGGACCGGGGCGTGCTGGCGCTGCTCGATCATCGCATCACGCGGACGCGTTACGGCCAGGTTTTTTTCGACAGCCTGCCGCATTATGGATTCACCACCAGGCGGGAAGACGTGGAGAAATTTTTCGATGTTTGAAATCGCGGTAGAACAGACCTTCGCGGCCGGCCACGCGCTGCGGAATTACAAAGGAAAATGCGAAAACGTGCACGGTCACAATTTTCGCGTCCAGGTGGTGATGGAAGGCGAGCGTCTGGACGAGACCGGACTGCTGGTGGATTTTCTCGACGTGAAAGACGCGATGCGGGCGATTATCGATCGCCTGGATCATGTTTTCTTGAACGACGTCGCGCCGTTCGACGTGAAGAATCCGTCGGCGGAAAATATCGCCGAATATTTTTATCAGGAAATGACGCGGGGATTGAAATCGCCGGCGCCGGTGCGGATTCGCGAAGTGACGGTGTGGGAGACGGATATTCAGAGCGCGACGTACCGCCACTCCTAACGGCGCGAGATCGCGTTATTCAGCGCGCTGCGCACCGATCCGGCGGCATTCGAGCTTTTCTTCGGCTGCCCGTTTGCCTCCGCGGTCGCTTCCGGCTTGAGCAGCGGAAGCACCGTTTCCGGGTCGGGACGCGCGGCTTCAATCGCATCCAAACCCTCCACCGTGATCTGCAAGCTGCTCTTGTCATCCATAATCACCAGGCCGCGCTGCTTCAGATACCACAAGGCGAAGTTCAGCTCGTCGGCATTGGTGTCGAGCATGGTTTCAAGCTGCCGCACCGAAAAGCTGGGCGCGAAGGGACGGTTACGCCGGCGATCGCACAGCACGCACAATATCGCCATGCGCAGGTCGATGGAGTGGCTGAGGTCGGTGAAAAACGCCGCACCGCTGAATTTGACTCCGGTTTCCTGGTCGAGGCCCTTCAATTGATCGAAGCTGCGGCGCAGATTCGCATCCGAGAGAACTTCGTAGGCCAGGTTGACCGATTCGAATTTTTCGTAGTCGCCCGTCTCCGGATTGTCGGGACGGTATTTTTGCGCAAGTTTGCCGTAGGCGGTTTGGATCGTTTCCGAAGAGGCCTTCGGATCGACGCCCAAAATGCAATAGTGATCTTGAAATTTTCCGGCTGGAGGTGCGGACATACCTTACCTTACAGATCGGCAGGACCGCGAGATCTCAGTAGAACCGCTTATCGGCCAAAAAAAACCGCGTTTTTCTGAGCGTAGTCGGCCCATTTTTCCGGAAGATCGTCGAGCGCGAAAATGGCCGATACCGGGCAGACCGGGACGCAGGCGCCGCAGTCGATACATTCGACCGGGTCGATGTACAGCATCTCTTCGCTCGAAAATTTCTCGGCGTCTTTTTTGGGATGAATACAATCGACCGGGCAGGCATCGACGCATGCCGAATCCTTGACTCCGACGCACGGTTCCGCGATCACGTATGCCATAGAGGTGTCCGTTGGCAGCCTGGAATCAGACTGGCTGAGGCAAATTCCATTTAAGCACAACGCCCAGGCGGGGACAAAGCGGATGCAGCTAACGGTTGTTCCGGGGGCTTAACGGTAGGATATGGTAGGGACGGGCGGATTTGAACCGCCGGCCTGTCGCTTAGGAGGCACCGTAACCATTCTTGAATCGCGCACAACGCTACGCTGTGCGCTCCGGAAACCACTTTTCCGTTGGTAGGGACGGGCGGATTTGAACCGCCGACCTGTCGCTTAGGAGGCGACCGCTCTATCCAACTGAGCTACGTCCCCGCAATCGTGCTTCTTTGATTCTAAAACACTTCACCGATCCATCGCCTCTGAAATTCCTCTCCCGGCCCAAAGCTGTCTCAAAACCTCCTTTTCGGCGAGCGCGTTGGGGCGCGCACCCCAGTAGATTCCAGGTTGCCATCCAAAGTCGTCGCCCGCGGCTGCCTGGCTGACGAAGAAATAGCGCTCCGGCTTTTCCCGCCACTCGTCCCGCAACACCACGCTGTAGCTCCAGCGATCCATGGGTCGCCCGTATCTTCCGCCAACCGTCCCAGCCGAGCGGTTCGATTGCGGGCCGCGAAAAAAATACTTCTTTTACTGAACCGTGACCACGTTCCCGGCAGGAGTGGAGACTCCGCCGAGCGTGCAGACGATCGGGTCATCCTGGCCGGGCGCGGAGGATGGGACGGTGAGGTTCAATTGAACCAGGCCGGGGCCGACCAGGCCGGCAAATCCAACGGGAGCGTTCGCGGCGCCGACCGTGCAGGCGGGCAGCGTCGAATACTGGCCCGATTGCGCCGCCGATCCGCTGGCGAGATTCGCGGCCGGCGGGATTCCGAAGCCGGTTCCGTAGACGATGATGGTTTCGCCGGGCGCCGCCGGAGTGGACGCGCCGGGATACAACGACGCCGGGCCGACCAGAGAATAGTTCAGATGCGTCGCCACGATGTGGCTGCCATCGAAGTTGAACAGCGACGGCACCGTTCCATGCATGGTCACGTTGAACGCTGCGGTCGCCGTGCTATTGCTGTACACGACCACGGGCACGGACCCGAGCGTGCTATCGGGCGGCGACAGCACGTTGATCTGATCCTGCGGGCAGGCGCTGGCGGTGGCGGCGCTGCAATAAAAATAAACATAGGCCGGTTTGCCGTTGATGGTGACGCTGATCCCGCCGAGCGTCACCGGCATCTGACCGAGCGCAAATTCCGGCGAATTACTCCAGACCATTCCGGCGGAGGGCGTGGTGGCGGGAACCAGGTTGGTTCCTTTGATTTGAATCCAGGTGTTCTGCGCGATGCCGGAAGAGGACGGAGTGAACGCGGTAGTGACCGACGCGATGGTTCCGCCGGTTCCGGTGACTGGCGTGCGGCTGATCAAGTGGCCGGCGGCGTCGTAACCATAAACGATCGCACCCGAGGCGTAGGTGATCTTCGTCAATCGCCCGCCGGAATCGTAGATGTAGCTGATCTGCGCCGCGCACACGCCGGCGAGGAGGGTAATTTGCAGCAGGAATCGAAGCGTTCCCATGTGTGAGCTCCTTACTCCTGGCCGCCGCCGGCGAACGGGCAGGGGATGGCGCCGAAGCCCTGTCCGGTAAGCTTCACGCCGGTCGCGCCCATCATAAGTAAACTGCTGCTGCCCGGGATCCCGAACTCGGCGCCGGGATAAAGGTCGGCTGAATCCGACATGGCGAAACTCAAAACGCTGGTCAGAGCCTCCGCTTCTTCGGGGATCTCGACCAGTTGCGGAACGCCCCACTGCGGAGCGCCCGCCGCCGCGGTGAACGCGAATTCCGCATTCTCGACGGATTGTTCGAAAGTCGGGACCACGACTTGTGAATAGAGCGTCGAGTTATAGGTGTAGATCTGCTGCCACAGTACGGCGGTTTGTGCGGCGATCACTTGCGCATAGGTTTCCGGAGTGCACGTATTCATCGCCGAGCACTGCAAGAGCGGAGTCAGGTTTTGCGTCGTCGGCGGCGCCGGCGGCCCGATGTCGGACGGTAACGCCGGGACATAGGGCGTCTGCTGGCTGGTCGCGAGGCTATAGGCGATTTTCACCTGGCTCGAAAGCGAGCAATCGCCGAAGCCCTGGCACAGCGAGGATGCCTGGTTGATGGCGGAAGTGATGCTCTCAAACAGCAGACCGCTCGGATCGATTTCGCCCGCCGGATTGCCGCCGGCGTAGGCATAGCGATTCGTTCCGGCGGCCAGACCCACGGGATCGCTTTGCACATACCGTCCGATTCCCGGCGCGTAATCGCGGAATCCGTTGTGATAGAGACCTGTTTCCGGGTCCGTTTCCTGGCCGGGAAGACGAAGATCCTCGGCGACGAGCGACGGCGCGTTGGCGATCTGCCCGAACGGCTGGTAAGTGGTGCTCCACATGACGGATTGCGACGCGTCGGTGACGGCTTGCGGCGCGCCGAGCCGGTCGTTATGCAGATAGTGAAATGTCCCGTCGCCCTGGATGGTCGCGAGGGGAGTGCGATTCAGATACACGTAATCGACTTGTAAGTTACCCTGCCCGTCCGCCTCTTCGAGCAGCGTGCCGTCGGAGGCGTATTGATAGTGAGTGGTCCCGGCAATATTTCCGGATTCAACCAGCCGGTGTCCGAAGACGTCGTAAGTATATTGCGCGAGCGATTGATCTCCGTCATAAGCCGCGGCCAGCCGACCAGCCTGGTTATAAGCGAACGAAGTGACCGAGGCGAGCCCGTCGCTGGTGGCCGGCGAACTCTCGGTCGACCGGTTGCCGTTGGCGTCGTAACTGTAATCGAGCCTTCCATAGGCTCCGCTCGCGCTGGTTAACCGGTTGAGTATGTCGAAGCCGAAGCTCTGGCTATTCGCCGCGCTGACGCCGTCGGCGATAGAGAGAACATTATCCGCGGCATCATAGGAATAAGAAAGCTTCTCGACCGTGGCGGCGATTCCGGTCAAGCGGTAATCCGCATCATAGGTGCGCTTTTCTGTAATTCCGTTTCCGTAAGTCAGCGCACTCACAGGTCCGAACGGCTCATATCCGGCGGCGGAAAAAAGAAGATGGGAGGTTGTGGCTCCGGGCGCGGTCGCCGCGGCTGAGGTGATCCGGCCCATCTGGTCGCGAGTCAGACTGACAGTCCAGCGCGATGGGTAAGTCATCGATACGATGCGGGAAGCGGCGTCATAGGTATATGCGGTCGCAAGCGTCGTTGAGCCCTGGGTGCGGGACTCACTCAGAAGATTCCCCCGTTCGTCGTAGCTGCGAGTCAGACTGCCGGCTGCATCGGTGACTGACGTCAAACGGCCTACGCCGAATGAATTCTGGTCGTAGGTCAGGGTCACGTTTTCCGCGGAGTTGCCGGGGTAGGCGATCGAAGTGAGCCGGTCGAGAGCATCATAGGAGTAATTGGCGACGACGCCGCGCGCGTCCACCTTCTGGGTCATGTTACCGGATCCGTCGAAATGATAAATCGTCGTCCCGCTGGCCGGGCTGATCTCCTGAATCAGGTCGCCGAATCCGTCATAGGTATATTGCGTGGTTGCGCCGTTGGCATCGCTGACGCTGAGCGGGCGAGAGAAGGGATCATAAGTCGCGGTGCTGACGGCTTGTGTGGGGTCGGTCACCTTCACCAGTCGATTGAGCGCGTCGAAGCTACGCTCGCGGGTGTGGTTCAGTCCATCGGTAATGGAGGTGACATTTCCGTTGGGATCATAAGCGTAGGAAGTAGTCTGGCCTGCGCCGCCGGTGGTCGCAGTCGGGCGGCCGAGCGCGTCATAAGCGTGGGACCGCTCGAGCGTCGTGTTGCCGCTCCCGTTGGTGAGGTTCATTGCGGTGATTCCGCCGCCGGCGTTGCGCGTATAGCCGATACTTTGCTCCAGCAGATCGGCGATCCCGGTCAGGCGGTGCGCGCCGTCGTAGGTATTGTTGAAGGCCGAGCCATCGGGTAAGGTGGTCGTCATGGTGTTTCCCGCCGCATCGTAGGTGTACTGTGTCGTCAGCGGTCCGGCGCCTGTCGCGAGAGTTCGCGTCAGAAGCCGCTGGCGTACATCGTAGGAGAGCGTGGTGGTGACTCCGTTCTGGTCGACGATTGTCAGCGGCAATCCTCCCGGCAAATGTTGAGTGATACGCAGCGTCTGGTTCAGCGCATTGGTTACCGAAGTGAGTGCGCCGCCGGCATCGTAGGTGAATTTGAGCAACGCCGCCACATCCGTGCGCGGACCTTGAATGGAAGCGGGTACGAAATTGGACCAGGTGAAGGCCCATTTCCGGCTTTGTCCGCTGGTCGAATAAGGCGCTGAGTTGGTGCTGGTGTCGGTAAGCGTGTAAGTCAGGATTTGGCCATTCCCGTCATAGGTGAAACTTTGCGTAACTGCGGGCAGGATTACCTGTACCGGAATCCGGAACGACGGATGATAAGTGATCTGGGTGGTGCGGGATTGCGGAGTCCCCGCGGCTTTCACAATCATGGTCGGCATTCCGCGGGAGTTATTGACCATGGTAGTGACGTTGCCGTTCCAGTCGGTGCGGCTGGCGACATAGCCGTTCGTATCATAGGTGAATGTCATTTTCGCCGCCGGAGTGGTGGAAGTCGCGGTGAAATCGATCTCGGTCACTTTTGGGACATTCGCAACCGTGGAGAAATGATACACACCCGATTGGCCGAGCGGCCCGGTAACAGTGCGGCTGCCGTCGGTATCGTTATAGGCAACCGATGTCAGGCCCGCGCCCGCAGCGAGCTGGCTGGTCAGCGCGCGGCTCTTCGAATCGTAGGTCCAGCTCATGTATCTGGTACCGTTTTCGTCGACGATCCCCGTGAGCGCGAAGGGAAACGAGGAATTTTCGTATAAATAGGATTGGGTTGTGACCGGCGTGGATGAGTAACTGATCGACGTCAGGACATTCGATCCGCCGGCGGGCGAGAACCCGTAGGTCAGTATGAGGCCGTCAGGCGTGGTGACTGACTGCAATAGCTGGTTGTTATAGGTGAACGCCAGCTGGCGCGAGTAGGAATCGGTCACCGAGACTACCTGATTGCTCGAGTTATAGAGCAGCGTTTGCGTGTAGCCGTTGCGGGACTGGATGGTCTGAAGCAGAGCCTGGCTCGCACTGATTGCCGTGTAGGTTTCTACCGTGTCACTGTGGTCTGTCAGTGTCCAGGTCGATCCGGAATTTACCAGCGTGAGATCGACGTCGGTGTCGGTGGTCCAGGCGCCGCCGCTTTGGGTGAAGGTTAACTGCTGTCCGTCGGGCCGTTCGGCGATCACGGTTGCCGAAGAAAGCTGCAGATAGCGGTCGTAGTTCGAGCGCCAGTTCTGGCCGAGCGAAACAGCCAGGGTGGGCGCGGCGGTCAGACTGTTGTAATAGCGAGTGAAGGAAAGCCGATTGGCTCCGAAAGTGTGATAATCGTCCGCACGCTCGAACATGTTTCCGGTGGCCAGATCGATCGGGTCGGGTGAGTTGCCGCAGAACGGACAACCGGACTGGTTGGCGGGATCGCCCAGAGTATCGCCGGGCGCGGATCCGTCCGCGCCGCTGGCTCCAGACGCTCCGGTCGCACCCGTCGCTCCGGTCGCACCCGAGGGGCCGCTCGCCGAGCAGGACAGGTAATAGGACGCGGTGGACCCATTGAGCGAAATATAGTCATAGTTCATGCCGACGCCCTGCTCGGTCCAGTCCGTAACCGGCGGAATGGTCGCGGGAAAAACGCCCGGGGTCAGCAGCGTTCCCGATCCTTGCAGATAGACGGCCCATCCGGGAAGAAAGGTGGTCGGGTTGGGCGGAGTGCCGAAGGTGATGCCGGTGATGGTTCCATTGCCGAGGTTTCCGAAGGCCACGCTGATTCCGGCGAATCCCGTTGTGGTGGTGGTGCTTCCTCCGACGGTGAGAGTGAACGTGCCGGTGAAGGTATAGGTGTAAGTGGTGAGTCCGAAGGCGGTAACCGGAGGCTGGCTGGTGAGATTGCCGCCGACCACAATCGTCGCCGTGGCCTGGCTGTTGCAACTGGTAAAGCTGTAGGTTTGTGCGGCCGCGTTCGTTCCCATCCCTAGCGCGAGCGACAAGACCACCGGCAAAGATCTGACGGATTTCATAATAACTGCTCCTTGGCTCACGCCTGTGGGCAAAAGACTACCTCAACGCGGCGTCCCTTACGGGGGATGGCGCAGAGTCGCGAAAAAATGCGCGCGTGGAGCCGCGAACAGGCCGTGTGCTAACATCCGTTCATGGGTCCGGGGCCGGCCAAGATTACCCAGTTGCTGGCCGAATGGCGCCAGGGCGACGAAGCCGCTTTCGAGCAGCTTGCGCCGGCGGTTTATGACCGCCTGCACGCCATCGCCGAATCCTACCTGCGCGGCGAACGTCCCACTCATACTTTGCAGGCCACCGCCCTGGTGAATGAGCTATTTCTGCGGCTGGTGAAGAATTCGGGCATGCGGTATGACAGCCGCGAACATTTTTATTCCTTCGCCGCGAAATTAATGCGCCGGATTCTGGTGGATTATGCCCGCAAGGACGGCGCCAAGAAACGCGGCGAGCGCGCCGAGCCGGTGCTGCTCGCGCCGGAGTTGGCGTGGGTCGATGCCGCATCCGCGGAATTGCTCGATCTGGACCACGCGCTCACGGAGCTGGCGGAGCTCGATCCCGCCAAGGTGCGCACGCTGGAGCTGCGCTTCTTTCTGGGCGCGACGTCGGTCGAGACGGCCGAACTGCTCGGCCAGTCCCGCGCGCGGGTCGACCGGGATGTGAATTTCGCGCTCTCCTGGCTCCATCAGCGGCTGCAAGGCGGCGAGCAAAATTCCGCCGGTTCCCGCCATCCCGAGTAGACGTCGTGGCGCAATCAGACGAGGTGAGGGCCAGCCGCTATCGCCGGGTGGAGGATCTGTTCCACGCGGCGCTCGATCACGGTCCGGAGTATCTCGATTCGGCCTGCCAGGGCGATCCCGCGCTGCGGGCGGACGTGCAGGCTCTTCTCGCGAGTTTCCGTTCGTGGAGCGGATCGGTCCCGCCGGTCCGCGCGCCGGTTTTGCCGCGCTTCGGAGCCTATCAGTGCGACGCGATTCTCGGCGCCGGCGGCATGGGCACGGTCTATCGGGCGCAGCGCGACGATGGCCAGTTCCGGCATAAAGTGGCGATCAAGATTTTGCGCGGATCGCTTCGCTCGGAGTGGTACCGTGAGCGTTTTCTCTCGGAACGCCAGATTCTGGCGCGGCTGAATCATCCGAATATCGCGCGGCTTCTCGATGGCGGCATGACCGGTGAACAGGAGCCGTACCTGGTCATGGAACTGATCGAAGGCGAGCCGCTCGACGTGTACTGCGACGCGCGCCGCTTGCCGCTGGAGGAGCGGCTCGCGCTGTTCGGGCAGGTGCTCGAGGCGGTCGAATATGCGCATCGGAATCTGGTGGTGCATCGGGATCTGAAGCCGTCGAATATTTTAGTAACCAAAGACGGGCGGCCGAAACTGGTCGATTTCGGCACCTCCAAGCTGGTGGAAAACGATGCGGCGACCACCGCGCTGCATGCCGTGACGCCCGCTTACGCCAGCCCCGAACAACTGCGCGGCGAGCCGGCCGGCGTGGCGAGCGATGTTTTCTCGGCGGGCGTGATTCTTTATGAGCTGCTGACGGGCGCCCCGCCCTACAGCGCTTCGGAATCGATTACCGGCGCGCTGCGGCGGGCGGCGGGCGAGGTGACCGCGGCGGCTCCCGCGAGCGCGTTGACGGCGAAAGCCGCGGAGCTTCGCGGCGTTTCGCTCGAGCGGGCGCGCAAGGTGCTGACCGGCGATCTGGCGGCGATCCTGCTCAAGGCGCTCGATCCCGAACCGGCGCGGCGCTACGGCACGGCGCAAGCGCTGGCGGACGATCTCGCGCGCTATCGCGAAGGCCGCCCGGTGCTCGCAAAACCCGCCAGCCGGGTGTATCGCGCGGCCAAATTTATTCGCCGCAATCGGATTGCGGTCGCGGCGGGAACCGTTTTCACGATTGCCCTGGCGGTTGC
Source organism: Bryobacteraceae bacterium (assembly GCA_035507655.1). Classification (GTDB taxonomy): domain Bacteria; phylum Acidobacteriota; class Terriglobia; order Bryobacterales; family Bryobacteraceae; genus Palsa-187. The sequence continues at coordinate 18,317 of DATJNW010000022.1, read as the reverse complement.
GACCGCGGTTTCCTTCTATCAGGCGAGCGTCGCGCGGCGTGAAGCCCGGCGCGCGGAGCAGATCAACAGCTTTCTGAACGATATGCTGGGCGCGGCCGATCCCAGCTGGTACAACTCGCTCAAGAGCAAGGGAGCGTCGGTCACCCTACTCGACGTGGTGGATGAAATGCGCGGCCGCATCGGGTCGTACTTCGGCAGCGATCCGGAGGTGGAGATCCGGCTGCGCCGGACGATCGGGCGCATGTATTCGGTGCTTTCGAAACACGCCGACGCTCGCGTGCAGCTTCAGCTGGCGCTCGAAAAGCAGCTCCCCATCGCCCGCGCGGATGATCCGTCGGTGGGCCTGCTGTATGTCGATCTGGCGGGCGTGGAATACCGGAATCAGCAGGCGGCCGAAGCGGAGCGCGACGCGGCATGGGCGGTTCGCATTCTCGAAAAGGCGCGTGGCCGCCCGAATCGGGAAGCTCTGATGAGCGCCTATAACTACCTCGGCGTCTCCCGCAGCCAGCTCGGCGAGAGTTTCCAGGAGCAGGAGCAGCCCATGCGGCGGGCGATCGAACTCAGCCGGGAATTGTATGGCAACACTTGGCCGACGCTGGTAAATCTCAGCGTGCTGGCGACCACCAATCTCAAGGCGGGACGTTTTAACGAGGCGGAAAAGTATCTGGCCGAGGCGATCGCCATCGGGGACGCGCGGCAAGGCCCTAAAGGTTATGAATATGTCGCGTTGCTGCGCGATCGCGCCCGGCTTTGCCTGGAGCGGAAGGACCTGGAGTGCGCGGCACAGGAATATTATACCGCGCTCGATTTCATTCGCCCCTTCGAGCACGGGAACGATTCCGTGTTCACCATCAACATCCGCGAGTGGCTGGCGCTCACCAACGGACTCCGCGGCAACGTTGCGGAAGCAGAAGGCGAATTTCAGACGGCCGGGGCCGAGATCGCGGCGATCGGAGGGTCGACCGCTGAGTCCTATCTGGCGGGGCTCAATGAGCTGCGCGCGCAGGTTCACATGGCCGCCGGAAAATTCGCGCCGGCGGAGCGCGAATTCCGCAGTTCACTGGAGTTCTATCGCCAGCATCGCCGGGACGAGGTTCAGAACGCGGTGCTCGCGAGCCGCCTGGGTGAATCCCTGGCGCGGCAAGGCAAGACGAGCGAAGCCGGGCCGCTCTTGCGCGATTCCTACCAGAAGATTCTCGCGACACTGGGGGCGGATCACGTTTGGACCACCGATGCCCGCGCGCGCATGGAACTTCTGCGGTAGGATTTTATTCCTTCCGCGGCTCTCTTGCTTCACCGCCTTGATCGCTTCGCGACCCGACCTTCGATCATCAGGCCTCGCGTGTTTCCGGGCGGCAATGGTGACCTGGCGCGATACCGCGATCTGCTCAGCCCTAACCGACTGAGCTACGTCCCGGTAGCCTCGATTGTAGCGGGAGGCCAGCGTTTTAGACCTTTGCGGGCGATGTCACGACGATACTGCATTCCCTCGAAATGGATCTTCGCGATACCTGCGTAGGCGTTTCCGATTGCGGAGCCAAGATCGGCGCCCGAAGCCGTTACTCCCAGCACGCGGCCACCGGCCGTTTCAAGACCGCGCGCGCCAAGCCGCGTTCCGGCGTGAAAGACCTGCGCCGGACAGTCCTCGATTCCGTGGATCGGATCGCCGACGCGAGGCTTGCCTGGATAACCCGCCGCGGCGAGCACTACGCACAGCGAAGGCTCCGGCTTCGAGTGGAGCGTGGTCGCCCTCAGAGCACCGGTGGCCGCCTGCATCAACGCCGTGGCAAAATCAGCCGCGTCATCGAGCCGGTGCAGGATCGCCTGCGCTTCCGGATCTCCCAGGCGAACGTTGAATTCCAGCACTTTGGGCCCATCGGCGGTCATCATCAGGCCGGCATAGAGGAACCCGGTGAATCCGGTGGCGGAAATCACGGGTTCGATGATTTTTTCGATGATGCTTTGCGTTTCCTGGCCGGTCAGAATGCGCCCGTCGCTGTAGGCTCCCATGCCGCCGGTGTTCGGTCCGGTGTCGCCGTCGCCGATGGTCTTGTGATCTTGCGTCGAATCGAAAGCGACGAAGCGGCGCCCGTCGGCGAGGACGATGAAGCTCACCTCTTCGCCGGCCAGAAATTCCTCGATGACGAGCCGAGGGCCCAGCGCGCGAACCGCGGCTTCCGCCGCTTGAAGATCATGGGCTATGATGACGCCTTTTCCGGTGGCGAGTCCGTCGGCTTTCACGGCGACAGGATAATGAAAGCGCGAAAGCGCCGCCAGTGCGGCTTCCGTGGTTTCGGCTTGAACAAATCGCGCGGTGGGAATGGCGAGTTTCTGCATCAGCTGCTTGGCGTAAATTTTGCTCGCTTCAAGTTGCGCCAGTTCGCGTGTGGGGCCGACGATCGCGAAATTCGCGGCCCGGAATTGATCGGCGATTCCGGCCGCGAGGGGCGCTTCCGGGCCTACGACGGTCAGATCGGGTCCGAGATTCTTCGCTAGGTCCAGATAATCGCCGCTCAGGACTGTGCCGATTTGCGCTATCCCGGGGTTTCCCGGCGCCGCATAGATCGAGTGGCCTTCGCGCGCGAGCCGCCAGGCGATGGCATGTTCGCGGCCGCCGCCGCCAATGATGAAGATTTTCACGCCGCAATGCCAGTTTACCGCGCACGTTAGAATATTGATGGAGTGACCAATCGATACGATGTCGTGGTTGTGGGCGCCGGCCATGCTGGCTGCGAAGCGGCACGGGCGTGCGCGCGCCTGGGCTTGAAAACGGCGATGATCACGATGAACCTGGATCTGATCGCGCAGATGTCCTGCAATCCGGCGGTGGGCGGCATCGCCAAGGGCCACCTGGTGCGGGAGATCGATGCGCTGGGCGGGGTGATGGGCGAAGTGACTGATGCGACAGGGATCCAGTTCCGGTTGTTGAATACCAGCCGCGGCCCGGCGGTTCGCTCGCCGCGCGCACAATGCGACAAGAAACGATACCGGCTGCGCATGCGGGAAGTGCTAGAAAAAGAGCCGAATCTCCGAATATTACAGGCGGAGGTTGCGCAGTTGGTGATTTGCGGCTCGGCGCGGCGCCATATCGAAGGCGTTCTGCTGCGTGACGGACGTACGATTCTCAGTGATTCGGTGGTGATCACGACGGGAACGTTCTTAAACGGTCTGGCGCATGTCGGTGAGCAGAAATATAGTTGCGGGCGGAGCGGCGAGGCGCCATCGAATCTGTTGGGCGATCAATTACGTTCGCTGGGGCTGGAGTGGAAACGGCTCAAGACCGGAACGCCGCCGCGGCTCGACGGGCGGACGATCGACTGGTCCTGTTTTGAGCCACAGTTCGGTGACGCGGATCCCACTCCCTTCTCCTTTTTGACGGAAAAGATCGATCGCCAGCAAGTCCCCTGCTACGTTACATATACGACCGAGCGGACGCATCGGATTCTGCGCGAAAGCATGTCAAGATCGCCGCTGTACAGCGGCCAAATCGAAGGTTTGGGTCCGAGGTATTGCCCGTCGATTGAAGATAAGATTGTCAAGTTCCCGGACAAATCGCGTCATCAGATTTTTCTTGAGCCGGAGGGGTTGGATACGTGTGAGGTGTACGTCAACGGCATGTCGACCAGCATGCCGATTGATGTTCAGGTTCAAATGGTTGCGTCCGTTCCCGGCCTTGAGCGCGCGGAGATGATCCGGCCGGGTTACGCGATTGAGTACGACGCGATCGACCCGCGGGAGCTGACCGGTGCTCTGGAGGTCAAGTCTATTACAGGTTTGTTCCTGGCTGGACAGATCAATGGTACCTCGGGGTATGAGGAGGCCGCGTGTCAGGGATTGATGGCGGGCATCAACGCTGCTCGCCGGAGTCAGGGCTGTGAAGCGGTGTCGATCGAGCGCACCGAGGGTTATATCGGTATCCTGATCTCCGACCTGATCACCAAGGGCGCAGACGAGCCTTATAGAATGTTTACGTCACGCGCCGAGTTCCGGCTGCATCTGCGCATCGATAATGCGGACGAACGGTTGACGCCCCTGGGTCATCGAGTCGGGCTGGTGACAGCGGATCGATGGAGTCTATACTGCCGAAAGCAGGATCAGAAGGCGGCGTTACTCGAGGCTATGGGGCGGTGCAGGGTGAACCCGGGGGCACTGGGTCTGACTTCGAACGACAGACCGACAGTCGCCGAATGGATTCGCCGGCCGGAGGCGCGGATTGGCTCGCTTCGTGCTTGGGCCGCAGAGCAGATGCAGGAAACTCCGGTGCATGGTTTGCTAGAGGGCTTGGAAACAGAGCTAAAGTATTCCGGTTATGTGTCCCAACAGGAACGCCAAATGAATCGGCTGCGTGATTCCGTCAGGCGGCAGATTCCCGCGGAATTTACCTACGATACTGTTCCGGGGCTGTCGAATGAAGTTCGCGAGAAGCTTTTGCGGGTCCGTCCACAGACACTCGGCGAGGCGGCTCGGATACCTGGCGTTACACCTGCGGCGGTTTCGGTCTTAGATGTCTATCTGAGCATCTCGGCGTGACGTTTGAGGAGGCGCTTAAGAAAGATTGCGGTAATAAGGGGCTCTCCTCCCAGCAAGTTCGGCTCCTGGGGTCTCACTATGACCTCTTGGTTCGCTGGAATCGGACCCTGAACCTCACAAACGTTCGTTCCCTCGCGGATATCATTAGCCTTCACTATTGCGAGTGCCTGTTTCTCGGTCGCATCCTGCCGCCGGGGATCTTGCGAATCGCGGATGTCGGCTCAGGAGCTGGTTTTCCTGGAATTCCCGTAGCCGTCACTCGTCCGGAAAGTAAGGTTTGCTTAATTGAATCTCACCGCCGAAAGGCCGTATTTCTGCGCGAATCCACTCGTTGCGTGCATAACGCGACGGTTTTCGCGGGGCGGGCTGAAGACGTTCCGGAGAGGTTCGATTGGATGGTCTCACGCGCAGTAAATCCGAAGGCAATGTTTTCCCTTTCGATTGCACCGCAAATCGCCCTTCTTCTAAGCTACACAAGCCTCAGCGAACTTCCTGATCCGATAGAGGTTATACCGGTACCGGGCAGTCAGCGGAGAATCATTGCCCTGTTCCACGTGGAACATGCTAAGATCAACGGACGTGGCTAAGGTCATCGCGATCACAAACCAGAAAGGCGGCGTCGGTAAGACCACCACTGCGATCAATCTTGGCGCCTCGCTCGCGGCGAATGATCTGCAAGTCTTGCTTATCGATTCCGATCCACAGGGTAACTCAACAACGGGACTTGGCATCGAGAAATCGCCTGAGAAATCTACCTTCTACGACGCACTATTGAATGACGTGCCTTTGCGCGAAACAATTGTCGGGACGGAATGTGATGGGTTCTTCGTTGTGCCGGCCGATAAGAATCTCGTTGCTGCTAATCTTGATCTGGTAGATCTCGCCGACCGGGAACATCGTCTTCGCCGCGCCCTCGCACCCGTACGCGATCAGTTCGAGTACATTCTCATCGATTGCCCACCTGCGCTCGATCTCCTTACACTGAACGCGCTCGTCGCGGCTGACTCAGTCCTAATCCCTATACAATGCGAATTCTTCGCCCTCGAGGGGATCTCACAACTGATGGATACGATTGATCGCGTTAGGGAAGGTTTCTCGCATCCCCTTAATATTGAAGGGATTCTCCTCACTATGTATGACGATCGAACAAATCTGACCAGGCAGGTCGCGGATGATCTCAAGGAATTCTTCAACGACAGCGTCCTTTCGACCGTAATCCCGCGCACCATTCGATTGGCCGAAGCACCCAGCTACGGGAAGCCGATCCTGCTTTACGACCCACGGTCCCGCGGAGCCGAAAGCTATATTAAGCTGGCCAAGGAGATCCTTGAAAATGAACGCCGGAAGCGACAAGCCACGCAAAGCGCTCGGTAAAGGGCTTTCTAGCCTTTTGCCGGCACGTCCCGCGCCGAATCCCGTTCCGGCCGCACCGGAAAATCCAACTAAACTGCCGATCTCCTCAATCGAACCAAACCCGCTCCAGCCACGCACTATCTTTCAGCCGGACCGCCTGGAGGAATTGGCCGCCTCGATTCGCGCGAACGGTATCATCCAGCCGTTGATCGTCCGGCGGGCCGGCGACGCGTACCAGATCGTCGCCGGAGAACGGCGCTGGCGTGCCGCTCAGCTTGCGGGTATCACCGATGTGCCGGTCGTTCTGCAGGAAGTCGCCGACGATCACCTTCTCGAACTCGCTCTCATCGAAAACCTGCAGCGCGAGGATCTCAATCCCATTGAAACCGCGCATGCCTACGACCGGCTTCATCGTGAAATGGGGCTCTCCCACGAAGAGATCGCACGGCGCACGGGCAAGGATCGCAGCTCGGTGGTGAATACACTGCGCCTGCAGAAGCTGCCCCGTGAAGTGCAGAATCTGCTCATCGCGCAGCGTATCTCCATGGGACATGCCAGGGCTATTCTCGCCCTACCGTCGGCGGAGACCCAGATCGAGATTGCCGAGAAATCAGCCGCCCAGGGAATGTCCGTGCGCCAAGTTGAAGCTCTGGTTCAGCACCTTACGGCCGACCGGTCGAAACAGGGCCGCTCGAAAACCACGGCCGCTCAGGATCCCAATGTCAAGGTGGCTGCGGACCAACTCGAACGGACTCTGGGAACACGAGTCCGAATCGTTGAACTGACCGATCAGCGTGGGCGCATCGAAATCGAATACTATTCTCAGGCTGAACTGGATCGGATTTTTCAGCAAATTACCGGATCAAATTGACGGGAATGGTGCCGGCGGCAGGAGTCGAACCTGCGACCTACGGATTATGAGACCGTCGCTCTAACCACCTGAGCTACACCGGCTTTATTTACCAGACTATGCGGCGGGCGCGAATGGTGTCAAGTATGTCGATAATCAGACCTTAATCTACCGCTTGCGCCCTCACCCCTGCCGCTCTACAATCGCAATAGTGCCCGCCGTCGAATTCTCTAGCGTTTCGAAGAGTTACTCCATTTATGCCGCCTCCGGCGACCGTCTTAAGGAGCTTGCCACCTTTAACCGACGGCGGTTTCACACCGATTATTGGGCCCTTCGCGATGTTTCTTTCAACGTGCAGCGCGGGGAAACGTTCTGCATTGTCGGGGAAAATGGCTCCGGAAAAAGTACCCTGCTGCAAATCTGCGCGGGTATCGTTCAACCGACCGCCGGCCAAATCGCCGTCAACGGACGAGTCGCCGCGTTACTCGAACTGGGTTCCGGCTTCGATCCCGAATTTTCCGGACGCGACAACGTTTATCTAAATGGAGCGATCCTCGGCCTCTCCACGAAAGACATGGATCGCCGTTTCCCGGAGATTGAGGCCTTCGCCGAAATCGGCGACTTCATTCGCCAGCCCGTAAAAACATATTCGAGCGGAATGGTGGTTCGCCTCGCTTTCGCCGTCGCCATTCACCTCGATCCGGAAATTCTTCTGGTTGATGAAGCCCTGTCCGTTGGGGACGTTTATTTCCGCCAGCGCTGCATGCGCAAGGTTCACGAGCTACGCTCGCGGGGCATCACGATTCTGTTCGTTTCCCACTCGACCGGCGACGTTAAAGCGATCGGCGACCGTGCGCTGTGGCTGGAACGCGGACGCGTAATGGCAGCCGGAAAAACGGATCTGGTCGTCTCGAAATATCTTGCGGCGATGGCGGAAAAGGATCATCGCTATCGCGATCACGACAAATCCATCGCACCGCCGGCGGCTTATCATCCGCCTCCGGAGGTCGTCCGCGAAATTCCCAATATCGATCATCGCTTCGGCGACCGACGCGCCGAAATTCTCGGCATTGCCGTTTTTGACGAATCCGGCGCCCGGCTGCCATCGCTCGAACCCGATTCGACCATCGTCGTGCGAATCAGCGCGCGAGCCAAAGCCAATCTGGACCGTCCCATTATCGGGTTCATGTTTCGCAATCATCTGGGCGTCGATTTCGCCGGCACCAATACCGAGCGCGAAGGCTACTCGCTTCCGGCGATTCCTGGCGGCGAAATCTGCACGGTCGATTTTCATATCCAGCTTCCCGCGCTGTACGCTTCCTCGTTTTCCTTTTCACCGGCCATCGCCGAGGGAACGCTGGAGCACTATTCCATGTGCGACTGGATCGACAATGCGCTGGTGCTGCAAATGTCCCGCTCCGAAGCGCCGATTTACGGCCAATTTCATTTTCCCTGCCGCGTGGAGGTGAACGCACGAATCTCCGCCGGAGCCCCCGCGCTGTGATCGAATTTACCGGTGAGCGCGTCATTCCCGGGGAAGTCAATGACGATCTGTGGGCCGAGCACGCCTCGCGCTATGCCTTCGCACGCCGTTACGCACACGGGCGCGCGCTGGATATCGGATGCGGCGCCGGTTATGGCCTGGCCGAGATTGCGCAACACCTGCGCTTCGCGATCGGCATCGATCGCGCGCCCGAAGCGATCGCTTACGCGCGAGAGAACTACGGCGCGGCGAACATTCATTTTCTCCAAGCCTCGGCCGGCGCCCTGCCTTTCCCCGATCATTTTTTTCACCTGGTCACGGCGTTTGAAGTGATCGAGCATCTCCCCTCGTGGCCCGATCTTCTTCGCGAGGCGGGTCGCGTGGTTCATCCGAGCGGTGTCTTTCTGGTGTCGACGCCGAACAAGCTCTATTACAGCGAATCCCGCGCCGAACACGGGCCCAATCCATTTCACGCACACGAATTCGAATATCAGGAATTTCGCGACGCGCTGGAACGCTGCTTTGCTCACGTCACGATTTTTTTACAAAATCGCCAGGAATCCTTGAGCTTCGTCCCCGTCGACCCGTCCGCCTCGCGTCCCGAGTCGCACCTGGAGCGGGCGGCGTCGCCCGCGCAGGACGCGAATTTTTTCGTCGCGCTGTGCTCCGCTGAACCGCACGATTCCGCATCGTTTCTCTACGTGCCGCGCGCCGCCAATCTCCTGCGCGAACGCGAACACCACATTCACCTGCTCGAAGAGGAGCTGCACCAGACCAAGCGATGGCTCGAAGAGCTCATCGCCGATCATAAGCTTTTGCAGGAGGCGCACATCGCGCAGACGCAGCATCTCGAAACGCAAAACCGCTGGGCGCTGGAGCTCGAATCGCGCTGGCGCGCCGCGCAGGAGCGCATTGATCAACTTCAACAGGAATTGCAAATGGAGCAGGCTGCCGCGGCGCAGGTGGTGGAGGGGTATAACCACAAAGTGGCGGAACTCGAAGAAGAGAATCGCGCGAAAACACAATGGGCGCTGGACACGGAGGCCCGGCTCACGCACGAGCTTGCGGTCAAAATCGAGGAGCTTGCCGGAACGGTTCGCCTGCTCGACAGCGCTGAAGCGACGGTGGTGGAGCGGACCCGCTGGGCGCAGGATTTGAAGCAGCAAATCGAACGCCTCGAGGCGCAGCTCGAATCGGTCCGGCAATCGCGCTGGGTGAAGCTCGGGCGAGCCGCCGGGCTCGGTCCGCGGGTGCAGGATTAAATGCGCCGCACGCTCGCCGCGCTGTGGCGCATTGCGAAAGGCGCACCACTCGCGCTGCTCACTCCATTTTTTCTTTTGAGCTCGGCGCTCGCGCTGCTGCTGTGCGATGCGTTTTGCCGCCTCCGGCCGCGGCGACCGCTTCCGCCCGAGACGCAACCCGCCACTCACGCCGCGAGCATCGTGATCCCCAATTGGAACGGGCGCGACCTGCTCGAAAAATACCTTCCTTCCGTTCTCACCGCGGCGCAACAATGTCCGGGCAGCGAAGTGATCGTCGTCGACAACGGATCAACCGACGGCAGTGCGCCGTGGGTCCTCGAAAAGTTTCCGTCGGTGCGTTTGATCGCGCTCGACAGCAATCTGGGCTTCGGCGCCGGATCGAATGAAGGATTCCGCCACGCGCGGCACGACATTGTGGTGCTCTTGAACAGCGACATGCGCGTGGAGCGCGATTTTTTAAGACCCCTGCTCGACGGTTTTTCCGACGAACGCGTATTCGCCGTCTCCTGCCAGATCTTTTTCTCCGATCCGGCGAAAAAACGCGAAGAAACCGGGCTCACCGAAGGCTGGTGGCAGCAGGGCGCCTTGCGCGTGGCGCATCGCATTGAGCCCTCCATCCGCGAACCCTATCCTTGTTTTTACGGCGGCGGCGGGTCGTGCGCCTTCGACCGCAGGAAATTTCTTTCGCTCGGCGGATTCGATGAGCTGCTGCGCCCGTTTTATCTCGAAGACACGGACCTCGGGTATGTGGCGTGGAAACGCGGCTGGAAGGTTCTGTATCAACCCGCCAGCGTGGTTTATCACGAGCATCGCGGGACCATCGGACGGCGCTTCAGCGAAGCCTACATTCAATCGGTGCTCAAGAAAAATTTCGTCCTGTTCGCCTGGAAAAACATCCACGAGCCGCGGCGGCTTTTTTCCAATTTTTTTTTCACCTGGTCCGGCGCGATGCTCAGTTGGCTGGGCGGCGATTCGCCGGAGCGCGCCAATTTTTCAGGCATCGCACGCGCGGCGTTGCAGCTGGCGCGAGCGGTGCGATCGCGCGCCCGGGCCCGCGCGCTGGCGGTCATTTCCGATACGGAAACCTTTCGCCGTCCACTGGGCGGGCATTTTCGGGACACCTTCGCGATCACCCCATCCGATCCGCTACGCGTTCTGTTCGTCTCACCTTATCCGATTTGCCCGCCGGTTCATGGCGGCGGCGTTTTTATGTATCAAACCGTGCGCGAGCTGGCGCGGCTGTGCGAGCTTCACCTGATCATCCTTCTCGATTACGCGCGGGAGCAGGAAGCGCACCGCGAGCTGGAACAAATCTGCGCTTCGGTCGAATACGTTTTACGCACCGAGCCGCGGCAAAAAGCCATCGGCTCGGCCGAGCCGCACGCGGTGCGCGAATTTCGCAGCCGCGGCCTGGCCTGGCTGATTCATCGCCAGATTTATTTGCAGCGCATCGACGTTTTGCAGCTCGAATACACCGTGCTCGGACAATATGCCGGGCGATTCCGCCGCATTCCCAGCATTCTCTTCGAGCATGACGTCTATTTTCAATCGATCGCGCGACGGCTGCCGTTTATCAAGTCGCCGATGGAGCGTTTACAAGCCCGCTGGGAATATCTGCGGGCGCTGCGCTACGAGCTGCGCATGTTGCCGCATCCGGATCGCATCCAGGTTTGCAGCCGCGATAACGCTGTCTATCTGGAATCCTTCCTGCCTGAACTGCGCGGCCGCATCGATCCCGATTTTCGCGCCGGCATCGATACTTCGCTGTACGATTTCCGGGCCGCTGGACGCGAGCCGTTCACCCTGCTGTTTCTCGGCAGCTTCCGCCATCTGCCGAACGTGGAGGCGCTCGACTGGTTTGTGCGGCGGGTGCTGCCGAAAATTCGCGTAGCCGAGCCGCGGGCGCGATTGATCGTCATCGGCTCCGACCCTCCGCCGCGCCATTCGCTGCCCGAAGCGGAGGCCATCGATCTGATCGGTTTTGTCGAAGACGTGCGCGAGCCTCTGTCGCGCTATGCCGTATTTGTGTGCCCGATTCTCAGCGGATCGGGGGTGCGGGTGAAGCTGCTCGAAGCGTTTGCCGCGGGAATTCCGGTGGTTTCGACGCGCCTGGGAGCCGAGGGCCTGACCGCGGACGATGGCGACGTGTGCGCGCTGGCCGATGACCCGGCGGGATTCGCGGAACGCGTGGTTCGCTTGTTGCAGCAACCGGCGAAAGCGGCGGAACTGGCCAATCGCGCACGAGCCAATGTGGTCGCAACGCGGGATATGCGGGAGATGACGGCGCAGCTGGTCGAATCGTATCGGCGGGAAGTACAGCGGATGCGAAGCTAACCTTGATCGCCCATATCGGCGACGGCCGAGGACATTCCGCGCAGACGCTCGGCGCGTTTTTTCTGCCGTTCCATGCGCAGCAATTCGCGGCGGCGGCGCTGCTTTACGCCATCGTCGATGCGGCGCCAGAATTTTCGAAAATAATCCGCGGCGGAGGCGATCGCAAACAGCATCACCGCCCACATGCCCAGCAGCGCCAGCTGATTCAGCTCCGGCCAGCGAATCCCCGCGATCACCAGCGCGATGGCGACCACTTGCGAGGCCATTTTCGTTTTCCCCAGCTCACTCGCCTTGATGGTATAGCCCGATGCCGCCGCGATCGAGCGCAGGCCCGACACCGCAAATTCGCGCCCGATGATCAGAATCACGATCCAGGCCGGCACACAATGAATATCGACCAGCGAGATCAGCGCGGCCGAGATCAGCAGTTTGTCAGCGATGGGATCGAGCAGCGTTCCGACCGTGGTCACCTGCCCCCAGCGGCGCGCCAGCCAGCCGTCGAGCAGGTCGGTGGCGGCGGCCGCGAGAAAAACGGCGAGGGCGAAAATATCGCGCGACAGCAACCCGGACCAGTGGGCGAACCAGGTCCCATCCGCTAGCAGCGCCGCCACCAGCAGCGGAACGAAAAAAATCCGCAATAGCGTTAGCAGATTCGGGAGATTCACCCAAATAAATCATAGCCCAGCCGGCTGCCGGTTGGAGATGAGGTAACGTTTAAGCCGGCGCCGGATGGACTCCGGCGTCATGGCCTCCACTTCGCAGCCGTCTTCGTCGTAGCGAATTGCGAGGACGCGCGCGTGTTCATGCAAAACGTGCAGCGCCGCGCCGTCGGAGGAGGAAAATCGAAAAACGCAGGCGATCAGCGGATCGAGCGCGAGCACCTCGTCGATTTTTTCGAGCAGCTCGGGAAAACCAGCGCCGGTGGCCGCGGAAATAGCGGCCGCGCCGGCCGGCTGATGTTCGGGATCGCCCAGAATCCGGCGAGCCAGCGCGGCGGCGTCAGGCTCGCCGCCAAGAAGATCGGTTTTGTTTAAAACCAGGATCTGCGGAGTTGCAGCGGCGCCGATTTCATTCAGCGTGGCCAGCACGTGCGCGGTGTGGTGCGCGGCTTCGGAGGAGCTGGCGTCGACCACATGCAGAAGCAGCTCGGCTTCGACCACTTCTTCGAGCGTGGCGCGAAAGGCGCGGACCAGCGTGGTGGGAAGGTTGCGAATGAAACCGACGGTATCGCTCACCAGGGCGCGGCGCCTGGATGGCAGAGTAATGTGGCGAACCGTGGGATCGAGCGTGGCGAACATTTTCGCGTCGGCCAGCACGCCCGCGCCAGTGAGGCGATTGAACAGCGTCGATTTTCCGGCGTTGGTGTAGCCGACCAAAGCGATGGTCGCCAGCGGAACGGCCTGGCGCTGGCGGCGCTGCGTGGCCCGGCCGCCGCGGACGCGCTCCAGATCGCGCTCGATCGAATGGATGCGTTGATGAATCCGGCGGCGGTCGGTTTCGAGCTTGGTTTCGCCGGGACCGCGGGTGCCGATGCCGCCACCCAAGCGGGACATCGCCGCGCCGTGGCCGGTGAGGCGCGGCAACAGATAATTCAACTGCGCCAGCTCGACTTGCAACTGGCCTTCCCGGGTGCGGGCGCGGCGCGCGAAAATATCGAGAATCAACTGGGTGCGGTCGAGTACTTTGACGTCCAGCGCGTTTTCGAGATTGCGCTGCTGGGTGGGCGTCAATTCCCGGTCGAAGATCACCGTGGTCGCCTGGTGAAAAGGAATCTTGGCCTGGAGCTCTTCCACTTTTCCCGAGCCGACCAGGGTCGCGGCGTCGATGCGGGCTCGCGTCTGGATGGATCTTTCGGCGACGCGCGCTCCGGCGGTTGCGGCCAGCGCGGCCAGCTCGTCGAGCGATTCCTCGGCGGAAATCACCTCGCCGGCCACCCGCTGCGCGGCGCGCGAGGTCAGCCGCAGGCCGACCAGGATGGCAATCTCTTCGCCGGACGCGCTTATATTATTCCCCAATGAATTGGGCGATCAGTTGTCGCCGTCGCTGATGGGAGCGCCAGGCGCGGCGTGCGTTCCGGCGATCGCGGCGCTTGAATGCACGGGAGTATGGAACGGTTTCGAAACCACCACGGTCGAAATCGCATGTTTGAAAATCAGCTGCTCCTGCTGGTTGGTTTCGAGAATCACCGAATATTTGTCGAAGCTCTTGATGCGTCCGCTGAGCTTCACGCCACTCATTAAGTAGATGGTCAAAAAAGTTTTATCTTTGCGCGCATTGTTTAAAAATGCTTCTTGAATATTTTGCGCTTGTTTTTCCATGGAGCATCCTTCCTCACGCAGCTCGGGCGAGCAGCCCGAGAAGCCCCGCCGTGTCCGCCCGTCCGGACCAATCAACACCTTCCCAATGATACCCCACCGGGTTCCAGAGCGGATCGGTTTTGTGACGGCGGCGAAAACCGGCGGCGAGGCGGCCGGCGGGCGGTTTCTTAGCCTCACGTTGAACCGGCACGCTAAACTGAAAGCGGATGAGATCGATTTTTGTGGTTCTCGCCGGCGCCCTGGCGCTGCTCGCCGATACTCCCGACAGCAACAGGATTCTCAAAGGCATCGAGGATCATTACAACCACATCCAGACGCTCGAAGTGAATTTCACCGAGCGCTATACCGGCCAGGGGCGCAGCGCCACCGAGAAAGGCAAGCTGTTCCTCAGCAAGCCGCGCAAAATGCGCTGGCAATATTCGCAGCCGGCGGGCGAGCTGTACATCTCCGACGGAAAATATCTGTACAGCTATCATCCAAACGACCGCCGCGCCGAGAAAATGTCCTTCAAGGAAATGGACTCGATGCGCGGGCCGCTGGCGTTTCTGCTCGGCAAACTGCACTTTTCCGAAGATTTCAGCCAGATCCGCGTGGAACCGGACCGCGGCAGTCCGGATGATTTCATCATCGCGACGCCCAAATCCGACAAGCTGCCCTATTCGCAGGTGAAATTCCTGGTCTCGCCCGATTCGGTGATTCACTGGCTGAATGTCGAAAACCAGGACGGCTCGACGCTCGAGTTCACGTTTGAGGGGGAAAAGAAAAATCCGCCGATTGCGGAATCGATGTTCCGATTCACGCCGCCGCCCGGGGTTGATTACGTGGACGCGACGAAACAATGAACCGGCGGGCATTTCGGCTTCCTCACGTCTGACTCCCTGCTTTCCCGTAGACTGGATGCATGCCCGTATCGATCGCCCTTCTTTCGCTGTTCCTCGCCCAACACGTCCCCCAGCAACCCAGCGGACGCGGCCAGCGCCTCAGCATCACCACGGTCGAAACGGAAGCCGTCAAGCCGGAGCCCGCGCACGCGCTCAACGAGGGAAAAACATCCGTCACCCGCCACTCAATCCAGTTGAACGGCAAGACGCTCAACTACACCGCGACCGCGGGCATGATGCCGATCAAGAATGATCACGGCGACATCGAAGCGAATCTCTTTTATGTCGCCTACACGCTCGACGGCGTTTCCGACATTTCCAAACGCCCGCTGATGATCGCTTTCAACGGCGGACCCGGATCGGCTTCGGTGTGGCTGCACATGGGCTGCATCGGACCAAAACGCGTCCGGATGAACGACGACGGCAGCCTTCCCGCGCCGCCGTATCAGCTTGTCGATAACGATCAAACCTGGCTCGATCAGACCGACCTGGTGTTCGTCGATCCGGTGGGCACCGGCTACAGCCGCGCGGCCAATGAAACGCTCAAGAAACACTTCGACGGATTGCAGGGCGATATCGAATCGGTGGGCGAATTCATCCGCCTCTATCTTTCGCAGAATGAGCGCTGGGCGTCGCCGCTGTTCATGGTGGGGGAAAGCTACGGCACCACGCGCGCCGCGAATCTTTCCGGATATTTGATCGAACACGGCATCGCCTTCAACGGAATCGCGCTGCTTTCGACGGTGCTCAATTTCCAAACGATCAGTTTTAATCGCGGCAACGATCTGCCGTACCTGCTGTACCTGCCGAGTTACACGGCAACCGCTTTTTATCACAAGAAGCTCGCGCCGGAGCTCGAACGGAACCTGGAAACGACGCTCAAGGAATCGGAACGATGGGCGGAAAGCGGCTACAACGAAGCGTTAGTCAAGGGCGATCGCATGACGGACGCGGAATATAAAGCCGCCGTGGCGAAACTCGCCCGGCTCACCGGCCTGGATCCGAAATACGTCGACGATTCCAATCTGCGTATCGAGCTGATGCACTTTCTGCGTGAATTGATGCGCGATCAGAAGACCATGGCCGGACGGCTGGATAGCCGGCTGACCGGTCCCGCTCCGCTGGATGCTTCGGACAGCATCGATTTCGATCCCAGCATGACCGACATTCGTCCGCCGTATACGGCGATGTTCAATCAATACGTCCGCAGCGAGCTGAAGTATTACGACGATTCCACCTACTACGTGCTGGGCGGCGGAATCGCGCCGTGGGATTGGGGGACACAGAACGAAAATCGCTATGTGAACGTGAGCGAATCGCTGCGCAACGCGTTTGCGAAAAATCCGCACATGAAACTGTTCGTCGGCTGCGGCTATTACGATATGGCGACGCCCTATTTCGCCGCCGAATACACCTTCAGCCACATGGGACTGGAGCCGTCGCTACGCAAAAATATCAGTTTTCATTACTATACGGCGGGGCACATGTTTTATATCGACGTGCCGTCCCACAAGAAGCTGAAAACGGATATCACCGGATTCATCCACGACGCGCTGGCCGAATAAAGGCCGCGTCTACGCGCCGGCCTTCTGATTCATCATCTGCGCCATCCGCTCCTGCATTTGCCGCGTCAGATGCGGAACCACGCCGACCATCCGTTCGATAAGCATCAACTGGCCGCGATGGTGCATTTCGTGCTCCTTCACGCCGAGCAGCATTTCAAAACGCGTCTTCGACGCCGGCGCCGCTCCGTGCGACATGCCGACACGCTCCCCTAGAAAATTGTCGGAAAGACCTTCAAGGAACTGCGCGAAGTGCTCACCCTGTTGGGTCAAACGCTCCAGGATTTGCGCCTTGCTGAACGATTTCTGCTCTTCCGCCAGCATCGGCTGGAAAAATCCCATGAAATCGAAGCCGTCGAGCGTGGTGAGCTTTTCGACGCCGTGGATCTGCTCCTGAAGTTTTCCGGCGAGTGCGATGTGCACCAGCGTCTGGGCGATGGTTCGCGTTTCCGGCGTGGCGCGGAATCCGTAATGCTGTTCACCGATTTCTTCGGCGATCGTAATCGTGTTTTTCCGCACGGTGCGGAAGCTGGCCGCCAGATCTTTAGCTCCGTAGTAGTTCATGCACGCTATCTTACCGCGAAGCGTCCCCGGGCAAGAAGCGACGAAAGAAACTCACCGGCCGAAGCCTGTGCCACGATGCGAGTGTTCCCGTGGCACAGGCTCGATCTTAACTGCCGAAAACCACGTCGGTGTGGCCGGGCAGCTCCAGCAATTCAAGCGTCCGCTGACCGTTCCGCGTCGCGACCTGCATCTTCATCACCCGATTTCTGCGTTCGGTGTGATTGACCCTGGCCCGGATCATATAGACCGTCCCGGTGCTCTGGTTCTTGAACACCGCACCGGTGCTGTCCTGGCTTACGGTGTACGGTCCGGCGGGCAACTCGAGGGTACCCGCGATGACCGGTTTCCGGAACCACAGATCATACACGTGGGCCGGCGGAGCGAGCGCAGCCAGCGCAAGCATTCCCGTAGCCCAAAGCGACGCCGTTTTCATGGCTTTAGCCGCCGAAGGTCAGGTCGGCCGCATGGCCGCCGAGCGTGATCATTTGCACCTGTTGCTGGCCGTCCACGGTCTGTATCTGGACGACGGTGCTGGGATTTTTCACAGCCAGGCGCTCGACCGTTGCCGGAGTGGTGTAGATCTGGCCGGTGTTCAAGTTCCGAAACGACGCCTCATCACACCGATGCTGATGAACGCTGTACGGGCCCGGCGGCAATTCCACCGCTCCCGCCTGGACAGGAGTGCCAAACCAAACTTCGAATGACGCGGCTGAGGCTGCCGGCAGGCCAGCCAACGCGAGCGCTCCCGCCGCCAACAGTAATTTGGTAAACATTTGAGTTCTCCTTCGAGCGGTCCTCCGCGTTGCGATCTTTTCCGCTCTCAACTCGTTGGATGATGGCCGGTCTGCGATCGAGGATCCCCTCGATCAGGCATATTTGCCGCGAAATCGATATGGCGAAGGCTAAGAGGCGTTACTGAAAAATTGCCTGGCTGTCGGGTGATCTAGCGTCGCACGCGGCATGAATAACTTACAGGCGGGAACAGAGTAGTCCGCACTGATATCGCTGACGCAACCTTGAGCAATCCCCGGTCAGTATAGGTGCGTGGCGCACGCACTTCTGCGTGCCGCGTCGGCACTCTTGCCGACGCTGGTTCCGCTCGATCAGCCATGCGTCGAGAAGAGTCTCGACGCGGCACGCAGGAGTGCGTGCGCCACCAACGGACCGAAGCAACTGGTTG
>DATJNW010000021.1:0-147635 GCA_035507655.1 Bryobacteraceae bacterium | reverse complement strand
GTAAAACCTTCTGGCATAAAACGCGCCGTTTGCACGTCTATAACAGTGAATGGGAGGAAAAATGCGCGTATTCACACTGGCGCTCGCCGCCGCTGCCGTCCTTTCGGCGGCGGCCATACAAACACAGGGAAACGTCACCCGCGCGACGCTCGCCAACGGGCTGCACGTAGTGGTGGTTCGCGATCCGCTGGCGCCGGTAGTTACGGTGCAAGACAATTATCTGGTCGGCGCCGATGAAACTCCGGCCGGTTTCCCGGGGATGGCCCATGCGCAGGAGCACATGGCGTTTCGCGGCTGCACCGGCCTGACCGCCGATCAGATCGCCGCGATTTATGCCCAGCTCGGCGGGCAAAATGACGCCGATACACAGCAGAATATCACGCAATATTTCGCCACCGTTCCAGCGGCGAACCTGGATGTCGTCCTGCGCGCCGACGCGGCTTGCATGGGTCACATCGACGACGCGCAGGCGCAGTGGGACGAGGAACGCGGCGCGATCGAGCAGGAGGTGGCGCGCGATCTGTCCAACCCCACCTACAAATTCCTGACCCGCCTGAATGAAGACATGTTCGCCGGCACGCCTTACGCGCACGATGCGCTGGGCACCAAGCCCTCCTTCGATAAAACCACCGGCGCGATGTTGCAGGATTTTTATAAGAAATGGTACGCGCCGAATAACGCCATTCTGGTGATCACCGGAAATCTCGATCCGGCGGCGGCCATCGCCAGAATCGAAAAAATTTACGGCTCCATTCCGCGGCATGCGCTGCCGCCGCGTCCGCAGGTGAAACTTCAGCCGGTGCACGCCGAATCCTTCACGTTAGAGAGCAATCTGCCGTATCAGCTCCTGTTCATCGCCTATCGCATGCCGGGAACCGACAGCGTCTCCGATTACGCCGCCGCGCGACTGGCCGGCGACGTTCTTTCGAGCGAACGCGCCGAGCTGTACGATCTGGTGGTGAAGGGCGAAGCGCTGGCGAGCGAGTTCGCGATCGAGGAAACGTATCCCCAGGCCAGCGTCGGATTCGCCGTCGCCGCGCTTCCGCCCAACGCCGATGCCGCTCCGCTGGTCGAAAAAATGAAAAACATTATCGCCGGATATGTTTCGAAAGGCTTTCCCTCCGATCTGGTGGAGGCGGCGCGGCGCATGGAGATCAGCTCCGATGAGTTCCGGCGCAATTCCATCCCCGGCCTGGCGCAGAACTGGTCGCAGGCGCTGGCCGCCGAGCATCGCACGTCGCCCGATGAGGACGTCAACGCCATCCGCCAGGTGAGCCTGGCCGAAGTGAATCGCGTGGCCAAAATGTATTTCGAAAATCAGAACGCGATTGTGGCCGTGCTGAAGCCGCAACCATCCGGCAAGGCGGTTCCTTCGCAGGGGTTCGGCGGGGCGGAAAAGATCACTTCGGCGCCCACCAAGCCGGTGACCCTGCCCGATTGGGCGCAGGCGGAATTGAGCAAACTGGCCGTTCCCTCTTCCGACGTTCATCCTTCCGACGTCACCCTCCCCAACGGCATCCGCCTGATCGTCCAGACCGAGCATATTTCACAGACCATCACGCTGAGCGGGCAGATCCATCATGAAACGGATCTCGAAACGCCGCCGGGTCAGGATGGCGTGGCCGACATTGTCGACGAGCTGTTCTCCTACGGAACGAAAGCGCGCAGCCGTCTGGAACTGCGCAAGGCGCTCGACGACATCGCCGCCGATGAATCGGCCGGCGCGTCGTTTTCGCTGCGCATTCTCAAATCCCATTTCGATCGCGGAATGGAGCTTCTGGCCGATAACGAGCTGAATCCGGCCTTTCCAGCGGATTCGTTCAAGATCGTCAGGCAGCAGACGGCCGAGGTCGCCGGCGGGCAGTTGAACAGCCCGGAATATCACGCCGAGCGCGCGCTCGAAATCGGTCTTTATCCCAAGGGCGATCCCAATTTACGGCAAACCACGCCGCAAACCGTCAATTCCGTCACGCTCGATGACGTAAAACAGTATTATGCGAAAACGTTCCGGCCAGATCTGACCACCATCGTGGTCATCGGCGACATCACGCCCGAGGAAGCCAAGGCCGAGGTCGAAAAATATTTCGGCGCATGGAAAGGCGAAGGACCGAAGCCCGGCGTGACCCTCCCCCCGGTGCCGATGAACAAACCTTCGGCGGTGGAAGTTCCCGATCCGGCGCGGATTCAGGATTCGGTGGTGCTGGCGGAAAATGTCGAGATCAACCGCTTCAGTCCGGATTATTATCCGTTACAGCTCGGCAATCACGTGCTGGGCGGAGGATTTTACGCCACGCGTCTCTATCACGATCTGCGCGAAGTCGCCGGGCTGGTTTACAACGTGGACGATTCGCTCAGCGCGACGAAAACGCGCGCCGTGTATTCGGTGACCTACGGCTGCAATCCGGAGAATGTCTCGAAAGCGCGCGCGATTATCCGCCGCGATCTGGTCGCCATGCAGACCGACGACGTCAGCGAGCCGGAATTGCGGCAGGCCAAAGCGCTGCTGCTGCGCCAGATCCCGCTCGCCGAATCGAGCGAAGGCGCGATCGACGACGGTCTGCTGGCGCGCGCGCTGATGGGGCTGCCGCTCGACGAACCGGTCGTCGCCGCGAAGCGGTATTTCTCGATGAGCGCCGCGGATGTTCGCGCCGCGTTCGCCAAGTGGATTCGTGCCGATGATTTCGTGCAGGTGGTCCGCGGTCCGGCCCCGAAGTAGGCCGCTCCCGCGTGACCGTCGCGGGCGCCGAAAAACCTTTTTCTGCGTAGCGGCGGCGATCCTTGTATAATCGGAACGATTTTTCGAGGAAATATGAACTTCAGCCGCCGCCAATTCGCCACCGCGCTGTCCGCCGCGCCGCTTCTCGCCGCGCAGCAGCCTTCCAACCCGCCGGCAAATCCGCAACCCCGCCGCGGCACGATGCCGGAGGTTCCGCCCTTCGAAGCGCCTTTAACCTTCGCGAAAAATGAAGTCCCGCCGAAGGTCCGGCCGTTTTCGATGACCCAGGTCCGGCTGCTCGCCGGCCCGTTCCACGACGCGCAGGAATGGAATCGCGGCTATATGTCGCGTCTGCCGGCGGACCGGCTGGTTCGAAATTTTCGCGCTAACGCCGGACTGCCGGTGCAGGCGACGCCGCTCGGCGGCTGGGAGCAGCCCGACGACGGGCGCCGCGAGAGCGAACTGCGCGGCCATTTCACCGGTCATTTCCTGTCGGCCAGCGCGCAACTCTACGCCTCCACCGGTGACGAATCCGCCAAAACAAAAGCGGACGAGATTGTCGCGGAGCTGGCTAATTGCCAGAAGCGGCTTTCGGGCGGCTATCTTTCCGCCTTCCCGACGGAATTCTTCGATCGGCTGGACGCCCGCAAGCCGGTCTGGGCGCCTTTTTACACCTATCACAAGATCATGGCCGGGATGCTCGACATGCAGAGGCTCGCGGGCAACCGGCAGGCGCTTGAAATCGTCGAAGGGATGGCTTCCTGGGCCGACAAATGGACCGCGCCGAAATCCGCGGAACACATGCAGGAGATCCTCGAAACCGAGTACGGCGGCATGAACGAAGTGTTGTACAACCTCGCCGCGCTCACCGGCAACCAGCGCTGGGCCGCCACGGGCGACCGTTTCACCAAGCAGCGATTTTTCAATCCGCTCGCCTTGCGGCGCGACGAATTACGCGGCCTGCACGTGAATACGCACATCCCGCAGGTGATCGGCGCCGCGCGGCGCTACGAGCTTTCGGCCGATTCGCGTTTCCACGACGTCGCCGATTTTTTCTGGTACGAGGTGACCGGCGCGCGCAGCTACGTCACCACCGGAACCAGCAACGGCGAAGGATGGCTGGCTCCGCCGCGCCAACTTGCCGCCGAATTGAAGCGCGCCGTTTCAACGGAAGAATGCTGCTGTTCCTATAACATGCTCAAATTGACGCGGCACCTGTATCAATGGACCGCCGATCCGCGCTACTTCGATTACTATGAGCGCTCCCTGCTGAACATGCGCCTGGGCACCATCCAGCCGGAAACCGGCCACACGCAATACTACTTGTCGCTGACGCCGGGCGTCTGGAAAACGTTCTGCACCGAAGATCATTCCTTCTGGTGCTGCACCGGAACCGGCATTGAAGAATATTCCAAGCTCAACGATTCCATCTATTGGCACGATGACGACGGACTGTACGTGAATCTGTTTATCGCCTCGGAACTGAGCTGGAAAGAAAAGGGCCTGACGCTGCGCCAGGAAACGAAATTCCCGAATGCCGGAGGAACCGTCCTCACCATCCGCGCCGAAAAGCCAGTCGAAACCGCGATCCGTCTGCGCATTCCCGAATGGGCGCGCGGGGCGACGGTGAAGCTCAACGGCCGATCGCTCGAAGCCTCGGCCAGCCCGTCCAGCTATCTGGCGCTTTCCCGCACCTGGAAAAACGGCGATCGCATCGAGCTGACTCTGCCCATGCGCCTTCGCGTGGAAACCATGCCGGACGATCCCACACAACAAGCGTTCCTGTACGGACCGCTGGTTCTCGCCGGCGACCTCGGTTCGCAGGGCCTGACCGAGGACCTGATCACAGGATCGAACGTTCCTCCGCTGCGCCGCGCGCCGCAAATCGAGATTCCGGCTTTTCGCGGCGATCCGGCGCGCTTTCTGGAGCCCGCCGATCAGCCGTTGTCCTTCCGCACGGTGAACCAGCAAACCGCCGTCACCCTACAGCCGCTCAATACGATTTTCGGGCGCCGTTATAACGTTTACTGGACCGTCGTTTGACTTCGCTCCGCCATCGCGCTAGCCTGAACTGAAGTTATCCGATGTTCTCAGAGCTCCCCATCTCGATCTGTCCGCGACCGTAAAGGTACCGCGGAAAATCCCCAAAAAACGAGAACCGGAGGTCTGTCCCATGTCCCAAATTTTAACGGAGGATCGCGGCGTCTTCGCTTCCATCATCGACGCGCTGCGCGGCGATACGCACCGCGATTTCACCCGCGAAAGCATCGGCCGGGCCATCACGCTGCTGGCGATCCCGATGGTGCTCGAAATGGCCATGGAGTCGCTGTTCGCCGTGGTCGATATGTTCTGGGTCGCGCATCTCGGCGCGGATGCGGTCGCCACCGTCGGACTCACTGAAGCCGTCGAAACGCTGATTTATTCCGTCTCCATGGGCCTCAGCGTCGCGACCACGGCGCTGGTGTCGCGGCGCATCGGCGAGCACAACCCCGAAGACGCCGCACGCGCCGGCGCGCAATCGATGCTGCTCGGAATCGCGATCGGCGCGCTGAGCGGTATCACCGGAGCCTTCTTCGCGCCCACCGTGCTGCGTTTGATGGGTGCGCCCGATTCGATCGTCGTTCATGGAGCGTGGTATCCGCGGCTGATTTTCGCCAGCTCGCCCGTCATCCTGCTGCTGTTTTCGAACAACGCCATTTTTCGCGGCGCGGGCGATGCGGCGCTGGCCATGCGCGTTCTCTGGGTCGCCAACCTGATCAATATCGTTCTCAATCCGCTGCTGATTTTCGGCCTGGGACCGTTCCCCAGAATGGGCGTCGCCGGCTCCGGCGCGGGCACCACCATCGGACGCAGCGTCGGAGTGCTCCTCCAGTTCTGGATGCTGGCGCGCGGCAGCAGCCGCGTGGTGATCACGTTGCGCCGCGTAAAAATGATTCCCGCGGCGATGCGGCAACTGCTGCGCCTTTCTCTCGGTGGGATTTTTCAGTACCTGGTCGGGACGGCCTCGTGGATCGTGCTGGTGCGAATGGTCGCGGCTTTTGGCCCGGTCGCGGTCGCGGGATACACCGTGGCGATGCGCATTTTCCTGTTCGCCATCCTGCCGAGCTGGGGATTGGCCGGCGCCGCCGCCACGCTGGTCGGCCAGAACCTGGGAGCGCGCCAGCCGGAGCGCGCCGAACAATCGGTCTGGCGGGCCGGTTTCTACAACATGATTTTTCTGGGACTCGTCGCCGTGATCTTTGTCATCTGCGCCGTTCCGCTGGTTTCTCTGTTCAGCAGCGATTCCGGCGTGATTCTGACTGGCTCGCGCGCGCCGCGCATCATCAGTTACGGTTATATTTCCTACGCTTGGGGCATGGTGGCGATGCAAGCCTTCAACGGCGCGGGCGACACGTACACGCCGACCATGATCAGCCTCGGCACTAACTGGATGCTGCAAATGCCGGCCGCGTGGTTTCTCGCCTTTCGATTGGGCACCGGCCCCAACGGAGTTTTCGCCGCCATCGCCGGATCGGCCTCGGTCTACGCGGTGGTCGCGGTGATTCTGTTGCGGCGCGGGAGTTGGAAACAGCGGCGCGTCTAGCCGGTCGCCGCGGTAAACTTTTCCCCATGTCGCGCGCGCACTCGTGCGTTCTTCGCGACGCAGCTTCGCGCGACCAAGCATCGGCACGATTGTCGATGCGGCACGCACGAGTGCGTGGCGCCACCATTCACGCTAAAGAATTCCCGGCGACAGGCCCGCCTTTTATTCCTTCGACGCCGGCTCGACGCGCACCGTCTCGCCGCCGCGCAGCGAATCGGGCGGATTCACGATCACCTGGTCCTGCGCGGTGATGCCGCTGGTGACTTCCACCTGGGTTCCGTAATCGCGGCCGATGGTGATGTGCACCAGATCCACTTTGTCGTCCTCGCGGACCACCGCGACCTCCATGTTTTGCGCGCGGAAAATCAGCGCCTCCACCGGCACAATCAGCGCCGCGGCGTCGGTGGTGATCCGCAGGTGCACCTCGGCGTATGCGCCGGGAAGAAGCTCGCCCGTGCGATTATCGATATCCACTTCGGTGAGCAGCGTGCGTGTGGAGGGGTCGATCGCGTCGGCATTGCGCGCGATCCGGCCCACGAACTTCCGCCCCGGTTTTTCCGTGAGGGTGATGTCCACCGGGCGTCCCGGCACCGCGTCGGCTGTGTAACTCTGCGGCACGCTGATGAAAATCCTCAGCTTGCTGACGGAAGAAATATGAAACATTTCCTGCGCGTTGGTTCCGGTTCCGGCCGACGCGGCTCCGGCGTTGATCAACGCGCCGATATCCGTGTTGCGGGCCGTAATTACGCCGTCAAACGGAGCATAAACCTTTTCGAAGCCGACCAGTTCCGCCAGGTGCTTCACATTGGCTTCGTTCGAAGCGACCGTCGCCTTGTCCGCCGCCACCGCGCCCTCGGCGTTATCGACGCTCTGCTTGTCAATCGCCTCCAGTTTCAGCAGGCCCTCATAGCGCACCGCGGTGATCTCGGCCAGCTTCAGATTCGCTTTGGCCGTTTCCAGTTGTGCCTGGGCCTGATCAAGCTGCTGATCGACTTCGGGCGATTCGATCTCGGCGATCAGTTGGCCGTTTTTCACGTGCGTGCCGATATCGGCGTACCATTTTTTCAAATATCCGCTGGTGCGCGCGTAAATCGGCGAATCGATGAACGCCATGATGTTGCCCGGCAGCGCGATTTCGTCTTTCGGCGAGCCGCGCTTGGGATGAATCACGGCCACGTCCGGCACCGACATTTCCAGCGTTTCCTGCTTCACCACCGCCGCTGCCTTGATTCGCGCGTTGATCCCGCGCACCACCACTCCGCCGGCGATGACAATGGCCGCGAGCACAATCACGACGGCTTTAAGAGAACGGAACATGTTTAGCTTTCACTGCGGCGGTGCATCACGCTGAACACCACCGGAACAAAGAATAACGTTGCCACGGTCGCACACATCAACCCGCCGATCACGGCGCGCCCCAGCGGCGCATTCTGCTCGCCGCCCTCGCCCCACCCCAGCGCCATCGGCACCATGCCGATGATCATCGCCAGCGCGGTCATCAACACCGGACGGAAACGAACGAACCCGGCTTCGAGCGCAGCCTCCTTCGCCGACAATCCCTCCGCCATGCGCTCCCGCGCGAAGGCCACCACCAGAATACTGTTCGAAGTCGCCACGCCGACGCTCATGATCGATCCCATCAGCGCCGGAACGCTGATCGTGGTGTGCCAGGCGAACAGGCACAGCACGATTCCGGCCAGCGCCGCCGGCAGCGCCGTAATAATAATGAACGGATCCAGCCACGACTGGAAGTTCACCACGATCAGCGCGTACACCAGCACAATCGCCAGCGCCAGGCCGCCCAGCAGTCCCTGGAAGGAACTCTGCATGGTCTCGATTTGCCCGCGAACATTCAGTTGCGCGCCGCGCGGCAGCTTGCTGCGGTTGGCGTCCACGATTTTTTCAATGTCCCGTCCCACCGCGCCCAGGTCGCGGTCCTCGACGCCGCCGAAAATATCGATCACGCGCTGAATATCGTAGTGCGATACGACGGCCAGTCCCGCGCCGCGGCTGGTGGTGGCCACATCGCCCAGAATTTCCGGAGTCTTTTGCGACGGCGACGAAATGGGAATGTTCTGAAGATCGCTGAGCGAAGTCAGCGTATATTGCGGGGCCTGCGTCGCCACGTTGTAGCTGACGCCGGTTCGCGGATCCAGCCAGAACTCCGGCGTCGTCTGCATACTGCCGCTGAGGGAAATCAGCGCGCTGCTGGCCACATCGAGCTGCGTGAAGCCGCTCTCGGACGCCTTGGTGCGGTCCACGGTGATGTGAATTTTCGGCTGATCCGCGGGCTGGTGTACGCGCAGATCCGCCGTGCCGGGCACGCGCCGGATCTGCTCGAGCAGCATGGTGGCGAAATTGCGCGACGCTTCGGAATCGGGTCCCGAAACCTGAATATCGATCGGCGCCGGCAAACCGAAATTCAAAATCTGGGTGACGATATCGGCGGGAGTGAAGTAAAACATGACGCCCGGGAACTTGCGCGGCAGCACTTCCCGCAGCGTCCGCATGTAATCCGCGGTGGGACGATGACCCTCGTTCAACTCCACCAGTACGTCCCCGTCCATGGTCCCGATCGGCGCCGACGTGCTGTAGGACATATTGATGGAGCTATACGGCATGCCGAGATTGTCGATGATGCTCGACAGCTCCTTGGCCGGAATCACGTTGCGGATTTCGTCGTCCACCAGGTCCCCGATTCGCGCCGTTTCCTCGATGCGCGTCGCCGTCTTGGCGCGGAAGTGAAGGTTAAACCGGCCGGCATCCGTGGTGGGGAAGAAATCCTGGCCGAGCCACGGCACCAGGAAAAATACCACGCCGCAGGCGGCCAAAAACGCCGGGATGAACCACGCGCTGTGGCGGATGCAGGCGTCCAGCATTTCGCGAAAGCGGTTGCGGACATTTTCGAGCATGCGTTCGAAAGCGTGCTGCAATCGCGCCGGCAGATTCCAGGCCGCCGGTTCGGACGGATGCTCCTGGTGCGGCTTCAGCAGATATTTCGCCAGCGTCGGCACCAGCGTCCGCGACAGCAGATACGACGCCAGCATGGCGAACACCACCGCTTCGGCCAGCGGCATAAACAGGTATCGCGCCACGCCGGTCAAGAAGAACATCGGCAGAAACACGATGCAGATGCACAGCGTCGAAACCAGCGCCGGAACCGCGATCTGCCGCGCGCCTTCTAAAATCGCCGGAACAATTTCCGGAATGTGCGTCATGTTGCGGTGAATATTTTCGATTTCGACCGTCGCGTCGTCCACCAGAATTCCCACCGCCAGCGCCAGCCCGCCGAGCGTCATGATGTTGATGGTCTCGCCCAGCGCGCTCAGCACGCAGATCGAGGTGAGAATCGACAGCGGAATCGAAACGGCGATAATCAGCGTGCTGCGCCAGCTGCCCAGGAACAGCAGAATCATGGCGGCCGTCAGGCACGCGGCGATAATCGCCTCGCGAACCACGCCGCTCACGGCCGCGCGCACAAACACGGATTGATCGGCGATGGGATCGATCTTCAGCTGCGGCGGAAGAGTCGCCAGGATTTTTGGAATCTGCGCGCGCACATCGCGCACGATATCGAGCGTCGACGTCTGCCCCACTTTCATGATCGTCAGCAGCACGCCGCGCTGCCCGTTGCGCCGCACGATGTTGGTTTGCGGGGAAAATCCGTCGCGCACGTGCGCCACGTCGCGGATATAAATCGTGGTGTTGTCGATCGATTTGATGGGCAGGTCGTTCAGCTCATCCACTCGCGGCGGGCTGTCGTTCAAATCGACGTCATATTCGAACTCGCCGATTTTCGAAGTGCCCACCGGCAGAATCAGGTTCTGCGCCGACACCGCGTTCACCACGTCCATCGGCGACAATCCCTTGGCTTGCAGCAGGTCCGGCCGAATATCGATCATCACCTGCCGCTGCTTGCCGCCGTACGGCCACGGCATCGCCGCGCCCTTCACCGTAGCCAGCGCGGTGCGGATCTGCTGCGTGCCGAAATCGAAGAGCTGCTGTTCGCTCAAACCTTTTCCGGAAAGTCCCAGTTGCAGGATCGGCACGCTGGAGGCGTTATAAACCAGAATGTACGGCGGAAACGTCCCCGGCGGCATCTGCCGCACCGCCGATTGCGACAGCGCCGAAACCTGCGCCACCGCCATGGGAATCTTCACGCCCTGGTGGAAGAAAATTTTGACGATCGCGCGTCCTTCCACCGTGGTCGATTCGATATGCTCCATATCGTTGACGCTGGTGGTGAGCATGCGCTCGAACTGCGTGGTGATGCGGCCTTCCATCTCCTCCGCGCTCAGGCCGGCGTAATTCCACAGCACCGCGACGATCGGGATATCCACGTTCGGAAAAATATCGATCGGCGTCCGCTCGATCACCAGCGGGCTGATCAACATAAGAAGCAAGGCCACCACGACGAACGTGTACGGCCGGTTCAGCGCGACTCTTACGATCCACACTGCGGAAAACTCCTGATTCTTTTATTTTAAGGTTCCGGGTACAGCGCCGTCTCTCTGCCGTTCGGCGTATCAATTTGCCGGCAGAAATGCACGGTCGCGTCAATCAGCGCAGCCGGTTGATCGCGATGCGGCGAATGGCGGCAATGGTCCATCTTCAGGGTTTCCAGCCGGCGAATCTTACCCGCCATCCGGTCCAGCTGCTGCATGGTGGCGTATTCGTCCTGGAGACCCTGCACCGCAAGCACCGGGCATTCGATGCCCGCCAGAGCCTCCTCGATGCACCAGTCGCGAAAGTCGTCCGACCCCCAGATGTCGTTCCAGCCGTAGAAGGCTGAATCCGGATCATCATGATAATGCGCCAGTTTCGCGCGCAACCCGCCCCGCTCGTAACCATTGCGGATGGCGCGGACGCCGTCAAGGGCGACCGCTTCCACAAAAACATGCGGCGCGACAGCAACCACGGCACGCGGCGAATGCGACCCCGCGTAAAGCAGCGCGATGGAAGCTCCGTCGCTATGGCCGAACAGAATCGGCCGCTCGACCGCCAGCCTGTCGAGCAATTCCGGAAGCGTCTTCAGCGCTTCGTCGTGCAGGTAGCCGGGGCGCCTCGGACCCCCCAGCGCATCGGATTTTCCGTAGCCGTAACGCGAGTACAGCAGCGCATTCACTCCAGCCGCGCGAGCCAGACGTTCCGGAAAATCGAGCCACATCGCGACCGAGCCGAGTCCTTCATGCAGAAAAACCATCACCGGCGCGCCGGATTTTACGTGAATTTGCTGAAATTCGATGCGCTGTCCCTGCACCCGAAGGAAATCGCTCATCGCGCGATGGATTTCACCTGCAAATACTCTTCGAGTCCGTACATGCCCATCTCGCGTCCGATTCCCGATTGCTTGTAGCCGCCGAACGGCGCGAGCAAATTGTATCTTCCGCCGTTCACGTCCACCTGACCGGTGCGCATCCGCCGCGCGACGCGCAAAGCGCGCTCCGCATTGCCCGACCACACTCCACCGGCCAGCCCGTAAATCGTATCGTTGGCGATGCGCACCGCTTCGTCTTCCGAATCGTACGGAAGAATCGACAGCACCGGCCCGAAAATTTCTTCCTGCGCGATGGTCATCGGCGATTTGACGTCGGCGAAAATGGTCGGCTCGACGTAATAGCCTTTCGCGAACGCCGGCCGCGCGCCGCCTTTCACCAATCGCGCGCCTTCCTTTTTTCCCTTGGCGATGTAGCCCTCCACGCGCTCGCGCTGCGTGGCTGAAATCAGCGGACCGAGCTTCGTCGCGGCGTCCAGCGGATCGCCCAGCGCCAGCCCGCCAATCGCTTTCGCCGCGATGTCGATCGCGTCCTGTTGCCGCGCTCGCGGCACCAGCATACGCGTCCATGCCGAACAGGTTTGACCGGAATTGAACATCGCATTGCGCGCGCCGCTGGCGATGGCTTTTTCAAACGGCGCGTCGTCTAAAATCACGCACGCCGATTTTCCCCCCAGCTCCAGCGTCACGCGCTTGATCGTCTCCGCCGCCAGCGCCGCCACGCGTTTTCCCGCGCGCACCGATCCGGTGAAGCTGATCATATCGATTCCCGGATGCCGCGCGATCGCTTCCCCCACCACCGGTCCGTAGCCGGTGACGATATTCAGCACGCCCGCCGGCAGTCCGATCGCCAGGCACGTTTCCGCCAGAATCAAGGCATTTAGCGGAGCGATTTCGCTCGGCTTCAGCACCACCGTGCAGCCTGCGGCCAGCGCCGGCGCGACCTTCGCCATAATCTGGTGCAGCGGATAATTCCACGGCGTGATCGCCCCCACCACACCCACGGCTTCGCGCACCACCAGCGAATTGCCGATCTCGTGTTCCAGTTTCGCCTCGCGCAGGATCTGCGCGTAACTCGCCGTGACGTTCACCGGCAGCCCCGCTTGCACCGCGGTCGCCATCGAAATAGGCGAGCCGACTTCCATCGCGATGGTTCGAGCGATTTGCTCGGTGCGCTCCTTGAGCGCCGCCGAAAGTTTGTCGAGCCACGCGGCCCGCTCATCGCGCGAAGTTTCCGACCACGCGTCGAAGGCGCTCCGCGCCGCCGCGGCCGCGTGATCCACATCTTCGGGAGTTCCTTCCGGAATCGATCCGATCACTTCTTCGGTGGAAGCGGAAAGAACCTCAATTTTATTCCGGCCGGCGGAGGCCTGCCATTGGCCGTTGAGGTACAACTCGGAAAAATTCATCATGATTCTGATTCGTCTTCGAGGCGATCCAGGCGTTAATCTTTATGCTGCCACAGGCGATCACCGCCGCGTATCGGCGTTCATCGGCGCGGGCCGCAAATCGAACCACCCCGTCATCTGTTCCTCGGTGCGCAGCAGATCCTGAAGCGTGGTCCTTCCCAGCACGTCATCGAGCGCCACCTGCACCCGGCGCCACAGCGTGCGAATGGAACAATCAGTGGTATGCGCACAGACGTGCGCGCTGCCCGAATGGCTTTCGCAGAAATCCTTCTCGAACATCCGGCCGCCGAGCGACGCCATCACTTCCCCGATGACGATCATTCGCGCCGGACGCGCCAGCGAATATCCGCCGTCTTTTCCGCGCACGCTGCTGATAAAACCGCCCTGCCGCAGGATTCGCAACAGCTTCGCCGCATAAGCCGGGGAAATCCCCTCGGCCTCGCTGATTTCGGGAATCGTCAGCGCCGCGCCTTCGCCGCGCCGGCCGATTTGCAGCAGACAGCGGACCCCGTATTCCTCATGCGACGTCAATTTCATTTTTGTAATCTCATCGACGGAACCGTGTCGAAACCCAGATCGAAGCCGAGCTGAAGTTTCGCCGCGTCCGACATCATCTCGCGATTCCAAGGCGGGTCCCAGACCAATTCCAGCTTCACGCCGGCGACACCCGGAACGGCGCGAATTTTTTCTTCCACCTGTCCCGGCAAAATCCCTGCCACCGGGCAGCTCGGCGCGGTCAGCGTCATTTTTATATGCGCTTCGCCCGCTTCATTCACGGCCAGCTCGTAAACCAGTCCGAGATCGTAAATATTCACCGGAATTTCCGGATCGTAAACCGTCCGCAGCGCTTCCACCACTTGGTTTTCGAGCGCGTTCATTCGGTCGAAACCTTTTCGCCCGGATTTTCCAGCGCGGCCTTCAATGTGTGCCAGGCGAGCGTCGCGCATTTCACCCGCGCCGGAAATTCCCGCACGCCGGAGAAGACCGCAAGTTTGCCCAAATCCGCGGCTTCAGCCGAATCGCTGGTCAGCAACTGGTGAAACCGCTCGAACAATTTTTCGGCGTCTTCCTTCGTTCGGCCCTTTAGAACTTCGGTCATCAACGAAGCCGATGCAGTCGAAATCGCGCAGCCGCAGCCGACGAAACGGACATCTTTGATGACGCCGTTCTCCAGGCGTAGCGCCAGCGTGAGCTTGTCGCCGCACAGCGGGTTGAAACCCTCGGCGGTTGCGGTCGCGTTTTCGAGACGCCCCATGTTGCGCGGACGCTTGGAGTGATCGAGAATGATTTCCTGATAAAGTTCGTCGATCACTTTAACAACCTCCCCCGGACGAACCGCCGCGATCACTGACGGGACTTGGAGCGCGCTGGTAAAGCCCCGCCAGTGATGGCGGGGGCTGCTCAATCGAGCGGCGAGCGGTGGGCTTTTCGAGACTTCTGGCGCAGATCAAGCGAATAGCTCCTTCACCTTGTGGATCGCGCGCACCAGCGCGTCCACGTCTTCGCGCGTATTATAAAACGCAAACGACGCCCGCGTAGTAGCCGGCACGCCGAACCGCTCCATCAGCGGCTGCGCGCAATGATGCCCGGTGCGCACCGCGACTCCATAACGATCGAGAATCGTTCCCACGTCATGCGGATGAATTCCTTCGAGCACGAAGGAAATCACCGCGGCCTTGTGCTTCGCCGTGCCCAGAATTTTCAACCCCTCGATTTTTTCAAGCTCCCGCGTGGCGTAATCGAGCAGCTCCGCTTCCTGCGCGGCCATGTTTTCGATGCCGATCTCATTCACGTAATCGATCGCCGCGGCCAATCCGATCACGCCCGCAATATCCGGCGTTCCCGCTTCAAATTTGAACGGCGGCGTATTGTACGTCGTTTTTTCGAACGTCACCGTGCGGATCATATCGCCGCCGCCCTGATACGGCGGCATCGCCTCCAGCAGCGCCATCTTTCCGTACAGAATGCCGATCCCGGTCGGCCCATACAGTTTGTGGCTCGAAAAAACGTAAAAATCGCAATCGAGCCCGCGCACGTCCACGCGCAGGTGCGGAATCGCCTGCGCGCCGTCGACCACAACCGGAATCCCACGCGCGTGCGCCTGCTCGACCACTTCGCGCACCGGAAGAACGGTTCCGAGCACGTTCGAAACATGCGCCATCGCGACCAATTTCGTCCGATCGGTCAATTCGAACGCGCCCACTTCGCCGCGATCGTCCACCGGCACGATGCGCAATCGCGCGCCGCGCTCCTCGGCGAGCATTTGCCACGGCACGATGTTCGAATGATGCTCCAGCGCGGTGATCAGAATTTCGTCGCCCGCGCCGATATTTTTGCGGCCCCACGTCTGCGCGACTAAATTGATGCCCTCTGTGGTCCCGCGAGTGAAAATAATTTCGTGTGGATCGGCCGCGCCGATGAAGCGCTGAATTTTGATGCGGCCTTCCTCATAAAGCCGCGTCGAGCGCTCGCTCAGCGCGTGAACTCCGCGATGAATATTCGAATAATCGGAAAGATAAAACCGGCTGATCGCGTCGATCACCGCGCGCGGTTTCTGCGCGCTGGCCGCGTTATCCAGATACGCCAGCGGATGGCCGTGAACCGTCTGCTGCAAAATCGGAAAATCCGCCCGCAACGCCGCGGCGTCGAAACCTTTCATTGCGGTAGTCACACAAATCTCCCCAGATATTCACGCAGCTCGTCGATCTTCACGCCGTCAATGATTTCCCGCGCGAAAGCTTCAATCAGCATGCGCCGCGCTTCTGCAAGTCCGATGCCGCGCGAGCGCAGGTAAAAAATCGACTCCGCGTCAAGCTGTCCGACGGTCGCGCCATGCGTACAGCGAACGTCGTCGGCGAAAATCTCAAGCTGCGGCTTGGTGTTGATAGTCGCGTCTTCCGACAAAACCAGGTTTTTGTTGGTCTGCTTGGCGTCGGTCTTCTGAGCGTCTTTTCGAACGATAATCTTCCCGTTGAACACCGCGCTCGAATGGCCGTCGAGAATGCCTTTATAAAGTTCGTGACTGGTCGCGTGCGGTTTGGCGTGATCGATGGTGGTGCGCGTATCCACGTGGCGTCGTCCGTTGACCAGATATAAGCCGTTCAGCGTCGCTTCCGAACCTTCATCGAGCGTGACGTTGATCTCCGTGCGCGCCAGCGCGCCGCCAAACGCGAAGTTCCGCGAACTGACCACGGAGCCACGCCCTTGCGCGATCTGCACCGTGGAAATATGAAAGGCCTGCTCGGATTCTCGCTGGACCTTATAATGATTCACCAGCGCGCCATCGCCCGCGATGATTTCGGTCAGCGCATTCGTGAAATATTCACCCTCGCCCAGGTAAATTTCGACGATCGAAGCGTGCGCGCCCTTCTCCACCATCACCAGGTTGTGCGGATTTGAAAACGCCGGACGCGAACCGGGACGCGAAACATGAATCAGATAAATCGGATCCTGGACTACGGCGCCGGCAGGAACGCGGAGGATGGGAGTATCGACGGCGAACGCGTTGTTCAGCGCCACGAAAGTCTTCTTCTCATCCGCGATGGTCGACGGCCTATCGCGCGTGCTTTCGAGCATTCGATCTTTCGTCGACGCCAATGCAGCGAAGAATCCGTTAACGAAAACCATCCGCGGACCATCCGCCGGCAGCTCCTCAAGAAACGCAGGATCGGCGGGCTGAGCCGGATCGAAGCTCATTCGCGCCAGCCGGCTCAGATTGGTGAATTTCCAATCCTCATCGCGCGAGGTAGGGAAGCCGGCCGCCAGGAATCGTTCGAACGCGGCTTGCTTGAGCACGTGTTCGGGCATTCTCTCGAACGCCTCGATATACGGAGCAAGCTCCAGCGCGACGGCTTCAACGGGCATTGGCCGTCTCCATGCCGACATACCCCGTCTCTTCCAGTTCCAGCGCCAGTTCTTTTCCGCCGCTGCGAACCATCCTTCCTTCCGACAAAACATGCACGAAATCGGGCTGAATGTAATTCAGCAGACGCTGATAGTGCGTGACCAGAATGATCGACCGCTCCGGCGAGCGCAGCGCGTTCACTCCGTTCGACACGACCTTCAGCGCGTCGATATCCAGGCCCGAGTCGGTCTCATCGAGAATCGCCAGCTTCGGCTCCAGCACCGCCATCTGAAAAATTTCGTTGCGCTTCTTTTCGCCGCCCGAAAATCCCGCATTCACCGGACGATTTAAAAGCGCCTGATCCATTTCCATCAGCTTCATCCGGTCCTTGACGACTTGCAGAAAATCCATTGCATCCAGTTCCGGCAAGTCGCGGCTCTTGCGGATGGTGTTCAGCGCGGCCTTCAAAAAATAAAGATTGCTGACGCCGGGAATTTCGACGGGGTATTGAAACGCCATGAAAACGCCATCGCGAGCGCGATCTTCCGGAGACATTGCCAGTAAATCTTTTCCGTCAAAGGTGACCGAGCCGGCGGTGACTTCATAAGAATCGCGCCCGGCCAGCACCTGCGCGAGCGTGCTCTTGCCGCTGCCGTTCGGCCCCATGATCGCGTGCACCTCGCCCGTCCGGACCGTCAGGTCGATGCCCTTCAAAATTTCCTTTTCTTTCACCCGCGCATGCAAGTTTCGAATTTCCAGCACTTATCCAACGCTCCCCTCTAAACTCACTCCCAGCAGTTTCTGCGCTTCCACCGCGAACT
The DNA here is from genome assembly GCA_035507655.1 of Bryobacteraceae bacterium. GTDB lineage: Bacteria > Acidobacteriota > Terriglobia > Bryobacterales > Bryobacteraceae > Palsa-187. The sequence continues at coordinate 129,987 of DATJNW010000021.1, read as the reverse complement.
CCATCGGCAGCTCGCGAAAAACTTCCTTGCAGAATCCGTTGACGATCATGCCCACCGCGTCTTCGGTCGAAATGCCGCGCTGGCGGCAATAAAAAATCTGGTCCTCTCCGATTTTCGAAGTCGAAGCCTCGTGCTCCACCTGCGACGACGTGTTTTTCACCTCCAGATACGGAAACGTGTGCGCGCCGCACTTATCGCCCAGCAGCAGCGAATCGCATTGCGAATAATTCCGCGCACCCGCCGCGCTTTTCTGGATTTTCACCATGCCGCGATAAGTGTTCTGCCCGTGCCCGGCGGAGATCCCTTTCGAAACAATAGTGCTTTTCGTGTTTTTTCCGACGTGAATCATCTTGGTGCCGGTATCGGCCTGCTGATAATTGTTGGTCAGCGCGACGGAATAAAATTCGCCCACCGAATTTTCGCCGAGCAGCAGACAGCTCGGATATTTCCAGGTGATCGCCGATCCGGTCTCCACCTGCGTCCAGGAGATTTTGGAATTGACGCCCGCGCATTTGCCGCGCTTGGTCACGAAATTATAAATTCCGCCCTTACCTTCTTTATCTCCCGGATACCAGTTCTGCACCGTCGAGTATTTGATCTGCGCGTTGTCCAGCGCCACCAGTTCCACCACCGCCGCGTGAAGCTGATTCGAATCGCGCATCGGCGCGGTGCAGCCTTCAAGATAACTGACATACGCGTTTTCATCCGCGATAATCAGCGTGCGTTCGAACTGGCCGGTGTTCTGCGCGTTGATGCGGAAATACGTCGACAACTCCATCGGGCAGCGGACGCCCTTGGGGATATAGCAGAAGGATCCGTCGCTGAATACGGCGGAATTGAGCGTCGCGAAGAAATTATCGGTGTACGGAACCACGGAGCCCAGATATTTTTGCACCAAATCCGGATGTTCGCGCACCGCTTCGGAAAAAGAACAGAAAATAATTCCCAGTTCCCCGAGCTTCTCCTTGAACGTAGTCGCCACCGAGACGCTATCGAACACCGCATCCACGGCGACCCCGGCCAGCAATTCGCGCTCGCGCAGCGGGATGCCGAGCTTGTCATAAGTCTTGAGCAGCTCCGGATCGACCTCGTCCACGCTTTTCGGCGCGTCTTTTTTCGATTTGGGCGCCGAATAATAAACGATGCTCTGATAATCGATGGGCGGGTAATGAATGTTGGGCCAGGTCGGCTCGGTCATCGTCAGCCAGTGGCGATAAGCCCTCAGCCGCCATTCGAGCATGAATTCGGGTTCCTGCTTCTTCGCCGAAATCAGGCGGATAATGTCTTCATTCAAACCGGCCGGCACCTCGTCCGCGCCGATATCGGTGACAAAGCCCCATTTGTACTCGCGTGAGGCGAGTTCTTCAATCGTGCTGGTCTGCGTGCTCATTAGTTCCCTTGCACCTTCAACTTTATCGAATCTATACTTATGAGTCAAGATTGGGGTAAGATGTTGGTGATGGCGGACCAGAACAAGTGGCCGGAGAATGTTCCCGGCAAATATTACGTCAACGAAAACTGCATTGCCTCGGATTTTTGCGTCGCCGTGGCGCCGGCGAACTTCAAAATGGATGAGAGTGGGCACGCTTACGTTTTTAAGCAGCCGGAGACGCCTGAAGAGGAGCGGCAATGCCAGGAAGCGCTGGCCGGTTGTCCGGTTTCCGCGATTTGCGAGGATAGGCAATGATTGAGAATGCAATGATTGACGTTACACCGCAGGCGGTCGCGCGGATTCGCACGCTGCTCGAGAAAAACCATTGCGAAGGTGGGTTACGTCTAGGCGTGGTCGGAGGAGGATGTTCCGGGTTGAGCTACAAATTCAAGCTGGAGCCGAAGCCCAAGCCCACCGACAACATCTTTGAATACAGTGGAGTGCAGGTTTTCGTCGATCCCAAAAGCTACGAATATTTAAAAGGTCTTACGCTCGATTACACCGAATCGCTGATGGAAAATGCGTTCGTGTTCCGCAATCCCAATGCGAAGCGTCATTGTAGCTGCGGAAAGTCGTTCCTGACCTGAAATCAACGCCACCAGCGCGTGACCACCGGCGTCTGGTGCGCCCGTGGCCGTGGCACTGGTTGTGAACGGATCTGCGTTCGCTGGTCGAGCGCTCGCGCGGACGATTCGAGATGAGCGATCCGCTCGTCCTCGCGGACGATCGTGGTGTGTAGCGCATAGGCCTCGGCGAGCGCCGCGGCGAACTGCGCCTGTAAAATTGCAAGCGGCTGTTCCTGAACCAGATAGCGCGCAGTTTCCACCTGACCGTCGCCGGCCGGCGTCAGGCGGATCTGCACGTCGTTGCTGTCGGCAGCGTAGGTGATGCCCGCAAGCGGCCGGGCCACCGAAAGCGTCATCTGGTGGCCGCCATCGAGAATTTCGAGTTTTGCGCCCCGCGCGGCGACGACCGGACTCCAGGCGATGGTCAATTGTCCCGCTTTTTCATGAAGAGACAACGAGGACGCGCTGCCGATGTTGTTTGTCTGATTGAGAAAGTACGCAGCCCAGGTTAACGCGGCTCCCATGATGACGCCGGCCGTAAGCGCGAGCAGCGACAGCCATTGCCATCGCGCCTGGGGCAGAGACGCGGCGTAGGTCACTTCGATGGACGCGGAACCCAATCCACGCCCCGCCAGCAATTTTTCTGCCGCCCGCCAAAGTTAATTTTTTCTGCCGCCTAAGCCGATGGAAAGGTGACCGGGACTCTCAAAAATGGAATCACCATGCCCTCAGGTACAATGAAAGCAGGCGTGCGCGGTTGTTTTTTGGTCATTTTCGTCGCGTTACCGGCGCTGGCGCAACGCGCTGAGCCACGCGTCATCGATCGCACTGCTCCCGAATACACCACCGAGGCGCGAACCGCGCGCCTGGAAGGATCGGCGCTGGTTACGGTGGTGGTCGATGGCGACGGCACGCTGCGCGACGTCCACATTTCCCGGCCGCTCGGTTTGGGCCTGGATAAAAACGCCGTTGAAACCGTAAGACAATGGCAGTTCGCGCCGGCCTACGAAGGCGAAAAACCGGTGGAGGCCGTGGCCCACGTCGAAGTGAATTTCCGGATGCTGATCGGGCGTGATGACTGGTACCTGTCCGGAGTTCAGTTCGAGACGCCGGCCAACGCCACCCGCCCCGTCATTCAAAGCGCACCGTATGCGGATCGCGATAAAACCGCGGGTCCGGCGGCGATCACCGCGTCCTTCACCATCGATCCGCGCGGTGAACCCGGCGACATTCAAATTGAGAAATCGAGCGGCGAGAGCGCGGCGCGCGAAGTCGCGCAATTTCTGAGCGGCTGGCGATTCCGGCCGGCGATGGCGGACGGGCATCCGGTCGCGGCGCACTGCGTCATGAACTTCGCCGCGGGCGCCGCCCTGCTGTCTGAATCGTTACCTGGAATACACTGAAAGTGTATGGGCGCGGAGCTGGAAAGCCTGGAAAAAAAGCTCGGCTATACCTTCCGGGACCGGGCGCTGCTCGAACGCGCGCTGACCCATAAATCCAGGGTGTACGAAAGAACCGCGGGTCAACCGGCGTCCGATAACGAGCAGTTGGAATTTTTGGGCGATGCGATTCTCGGTTTTGTGGTCAGCGAATCGCTGGTGCGGCGCTTTCCATCCTATCCGGAAGGCCGCTTGTCGAAATTGAAAGCGCACCTGGTGAGCGCGGCGCGTCTGCACGAAGTGGCGCAGGAGATTTCCCTCGGTGAGCACCTGTTTCTGGGCCGCGGCGAGGAAATGAGCGGCGGCCGCGAGAAAAAAGCGCTGCTTTCCGACGCCGTCGAAGCGCTGATTGCGGCGCTGTATCAGGATGCGGGGCTGGACGCCGCGCAGGATTTCATCGAAAAGCATGTGGTCGGCGCGCTGCATTCCGAAGAAGAGGGCTCCGATCCCACGGTGACCGATTATAAGAGCGCGCTCCAGGAGATGGCCCAGGCGCTGAAGCTTCCGCCGCCGCGCTACGTGATTATCGGCGAGGATGGTCCGGAGCATTCGAAAACGTTCACCGTGCAGGTGCAGCTCGGCAAGGAGTGGATCAGCCAGGCGCAGGGTCTTTCGAAGAAAAGCGCCGGACAACGCGCCGCGCAGCAGATCCTGCAACAATTGACCGAGTGGGGCCGGTGAATTATGAAAAATTTTGTTCTCGGATTCGTCATCGGACTGCTGTTTGTAATCGTGGGGGCGGGAATCCTCGCCTACGCGGCCATGCATGCGGGCGAGCGCGCGCCCAGTATCCCCAACGGCGCCACGCTGGTTTTGCATCTCCAGGGCGACGTACCGGAACAGCCTCCGGTGGAATTGCCGCCGATCCCGTTGTTATCCCAGCAGCAGCCGTTGACCATGCTCGAAACCTGGCAAATGCTGCGCAAGGCCGCGGTCGACACGCGCATCAAAGCGCTGGTTATCGAGCCGAGCGACCTGACCGCGGGATGGGCCAAGCTTCAGGAATTGCACGACGACATTGAGCAGTTCAAGAAATCGGGCAAACCGGTTTACGCCTATCTGCGCGGGGCCAGCGCGCACGAATATTATGTGGCCACCGCGGCCGACAACATTTACATGTCGCCCGAAGACGAGCTGGACGTGAAGGGCATCCGTGTGGAGCTCATGTTCTTCAAGGGCCTGCTCGACAAATTCGGCGTCGACATGGAATTCGAGCACATCGGCAAATATAAGGACGCACCCGACGAATTCACGCGCACCACGCCGACGCCCGAAACCGTCCAGGTGATGAACGACGTTCTCGACCAGTATTACGGCAATCTGGTCAGCGTGATCGCGCAGGGGCGCAAGCGCACACCGGACCAGGTTCGCGCCGCGATCGATACCGGACCCTTCGTCGGAAAAGAAACCGTCAACAACGGCCTGGTGGACGATCTGATTTTCGAAGATCAGATGTATGGCAAGTTGAAGGACCAGATCCACGCCGATATCAAGCGCGTCAGCGACCAGGATTACGTGCACGCGTCGGTGGCTGGAACCGAAGGCCCAACTAAAATCGCGTGGCTGGTTGGCGAGGGCGATATCACCCGCGGCGGCCCCGACGAGACCGACACCGGCGACGGGATCACGGCTTATAACATGGTCCGCCGGATGCGCCAGATCGAAAATGATTCATCGATTAAAGGCGTGATTTTCCGCATCGATTCGCCGGGCGGCGACGGTATCGCCTCCGACGATATTCTGAACGCGGCAAAAGAGCTGTCGTCGAAAAAGCCGATGATCATTTCGATGTCGGACCTGGCGGCGTCGGGCGGATATTTCATCGCCGTGACCGGCGACCCGATGATCGCCTATCCCAACACGCTCACCGGCTCGATTGGCGTGTTTTTCGGCAAAGCGGATTTGCAGGGGCTGTATCAGAAGCTGGGCATCACCACCACGATCCTGAAGCGCGGAACCTTCGCCGATATCGACTCGATGACCCGTCCGCTCAACGACGCCGAGCAGGCCAAGCTGCACACGGAGCTGGAAGTTTTTTATCACGGCTTCGTCGAGCGCGTGGCGGCCGCGCGGAAAAAACCGTACGGCCAGATCGAGCCGCTGGCGCAGGGCCGCGTGTGGCTGGGCGAGCAGGCCAAACAGAACGGGCTGGTGGATGATCTCGGCGGCATCGATCGCGCCGTGGAAATGATCAAGCAGCGGCTGCGGATTCCGGCCTCGGAAAAGATCACGCTGGTGACCTATCCGCCGCGGCGCAGCTGGCTCGATCTGCTGCTCAACCGCGGCGGCGATTCGGCGGACGTCGACGCGGCGATTCGCAGGAGGGCGCAGGCGATCGCGCCGGGCGTGCCCCTTGACGCGCTGCTGCACGGCGGAATTTTACGGCTGATGCCGTACGGGATCAACGTGCGCTGAAACACGCGACGGAAAATTCGGCTGTTGCCGCAGTCCGCTCCACTCCTCGCAGATCAGGATCGAATTGGCGGGATTTTTCGGCGTGTATTTCAGGCTGGCCACGCCGCCGATCAGGCGGTCGGGCTCCACGGGCAGGCGCTCGCGCAACGCGCGAATGTCCTGCGAAGCCGCGTATTGCACGCCGCGCACGGAATAGGTGTAATAGATCGCCGTGTCGGAAGCTTCCGTAATCATCGCGTCGCCCAGCCGGCCCAGGCGGTTCACGCTCAGCCGCCGTTTCTGTTCGCGTTTCTCCGGACTGGACCGGGCGCGCCTGGCCAGATAGATCGCCAGTGCGATCAGGCCGGCCGTGAGGCCGCACAAAGCCGCTATCTCAACTCCTGCGGTCATGCCTTCGGTGCGCACGCGAGCCGTGCGCGATTTTCCGTACATCACTATTATGCGCGGAAGCGTCCCCTTGCGCCATTGTGGGGCAGGCGTTCGGCCTGCGGCGATTCTTGATCCGCCGGTTTCGCCTGCTACGCATTTGCGCCGTTTAAAAAACCGGCGGGCAGACCGTCGCCGCTTCACGCGCATTGTAGAATGAGGTATCTCTTATGACTGAGCAGCAACGAATGGCGCGTCCGCTGGCCCAGGTGGATCCGGAAATCGCCGAGCTGATCCACAAGGAAACCGAGCGCCAGAATTCGCGCCTGGAACTGATCGCCAGCGAGAATTTCACCTCCGAAGCCGTGCTCGAAGCGTCTGGCAGCGTGTTCACCAATAAATACGCGGAAGGTTATCCGGGCCGGCGATACTACGGCGGCTGCGAATGGACCGATCAGGTGGAAAACCTGGCGCGCGATCGCGCCAAAAAATTATTTTCCGCCGAATACGCCAACGTTCAGCCGCACTCCGGCTCGCAGGCGAATCAGGCGGCCTATGGGAGCGTGTTGAATCCGGGCGACACCGTGCTCGGCATGAATCTTTCGCATGGCGGTCATCTGACGCACGGCCATCATCTGAATTTTTCGGGAAAAACGTACAAAATCGTTCCTTACGGCGTGCGCCGCGACGACGAGCGCATCGATTACGAGGAGCTGGCGCGGCTGGCGGAAGAGCATAAGCCGAAAATGATCATCGCCGGCGGCAGCGCTTATCCGCGGATTATCGATTTCGCGAAATTTCGCGAAATTGCCGATTCGGTGGGCGCCATTTTTCTGGTCGATATGGCGCATTTTTCGGGATTGGTCGCCGGCGGCGTGCATCCCAATCCGTGCCACTGGGCCGATATTGTCACTTCGACCACGCACAAAACCCTGCGCGGCCCGCGCAGCGGAATGATTCTGGCCAAGGAGAAATTCGGCGCGGCCATCGATAAAGTGGTTTTTCCGGGAACGCAGGGTGGTCCGCTGGTGCATATTATCGCGGCCAAAGCGGTGTGCTTCCGCGAAGCGGCGACGCCCGAATTTGCCGCCTATTCGCGGCAGGTGGTGGCCAACGCCAAGGCGCTCGCCGCGGGACTTGAGCAAGCCGGATGCCGCGTGGTTTCCGGCGGCACCGATACCCATTTGATGCTGGTGGACGTGTTCGCCAAAGGCGTCCGCGGCAAGGAAGCCGAAGCGGCGCTCGACCGCGCCTATATCACCGCGAACAAAAATACGATTCCCTTCGACGTGAACCCGCCGCTCAATCCGAGCGGCATGCGTTTCGGCAGCCCGGCAGTGACCACGCGCGGCTTCGGCGAAACGGAAATGGCTGAAATCGCCCGGCTGATCGCGCGCGTGCTTGAAAACATTTCGAACGAAGATGTTCTGGCCGAGGTGCGGCGCGCCGTGGGCCTGCTCACCGGGCGTTTTCCGCTGTACGCCTGGAAGCTCGCCTCCGCCGCCGTGCGCTGAACAACACGGACGCCGATGTTGCACATTGTCATCGACGTCCGCCGCATCCGCGATTTCGGCATCGGCACCTATATCCGCAACCTGGTGCGGTCGCTCGCCCGGCTGGATTCGGAGAACCGCTACACCCTGATCGCGCGGCCGCACGAACAGGAGGATCTGGCCGGCATTGGCGCCAATTTTTCCACGGCCGCCTATCTCCACGCCGATACGGAGCTGATTCATCATTTTACTTTTCCCCGATTTTTGCGAAGATTTCGCGCGGATTTGTATCATATTCCGCTGAATTCCATCGCCTGGTGGATGCCCCGGCCGTACGTGGTGACCATCCACGATATGAGCACCCTGCTGTTTCCGGACCGCCGCGATTTCCGTCACACCCTTCGTGAAGAGCGCTATCGGCGCGGCGCCTTGCGGGCCGAGCGCATTATCACCGTGTCCCAAGCGACGCGGCGCGACATCGAAAGCGTCCTGCACGTGCCCAGCGGCCGCATCCACACCATCTATAGCGCGCCCGATCCGTCCTTTACCGCCTCCTGCCATCCCGGCGAACACGATCGCCAGACGCTCGAACGCTACTCCATCAACTACCCCTTCATTTTGTACGCGGGCACCATTCGCGCCCAGAAAAACGTGCCGCGCCTGATCGAGGCTTTTGCCGTGCTGCGCGCCGAATTCGAACGGCATGAGGAATATCGTGACCTGCATTTAATCGTAATTGGCGATGAAATATCGAAAAATCCGGCGGTGCGGCGGGCCGTGGCCCAGGCGCGCATGGATTCCTCGGTGCGTTTTTTGGGATTCGTTCCGCTCGAAACCCTGCGTGTTTTTTATCGCGCCGCGACGGTTTTCGCCTTTCCCTCGCTGTATGAAGGCTTCGGATTGGCGCCGCTCGAAGCCATGGCGTGCGGCACGCCGGTGGTCGCTTCGGCTATTCCGGCGCTGGTCGAAGCGGTGGGAGACGCGGCGGAATTAGTCAGTCCGGACAATGTTTTCGATATCGCGCGCGGCTTGCGCGCGGTGCTGCTCGATCCCCGGCGCCGCCGCGATCTGGCGGATGCCGGCCCGCGGCAGGCGCGCCGCTTCCACTGGGACCGCACCGCCCGCGAAGTCCTGGATATTTATCGGGAAATTCTAACCAATTAAGTAGAAATAAAATTGACAGTATTGCGATAATCGAAGTACCATACCTACATCACTAGCCCGGCAGTAGAAAAGGTTTAGGAGGAAGTCGGTATGGAATGGACTCGATCGGAAACTCTCGCGCTGGCCATGCACAACTGCACGCAATGCCACGGATCTGGATTGCGTTTGAACAAGAGGGGCGCGCCGTCGCCCTGCAATTGCGTTTTACGGACGATTTTTCGCATCTGCCTGGATCGCTTCGTGCGCTGCATCACCCAGGAGCGGCACCTGAGCCGCGTTTCGCTGGAGCCGCACGCCGGACGCGCGCGGCCTTCCACCTGGGGCCGCAAAGACGAGGAATATATCGCCGATTTTTGCCTGATTTCGCGCCGTGTTTTGGACGAATTCGAGCATCGTTTGTTCCGCTATCATTTTCTGCTGGGCGCGGACTGGCGGTTGTGCTCCCGCCGCCTGGGAATCGACCGCGGAAATTTTTTCCACGCGGTTTATCGCATCGAGCAAAAACTGGGCCGCGTGTTCCGGGAGTTGGAGCCCTATCCGCTGTTCCCCTTGGATGAGTATTTCCAGGGTCCCTCGCGGATGGCGCCGGCGCGCGCGCTGACCATCAGCGGCCGCGCCGCCGATCCGCCGCGGCATCTGCAATTTCCGCGTCCGCTGCGGAAAACGGCTTAACGTTTATCACCGAAAAAATCGCGGATCAGTTCGGCGCACTCCGCGCCGAGCACGCCCTCGGCAATTTCGACGCGATGGTTCAATACGGCGGCGTCCGCAAGGTGAAATTTACTGCGGACGCCGCCGAAGCGCAGATCGCGTGCGCCGAAAACCAGCCGCGCCACGCGAGCCGCGACCAGCGCGCCGGCGCACATCACGCAAGGTTCTAAAGTGGCGTACATCACCGCGCCTTCCAGCCGGTAATTTCCGAGCGCCGCCGCGGCTTCGCGCAGCGCCAGAATTTCCGCGTGCGCCGTGGGATCGCTCCGCGCAATGGGCGAATTGCGTCCCCGCCCGATCACCTGGCCCGCGAGCACCACCACCGCGCCCACCGGTACTTCACCGGCATCGGCGGCTTCGCGCGCCAGCTCCAGCGCCATGGTCATGTACGATTCGGAATCGTGCACCCCTCCAGCATATAGAGGAACGCGGGAACCAACGGGGCCGGCGCGGTGTCCAATTCGCATGCTCGCGGCGCGGGAAACCATCTGGCTTGAAAATATCCGGCATGACGCGCGCTATGCGCTTCGCGGATTGTGGCGCAGCCCGGCATTTTCCATCACCGCCATTCTGGCCGCGGCGCTGGGTATCGGCGCCAGCAGCGCGGTTTTCAGCGCCGTCGATCGCATTTTATTTCGCGCGCTTCCCTATGCCGGCGAGGACCGGCTGGTTTCGGTCGGCATGATGGCCCCGCTCGACAGCAACGAATTTCTGCTGGCGGAGCCGTATTTCGAGCTGCGCAGCGATCCCGGGCCGTTCGCCGGCGTGACCGCGTTTCAGGCCGGCGAAATCGCCACCGATCTGACCGAGGGCGAGCCGGTGCGGCTCCGCGCTCTGCGCGTGGAAGCGAATTTTTTCGATCTGTTCGGCCTCCACCCGGCGGCGGGCCGCGCTTTCACGCGCGAACAGGATCGTCCCGGCGGGCCGCGCGTGGCGATGATCTCGGACGCGCTATGGCTCAGCCGTTTTTCCCGCGACCCGCGAGCGGTCGGGCGAACGTTGTCGCTCGACGGGCAACCGGTCGAGATCGTCGGCGTGCTGCCGAAAGATTTCGCCATGCCGACGCTCGCGCACGCCGACGTTCTGCTGCCGCTGGCGCTCGATGAATCGCGCGAGCGCTCCGGCCGCGCGCTGCGCGCTTTTGCGCGCTTGAAACCAGGCGTGACGCTGGCGCAAGCCGTCGCAATGCTCCAGCCGCAGTTCCGGCGCGCGCTCGAAACCGTCCCACCGCAGTTCCGCAAAGAGGTGACCTTTCGCGTCCGTCCGGTTCGCGACCGGCAGCTGGGCGACGCGCGCGCGGCCTCGTTCGCTCTACTCGGATCAGTGCTGGCCGTGCTGCTGATCGCCTGCGCGAATATCGCCAGCCTCCTTTTGGCTCGCGCCGTTTCGCGCGAGCGGGAGTGGGCGCTGCGGGCGGCCCTCGGTGCATCGCGGGGACGGCTGATGCGCCAGACGCTTACCGAAAGCCTGATTCTGAGCACGGCCGGAGGCGTCGCCGGATGTGGGCTCGCGTGGGTTTTGCTGCGCCTGTTCGTCGCCATCGCGCCGGCCGGATTGCCGCGGCTCAACGAAGCGTCCCTCGATTCGCGCGCGCTCCTTTTCACGCTCGGCGCGGCGCTGGTCTCCGGATTTCTGTTCGGAATGGCCCCGGCCTGGCGCAGCGGCGCCGTCGCCAGCCCGCGCGCTACGCTCGCCTCGCGCGGCGGCTTGCGATCCGCGCTGGTCACTCTCGAAATCGCGTTTTCCATGGTGCTGCTCACCTGTGGCGGATTACTGCTGCGCAGCTTGTGGAACCTCGAAAGCGTCCCTCTTGGAATGGAAACCTCGCGCCTGGTCACCGCGCGGTTCGTGCTCGGACGGCGCAATTATTCCCGGCCGGAGCAGCAGCTCGCCTTCTTCAATGAACTGGAGCAGCGATTGAGCGCCGCGCCCGGCGTGGAGGCCGCGGCCGTCACCGATTCTGTTCCGCCTTCCGGCGGCATGCGCGGGCGCCCGCTTTCGACCATCGCGGTGGAGGGACAAGCGGCGCGGCCCGAAGGCACCGGAGGTATGGTGAGCTGGCGCTACGTGACCCCCGGCTATTTCGCGGCGCTGGGTATCCCGATCGTGCGCGGGCGCGGATTCGAGGAGCAGGATCGCAGCGTGGCGTCTTTTGCCGTGATTCTGAGCGAGTCGCTGGCGCGCCGCCTGTTCCCGAACCGGGACCCGCTGGGGAAGCGAATCCTGCGCGGACCGCAAGGCCAGTGGAGCACGGTGATCGGCGTAGCGCGCGACGTTGCCAATCTCGGCGCGGCGGCCGAAAGCTGGCCCGAGTTTTACGTCCTGCGAAAACACGTCTCCGACTTCAATTTTGCGAACCAGGAACCACCCGAGGGTTGGCGCGCCGCAGCGGTGGTCGCGCGCACCTCCCTTGATCCGCGCCTCGCCGAATCTTCCATCCGCTCGATTCTGCGCTCGCTCGATCCGGAGCTGCCGGTCGAGATGGAAACCATGCGCCAGCGCCTCCAGGAAATCGATCAGCGCCCGCGATTTTATGCGCTCCTGCTCAGCTCCTTCGCTGGAATGGGAGTGCTGATCGCGGCCGTGGGATTATTCGGCATGCTGTCCTTTCTGGTCGCGCGGCGGACGCGTGAAATCGGAGTGCGCGTGGCCCTCGGCGCCACTCCGGCGCGGATTCTGTGGATGACGCTCGCCTCGGCCGCTCGTTGGACCCTCGGCGGAATCCTGCTCGGCGCGGTGGGATCTCTGGCCGCCGCGCGCCTGCTGCGGTCTTTGCTGTTTCACGTCCCCGCCGCGGATCCGGCTGCCATCGGCGGAGCCGTCGCGGTTCTTTGCGCGGTCGCTCTGTTCGCCGCGGCGGCTCCGGCGCGCCGCGCCGCGCGAGTGGATCCAATGGTGGCGCTGCGCGAGGAGTGAAGCCGCGCCACCGCGGGCGCGGAAACTTTCTTCACCCTACGATCCGCCTTCGACTGCTTGGGCGCGGGTCCGAACGTGACGCTTTCCACCTGCTCCACCGGAAAAGCCCTCGCGCCCAGAACATTGCCCGGCGTGTCGCACTGAAACCAGATTTCAGTGCGGGTCGCGCCGAGAAACTGGCCGGTGAGCATGCGGCCGTCGCGCAGGCGCAGAATATCCGCCCGTAACGTCACGCAAACCATCCCGATCAACAGCATTTTAAGGATGGATTTCATAACAATTCCTTGTCTTGTGCCGGCCATTTATTGCAAATTGAAGGATTCGATGCGGGCCCTCTGCCTTTGCTTGGCCGGCATGCCAATCTATTTTCTGGTGGACGCAACTTTCATCCACCAATCCCAACAGAAAAAATCCGCCCAAAAAAGATTCGGATTTTTCATAACCGGCTTAATGGCAATCCTGGGACCAGTACAAGATGCAGGCAAAAGCTTGAAATCGAGCGGCGCACAGCCTCGTTTCCAGTAAGTTTTTCGCGCATGAGCGCATCATGCGGAAAAAATTGTGACCGCATTTTCCCGATCCGGATTCAAGCTCCGGCGCGTCTAATGGGTATTGTGGACGTCAGTCCGGATGGCGCGCCAGCAGAGTTTCGATTTTTTCGAGCAGTTGCGGCAGTTCCACCGGTTTGGTTTCGTACTCATCACAGCCGGCGGCCAAGGCGCGCTGGCGATCGCCCGGCAGCGTATGGGCGGTCAGCGCGATTACCGGAATCGCCGCGACTTCCGGCCGGCGCCGCAGCTCCGCCGTGGTTTCCCAGCCGTCCAGGCCGGGAAGCGTCATATCCATCAGGATCAGATCGGGATGCTCCCGCGCCGCGACCGCCAGCGCCTGATTTCCGTCCGCGGCGAGCACAATCTGATATCCATTCTTGCGGAGGCGCCGGAATAAAATGTCGCGGCTGATTTCGTTGTCTTCCACCAGGAGAATTTTGCGCATGCCCACTATACTTTTCAGCATTCCAAGTGCCGGAGCGACGGCGCGATGAGCCAAACGCACAGCGTCACCCCTCGTATCGATCTTGGCGGTCTGCGGCACCAGTTGCTGACGCCGCTGAATCACATCGTCGGTTATTCGGAAATGCTGCTCGAAGACGGGCAAACGCAAGGCTTCGACAGCGCGCAGCAGAATCTGGTGCGCATCCGGCAGACCGCCAAGGACATGGTTCGCATGGTGCATTCGGGCCTGTCGCCGCATCCCCGCAAACGCGGCGAAAAGCTGGTCACCGATCTGCGCTATGAGCTCGCCGCGCCGGTGCATACGATTCTACAGGCGGTCGGCGCCGTCACCGGCGAGCAGCGCACCGGCATGGACCTGAACGACGTTTTAAAAATCGGCCGCGCCGCCACTGAGCTGCTCGGCTTTACGCAAGGCGCTGCCGCGGTTCGCTTGAGCGCCGAGCTCACGGCCAAAAGCGTTCCGCGCCTGCGGGAAGAAGTCCAGGCGGGACGCATTTTGATCGTCGACGACAATCGCGGCAATCGCGAGCTGCTGGCGCGCCGCTTGACGCGCCAGGGGCACCAGGTCACCGAAGCGGTCAGCGGATCGCAGGCGCTGCAATTATTGGTGCAGTCGCCGCAGGATCTGGTGCTGCTCGACATGCTGATGCCCAAGCTCGACGGTTTCCAGGTGCTGGAGCGCATCAAGAACGATCCGGCGCGCGCGGAAATTCCGGTGATCGTCATTTCCGCGTTGAGCGAAGTTCCGGGCGTGGTGCGATGCCTGGAAATGGGCGCGGAGGATTATCTGTTCAAACCGATCGATCCGGTGCTGCTGGCCGCGCGAATCCACTCCTCGCTCGAACGGAAACGCTTGCACGATCTCGAAAAACGCCGCGCCGAGGATCTTCAGCGCGCCTGTCAAAAGGTGCACTGGAGCGAACAGCGGCTGCTTCTGGCGCTGCGTGCCGATCGCGCGCGGATCTGGGATTGGGACGTCGCCGCGGATCGCGTGATCGATGCCGGCGGAAAGGAACAGACGCTCGACCAGGCGATTTCCCGCGTGGTCGAAGAGGATCGCAGGCGGGTGCGCGCGGCGGCCCTCGAAGCGGCGGCCAAACGTCACGAGTTTCACTGCGAATTTCGCGTCGCGCGGCAGGGCGGCGCGGTGCGCTGGATGGAGGCCATGGGAATTTTCGACGGCGGCAGCCGCATGATCGGCGTCACCCGCGACATCACCCCGGGCAAACAGGCCGAGCAGACGCTGCGCCAGTCCAGCCGCGACCTGCGCGAGCCGCTGCGCGCCGTTTCGAGCGACCTCGAAGCGCTGCTGGTGCGTCGTCAGACCAAAGAAAACAGCCGCCTGATCCGCTCCGCCAGCAGCAAGCTGGAGCGTATGTCGAAACTGATCGGCGGTCTGCTCGACGATTCGCGGAAGCGCGGCAGGAAAACGCCGAAACCGCGATAACATCGCCGGAGCGCTGCATGCTGCTTCAGCTCTTTCCCGAGCTCTCGAAATACCGCCGGGCCCCCGGGAGGAACAGGATCCAGACAACCAGCGCGAGGATCAACAAGTGGATGCCAAACTGGCGAAGGACCGGGAAGCTGATCGCGACATGGAAGGCCATCCATGCCACGGCCAGCCACCGTGCCCAATTGTAGCCGGCCAGCATGAATGCGCCGGAAACAACGGCCAGCAACTCGATCAGTTCAACCCACAGACTGTCGCGGCGCAGCGCCAGCAGTTCCCTGAAGTGGTAAACGAAGCCGGCCGCGCCCACGGCCATATACACACAGGCAACCATCAAAACCGGGAGAGGCCGATAGGCGGATTTCATGGCGCCATCTCGAATATATACCGCGCCGCTGGCCCACACGCCCACCCGAAATCAGCGAAAATGCGGTAGAAGTGACCGACAAAATCGTTGTCTTCACCACCTGCGGCTCCGCTGAGCAAGCCGAGCGCATCGCTCGCCATCTGGTCGAAAAGCGTCTGGCCGCCTGCGTCAACATTCTGCCCAATGCGCGCAGCATTTATCGCTGGAAGGACGCCGTTGAAGATACCGCCGAATTCCTGCTCCTCATCAAGTCCCGCCGCGATCTCTTCACCGCCCTGCGCGCCGAGCTCGCCACCGTCCACTCCTACGAAGTCCCGGAAATCCTCGCGCTCCCCGTCGTCGATGGCTCCCAGGAATACCTGGCCTGGCTCGATCGCGAACTGACATAAAACCCGGCCTGCGGGCATCTCTAAAACTTTCACCGCACCAACTCCAGAAACGCCTGCGCCGCGTGGCTCAACGCCCTCCGCGCCGGATACGCCAGCCGGATCGGCCGCTGCATGCTCATCTCCGTCACCCGCACTTCGCACAAAATCCCGTGCCGGACCTCTTCCTCCACCACCATTCGCGGCAGAAACGCGACCCCCTGATTCCGCTGCACCATCTTGCGGATCGCCTCCACCGTCGGCATCTCCACATCCATCCGCAGCGGGACTTTGAAACGCTGAAACTCGCGGATCACCTGCGCCCGGTACGGCGAAATAACATTATGGGCAATAAATGTTTCCTCGCCCAATTCCGTAATCGAAATCTCCTCGCGCGGCGCCAGCCGATGCTCCGGCGAAACGATAAACGCCAGATGATCGGTATAAATCACCGTCGTAATCAGCCGGTCGTCCTCAGGATCGTAGCTGACCAGCCCCAATTCCAGCTCGCCATCGATCAGTTCCGCCGGAATCCGGCTCGAAAAACTCCGCCGGATCTGCAATTTAATCCTCGGATAGCGCTCCCGGAACTGCCCGATGTGGTCCAACAAATACAGCGTCGACGATTCATTGGCCCCGATCGTCAGCCGTCCCGCCGATTTGTCGCGCAGCTCCGCCAGCGCATTTTTGAGATCGTCGTCCAGGTTTTCATAACGCCGGGCATATTCAAAAACGATCTGTCCGGCATCGGTCAGCATCAGCTCCTTGGCCGACCGGTCGATCAGCTTCTCCTGCAAATCAGTCTCTAACTTCTGTATAGACAATGAGATAGCCGGTTGCGTCCGCAGCAGCTTCTCGGCCGCGCGTGAGAAACTCTTCTCTGAAGCAACGGTCAGGAAAACGCGCAGCGGGTTCAGGTCCATTAGTGAAGATTATAGAACATTGAAAATTATAAATTTGTCAAATCGACGGCCGGATGGCATTCTTGAGCCATGACCGAACGGGTGTACATTTTCGATACGACTCTGCGCGATGGCGAGCAATCGCCCGGTTGCAGCATGACCGTGCCGGAAAAACTCAAATTGGCGGCCAGGCTGATCGATTTGGGAGTGGACATTCTCGAAGCCGGTTTCCCCATCGCGTCGGAAGGCGATGCGGAAGCCGTCGATGCCGTCAGCCGCGAATTTCCCTGGGCCAACGTCGCCGCGCTCGCGCGAGCCAACAAAATAGACGTCGATGCGGCGGCCAAAGCGCTGAAGCGCGCGCGGCGTCCGCGCATTCACACCTTTCTGGCCACCAGCGACATTCATCTCCAATACAAATTGAAAAAATCGCGCCAGCAGGTTTTGGACGACGCCTGCGCCGCCGTCGCGCTCGCGCGAACCTACGTCGACGACGTCGAATTTTCCGCGGAAGACGCCACCCGCACCGATCCCGATTATCTCGAACAGGTCTGCCGCGCGGTCGTCTCCGCCGGCGCGCGAACCGTGAATCTTCCCGATACCGTCGGCTACACCGTTCCCGAGGAATACGCCGCGATGATCGCCCGCATGGTCGACGCGCTTGGCGATTCGGCCATCGTCAGCGTTCACTGCCACGACGACCTGGGCCTGGCGACCGCTAATTCTCTCGCCGCCCTGCACGCCGGCGCGCGGCAGATCGAATGCACCATCAACGGCATCGGCGAGCGCGCCGGCAATGCGTCGCTTGAAGAGCTCGTCATGGCCATGAACACGCGCCGCGACCGTCTGCCGTTTGAAACCCGCGTCGTCACCGAGCTGCTGTTTCCGGTGAGCCAATTGCTTTCCTCCATCATCACCTTCGGCCCGCAGCCGAACAAAGCGATCGTCGGCGAAAACGCCTTCGCGCACGAAGCCGGCATTCATCAGGACGGTTATTTGAAAGAGCGCACCACCTACGAAATCATCGAGCCGAAATCGGTTGGCGTTCCCGAAACGCGCCTGGTGCTCGGCAAGCACAGCGGCCGTCACGCGCTGGCGCGCCGCTGCGACGATCTGGGAATCCCGCTGACGCGCGAAGAACTGGACACAGTCTATCAGCGCTTCACCGCTCTCGCCGACCGGAAAAAAGGCGTGCGCAACGAAGAAATCGCTGCTCTGGCCCATGAAGTCATCGGCCAGACAAAAACCCAAGGCGCCGCCGCCGATTAGGCCGGCTTCAAACTATAGCAGGGCGCTGAAAAAGGGGACAGACTACTCTGTCCCCGCCTGTAAGTCATGCATGCCGCGTGCGACCATGGCCGTGGACAGAGCGGTCTGTCCCCTTTTTCAGCACCCTGCTAGGTGACCCCCCAGGCCGCCTACTGATCCTGGAAAATCATCTTCAATCGCCGGTACACCAGCGCCAGCGGCAATCCCATCACGTTGAAATAGCACCCCTCCACGCGATCCACGAATTTCGACGCCAATCCCTGAATCGCATAAGCCCCGGCTTTATCCATCGGCTCCCCGCTGGCGACGTACTCCGCGATTTCCCGCTCGCTCAACTCGACAAAATGAACCAGAGTCGATTCCGCATCGGCCATCGCGCCGCCCGCGTGCCGCAAACAAATTCCGGTGATCACCATGTGCGTGCGTCCGGAAAGCAGCCGCAGCATCGCCCGCGCGTCTTCGGCGTCGCGCGGCTTTTCGAGCACCTGATCGTCGATCACCACCGTCGTATCGGCGCCCAATACGATTTCATCGCGCCCTTCCCACGCCGCCTCCGCTTTTTCCCGAGCCAGCCTTCGCACATAATCCCGGGCCGATTCTCCCGCCGCGCGCGTCTCCTCAATCGGCCGCGCCCGCACCGTGAAACGAAACCCCGCGACGGTCAACAATTCACGCCGGCGCGGTGAAGCGGACGCGAGAATCAGGTCGGCCATTTCCGCATCATACCCCTGTCGCTCGAGATCTACTCCGCGTTACAGCCCCGCCAGTCATGGCGGGGGTTCCCTCGTCCACAATCAGCCCCAGCCCGCGCGCATGATACAATCGTTGTTTCTTCCGGCAACCACCATGGAACGCGCCGGCCGTCTCATCGCCAAGTTGAAATTATCGCCAGAACTGGCCGATCCGGAAGTTCGCGCGCGCGCGGCGTGGAAGGTCGCGGCGGGGAAGAAAATCGGAGCGCACACGCTCGCCGCCGCGCTGGTGCGCGACACGCTGATCGTCGAAGTGGAAGATATGATCTGGCAGCGCCAGCTCGCCACACTCGAACATTTTTTATTGCGCAATCTGAGGGAAACCCTGGGCGAGCCGCTGGTGAAAAAAATCGATTTTCGCCCGATGCCTCCGCGCCGCCGTCCGCAGCGCGCCGAATCGGCGCGGCCGTCTCCGGAAAAAGTGAGCGATCCGGTGCTCGATCTCCTGTACCGGCAGCAAAAATTCCATTCGTGAAACTGAGCGAAGAACAAGTCCGCCACGTGGCCGAGCTGGCCAACCTCGCGCTGCGCGATGACGAGATCGCGCGCATGAAGCGCGACCTCGACGAAATTTTGACCTACATCGACAAGCTGAACGAGCTTGATACCGCGAACGTCGAACCGATGGCGCAGGTTTTATATAAAGCCGAAGAAACCGCGACTCTGCGCGAGGATCGCGAGCGCGCCACGCTCGGCACCGCGACCGCGCTTGAAAACGCGCCGCTCTCCGGCAGCGGATATTTCAAGGTTCCCAAGGTGATCGAGCGATGAACCTCAGTGAATCTTCGATCGCTTCCATCCGCGCGGATCTGCTGGCCAAAAAATACAGCGCGCAGGAACTGGCGGAGCGGGCGCTCGTCTACGCGCAACAGGAAAATCCGAAAACCAACGCGTATCTGACGTTTTCGCCGGAGCGCGCCATGGCGGCCGCGATTGAAGTGGATAAGAAAATCGCCGCCGGCAAAGATCCCGGCGCGCTGGCCGGCGTGCCCATCGCCATTAAAGACGTGATTCTCACGCGCGGCGTCCGCACCACCTGCGGATCGAAGCTGCTCGAGCACTACATTCCTCCTTACGACGCGACCGCGGTCCAGCGAATCGAGCAGGCCGGCGGCGTGATTCTGGGAAAAACCAATTGCGACGAATTCGCCATGGGATCGTCGAACGAAAATTCGGCCTTCGGACCGGTGCGCAATCCGGTTGCGCCGGATCGAGTGCCGGGAGGGTCGAGCGGCGGATCGGCCGCGGTCGTCGCGCAGGGAACGGCCGTGCTTTCTCTCGGCTCCGACACCGGCGGATCGATTCGCCAGCCCGCTTCGTTTTGCGGCGTCACCGGCGTCACGCCGACGTACGGCCGCGTTTCGCGATACGGATTGACGGCGTTCGCCAGCTCGCTCGATCATATCGGGCCGTTTGCGAAATCGGTGCGCGATTGCGCGACGCTGCTCGGCGTGATCGCGGGACGCGATGAAATGGACGCGACGTCGGCGTTCGCTCCGGTGCCCGATTACGCGGCATTGCTTGATCGAGATGTGCGCGGAATGAAAATCGGATTGCCGCGCGAATATTTTGAAAATCTGGAAAGCGAAACCGGCGATCTGATTCATCGCGCCGTTGAGGTGCTCAAAAATCTAGGCTGCGAAGTTCGCGAAATCCGTCTGCCGCACACGCCCTACGCGATTGCGACTTACTATATCATCGCGACCGCGGAAGCGAGCTCCAATCTGGCGCGCTATGATGGCGTGCGGTATACCATGCGGGCGAAAGAGGCGCACACGCTTTCGGAAATGTACCGGCTGACGCGCAATGAAGGTTTCGGGGCCGAGTGCAAACGGCGGATCATGCTCGGGACGTATGTTTTGAGCGCGGGTTATTACGACGCGTATTATCTGAAAGCGCAAAAAGTGCGGACGCTGATCGCGCGCGATTACGCCGAAGCGTTCGACCAGGTGGACGCGATCGTGGGTCCGGTTTCGCCGTTCCCGGCGTTCAAACTGGGCGAAAAAGTGGACGATCCGGTGGCCATGTATCTTTCCGATATCTTCACCATCACGGGCGACCTGGCGGGAATCCCGTGCATGAGTGTGCCGTGCGGCGCGACTTCGGCCGGTTTGCCGGTCGGCTTACAGATTCTGACGCGTCATTTCGACGAAATTTCGATGTTTCGTGTTGCGGAAGCTTATCAACGTGCATCTAACTGAGCACGTTTGTATAAAACCAAAGGAGAACACATGCCAACCTCAGTAGAACATAAGCCCTTCACCGTACCTGCGTTGCCCTATGCTTTCGACGCCCTCGAGCCGTACATTGACGCGAAGACGATGGAAATTCATCATGACAAGCACCATGGCGGTTATGTCAACAATTTGAACAAGGCGCTCGAATCGGCGGCGCAGCTTCAGGGAAAATCGCTTGAGGAATTGCTGGCGAACAATTGCGCGATTGTGCCGGAAGCGATTCGCACCGCGGTGCGCAACAACGCCGGCGGCCATGCCAATCACAGCATGTTCTGGACGGTCATGGGCAAAGGCAAGGGCGGCAATCCGGTGGGGAACTTAGCGCAGGCGATCAACGGATCGTTCGGCAGCTTCGATGCGTTCAAAGAAAAATTCGGCGCCGCCGCGGCCAGCCGTTTTGGGTCGGGCTGGGCGTGGCTGTTGAAGAACGGCAATCATCTGGATATCACCTCGAGCGCGAATCAGGATTCGATGCTGATGGAAGGAAAATTCGCGGTGTTCGGCCTGGATGTGTGGGAGCACGCGTATTACTTGAAGTATCAGAACCGCCGTCCGGAGTATATTTCGGCGTGGTGGAACGTGGTGGATTGGGAAGCGGCGGAGAAGAGGTTCAACGTCGGCAAGGGTGTGTAGCTGGCGACCGTGAGATCGGCTTGGCTACTAACCTTGGTCGCCTCTGCGCTTCATGGGGCGACCATTCTGATTCGGGTTGTCGACGGTCGGAACGGTAAGGCGGTCGCGCGAGAGCGTGTAGTTTTCTGGATCGACAAGATGAGCGGCGCGGCTCGCGACGCTAAGACGGACCCGGATGGAGTCGCGACAATCGAGGCTCCCGCGGGAGCTCGCCTGATCACGGCTTTCGACGTGATGTTCGACTGTAGGCCGTTCAAGAGAGGGACTCCGCGACCGTCTTATGCTGTCGACGAGATACTTTCGTCGGGGGTCGTTGCGGGGAACACGTGTGGCAAAGTTCGCGGTAGCGCCAAGCCCGGCGAGATTCTATTTTTCGTCAGGCCCGTGCATTGGTGGGAGGGCATGCGATGGTAGCCGCGTCAGTCTCTATCGGTAGGCTTCCGACCGATGCTTCACTCCAGTAACCCGAATTGATTTCGGCGACAACTGGTAGAAGAACACGCGATAATCGCCGACGCGAAAGCGCAACTCGCTTCGGGGCGGCCGAAGTTTCTTTACGTCGCCAACGCCGTCCGTCAGGTAGTCGTCGAGCGCCTGCAAAATGCGCCTCGCGGCCTCGAGTTCAATCGACCGGAGTTGATCACGAGCTTCCGGCGACCAGATGACGCTCTTCCTGGGCGGACTCACGAGTGCGGCGTCAAGCCGAACTCACGCATGATTTCATCGTGCGAGATTCCTTGACCTCGTTCGATGGATTCGCGAGCCTTGTCGAGCTCCGCAGCCGTTTCTGCGGTGACCTGTTCCGCTTCGACCCGTGCGCTTGCAATCGAACGAGCGACGGGATCGGTCATCACTTCGAGCAGGTGCAGGACGGCTTCGAGTTCGCCTGGCGCGAGCTGGTCGAGCAATTCGTGGGCGTGCTGCTTGTCGGTCATGCCTCGACGATCAGTATAGCGTTCTGTAGGAGGCCGGGGGCCTGCCCGACAAAAGATTAGCGCGGGATCAGACGTTCGTGCGGTTTGAGGGGCTTCAGCTTCGCTCGCGGAGCGGGGTTCTGCTTTTCTTTTTTCTTCAAGTCCTCGAACGTGCGTTTGAGATCGTAGTCGAACCGCGCCTAATGCGCCTCGGAGATTTTTACCCAGTGTGCTTCGAGCGCAACGAGGGCATCGCGAAGCCGTGAGGACAGAAGCTTACGAGCGGACTCGTATCGACCATCAGTATAGCTTCCGCAGGCCGGGGGCCTGCTCCACCTAAGATTCGCGCCGTTTGGCGGGCTTCAGTTTTGCTCGCGGGGCTTGGTCGGTGTTTCTCTTTTTTCTTCAAGTCCTCGCATATGCGCTCGAGATCGTAGTCGAACCGCGCGGCATAGGCATCCCGGTTGGAACGGACTTCCGCGACGATTTCTTCTTTCAGCGGCATCGTTCCTACTCCTAGCGTAGTGCAGGTGGCGGGAATTCGATTTTGGCGGCTTCCAGCGCGAGCTTTACCCGGCGATTTAGTTCTCTTCCGATGATGGCTTGTTTGGAGGGCAGCGTCTTGATTCTGGCTTTCACCGTGACGCCGCGGTCGGCTAGCTTGTCGATGCCCATTACTTCAATCGGCGAGAGAATCATCGGGCCGAAGGTTTGGTCGGCGGAGAGATCCTCGCCGATGGATTCGAGGATCGAGAGCGCTTTGTCGGCGTCGGCGTTGTGGGCTAACGTGGTTTCGAAAATATAGTAGGAATATTCGCGCGTCAGGTTCGAAAGAGTGTTGATGGAGCCGTTGGCGATCACGTGGACCGCTCCGTTTTCGCCGCGCAGAATGGTGGTGCGCAGGTTGATCTCTTCGACCGAGCCGGAAATTCCGTTGATGACGACGCCGTCGCCGATGCGGAGCTGGTCTTCGAGCAAAATGAACAGGCCGCCGAGCCAATCCTTAATCAGCGTCTGCGCGCCGAAGCCGACGGCGATGCCGGCGACGCCCAGGCCGGCGAGCAGCGGCTCAATCTGAAAATTCATTTCGCTCAAGGCCATCACCAGGGCGATCAGCCAGATCAGCAGCGAGGAAACTTTGCTCAGCACCGAAATCAGCGTGGTGGCGCGCTTTTCCGTTTCCTGCGTGGAGGCTCCGTCGTGACGGCGATCGATGACGCGTAACGTGTAGGTCCGGAACTCGGAGAGCAGGCGGCGAGTGACGCGGGTGAACACCCAGGCAAGCACGAGAATGACCAGGACGCGAACGCCGCGTTCGGCCCATTCGAGCAGCAGATCGGGCCGGAAGAATTGAGCGAACATGAATTTTTCTGAGTATCGCATGCGTTTGGCATGGTTGCGAAAAAAGGGGACAGACCGCTCGGCATTGATATCGCCCTGGTCAGTATGGGTGCGTGGCGCACGCACACCTGCGTGCCGCGTCGGCACTGTTGCCGACGCTGGTTCCGCTCGATCAGTGATCGTCGAGAAGAGTCTCGACGCGGCACGCAGAAGTGCGCGCGCCACCAACGGACCGAAGCAGCTGGCCCGACCGCTCTGTCCACGACCGGCGCGGTCTGTCCCCTTTTTTCGCTTCCTGTTAAGATGAAATTTAATGGCGGAAGAAAAACAGGCAGCTCCGGCGAAGGGCAACTGGATGCCGGTGGTCGCGCTGGCGTGGTTTATTCCCGGCGGCGGCCATTTTTTGTTGAAGCGTCCGGGACGCGGCGCGATTCTGGCCGGGTGCGTGGCGCTGATGTTCGTGCTCGGGTTGATGATGCGCGGAGCGTTTTTTCAGTGGCAGACGGGGGATCTGCTGACTACCGTAATCTATTGCGGCGGATTTATCGGCGACCTGATGGCCGGCGTGCTGTTTCTGCTGGCGCGCGCCTTCGGCTACGACCAGGTGGACGTGGCCGGGCACGTGCATGATTACGGCACCAAATTTCTGGTCGCGGCGGGATTGTTGAATATTCTGGCGATGGTGGACGCGTACGAAATTGCGACGGGAAGGAAAGACTGATGCTGACCATGAACCTGTCGCACTTCGAGGCGTCGATGCTGTTTGCGCTGCTGACGTCGATCGTGCTGGGAGTGATCACCAAGCGGACGGATCGTGAGCGCATTCGCTACGCGGCTTACTGCTTCGGATATTTTGTCGTCGCGATTTTCGGGCTGGGGTGGTTGATGTATCTGGGACATGGGTGAAAAACCAGTGTCCAGTGGCCAACCCGCCAGTTTTCAAAGAACTTTCTCGACCCGGGCCGCTGCTTGATTCTCGCTCAAACAGTAAGGCGACCGACGTTTTCCCCCATCGTGGGGATCGACATTGACGCATTGGCCGACTTGCGCCCATCGTCGCCATGCTAGCTGGCATTACGTTGCGACAGAATGGACTCGAGTACTTCCCGCCGCGCGGTGGGCTGGAGGCCGATGAGCGCGCCAACCACTCTGGTCACATCTTAGCGGCCAGTGGTCAGCGGCCAGTGGCCGGCCAACATGCGATGTAGCTGAATTGCGTGGTGTTAGCATCGAAAATGATGCGCGTGATTCTGTTTTTGGCGCTGGCTTCTCTGCTCAGCGCGAAATCGCTGGAGATTTTTTTCATCGATGTGGAGGGCGGGCAATCGACGCTGATTGTGTCGCCTTCGGGCCAGTCGTTGCTGATCGATGCGGGATATACCGATTTCAGCGGGCGCGACGCGGACCGGATTGATGATGCGGCTCGGGCGGCGCACATTAAACGCATCGATTATGTTTTGATCACGCACCATCATTCCGACCACGAAGGCGGCGTGCCGAATTTATTGGAGCGGCGCGAGGTGGGCGAATTTTTCGATCCGGGGCCGAGTGTCGAAACTTCCGCCGGGCAGCTGCGGACGTACAAAGCTTACGAAGAGGCCATGACCAAACAGCAGCGCACGGTGATCAAGGCGGGCGATACGATTCCGGTGAAGGGATTGAACATCACCGTGGTGGTTGCGGCGGGAGCGCACATTGAGCGCGGGGGCGAAGCCAATCCGTATTGCTCCGGGATTGTGCCGGAGAAGAATGAGCTGGCGGAAAATGCGCGGTCGGCGGGGGTGGTGGTGGAGTATGGAAAATTTCGCTTCGCCGATTTTGGAGATTTGACGCCGAATAAAGAAACCGCGTTGCTGTGCCCGGAAAATCGCGTGGGAAAGATCGATCTGTTTCTGGCCGATCATCACGGCGGCGAGACTTCGAAGGCGATTTACGGGATGGCGCCGCGGGTGGCGATTATGAATAATGGTCCGCACAAAGGGGCCGATCCGAAGGGATGGAAAACGGTGGAGGCGTCGCCGGGGCTGGAGGATTTGTGGCAGCTTCACTACGCGGTGGCCAATGGCGAAGCGGCGAATGTGCGGGATCCGTTTATCGCCAATCTGGAAGAGCACGGCTCGGGAAATTATTTGAAAGTGACGGCGGAGGCTTCGGGCGCATTCACGGTTTACAATCCGCGCAATAAGTTATTGAAGAAGTATCCGGCGCGGTAGAGACGATTTACTTGCGATTGCGCGGCGCCTCATGACCGCGTGGATCGTGCATGGCATTGCCGTGAAATTCCGCGCGATGTTCCGCGGGACGAGCGCCGCGCGCGGGGAACGCGCCACGGTAGCCCTTGCGGTAATCCAAACGATGATCGACGGGGCCGTAGAAATGGGCGGGACCGTGATACCACGGGCCTGCGCCGATGAAGACTCCGCCGGAGAACCATTCCGGTCCGTAATATCCGTCCGGCGCGCAGTTGTAGGGAGGCGTTTCGTAGTATCCGTAGGGGCAAACGGGAGGGCCTCCCACGGCGACGCCGAAGTGCGTCGGCCCGCAGGCGGTTGCGAACAGGATCAGACTGACTGCTGGGATGAATAGTCTCAGTGAAGTCCTCACGCCAGGTTAGACCAAGGAACTCACAAGATGTTTCAGGGGTGAAGAGGCGGGCGGCGCGCCAGCCGCGCAGGCCGGGGGCCTGCCCCACTAGCAGGGCGCTGAAAAACGGGAGAGACTACCCTGTCCCCGCCTGTAAGTTATTCATGCCGCGTGCGACCGTGGCCGTGGACGGAGCGATCTGCTAGTGGAAGAATTGCGACATGAGGTCGAATTCGGCGCGGAATTCGCGCAGGATCGCGGCCGCGGTGTCTTCGTTGAGACCGAGGGTGCCGATGCCTTGCGAATCCGCGGAATCGGCTTCGCAGACGGCAAGACCGGTGGAATCGACATAATGATCGGCGGCCTCGACGACGCGGCTCAGCGAGATTTGATCGAGGTGATCGTGATGATGCAGCGCGGCGTCGCGGATCGGCTCGGGGATGTTCCAGACGGCCAGCGCGTCGGTGGAAAGCATGGCGTGGGTGAAACCGAGAACTTCCCTTTCACAATCGAGCAGAGACGCGCCGGTGGTTCGCTGCAATTTGTAGATTTGTTCGTGTTGCGGAGTGAGGGTCATCGCGATCAGCAGGCGGCCCAGATCGTGCATCAGGCCGGCGACAAAGGCGCCTTCGGGATAATCGACGGCCAGGCGCTGCGCGAGCTGATCACTGAGCAGGGCGGTTGCGGCGGAGTGCAGGTTGAAGCGGGCCATCGACCAGGATGCCGGGACGGGAACCTTGCTCCACATGCGGGTGAGAGACATGCCGAGAACGGCATTGCGGATTTTAGCGAGACCCAGGATGGAGAGGGCGTGGCGCACCGAGTTGATGCTCCCGCGGCGGGCGTAGAGCGCGGAGTTGACCAGGTGCAGCACGTTGCCGGCGACGACGGTGTCCTTTTCAATAAGATCGCCGAGCTGGGAGAAAGAGACATCTTCGCCGGCGAGCGAGGCCATCAGGCGATTGAGGGTCGCGGAAAAGGGCGGGAGTTCGCCTAAGGCGCGGAGGGCTTTGCGGCGCAGAATATTGGGTCCAGCGGGGGCGGCTGGTTCGGTGTTCAGCTCGGTAAATGCGACCACACTAAACCTATCGGCAGAAAGGGCCGGAAGGGTGAACGGGCCCGTACGGCAGCCAACACGGGAACAGGAGCGAATGGGCCATGCGCTAATCGAAGTTGGTGGCGCCCTGGAAACGGTTCAGGGCCTGGCGGAACATCCACTTGATGACGCGGGCGTCGTTATAGCAGAAGGCCAGAATGTGATTGAGCGTCGAAAAACAGTGCGGCTGGCAGGATTTTTTCATCTCCGCGAGCTGGCTGGTCTCAAATTTGTGGTTTTCGATGGCGCCCCAGTCGTAGGCGGCGTTATACATGGGGAAACAGGGCGCGAGCGTGCCGTCGGTGCGGACAATTAGCGAATTGGCTCCGGCGCGGCAGTTCCATTCCTGGACTTTTCCGCGCATAAACAGGCGCATTTCATTTAGCCGGCTGGCGGAATTGACCATTTTGTATCCGGATTGTTTCTTGTCGATGAGCCAGTCAACGACTTCGTCGACGCGGTCCCAATCCTCCGGATGGATGAAGGTTTCGTTGACTTCGCCGTGTTTAAAATGAGGCTGCTCCATCATCGGCGATTCGTTGATGTGATAATCGGTGGCAATGCCGTTGTCCCGGGCAATTTCGGTGAGTTGTTTGACATCCTCAAGGTTATTCCGGCAGATGTTGATGTTAAAAAATACCGAGTAACCGTATTGATATTGCTTTTTGATCAAATAATCGAAATATTTGCGGATGGGATTGAGGGCTTTCGGCAGGCTGGGCTTGAGCTCGACCGAGTCGACGGCGAGGTTAAAGGTGGACACGCCGGCGTCGGCGAGCCAGTCGGTGACTTGCGGGCGAAGAAGGCGGCCGTTGGTCGGGAGGTAGATCCAAAATCCTTTTTTTGCAGCGTAATAGCAGACGCGATGGGCGAATTGCGGGCGCAGTAACGGCTCGCCGCCCATTAACGCAAGGACGCCGGCGCCAGTCGAGCGGAGCCAGTCGATGGAGCGCCGGGCGACGTCTTCTTTCATGCCGGGGACGCTGTTTTCGAAGGCCCAGCAGTAATGACAATCGAGATTGCACTTCCATTCGGTGAATAAATAGGCGATGATTGGGTGAAAATCGCCGGGTAAAAAACGGGACTTTAGCCAGGGCACGGCCCAGCCGCGGAGGGCTCGCTGGATGTGGCGCGCCTCGAAATGACGTTTTTCGGGGGGTGGTGGCGGGGGTGCCCCGTCGTCGCCAAGTAATTCAGGATATTGTGGAAATACCGGGTCCGGGAGGGCCGTTGGCGGGGCTGGCGCGACGGTGGTCCGCGCCATGGGCTGAGTCAATAAACTGTTAACATTCACATCCAGGCGATAGGCATTATTCGTCTCCGTAGTATCCATTCTTGTCCTTTCGACTTCCTCGACTTGATAATTGGATGACTGCTGAGCGGGGTTGGTGACAAGTGAAGATGTTTCAAGCGCGCTTTGGGCGGCGGAGGAAACGAGTTAGGCTTTGCGGGGACGAAGGCCTTCGAGCAGCATTCCGGCGATCTGGCGGCCGTGGTCGTAGGCTTCTTCGTAGACGGCGCGACGCTCTTCCCGGGTGAAACCGTAGCCGAGACGATAGAGGCGCTCGAGCGAGACGCCGACGGCATAAGTTCCGGCATAGGCGATGGCGGCTTTGGGAATGAGCCCGCCGCCGAAGGGAACTTTGCCGACCAGCTCGCGGGCCAGGGCGCGCCATCCGAAGGCTCCGGCGACGATGGAGGCGATTTCGGATTTTTGCTCGCGATAGCCGACGTCGCGATCGCTGGCCGCGGCGAGATAAAATCCCATGCGGATCTGGTTCATGGTGAGAAAGGCGGCGTCGGAGCCGAATTCGCCGACCGACCATCCGAAGGAAAGAATACTGGGCAAGACGTCGGGCAGCGCGGTGGCCAGGCAGAACAGGGCGTTTTCCTTAGCGATGGATCGAATAATGTGATGGGAGGCCTGCTTGCGAAACGGATAAAAATGACGGGCGAGCGGGAGGGCCAGGTCCTCGCGGGCGCGAAGAATGCGGCGGACGCAGGATTCCGGAGCGTCGGGATCGAAGGAAAAGGCGCGGGCGGGACGGAGCAGCGAGGATTCGTAAACTTCGACGTCGCAACCGGAAGCTCCGCCGCGGATCAGCAGGCGCGCGGCGCGGGCGCGGCGTTCGGCGGAGAAATGCGGCGGCGCAAAAAACGTTTCCATGCGGCCGAGCGATTCCTCGGAAGCGGCGATGATGCCGAGACAGACGGGGCGCCCGGCAAGATCGCGAACTTCATGCGGATTCAAATTTGAAAGAGCTTGTTTAACCTGGCGAATTACTGCTCCGGCCATATTGAAACGGGCGTTCGAAACATCACCCGGATCTCCTGCTTCCATTCTAGTCCCACGCCGATGCGCTGTGCTTCGATGGCCGGCGAGAAGTAACGCAGCACGATTTCGTTGGAAGGATGCCAGGCGAGGGCGGGAGCGATGAGCAGCAGCCTGGGCGGGCGCGGGGCCAGCGCCAAGCCGGGGAAATAACCGGAGCCGGCGAAATCACCGCGGGCGAGATGCCAGTTGACGTGCATCCAGTAATCGAGGGCTTGAAGCGGCAGATGAATGTCCTGACCGGCCTTGATTTCGAGGATGGCGAGACGGCCGGCGCGATCGGCGGCGAGAAGGTCGAGGACGGCGCGGTCTCCGGCGGCGAACTGCGGAACCTGGCCGTAGACCGGAGCGGGAAGAAGATCAGCGTCGATTTTTTCGACGTTCGCGCGGATCTGGGATTCAAGCCAGGATTCGGGATGGCGAAGAAATAGAGGGTTGAGACGGTCGGCGGCGTGGGGATGGCGCAGGCGGGCGAGCCCGGTGGCTAAGCGGGCGACTTCCTCGAGGGAACGGGCGGGTTCCTTCTGATCGATGCCGCAGAGGAGTTGGTGGGGCGTGACGCGGGCGAATTCCAAGCCGCGCACGGCGAGGCTGATGGAGCCGTCGGGACGGTCGCGGCGTTCGACTCCTTCGAGGTTGGTGATGGATTCGAGGGACGGCGCGGCGGGACGGCGGCAGGGGTCGATTTTGGTGGCGAAGTTGGTGTAATCGGCGGGGTCGACCGGGTCTTCGTGGCCGTCATGATGGACGAAGACGAGGAATCGCGCGGCGCTGGCGTTGAGGTGACGAACGCGGTGACAGGTGGTGGATTGGGCGGAGGCGGGGACGAAGATGGCGAGTCCTTCGAGGTGCAGTGTGGGTTCACGGCGGCGGAGATAATCGAGCCAGATGAGGCCAAAGCTGAGCGAGGATTCGGGCGCGAGGGAATCTTCGGCGGCTCCAATGGCGGCGAGGGCGGTGGGGCCGCGGCGCAGGAGCGCGCGCGGGAAGCTGGGGGAAAGAGTGTGCTGAAGGTCGGGTTCGGTGCTCAGTTCGGCGATGCGCCAGGTGGGGAAATGACGGTGCAGGGAACGGCGGAATTGTTCGCGATATTTGAGGCGCGCGCCGCGGCGGGTCGCGTCGTGGTTGGAGGGATCGGCCAGGTCGAGCAGGGTGAGACGGCCGGGCTTGGAGCCGAAACGCTCGACTTCGAGTTCCAGGCGGCCGCGTTTTTCGAGAGCGACGGCGCGGACGCGGCGCACCAGGTTCTTTTTTTCGTTCCAGCATTCGAGAGTGACGGCGCTGCCGCGGGTAGTGAGCTGGAAGGATTCGCGGACGATGGCGATGGGATCGTCGCCGGGTTCGAACAGGACGGGCTGGCGGCTGGCGCTGAGGAATTTTTCGATGGCTTCGGCGATGGGCACCTGTGGATAGAGTGCGGGTTTCGGGGGAATTTTCTCAGGCGACAGCGGTCAGGAGGCTGAGACCTGGGTGACGAGAAAGACGGCCGACTCGGCGGTGAGGTTGGGGAAAAGATGGCGCTCGGTTTGGCCGGCGAGAAAAATGCGGCGTTCGACCCGCCAGTTTTCCTTGGTAGCTAAAGCTTCGAAATCGAGGACGGTGAGGAAATGAATGTTGGGCGAGTCGTACCAGTCGTAGGGGAATAATTCGGTTTTGGGGGCGCGTCCGCTCCACAGGTGCGACAGGCGAACGCGCCAGTGGCCGAAATTCGGGAAGGCGACGATGCCGCGCCTGCCGACGCGCAGCATGCCGCGAAGAACACGCAGAGGATCGCGTGTTTCCTGAAGAGTCTGGCTGAGGACGACGTAATCGAAGGCGCGATCGGGGTAATCGTCGAGCGCGGATTCGAGGTCGCCCTGGTAGACGGAGGCTCCGCGGGCGATGGCTTTTTGCACCCGCGAGGCGGTTTTTTCGACGCCGCGGGCGTCCACTTTTTTGTGTTCTTTGAGCCAGGCGAGCAGCTCGCCTTCGCCGCAGCCGAGGTCGAGGACGCGGGTGGAGGGTTCGATCAGCTCGCCGATGATGGCGTAGTCGCGGCGGCCGTAAACGTCAAGCATGCGTGCTCGCGAGGAAGCCGCGGATAAGATCGGTTTGCTCCTCGGCTTCGACCAAGAAGGCGTCGTGGCCGTACTGCGATTCCAGGTTGCAGTAGGCGACGTCGCAGTTGCGGCTGCGCAGGGCGCTGACGATTTCAAGCGACTGGTAGCTGGGATAGAGCCAGTCGGAGGTGAAGCTGATGACCAGGAAACGGGTTTTGATATTTTCAAACAGCGAGGAGAGCGAGCCGCGCTCGGTGAGGTCGAAGGAATCCATGGCGCGGGTGATATAGAGGTAGGAATTGGCGTCGAAGCGGTCGACGAATTTGCTGCCGCGGTATTGCAGGTAGCTTTCGACTTCGAACTGATCGGGGGCGCGCAGGCGGCGGCCGAATTTCTGGCGCATGCTTTCATCGCTCATATAAGTGATGTGGCCGACCATGCGGGCGACGGCGAGGCCGCGCGCGGGCGGATGGCCGTGGTAGTAATCGCCGTGGTTCCAATCGGGGTCGGCCATGATGGCCTGACGTCCCACTTCGTTGAAGGCGATCTGCTGGGCGCTGTGGCGCGCGGTGCAGGCGATGGGCAGCGCGGCGGCGACGGCGTCGGGATAGGAAACGGCCCATTCGAGGGCCAGCATTCCGCCCATGGATCCGCCGGCGACGGCGAGCAGGCGGGAGATGCCCAACGAATCGACCAGCATTTTCTGCAAGCGGACCATATCGCCGATGGTGATGACGGGAAAATTCATGGCGTACGGGCAGCCGGTGGCGGGATCGAGGGAGCCGGGTCCGGTGGTGCCGCGGCAGCCGCCGAGGACGTTGGAACAGATCACGAAATATTTATTGGTATCGAAGGCCAGGCCGGGGCCGATCATTTGGGACCACCAGCCGCCGTCGCCGGCCGCGTGGGCGTCGCCGGAAAAGGCGTGAAGCGCGAGGATGGCGTTGTCTTTGCCGGCGTTCAGCGCGCCGTAGGTTTCGTAGGCGATCTCCACCTGTTCGAGCGTGGTTCCGCAGTCGAGCGGGAGCTCGGCGAACGTGGCCGTGGCGGTTTGGATCATCATCGGGTGCCGAAAATTTCAGTGTAGCGGGAGTTGCGAAGATAGAACAATGAGCGACGAGGAGTTCACGCGCGCGTTCGAGTCCTGCGAGCTTGCGGAGACCTGCTTTCACCATCGCGATCATGTACGCCTCGCGTGGATTTATTTTCATCGCTACGGGGCGCGGGAAGCGGAAGCACGGATCGGGGAGGCGATCCGGCGGTTTGCGGCGCACCTGGGGAAGGCCGAGAAATATCACCAGACGATGACCGTGGCCTGGATGCGGCTGGTGGCGGATGCGGCTCGCGGGAGCGATGGGAATTTTGAGGAGTTCGCGCGGAAGAATCCGGGGTTGTTGGATAAATCCGCTTTGAGCGAGTATTATTCGAGCGCCGTTTTGGATTCGGATCGAGCGCGGAAGGCATTCGTTGAGCCGGACTTGAAATCCTTTTGAAAGGCGCGGGTATGCGGTTCCAGGGTACCGGCGCTTTGGTAGTTCGTGAGATCTGCGTTGATTCGCGATGAGCCCCCGCCATGACTGGCGGGGCTGTAACGCGCACCTGCCGCCCCGCTAGTCAACGCTGGCGCTTTACGCACGGCCGTCCGCTTAAGCGAAAATCATAGAGCAGAGAGTAAGGAGAAAACATCATATGAAACCTGTTTTGCTGGTGGCTTGCATCATGGCTTCGGCCGGCATCGCCGCGGCGCAGAATCAGCCCACCGTGCTGCGTGTGAGCACGCTGCTCGATGGCAAAGGTCACGTTCTGCACGATACCGCGATCGTCGTTGAAAATGGAAAAATCGTTCGCGTGGATCCCCATGCCACGGGCCGGGTGTATGATCTGCGGGGGCTAACGGTGATGCCCGGCTGGATCGATTGTCACGTTCACATCAGTTGGCATTTCGGTCCGGACGGAAAGAACGCCGGACAGGGTTTCGGCCGGGGCGCAACTCCCGAGCAAGTCGAGCAAGGCTCCCTGGAGATCGCCAAGGATGCCTGGGATACGCTGATGGGCGGGTTCACGACGGTGCAAAGCGTCGGCGCGCCTGCGGACGCGCCGCTGCGCGACGCCATCAATCGCGGCGAGATTCCCGGGCCGCGGATTCTGACCGCGATCCGTCCGCTCAGCGGCGGCGGCCGGGGCGGTAACCGGACGCCGGAGCAGATTCGGGAATACGTGGATCAGGATAAAGCGATGGGTGCGGATTTGATGAAGATTTTCGCTTCCGCCAGTATTCGTCAGGGAGGCACGCCCACGCTCACTCAGGAACAGCTCACCGCCGCTTGCGACGAAGCGCACAAAGACGGTTTGCGCACCCTGGTTCATGCCTATGGCGATGCGGTGCGGATGTCGGTGGTAGCGGGCTGCACCGAAGTGGAGCACGGCATGCTGATGGACCTCGGCGATTTGAAGCTGATGGCCGAGCACGGCACCTATTTCGATCCGCAGGCCGGCCTGGTGCAAAATAACTACTTCGATCACGCCAAAGAGTACCTCGGCACGCCCGGCTACACCGAAGAGGGCTTCGAGGCGATGAGAAAAGTTTTGCCGAGCGATATCGCGATGATCAAGCAGGCGCTCGCCACGCCGGGGCTGAAGATCGTTTTCGGGACCGACGCGGTAGCCGGCGCGCATGGTCACAATGCCGAAGAATTCATTTACCGGGTGCAGCAGGCGGGGGAGGATCCGATGCGGGCGCTGGTTTCCGCCAACTCGCTCGCGGCGGAGTCGATGAAACTCGAAGACCAGATCGGTTCGATCGCTCCTGGCCTGCAAGCCGATATTATCGCGGTGGATGGAAACCCGCTCACCGACATCACGGCGGTGCGGCGAGTGGTGTTCGTGATGAGGAGCGGCACGATTTACAAGAATACGGCGACCGAGCGGCGACGCTAGATTTGCCGTCCTGGGACGGCGGACTTCAGCCCCGCTTCGGCGCGAGTTTGCGGAGCTGAAGCTCCGCGCGGGATGAATCCCGCCCTCCAGACGCATCCGGCTACCAGTCGGCGCGGATTCCGATTTGCAGAAGACGTCCTTCGAGCACCGAGGAAAGCGGAGCGAAGGTCGGTGCGGTGGTGATGACGCCCAGCGAGTTGGTCACCGCGGTTACGTTAGTGGAGGTGATATTGCGCGTGTTGAAGATGTTCAGACCTTCGGCCAGGAATTTGGTGTTGAGACGCTCCCACAAAGTGAACAGCGTTCGGGTATAACGGGCATCGATCTGATAGACATTCGGCGTGCGCGCGGTGTCGCGTCCGATGAAATCAGGACGCTGTGGCGCCCCGATCGGATCGCCGTTCAGCAAGGTGCTGGTGGTGATGCTCTCCGGATCGCCGCTCGAAAGATTGGCCAGCAGGGTCAGCAGGTTTCCATTGGCCAGCCGGTTCAGAACATGATTCTCAAGATGAGCGGTGGGTTGGAACACCGCGCTCATGGTGAAGGCCTGCGGCCGATCGATAATCGAGTTGCCGTAATCGCGGTTGCGATTATAGGGATCTTCAATCGCCGTGCTTTGATCGTAGCCCCACAACTCCGGAGCGTCGCTGAGCGAATGCGACCAGGTATACGACGCGTTGGCCGAAATGCCGCTCGAAAAACGCCGGTTCACATTGACGATCAGCGCGTTGTAATTCGCGTTGGCTCCGCTGTCCATCAGCTTGATGCCGTTGAACTGCGGGAACAGGCGCGTCGAGGCGTTGACGGCGGAGGAAAAGACCGGGCGGCCGTCGGGCAGCGTGCCGGTGGGATTGATCAGGTTCGGGTCGCGCATGTAGGTGAGCTGGCGCGCTTCGGTATTGACATAACCGACCGTCAGCGCGAGGTTGCGCATCAATTCCTGGCTGACCTGGATGCTCGAATTGATGGTATAGGGCGTCTTATACTGCGGGTCCAGAGCGTAGATGGTCGGCGTTCCGAGGCTCGCGCCGCCGGCGGGCGTGTTGGGAAACAGCGGCGCGCCGGTGGTGGTTGGCGTAAAGGTTCCCTGAAAGGCCGTTGCTAAACCGCCATTGGCGTAGGTTTCGTACCAGAGATCGGTGGAGGGAACGTCGTAGAAGATCCCGGAACTGACGCGCAGCACGGTTTTCGGCGTGACGGTGTAAGCGATGCCCAGGCGCGGAGCCCAATCCGTTCCGGGGTTGTGGAAATGCTGGTTATAGATGAAAGGCGCGTCGGCCAGCGGGGAGGGCGATGCGTAGTAATCATAACGCAGGCCGTAAATCAGCAACAGGTTCGGCCGAAGCTGCCAGCTATCCTGCACGAAAAAGTCGTAGAAGTTCGATTTGTAGGCCGCGCCGGGATCTCCCGTGGTGGTGGAGTAGCTCGAATAGCACAGTAACGGATTGGCGACGCCCGAAATGGTGCAAGCCGTGTCGTTCCTGGCGGCGAGATAGGAGGCGATGGTCGGGAAGGTGTATTCGTTGTACACCGCGCTGGTCTGGTTATCATTATTCTGCTGCCAGCCGAAACCGGCCTTAACGGTGTGCGTGCCCCAGATCTTGGTGAAGTTGTCGTTGAGGCTGGGAATTTTTTCGGCGAAGCGCGAGCCGGCCGCGGAAAGCGGCGTGCCGTTGAACTCCGCGATTCCGCTGATCAGAATCACCGGGCCGGGCCCGTCGATCGGATCGGGAACGTGATGCTCATTGCGGTACGGTTCGCTGGCGCGCAATTCGTTCAGCGCGGTGGGCGAAAACGTGGTTAAGAGCTGGAATCCGCCGATCCAGGCGCGGTCGTGAAAATCGGAAGCGGCGTCCAGGGCATTGATGCCGCCGTCGTTGGTGTTGAAGGGATACTCGTTGCGGAAATAATTGAAGCGCGCGAAAAACTGGTTTTTCGAGTTGATGTTCCAATCGATGCGGGTGTCGATGAATTGGACGTGCTGCACCGTCCCCGCCGTTCCCAGCAGCGACTGCGGGATGCCGATCTGCGCCGCGTTGGCCGGGGTAATGGTCACCGGCTCCGGTGTGCCGCGCAGCAGGTGCTCATAGGCGCCGAAAACGAAAACTTTGTTTTTCTTGATGGGGCCGCCGGCGTTGGTCGAATAGTCGTGCAGATCAATGCCGGGATTGGGCTGGTTGCCGGCCAGAAGAATGGGGCGCGCGCTCCAGCCCGGCGGCCGTCCGATGAAGTAAAATTCGCCGTGGAAATCGTTGCTGCCGGAGTTGGTGATCACGTTGTAGATGTCGCCGGTGGTGCGCCCGAACTCCGGCGCGAAACTATTGGAAACGGTCTGCACCTCTCGCACATAGCTGTCGGAAATGGCGAAAAGGCGCAAGCCATACTGATCGCTTTCCGTGTCCGCCATGCCATCCATCTGATACTGGACGCGATTATCGAGGCCGTTGGTATTGACCACGCGCGGAATGCCCAGTTCCGGATTCGGATGGCCGCTCACGCCCGGCTGGAACAGAAGGAAGTTGTACGGATTGCGCGAGGTCAGCGGCAGATTGTCCACTTCGGTGTAATCGATAGTGCGGCCGGTTGAAACGCGCGACGGCTCGATTACCGGCGCGCCGCCGGTCACGTCGATGGTGGTTGCCACCGCGCCGACCGCGAGTCTGGTGTCGATCACCGCCTCGGTGCCGGCATCCAGAACGATACCGGGGCGCCGCTGCGTCTCGAAACCATCCTTCTTGATGGTCACGGTGTAGGTGCCGATGGGCAGATTCGGGATGACGAAATAGCCTTCGTTGTTGGATTCGACATCACGGGTGTACCCGGTTGCGTCGTTGGCCACGGTAACGCTCGCTGCCGGAACCGCGGCGCCCGATGGATCGGTCAGGCGGCCACGCATACTGCCATTAATCGCCTGCGTCTGGGCCAGGGCAAGCGTCGCGAACTGTAACAGCACTGTAACCGCGATAAGGAAATAAAAACCACGCAGAATTTTGCAGAATGGAATCACAAAACCTCCGTAAACAACGCTATTGGAATGTTTAAGTTATCGAAAAACCCCTATTTGCCTACTGTATCATAGGAGAAGAGCCGCGCGGCCGCATCGCCGCGAGGCAAAACCGATACACATGAAAATTCGACGAAGGATTCCGGCCGGTGTCACTATTTTGTTACTTTTTTCTGGTTTTTACGCCGGTTTTGGACGCGCGGGACAACCGGAAACGGACGCGACCCCGATCGCTCCGGATCGCGGCGCGTCCGGATTGTCGCACCTGTTGCGGCAGTTGCAGACGCGCGCCAGTCTGTTGATGATCACGGCGCATCCCGACGATGAAGACGGCGGAATGCTCGCCTACGAAACGCGCGGGCAGGGGGTTCGCGCGGCGTTGCTCACGCTGACGCGCGGGGAAGGCGGACAGAACGTCATGTCCGGCGATTTTTACGACGCGCTGGGGCTGGTTCGCACCCAGGAACTTCTGCTGGCCGACCGCTATATCGGCGTCGATCAATATTTTGGCCGCATGGCCGATTACGGATTTTCAAAAACGCTCGCAGAGGCCACGCAAAAATGGACGCACGATCGCGTCCTTTCCGACGCCGTGCGCGTGGTGCGGATGGTGCGGCCGCTGGTGGTTGCGTCCGTTTTCGTCGGCGCGCCGACCGACGGCCACGGCCATCATCAAATGGCCGGAGAAATGGCGCAGGAAGTGTTTCTTGCCGCGGGCGATCCCACTAAATTTCCGGAACAGATTCGGGAAGGGTTGCGTCCCTGGCAGCCGGTGAAAGTTTACGCGCGGGTTCCCGCGTTCCAGATCACCAAAGAGGGCATGTACGATTACGCCATCGACAAGTTCGTCCCGGTGCGCTTTTTCGATTATGTGACGCAGACGTGGTCGACGGCTCGGCCGGCAACCACGCTGGAAATTCAGGAGGGCGCGGCCGATCCGGAAAACGGGCTGACCTATTTGCAGATCGCGCGGGAAGGTTTGGGTTATCAGCGGTCGCAAAACGGCGGCGGCACGATTCCGGAAGCGGCTCCGTTTTCAAGCGCTTATCATCGTTACGGCTCGCGCATTCCGGCGGCCGATCACGAAAGCTCGTTTTTCGATGGAATCGATGTCAGCCTGAACGGGAT
This sequence comes from Bryobacteraceae bacterium, assembly GCA_035507655.1. Lineage (GTDB taxonomy): Bacteria > Acidobacteriota > Terriglobia > Bryobacterales > Bryobacteraceae > Palsa-187. The sequence goes on along the minus strand of DATJNW010000021.1, from coordinate 91,120 downwards.
CGCCGATCTGGCGCCCGGTGAGGCGCAATTCCTGCGCGGCGGGTTGAGTCCCATTGCCCGTTCCGCCGCCGACGCGCTGCGCCAATATGCGGCGGACCGGCCCTGGGCCATCGCGCCGCTGCTCGCCGACGGATTGAAAGACACCCGCACGCTGATGGATCAGGTAAAATCGCGGGATTTTCAAGGGAAAGAAAATGTTTTATTCGAATTGGGCGTAAAAGAGGAGCAATTTCAGAAAGCGCTCGCCGCCGCGCTGGAGGTTTCCTTTGAAACTTCGGTGGCCGAGCCGTCGCCGGGACGCGCCCGCGGCCGCCAGTCTTCGACCGACGCGGCGTTTGCCGCCGGCCGCGCTGGATTTGCCGGCCGCGGCGGCGGTCCCACGTTCACCATCGCCATCCCCGGCCAATCCTTCTCGGTGGAGGCGCGGATTTTCGAGGAAAGCCCGGAAACATTGTCGGTTGATTCGGTCGCCGTTACGCCGTCGGACGGCAAGGATTGGGTTATTCGCGGCGACAACAGCGCGAGCGAGCTGGAGGGCGGCAAGGAGAAACAATGGCAATTTTCCGTCACCGCGCCGCAGGACGCAGCGCTGACGCAGCCCTATTATTCGCGTCCCAATGAGCAACAGCCCTATTACGACATCCATGACGCGCGCTATCGCAACCTTCCGCTGGCGCCCTATCCGCTTGCGGTACACGCGCGGCTGGCGTATCGCGGCGTTCCCTTCGAAGTTGCGCAGGTGGTGCAGACGGGCGAGCGGATTCCCGGAATCGGCGTGGTGCACGATCCGCTGATCGTCGGGCCGGCGATCTCGGTCAGCGTCTATCCCGCGGCCGGCGCCGTTCCCTTGGGATCAAAATCGTTCGATTTCACTTGCCTGATTCACAGCAACGTGAAGGGACCGGCTGCCGGCGCCGTGCATTTGAATCTGCCCAGAAACTGGCAATCCGAGCCGTCCCAGGCGCGTTTCTCGCTGGCGCGCGATGGCGAGGACCAGACCATCGTCTTCACGGTCGAGCCCCATCGCTTCACCACCAGGCCGGACGTCAGCACCAGGAACACGATCACCGCGGTCGCCGAATATAACGGACGCGAGTACACCGAGGGTTATCACCTGGCTGGATACGCCGGCCTGCGCCCGTATCCTCTTTATCGCCCGGCGACCTATACGGCCGTCGATGTCGATGTGAAGCTGCCGCATCTGACCATCGGATTCCTTCCCGGCACCGGCGACGATGTTCCGCAGGCGCTTGAAAACCTCGGCGCCAGCGTCCGCATTCTCGCCGCGAGCGATATAACCCAGGGAAACCTGGCCGGATTCGATACCATCGTGCTCGGTACGCGAGCCTACGCCGTCCGCGGCGAACTGCGCGCGGCTAACAGCCGGCTGCTCGACTACGTTAAAAATGGCGGCGTCCTGGTGGTGCAATATCAGTTGCAGGATTTCGATCGCGATTACGGCCCTTATCCTTTCACGCTGGGCGCGAATCCGCAAAAGGTGGTGGATGAGAATTCCGCGGTGACCATCCTCGATCCGGCCAGCGCGGCCTTTGCCTGGCCGAATAAAATTACGGCGGCCGATTTTCACGGCTGGGTGGAAGAGCGAGGGCATGGCTTCATGCGCACCTGGGACTCGCATTACACCCCGCTGGTCGAGACGCACGACCCTGACCAGGACCCGCAAAAGGGCGGTTTGCTGCTGGCGCGATACGGCAAGGGATTTTACGTTTACGACGCGTTCGCGCTGTATCGCCAGGTCCCGTCGGGGGTTCCGGGAGCTTACCGGATTTTGGCGAACCTGGTGAGCCTCGGCAAGAATCCGGAGTGGAAGTAACCGCATGATTCCCGATTCTTTTCCCGCGCCGGTTTATGCCGACACCGTACTGACCCAGAATTTCGAAGACGCCAAGCGGTATTTCCTCGATTCGCTGATCGAAATTCATTACGCGCACACGCGCATGCTGGCGATGCAGCGAATCCTCACGCAGGAAGAAGAGCGCGTGCTGATCGCCGCTCTCGACGGCCTGGATCGCGCCCTGATCGGCAAAGCGGTGTACGACGGATCCTACGAGGATTTGTTCTTTTACATCGAATCGCTGCTCGAAAAGGCGGCGGGCGAAGTCGCCGGCAAGATGCACACGGCTCGCAGCCGCAACGATATCGCCATCACGTTGTACCGGATGACGGCGCGCAAGGAGCTGCTGAAGCTGGCCGCGGCCGTCGCCGAACTGCGCTGCGTGCTGGTGGATCTGGCCGCGCGCAACGTCGAGACCGTCATGCCGGCGCATACGCACACCCAACCGGCGCAGCCCACCACGCTGGCGCACTATCTTTTGGGCGCGATCGAGTTTCTGGCGCGCGACGCCACGCGCATTCGCGGCGCGTTTGCGCATGTGAACTTAAGCCCGCTGGGCGCGGCCGCGCTGACCACCACCGGATTCCCGATCGATCGCCGCCTGACCGCAAAATTCCTGGGCTTCGAGGGCCTGGCGCAAAATTCCTACGCGGCGATCGCCGCCATTGACTACCTGACGGAAGCGGCGGCAACGGTCGCGGTGGCCATGGTCAATCTGGGGAAATTGATTCAGGATCTGCTGTTGTGGTCCACCCGGGAATTCGGATTTTTGCGGCTTTCCGACGCCTTTGTCCAGTCCTCCAGCATCATGCCGCAGAAACGCAATCCGGTCGCGCTGGAACATGCCCGGATTCTGGCCAGCCGCGCGCTCGGCGAAGCGCAGGCGGTGTTGACCTGCGCGCACAATACCCCGTTCGGCGATATCAACGACAGCGAAGACGATCTTCAGCCGCTGATTTTTACCATGTTCACGGACGCGGTGCGGTCGCTCAAGCTGCTGGCCGGGACCATTCGAACGGTGCAGGTGGATAGCGCCGCGCTCGCGCGCCGCGCGGCGAAGGATTTCCTGACGGTGACGGAGCTCGCCGATACCCTGGTCCGGCGCGAGGGCCTGAGTTTCCGCGAAGCGCATCATCTTACGGCGCGGGCGGTGCAGGAGTCCGGAACGCGCGACGATCCCGCCTCGATTGCCGCTACGCTGCTGGCCTTGAAACCGGAGCTGAAAATGAGCCGCAACGAGTTCGAGAAGGCGCTTGATCCCGCGAATTTCATTCGGGTGCGGAACATCGAAGGCGGACCGGCGCCGGAACGGACGCGGGAAGCGGTTTCGCGGGCGCGTTCCGAGCAGAGAGACCTGGAAGAGTGGATCGCGGGCAAGTCCGCCATGCTCGACCAGGCCCACGCCGCGCTGCACGCTCATTGATTCATGTCGAAGATGCTCGACGAGATTCGCGAGCAGCCGGCCGCGCTCGAGCGGACACTGCGCGGCGGATTGCCCACGGCCACGACGCTGGCGCGGCGGATCGCCCTAGAGCGCCCGCAACTGGTCCTGCTGGCCGCGCGAGGCACTTCCGACAATGCCGCGCAATTCGCGCGATACCTGCTGGAGATCGCGACGGGAATCCCGGTGTCGCTGGCCGCGCCGTCCATTTTCACTCTGTACCGGGCGCGCGTCGATCTGCGCAACGCGATGGTGGTGGCCATTTCGCAATCCGGCGAATCCACCGACACGAATCTGGTTTTGGAGCGCGCCCGCGAGCAGGGCGCCCTCACCGTGGCGGTCACGAATGAGCCTCGCTCGTCGCTGGCGCGGCTGGCCGACCACGTTTTTCTGGTCCGCGCGGGCAGGGAACGGAGTGTCGCCGCGACCAAAACCTACACCGGCCAGCTGCTGATGTGCTATCTGCTGGCGCACGCGTTGGGGGCGCGTTTTCGCCTCGACGATCTGTGGCGCATTCCGGAGTGGGTCTCTGCCGCGCTCACGCTCGAACCGGAGATTTCCGCGCGCGCGGAGCGCTACCGCTTCCTGGAGCGCGCGATCGTCGTCGGCCGCGGACTGAACTACGCCAATGCCTTCGAACTGGCGCTGAAGCTGATGGAGACGTGTTACGTCCAGGCGGATCGATTCTCGGCCGCGGATTTTCTGCACGGGCCGATCGCCATGGTGGAGCCGTCGTTTCCTCTTTTTGTCTTCGCGCCGCGCGGCCCGACCTGGCCGGGCATCCGCGACATGATCGGCAAACTGGATGCGCTGGGAGCGGAGACGCTGCTATTCACCGATGCGAGCCATCGCGAGGCCGCGGCCCGGAAATTAGCGGTCGTGCTGCCGGTTAAGCTGGCGCGGCATCGCGCGATCGCCGAGGAGCTTTATACTCCGATCCCGTACATCGTTCCCGCGCAGCTTTTCGCGGCGCTTCTGGCGGAGCGGAAAGGCCTGGACCCGGACCGGCCGCGGTCCCTTACGAAAATTACCCGTACTCTGTAGCCGCGCTGCCCTTGAATGCGGGTCCGCCGGACACGGATAAGGATGGTCTGATCTGGCGAGGGCGGCATGACTGAGACTGCGGTCAGTCGTGGGAGCCCGGGCACCCGGGCCCAGCTTGACGAGTACCGATACGCGTCTGCCGACCCGCTGCCAAAGAATTTTGGGCCGCAATTGAGGCGCCTGGTGTATACTAATCCAACCGGGGAAGGCAAAATGGAAATCCCGGGTAGTTAAAGACTCTCACGCCGGAGGACTAGATGCGCATATGCACGATGCTCGCGTGTTCACTGGTATTTGCCTCCTGTTCGTTCGGGGGCATTATCTCGTTTACGGACATAACCACCGCTAGCGGGACGATTGCCGCAACGCCGTTCTCGGACGCCACGATCACCATATCCGGTACCGCCAATACCGCTAGCGTGACCACCTTCGCGGGAGGGTTTGAAATTGTAGATACGTTCACGTCGGTTTCCATCGGCGGGCTTGGCACCTACGATTTCACAACAGCGGTTGGCTTCTTCGTCAATAACACCGAAGACCTCGTCGGGTTTCAGCGTGCTGACGATGGCGACCTGATCGATGGCCCCAACAACGCGGCCTTTGGTACCTGGGACCTCAACACATCGATTGGACCCATCGCAGGAACGGGCAGCGTATTACAGTGGACCACGAGCGCCGTTGACACAACCGGTGGCCAGTTGATCCTCGACAATGCGAGCCCTAGCGTCTCATTCGCCGCGTCTGTAGCACCCGTCCCCGAGCCCGGCACCCTAATGCTCCTCGGAACGGTCCTGCTCGGTCTAGGCGGTAGCGCGAAGCGCAAGTTCTTTTCGTCAGGATCAATCTCACGGCTTTACGAGAGTGCCGGCGGGCACTGAGCACGTTGATCAAAGTTTGCGCGATTTGACATCCTTCGCCGATCGCCCTCGCCGATATCCGAAGGTGGCTGCATCGAAGATCGGTTCCAGCCGGTTGAGCACCGCGTGCTGGCGTGATGTTAGCGGTGCCCAGCGAGGGCGCGGTGCTCAGCGCGGGTGAATTCTATGCATAGTCGTTTATAAGAGAGACCGGAAAACCGTACACGCAACGCAATTCGTCCTCGCCTTCCGTGGAAACAAACGTGCAGCCAAATTGTAGAATATTCTTTTACGAAGTCCAGACGCTTGGGCAGATGCGCTTGAAAAACGCCGGATTGTTTTTCTCGATTTGTCTGAGTGTGCATTAGTGCCGCGAAAGGAGGACACCGACTTATGTTGAGGGCGATCCTAGCCAACCGGGCGAGCGGAAAGGTGCCATAATTGTAGCAATCGGAGTGAACGGGACAACCCTTCCGCTCAGCTGTCATGTACGAAAACTTCTTTTCACTTTCGAAGGCGCCGTTCTCCGTCGTCCCGGACCCGGATTGTACCTATCTCACTACGCAACACGCCGACGCCATCAGCGGTCTCGCTTACGGCGTCCTCGAGCGGAAAGGATATCTGGCGCTGACCGCCGAGGCCGGGTTGGGAAAAACAACTGCCCTGCGCGTGCTGGAGCGGCTGCTGGCAGAATCGGACGTTCTTTCCAGCGTGATTTCCGTCCCGAGGCTCAACTCCTCGGAATTCCTCGAGCTGGCGATGTTGAATTTCGGGTTCCGCGAGGTTCCGTCCAGCAAGGCGCAGAGACTTAAACGGCTGGAAGAGTTTCTGATCGACGCCAATGCGGAGGGAAAAATCGCGGCGCTCATCGTCGATGAAGCGCACGAAATGAGCGCCGATCTGTTGGAGGAAATTCGCCTGCTCGGGAATTTCGAAAGCAGTGAACAGAAGCTGCTCCAGATCGTGCTGGTTGGGCAGAATCAACTGAACGACCATCTGAATGCTCCGGAGCTGTGGCAACTGAAGCAGCGCATCACGCTGCGGCTGTCCCTGGGGCGGCTGGACCGGGAAGCCGTGGAGGCGTACATCAATTTCCGATGGGATTACGCCGGAGGATCCCTGCCGACTCCCTTCAGCCTCGCCGCGCTGGATGCGATCGCCGCGTGGTCCCAAGGAGTGCCGCGGCTGGTCAATGTCATTTGCGATAACGCGCTATTGATTGCCTTTTCCGAATCCAACCGGTCGGTTGACGTTCAGTCGGTTCGCGAAGCCTGTGAGGAGCTTCTCTTGCCCATGTCGCCGATCGCCCGCGCCCCATCATTCAAAGGAGCGCGACCGGCGGCCCTCCCGGCGGAACAGGCGGGACCTGGAATCACGGACGAACCTGCCAACGGGACTGCGCCGAATAGCTGGGTCGCCGCACGGCCCGCCCTGTGGAAGAGATGGCGGGGATTTACTCATTCCCAAAAGAACGGCAGATTAAAAACGGGGATTCTGCTGCTCAAGGAACCCTAGCAGGGTGCTGAAAAAGGGGACAGACCGCTCTGTCCACGGCCATGGTCGCACGCGGCATGAATGATTTACAGGCGGTGACAGAGTAGTCTGTCCCCTTTTTCAGCCCGGTTGTGGAGCCCAGCGCAGGCCACGGGCCTGCCCAACCATGCTCAGACTAAGCGGAAAGCGACATCTTGCTCGCCCGCTCTTCGATGGCCAGCTTTTTCATTTTGTACAGAAGCGTTTTATATTCGATGTTCAGCAAACCCGCGGCCTGTTTGCGGTTCCATCGCGAGCTGTGCAAAGCGCGCAGGATCGCTTCTGCTTCGGTCTCCTGTTTCACGCGCGAAGCCTCCAGCAACACACTGCCGGGTTCGGACTCGACGCTCCTCTTCAGCGTGGGTTCTTCCTCACGGACCGGAACCGCGGAAATCTCCTTTTCCGTCGCCGTCAGCTCACGGATGATCACGTCAGGGTCGCGAAGGACAATGAATTTCCTGACCACGTTCTCCAGCTGCCGGATATTTCCGGGCCAGCGATAGGTCAGAAGAGCTGATCGCAACGGGGGCGTTACTACAAGCGCCGGCGCGTCGGCCGGGCTGTGTTTCGCAATCAGGAACTCCGTAAGGCTCACAATATCTTCCGTCCTGTCGCGCAAGGAGGGCAGTCTAAGTGTAAAGATATCTAATCGATAGTACAGATCCTCGCGGAACGTACGGTCGCGGATCGCCTGTAGCAGATCGCGATGGGTGGCGGCGATCACGCGAACATTTACGCTCACCACTTCGGTGCCGCCAACGCGGCGGAACTGCTGATCCTGAAGGACTTGCAAAAGCTTCGCCTGAAGCCGCACATCCATATCGCCGATTTCATCGAGCAGGATGGTGCCGCCGTCGGCCATTTCAAAAAGCCCCGGCTTTTTCTGAAATGCTCCGGTGAAAGCGCCTCGCTCGTAACCGAACAGCTCGCTTTCGATTAGTTCTGACGGGACAGCGGCGCAGTTCAGCTTGACGAACGGCTTTTTCGCGCGCGACGACAGATCGTGCAACAGCCGCGCCAGGACTTCCTTGCCCGTTCCCGTTTCGCCCTGAATCAGAACGGGGACGTCGCTCGCCGCCACTTTTGGAATCCATGATTTTAAAGCGTTCATCGCCGGATTCTTGCCGAAGAACATCCCCTCGCCAAAAGCCTCTGCTTCCTCCGGCAGGCGCCCTCCGCCCCATAAGCCTAGCGCCTGCTCGATCGCACGGCCCAAGTCCTCATGGTTCACCGGCTTGGCAAGAAAGTCGACCGCGCCGCTGCGAATCGCCTGGACGACATGCGGCGGCGATGACATCCCGGAAAGCATAATCACGGGGATGTCCATATTCATACTGCGGATGTCCCGCAGAGTCTCCCAGCCGTCCTTGTTCGGCATCATGATGTCGAGCAGAACCAGCGAGGCTGGACGCCCGGCGCTGAGATGGCCGACAACGCCTTCGCCGTCCACCGCCAAGTGTACATCGTAGCCGCGGCACCTGAGCGTCACGGCCAGATAATCGCGCACTTCGGCGTCATCTTCGCCGACAAGTATACTTCTCCGTCCTGCTAAAGGCTTCACTCTTTGTATCCTCCGACCTTCGTTCTTACGCCATTGTGGAGTTTAGGATATTTCCTGAAACTCCGCGCGCCGAAATGGAATCACGAACGAAAACGCTGCACCGTCCTCGTGACTTTCGGCCCAAATATGCCCTTCATGACGGCTGACAATCAGCCTGCAAATGGCCAGGCCGAGTCCGCCGCCAGACCGGTCTTGAGGACCGGAATAAGAAGTGTATTCTTCAAAAATACTGCTTAAGCGGTCCGGAGGGACTCCGGGTCCATTATCCCTAATGTCGATCCGATAAGAGTTCGGTTGTTGAACGCTGTCGACTCGCCTCTCTGTGGGCGCCGTTCCGCGAACGAGGAACCGGCGCTCCCAGAAATAGGGATAAGCGCGAACCTCGATCGCCCCCTCGCGGTGCGTGAATTTGCAAGCGTTATCCAACAGATTTATAAGAACTTGCTCAATTTGAGCCGAATCGAAATAAAGCGCCCGCTCTGGTGGCCGCAGTTCATCGGCCCGAACCGATATCTGCTTTTCCCGGACCAGCGGAGAAATTTCATGGAGCGCCTGCTTGATCCGCTCCACGATATCGCCCTCGCGCAGATCCGGTTTGCGATTTACTTTCGCCCCGATACTCAAGTCGAACATCGCCGAAGCCATCCGCGAAATTCGTTTCGCGCTGTGTTCCATGCGCTTCAAAGCTTCCCTCTGTTCGTCGTTGAGGGATCCCAACTGGCCGCTGGCCATCAAGCCACAAAAACCCGACAGGGCCGTGAGGGGCGCCCGAAAATCATGGACGGCCCGCGCGATGAAATTGGTACGTTGCTGATCGTATTCCTGGAGCCGGAGATTCGCCTGAAGCAAGCGCTGTAGCAACTCATCACGATTGGCGCGCAAGGAGCCCATCAGGGAAGACGCGGCGTTGTCCTTCAGCGGCGCGGCCGACCAAAGAAAGGTCCTCAGAATGGCGCGTGTCACGGGTTTCAAAACAATGTGACCTTCGGCGGCAGGTTCGTTTCTGAGAACTGATTCCACCTGGGACGGGTGAACCAGGTAAAGAAATCTCGCACCGGCGAACTCTTCCGGAACTGGTTCCAATTCATCACATTCGTAATCCCAAAGGCATACTTTGCTGTGCGCCAGGAGGTCTTGTTTGGAATGGAACTCCAGTTCACGCAAAGTTTCGGCGAGCTCGCGAAGCACGTCGCGACACAGGGCCACCAATTCCTGGTCGGTGGACATGACCAAGAGCGTAATCGCCGAACCGACCAGGACACTACTACCTCCGGCCGGAGTCTGAACCGGAATGGGCATATACAATCAGCTATTACCCGGGCCTTCAGAATAAGCCCCGCATGGTAACGTGTCAATGGTACAAGTGCTACAATTTGGCAAAAAGTGCCGTTTCAAGATTGTACTAGTACTCCGAATGAACGAGTTTTTTGAACTCTTTCCGAATCAGCTTCCAAATGTTCTTGGGCTAAGAATCCGGCTGAGGTTCCCATTCCCTTCTGGTGGTCTTTTGGTATTCTTCGGGGAGTGCCTCTCGTGGGGCATGTCGATTTTTCAGCGATGCGCATTCGAATCAAAGCGAAGGTGCCTTCCGGCGGCGCCGGGGACGTGTGGCTAGGTTATCCGCTGACGCCGAAATCGTTTGCGCTTTCGCTCGGAGTGCATGGGATCATAATCCTGGCGCTCCTGACCGTGAGCCTTCCGGCAACCGTGGCTGAGCGGCCGGTTTATGAGGAACTGATTAAGCCGAACCAGCACAAAATCATTTTTTACGATTTTCGCAGGAAGACGCCGAACGTAAATCCGGTGAAGAAGTTCGGTCGGGCGCATGAACCTCGCGGAGCGGAGTTGTCCAGACAAGCGATCATCGCGACCTCGCGCAGACCGAAGTCATCCCAGGTGTTCATCTCCGTTCCGGCGCCGAAAATCGAGATTCCGCTCGATATTCCGGCTCCGCTTATGATCGCCAGGCTCGATACGATTCCTCCTGTACCACCGCCGCCGCCGCAGCGGATCAAGCCCCGGCAATTCGTACCGCCGAAACCGGCCAAGCAGGCTCCTAAACTGCCGATTCCAACGCCGGTGCTCGACCTGCCGGCGCCGGCTGTCACGATCCCCCAAGTGACCTCGCCGGTGGAAATGTCACAGCTTACGCTGCCGAAGGTGTCCCTACCCCCAAAAAAGGCGCCCGAATCCACGGACGTCCATCACGGCAACGCCACTGCGGATATCGCCGTTGCCAGCCTTCACCCGGCGGAAAATGCCGCCGCACGGGTGCCCAATGGTGAGCGGCCCGGGAAATTTTCAAAAGCTCCGACGCAGGGCGAAGCGTCCAGTGGGGATGCGAATGGGAGGACAGCGCTCACCGTTCCGGATCTGACCATCCGGAATGCCAAGCCGGAAGCCGCACCTAAAATCGCGACCGAGTCGATCCTCTACACCGAGAGAGTGCGGAGCATCCCTATGTCTACGTTATCGGTTCCCCTGCGCCCCAGCAGCCGGATGATACCCCCGGCGGTGGATGCGCAGTTCAAGGGACGAAACGTCTATACCATCGTAATCCCGATGGAGCACATCCCGGCTTACTCGGGAGACTGGATCCTGTGGTTTGCCGACCACGCTGCGAAGTCCGGGGAAACGCCGGTGGTGCGGGCTCCCGTTCCATTCCGCAAAATCGAACCGGTGGAGCAGGCGGCGGGCGGAAGAACCACACAACGGATTCTGCTCACGGCGACTTTAGGCAGGGCCGGGAAGCTTGAAAGGGTCGTGCTCCTGACACAAACGACCACGGCAATTCAGCACGCCGTGTTCGATGATGTGACCTCCTGGCAATTCCAGCCGGCGACGAGCGACGGTGTGGCGGTCGATATCGATGTGGTGCTGGAGATCCCATTCAGCTTACCCGCGGGAGTTGCGAGCAATCGCTGACCCGACTCTCATCTCCGACCGCAGACAGCCATTTTGAGTCTGCGAGAGGTGCCGCGCCCTGACGGGGCGGTTCCATGGATTTACCGGGATGGGTGGCATGATCGTGCTTCGATGTGGTGAAATGGTACTTACTCCCCTCGTCTGGAGGCTTCACCCACTTGTATCCAGCAGTCCTCGCCCTGGAAGACGGCACGGTCTTCGAGGGGATGAGTTTTGGTGCGCCCGCCGAACGCGCGGGAGAAGTCGTTTTTAATACCGCGATCACCGGGTATCAGGAAATTTTCACGGACCCGTCCTATGCCGGGCAGATCGTGGTGCTCACGAATCCGGAAATCGGCAACTACGGCGCGAACGTTTCCGATAATGAAGCGGCGAAACCTTACATAGAAGGGCTGGTGGTGCGCGAATTTTCGCCGCTGGCGAGCAACTGGCGCGCGGACGAGACGGCACAGGAATTTTTGACGAAAAACGGCGTGCCGGTGATTGCCGGGATCGATACGCGATCGCTGGTGCGGCATCTGCGGTCGCGCGGGGTGATGCGCGGGGTGGTCTCGGCCACTTGCTTCGACGGAAAAGAGCTGGTGGAGCGGGCGCGGCGATCGCCTTCGATGAGCGGGCTGGACCTGGCCACGCGGGTTTCGACTCGGGAACGTTACCAGTGGCTGAAACCGGTGGAGGCGTGCTCGCCGTCTGATCTCGAAGGTGAACCGGCTGAGCCGCGGTTTCATGTGGTCGCTTATGATTTCGGGATCAAACATAACATCTTAAGGCGGCTGCGGCAGGTGGGCTGTCGATTGACGGTGGTTCCGGCGGGGACGACGGCGGAAGAGACGCTGGCGCTGAAGCCGGATGGGATTTTTTTATCGAACGGTCCGGGCGATCCGGAGCCGCTGGAATTCCAGGCGGCGCAGATGCGCAAGCTGATGGGACGCGCGCCGATTTTCGGGATCTGTCTGGGACACCAGATTCTGGGACTGGCGGTGGGCGGCAAAACTTACAAACTGAAGTTCGGGCATCGCGGGGCGAATCATCCGGTGCTGAATAAAATCACGGGAAAAGTGGAGATTACATCGCACAATCACGGGTTCGCCGTCGATCCGAATTCGCTGAATCTGGACAAAATCGAAATCACGCACACCAATTTGAATGACGAGACGCTCGAAGGATTCCGGCATCGCGAATACCCGGTTTTCTGCGTGCAGTATCATCCGGAAGCGGCGCCGGGGCCGCACGATTCGCGATATTTGTTCGACGATTTTGTGACGCTGATGGAGGAGAGCGCACAGCGTAGCGTTGTGCGCGGTTAAACAAAAGCATGCCGCGGCGAAATGATCTGCACCGCATTCTGATCGTCGGCAGTGGGCCGATCGTGATCGGACAGGCTTGCGAGTTCGATTATTCGGGCGCACAGGCCTGCAAGGCGCTGCGCGCGGACGGCTACCAGGTGGTGCTGATCAATTCCAATCCGGCGACGATCATGACCGATCCGAATCTGGCCGATCGGACTTATGTCGAGCCGCTGAGCGTCGAGTTCGCCGAAGAGGTGATCCGCCGCGAACGTCCCGACGCGCTGCTTTCGACGGTGGGTGGGCAGACGGGATTGAATCTTTCGGTGGCGCTGGCCGAGGCCGGCGTGCTGGAAAAATATGGCGTGGAGCTGATCGGCGCGAAGATCGATTCGATTAAGAAGGCCGAGGACCGGCTGCTGTTTAAAGACGCGATGAAGAAGATCGGGCTCGATCTGCCGCAGTCGCAGTTGGTCAATTCGGTGGAAAAAGGCTTGGAATTTGCGGCGCGCATCGGCTATCCGGTGATTTTGCGGCCGAGTTTCACGCTGGGCGGAACGGGCGGCGGGATCGCTTATCACCAGGAAGATCTGGAAGAAATTCTGGAGAACGGGCTGGATCTCTCACCGGTTCACGAAGTGTTGATCGAAGAGAGCGTGCTCGGTTGGAAAGAGTTCGAGCTGGAGGTGATGCGCGACCTGGCGGACAACGCGATCATCGTGTGCTCGATTGAGAATTTCGATCCGATGGGCGTGCACACCGGCGATTCGATTACCGTGGCGCCGGCGCAGACGCTGACCGATCGCGAATATCAGATGATGCGCGACGCGGCGCTGAATTGTCTGCGCGAGATCGGCGTCGATACGGGCGGGTCGAATGTGCAGTTCGCGATTGATCCGAAAACGGGGCGCATGGTGATCGTGGAGATGAATCCGCGGGTGTCGCGCAGCTCCGCGCTGGCGTCGAAGGCGACGGGATTTCCGATTGCGAAAATCGCGGCGAAACTGGCTGTCGGGTATCGGCTGGACGAGATCAAGAACGATATTACGCGCAAAACGCCGGCGTGTTTTGAGCCGACCCTCGATTACGTGGTGGTGAAAATTCCGCGCTGGCAGTTCGAAAAATTTCCGGGATCGCAACCGGTGCTGGGGACCCAGATGAAGAGCGTCGGCGAAGTGATGGCCATCGGGCGGACGTTCAAGCAGGCGCTGGGCAAGGGGATGCGCAGCCTGGAGACGGGCAAAGCGGAGGGCGCGACGAAATATGTTCGCGAATTGATCGAAGCGCGGCTGATTACGCCGAATCCGGACCGGCTGGGGTATATTCGGTTCGCGTTCGAATCGGGGTACACAGAAGAACAGGTGCATGCGCTGACGTCGATCGATCCGTGGTTTCTGCGGCAGGTGCGGGAGATGGTGGATCTGGAGAAATCGCGCGGGTCGCTGGAATCGGCGACGCGGGCGCAGTTGGCGCAATTCAAGCGCGACGGGCTTTCCGATTCGCGGATCGCGCGCATGTTCGGGTGCGATGCGCTGGCGGTGCGCGCCCGGCGGAAAGAATTGGGCGTGCGGGCGGTGTTCAATCGAGTGGACACCTGCGCGGCGGAGTTTGAGAGCTTCACGCCGTATCTTTATTCGAGCTACGAATCGGAGTGCGAGGCGGCGCCTTCGGACCGCAAAAAAGTCATGATTCTGGGCAGCGGGCCGAATCGCATCGGGCAGGGAATCGAGTTCGATTACTGCTGCTGTCACGCGTCGTTCGCGCTTCAGGAATTCGGCTTCGAATCGATCATGGTGAATTGCAATCCGGAAACGGTTTCGACCGATTACGACACCAGCGACCGGTTATATTTCGAGCCGCTGACCCTCGAAGAAGTTTTAAATGTTTGCGACACGGAAAAACCGGACGGCTTGATTGTGCAGTTCGGCGGGCAGACTCCGTTGACGCTGGCGCTGCCGCTGAAAGCTGCGGGCGTGCCGATTATCGGGACCGATCCGGAAAATATCGACCTGGCGGAGGATCGGAAGCGATTCGGAAAATTGCTGGACGATTTGCAGATTCCGGCGCCGGAAAACGGGTCGGCCACGAACGTCGAAGAGGCTTGCGCGGTGGCGCGGGCGATCGGGTTTCCGGTGCTGGTGCGGCCGAGCTATGTGCTCGGCGGGCGGGCGATGGTGATCGCTTATGAAGAGGACGTCGTACGGCGATACATGCGGGAAGCCGTCGTTTTTTCGCAGGACCGGCCGGTGCTGGTCGACCGGTTCTTAGAAGACGCGACGGAAGTGGACGTGGACGCGATCGCGGATACAACGGGCGCGGTGCTGATCGCGGGAATTATGGAGCACATCGAAGAGGCCGGCGTGCATTCCGGCGATTCGAGCTGCGTGCTGCCGGCGACGTCGCTTTCGGCGAAGGTTCTGGAGTGCATCCGATCGTACACCGAGCGGCTGGCGCGGGCGCTGCACGTGATCGGATTGATGAACGTGCAGTATGCGGTGAAGGACGGCGTGGTGTACGTGCTGGAAGTGAATCCGCGGGCGTCGCGCACGGTCCCGTATGTCAGCAAGGCGACAGGCGTGCCGCTGCCGAAGATCGCGGTGGGGGTGATGCTCGGCGGGAAGATCGCGGATTATACGGACGCCAGAGGCGTCCTCAACGTCCCGCAATTTTTTGTCAAGTCGCCGGTGTTTCCCTTCAATAAATTTCCGGGCGTCGATCCAACGCTGGGGCCGGAGATGCGCTCGACGGGCGAAGTGATGGGGGTGGGCGAGAATTTCGGCGAGGCGTTCGCCAAGGCGCAGTTGAGCGCGGGAACTCCGCTGCCGGACAAGGGCCGGGTGTTTATCAGCGTGAACGATCGAGATAAAGCACTGGCGGCGGTGCTGGCGAAGCGGTTTCACGAGCTCGGTTTTGAGATCACGGCGACGCGCGGGACGGCGTCGATGATCCGCGCGGCGGGGCTGCCGGTGAAGACGGTGTTCAAGGTGAACGAAGGACGGCCCAATTCGGTGGATCTGATGAAATCGCGCTCGGTGGATCTGGTGATTTACACCGCGACCAGCGGGGCGCACGCGTTTTCCGATGAAAAAGCGATCCGGCGGACGGCGCTGATGCACCGGGTGCCGTGCATCACGACCATGAGCGGAGCGCGGGCGGCGGTGGAGGCGATCGCGTCGCGGCGGCGGGATCCGATCCGGGTGTGGAGCTTGCAGGAGATTCACGGTACGGCTCGGGTATCGGCGGGGTAGTATCGCGCTCCGCGGATTTGAGGACGCCGACAGGCGGATTAAGAATCCGCCGCAGGCTGCGAGCCTGCCCCACCCCACACTTCACTTCACGCCATCGACTGGATGCGGGCGAAATCTTCGGCGGAGATGTTGCCGCCGCATAGAATCAGCACGACGTGACGCTCCGAGGAAAATTGGTCGCGCAGGCGATCGGCCGCGGCCAGGGTGCACGACGCGGCCGGCTCGGTGAGGACTTTCAATCGCTCCAGAATAAATTTCATGGAGCCGACGGCTTCGCGGTCCGGCACCACGGTGATGGATTCGAGCAGCCGCTTGGCCATTTCGAGCGTGCGCTCGGTCGGCGAGGGGGCGCCGAGAGTGCGGGCCACGGAGGTGATGACATCGAGCGTTACGACCTGGCCGGCGGCGACGGATTTCGACATGCAGTCGGCGCCTTCGGTTTCCACACCCCAGACGCGCACCGACGGTTTCAGCGATTTGACGGCGGTCGCCACGCCCCCCATGAGTCCGCCGCCGCCGATGCTGACGATGACGTCGGTCACTTGAGGAACGTCGTCGAGAATTTCCAGGCCGACGGTTCCCTGCCCGGCCATCACCAGCGGATCGTCGAAGGGATGGATGTAGGCCCAGCCTTCTTTTTCGTATTCGCTGACGGCGGCGAAGGCGGCGCTGGCGTTGGCCGCGAATTTGATTTCGGCTCCGTAGCCGCGCGTCGCTTCGACGTAATTGCGCGGCGTCGATTCGGGCATCAGCAGCAGCGCTTTCAGTCCCAGAGCGCGCGCCACGTAGGCGACGGCCTGCGCGTGATTTCCGCCGCTGACGCCAACGATGCCGCGTCCGCGTTCTTCGGGGCGAAGGCTCAGCGCTTTGTTGAAGGCGCCGCGAACTTTGAACGACCCGGTCTTCTGAAAGATTTCCAGCTTGACGTAGACGTTGGTGCGCAGACGCTCGCTGAGAGTCGCGCTGGGGGTAAGGGGCGTGCGGCGAACGCAGGGCGCGATGCGCTGGCGCGCGGCCTGGATCTGCGAAAGAGAAAGATCGTCGGACATGGATTCTTCAGTGTAAAACAGCTACTTTGAAGAGATGAAACGAGACTATGCTGTGGTCGAGTATGCCGGCAACGATTATTTCTTGGCGATTCCGCCGCGCGGGCACGCGATTCCGCTGGACATGGATGGGACGCGCAGCGATGCATCGAGTCCGATGGAGCTGCTGTTGGTGTCTCTCGGAGGGTGCACCGGCGCGGACGTGGTTTCGATTTTGCGAAAGAAGCGCGAGCAGGTGACCTCGTATCGCGTGGAAGTGCGCGGCGAGCGGCGGGAAGAATATCCGAAAAGTTTCCGGCGCATGGAGGTGCGCCACATCGTGACCGGGCGCGGGATTTCGAAAGAGGCGGTGGAACAGGCGATCGAGCTTTCCTCGACGAAATACTGCGGCGTGTCGGCGTCGCTGCGTCCGACGGTGGAGATTGTCACTTCCTACGAGATTCACGAAGAGGGTGCGCAGGTGGCGCGCGCGGAGTGAGAAACTGCGGCGGCCAGCAGCGTGCCGCGCGGCGGGCTCTCAGCCTGGCTGCTGGCCTACCCGACGATAAAGGACACTAGCGGTTGTTATGGGCGAGCTTTCGGGCGCGGAGCGCGAGCGCGGCGAGTCCGATGGAGAGAAGAATCAGCGTAGACGGCTCCGGAGCGGCGTCATCGCTGGTAATCGAAGGGGTGGCAATCGTGGCCGAAAAGGTGACGTCGCTCACCGAGCTAAACACGAGATTGCCGAGGTAGCTCTGGAGATAATGCCCTCCCATCTGCACGTTCCCGAACGCGGCCGAGGGAGTGATGGGACCGATGGCCGTCTGAAGATTGTAGGTCAAAGCATCGGAAGTGACGATGTCCAGCCAGTCCGGCTCATCATAGTGCCAGATTCCGATCGTTTCCTCTTCCGGATTGACGAAGACGGCTTGCGTATCGGCCAAATCCGCGGTGCCGATGGTGTCGATGTAAACCGTGCCGTCGATGCCGCCCGGCGTGCTCAGATCCTCGCTGCAGCAGGACGGCGTGGTGATGTCACTGGTGCCGGTGGTTAACGAAATGGTGAACGGCTCATTGGTGAACGCCGTCAGACCGGCGGTTCCCGTGGCCACCCCCTGAAACGTGTAGGTGATGGTGGCCGCGCCCGCCAATCCGGCCGCGAAAAGTGCGCAAAAACCAATGGTTCTGAGTCGCAAAGAGAGTTCCTCCTGCGATTGACTATGACGTTTCGGTTTTCGGATTAAAACTGCCCGCGGTCCAGGAAAGGGACTGGAAAATTTAACGCGCGCGCCCCGTCTCGCTGGCGAGCTTGCTGGCCAAGGGCCGATCCTGCCCGGAATATTTGTTGCCCACTTTCTTGCGATAAGGCACGGCCACGCGGGAGCTGAGCTGCTCGAAAGTGAAAGAACAGATGCGCATGCCGGGATAGAGGGCCACTGGCATTCTTCCCAGGTTACTTAACTCGAGCGTCGCCTTACCGACCCATCCCGGATCGAACAGGCCGGCGGTCCCGTGCACGATAATGCCGATGCGCCCCAGGCTGGAGCGGCCCTCCAGACGTCCGAGCACGTCGTCGTCAAGCTCCAGCGTTTCTTCGGTGATGGCCAGCGCGAATTCGTGCGGCTGAAGAATGAACGGCTCGCCCGAGGGGACGGTGATGGTGCGCATCAGGTCCTGAATGGCGGTGCGGTCCTTCAGATCGATGTAAGCGTGGCGGCTGTGCTCGAAGACGCTGAAATCGTTGCCCAGGCGGAAATCGACCGAGCAGCTTCCAAACTGCTCCGGCGGGAGCGCGGGCGTGATTTTAATTCTGCCCTCGTCCAGGTAGCGCCGGATGTCGATGTCGGAAAGGACCATGGTTTTAAGTTAACAGGTGCGCACGCCGCGTTTGCTCCTCCGGCTACGCTAAAATGACCATCCGAGAGGTTCTTCATGCGAATTGCGCTGTCTGTTGTTTTCGCCGCCGCCGTTTGCGCGCCCCACGTCCGTGCCCAACGGCTTGCCGAATGGCCGACGCACAGCGGCGATCCGCAGCGAACGGGATGGCAGAAATACGCGCCCTCGATCACGCCGGAGAGCGTGAAGAATTTCAAGCTGCTGTGGACCATGAAGTTCGAAAACAAGCAGAAAGGCTTGTATTCGCTGATGGAGCCGCTGATTGTCGGGCGCGTGGTCACCAATCACGGCTTCAAGGAAATGGCGCTGGTGGCCGGCAGCGACGATAATATTTTCGCCATCGACGCCGATCTCGGCCGGCTGCTGTGGCAGAAACATTTCGTTTATTCGTCGGAGACGCCGCAGACCAAAATTTCCACCTGGCTGTGCCCGGGGGGATTGACGGCGACGCCGGTGGTGCGCCCCGCGCCCACGTTCGCGAGACGGCCGGCGACGCCGAGCCCGGAAGCGGCTGCGTCACATCCACAATCGGCTACGCCGGCGCGACGGCCGTCGCCGGTGCGAGGCGTGTTCGTGCTTTCAAGCGATGGATCGCTGCACGAATTGAATCTGGCGAACGGCGAGGATATTTCGCCGCCGCTGAAATTCCAGCCGCCGAACGGGAAAGCGTACAGCCTCAGCATGGAAGATGGCATTATTTATTCGACCACCGCACAGCACTGCGCCGGCAATCCCAACGGCGTTTACTCGATCGATCTGGATAGTCCCGATAAAAAAGTTTCGATGTTCGAAACCAACGGCGGCGGCATCTGGGGATTGGGCGGACCCTCGATTGGCAGCGACGGAACGATTTACGCCGAGGCCGGCGACGGCGCGTGGGACCCGGCGAAGGGGCAATATTCCGACACCGTGCTGGCGCTTTCGCCGCGCGATTTGAAGCTGAAGGACTGGTACACGCCGACCAATCGCGAATGGATCACCAAGCGCGATCTGGATATGAACACCACGCCGACCGTTTTTCCGTACAAGGGCCGCGATCTGCTGGTGACGGCGGGAAAAGAAGGCCGGCTGTTCATGCTCGATTCGAAATCGCTGGGCGGAGCGGATCATCGCACGCCGATGTTTCGCAGCGAACTGATTTCCAACTGGGATAACGTCGATTTCGCCGGCGAAGGCATCTGGGGAGGGTTCGCCACCTGGGAAGATTCCAAGGGCACGCGCTGGGTGCTGGCTCCCATCTGGGGCGCGATCAATCCGAAAGTGAAATTCGCGGCGATGAACGGCGACGCTCCGCATGGCGGCGTGGCGGCGTTCAAGGTGGAGGAGAAAGACGGCAAGACGGTGCTGACGCCGGCGTGGGTTTCACGTGACATGATCAATCCGGCGCCTCCGGTGGTCGCCGGCGGCGTGGTGTTCGCGCTGTCGAGCGGCGAATGGGTTCGCCAGGCGGATGAGACGCACGGCGGTTTGTTCACCGTCGAGCAGCGCGCGGCGCATTCCGAACACGCGGTGCTGTACGCGCTCGATGCGGAGACCGGAAAAGAATTGTGGTCGAGCGGCGACGGCGTCACTTCATTTACGCATTTCGCCGGCATGGCGGTGGCGAATGGACGCGTGTATTTCGCGACGTTCGACAATACGCTGTACTCGTTTGGGATTCCGATGGAACACTAATTATGCTTCCTGCGATTCACAATGCGATGTGGCCCGGCATCGTCGGCAAAGGCCCCGGCGCGGAGCCGTTTATCGATTTGGCGACGATGCTCGACCTGACGGCGGCGGCCGAAGTGGACGGCGTGCGCTTCGATGGCGTCGATTTGTTTTTATCGGAGCCGCACACGCCGATTGATTCGACCGCGGACGATCTGAAGCGGCTGGCGGAGGAGATCGCGCGGAGAAATCTGGTGGTGGGGTCGGTGGTGGCGCCGATCTGGCCGGCGCTGGGCGGCGGTTCCGCCATGGGACCGCCGGAGGAGATCGCGCGATTTTTGATGCAGGTCAGCAAAGCGTGCGGCATCGCGAGAAGACTTCGCGATCTCGGCGTGCGGCGCTATGGAATCGTGCGCATCGATTCGGCGTGCACGCCCGCGGATTGGGCGCGCGATCCGGCGGCGAACACGAAACGCATCGCGGCGACGTTTCGCGAAGCGTGCCTGATCGCCAACGATTTCGGCGAGCGGCTGGCGGCCGAGGGCGAAATTTGCTGGGGCGGAATGCACAGCTGGAAACGGATGGTGGAGCTGCTGCAAATGGTGGGAAGGCCGGAGACGCTCGGGTTTCAGGCGGATATGGCGCACACGCTGCTGTTCACGCTCGGCTACAATGCGCCGGAGGATCGGCTTCTGCCGGAAGATTTCGACTGGTCCGATCCGGACGTGCTGGATGAAGCGCTGCGCACCATGACCCGCTCGCTGCGGCCGTGGACCATCGATTTTCACGTGGCGCAAAACGACGCGACGGTGAAAGGCTCGGGATCGCATGATAAAACCGGCCGTCATTGTTTGCCTGGCGATCCCCACGGGAAAATGGATATCGTGCGCGCGGCCGGGTTTTGGATGCGCGATGAAAACGACAACCTGACGCGCGCCTTCGAACATATCTGCTGGGATGGCTGCATGTTTCCAAATGAAGTCATGTTGAATCCGCAGACATGGCGGGAAATTTTGAAGACGATGATCGCGGTGCGTGACGCGCATGGGTGGCAGGCGCAAAAAACACGTCTGGAAAAGGCATGGCAGGAAAAAGCCTGAACGTCGGGATGGTCGGTTACGGCTTCATGGGCCGCGCGCATTCGAACGCGTTTTTGCAAGCCGGACGATTTTTTGATCTACCGTATCGGCCGGTGCTGAAGGCGATCTGCGCGCGAAACGCGGAACGGGCGAAATGTTTCGCGCAAAACTGGGGCTACGAATCGATCGAAACCGATTGGCGAAAGCTGATCGCGCGCGAGGATATCGATTTGATCGATATCGCCAGCCCCAACGATACGCACGCGGAAATCGCCATCGCGGCGGCGGGCGCGGGCAAGATGGTGCTGTGCGAAAAGCCGCTGGGGCGAAACGCGAGCGAAGGGAAACGCATGACGGACGCCGTGGAATCGGCCAAAGTCGCCAACATGGTTTGGTACAACTATCGCCGCGTGCCGGCCGTTGCTCTCTTAAAAAAATTGATCGACGAAGGCCGGCTGGGACGCATTTTCCACTATCGCGCGAAATTTCTTCAGGACTGGACCATCTCGCGCGATCTGCCGCAGGGCGGCGAAGGGTTGTGGAGGCTGGATGCGTCGGTCGCCGGCAGCGGCGTGACCGGCGATTTGCTGGCGCACACAATCGATACCGCGATGTGGCTGAATGGGCCAATCCGCGAAGTTACAGCAATGACCGAGACGTTCATCAAGGAACGCAAGCACAACTTGACCGGCACGGTTGAACCGGTGGGAATCGATGACGCCAGCGCGTTCTTGTGCCACTTCAAAAACGGGTCGCTGGCGACGTTCGAAGCCACGCGCTATGCGCGCGGGCACAAGGCGCTGTACACGCTCGAAATCAACGGCGAGCATGCCTCGGCGATGTGGGATCTGCACGATCTGCATCGTATTCAATTTTTCGATCATCGCGACGAGGGCAACCTGCGCGGCTGGCGCAGCATTCATGTCACCGACGCCGACCATCCTTACATGAAGCGCTGGTGGGTGCCCGGTTTGCAGATCGGTTACGAGCACACGTTCATTCACCAGGTGGCCGATTTTCTGGAAGGGCTGGCAAACGGCACGCCCGCCGCGCCGACGTTTCGCGATGCCCTGGCGACGGACGTGGTGACTGACGCGGTGCTGCGGTCCGCAAAATCGCGGCAATGGGAAAAAATTTCTGGAGAATGAAAATGACTCGCGTTCTGCTGGCGATTACACCGATTCTGTTGTCTGCGCAATCGCACTTCACGCAGCCCGATCCGATCAATTTCGAGGATCACGCCGGATGGAAACAGATTTTCGACGGGTCCACGCTGAATGGCTGGGATGGCAGTCCGGATGTGTGGCGCGTCGAAAACGGTGCGATCGTCGGCGAATCGAGTCCGCAACATCCCGCGGGTACGACTTACATTTTGTGGACCGGCGGCGAGCCGAAGGATTTCGAGCTGAAGGCTGAGATCAAGCTGGAAGGCGAGCACGCCAACAGCGGCATTCAGTATCGCAGCGCGCGCGTGGGAGCGCGACAGGTGCGGGGCGGTCCGGTGCCCAATGCGAAATTCGCCCGCTGGAACGTGAAAGGCTACCAGGCGGATTTCGATTACGCCAATCAGTACAGCGGACAGCTTTATGAGCAGGGCACGCCGCGCGGGATCATCGCCTGGCGCGGCCAGATGGTGCGAGCCGAACAGGGAAAGCATCCGCGCCTGCTGGCCACGCTGGGCGATTCCGATGAGTTGAAAAAATTCATTCGCACCGGCGACTGGAATCAGATGCACGTCATCGCCCGCGGCCATGAAATGATTCACATTCTGAACGGACACGTGATGGCGATTTTCATCGATGACGATCCCACCATGGCCGTCTTGCAGGGGATCATCGGGTTGCAGATTGAAGGCGGCGGTAACGTTAAAGTTTCGTTTCGGAATCTCTGGCTAAAAACGTTGAATTAAATAGCCCGGGAACTCGCCGCCTTCTATGAGCGCGGCTTATCTGCGTCCGCCGCGTCCTCCTCCAAAGTGGCCGCCGCCGAAGTGGCCGCCGCGAAAGGCATGGCCGCCAGAATATCCATGATATCCGCCGTAGTAGCCCCCACCCCAACCCCAATAACTGTATGGATAAACGTACGGTGTCGAATAGTAGTAATCGGGACCGTAGTAATCATACGGGTACGGTGGATAGTAGCCGTAAGGGTAACCGTAGGCGTAAGGCGCAACGTACGGCGCCGGGGCCACGGGGGCGACTCCGATTCCAACTCCGAAGTGAACAGCAGCCATCGCCGGCGACGCTCCCATCATCACCAGCATCGCGATTACAGCGAGTGTCGGAATGCCGAATTTCTTAAACATAACGTCTCTCTTTCCGAGGAATCGCTCGCCGATCCTCAGTTAGTTTGACGCTACGGCCGCCGCTCGGACCCTACTCAAAAGACAGGATAACTTTGGCCGAATTGCCGCTAATCATCGCCTGAAATCCTTTTTCAAACTCGGTGTAGCGGAAGCGGTGGGTGATCACCGGATGAATGTCCAGTCCGGATTGCAGCATCACGGTCATCTTGTACCAGGTTTCGTACATTTCGCGGCCGTAGATGCCTTTGATGGTCAGCATGTTGAATACGACCGTCCGCCAATCGATGGACATTTCTTTATCGGGGATACCGAGCATGGCGATTTTCGCGCCATGGCTCATGTTGGCGATCATGTCGCGGAAGGCGTTTCCGTTGCCCGACATTTCGAGGCCAATATCGAAGCCTTCCGTCATGCCGAGCTGCTTCTGCACGTCGGCCAGCGTTCCTTTGGTGACGTCGAGCGCGACCGTGGCCCCCAATTTTTTCGCCAGATCGAGGCGGAATGGGTTCATGTCGGTGACAACGACGAAGCGCGCGCCGGCATGTTTCGCTACCGCGCAGGCCATCAGGCCGATGGGACCAGCCCCCGTAATGAGGACGTCTTCGCCGAGCACGGGAAAGGAAAGCGCGGTGTGGACGGCGTTGCCAAACGGATCGAAAATTGCCGCGATATCCAAATCCACGTGCGGCGCGTGACGCCAGATATTGGTCACCGGCAGGACGATGTATTCGGCGAAACAGCCCGGCCGGTTCACGCCGACGCCGAGGGTGTGCGCACAAAGATGGCGGCGTCCGGCGAGGCAGTTTCGGCAATGGCCGCAGGTGACGTGGCCTTCACCGCTGACGATTTCGCCAGGTTTCAGGCCGCCGACATTGGAGCCGACCTCGACGATTTTGCCGACGAATTCATGGCCGATCGCCATCGGGACGGGAATGGTGCGCTGCGCCCAATCGTCCCATTTATAAATGTGAACGTCGGTGCCGCAGATTCCCGCACGGAGCACGCGAATCAGAACGTCGTTGATTCCGGGCTTGGGCGCTTCGATTTCTTCGAGCCACAACCCCGGCTCGCGTTTGCTTTTCACGAGGGCTTTCATGGAATCCTTATTCTAACGAGTTTGCACAAAAGCCCGAGAGCCCGCCGGTTTCGGAAGTTCATGCACCATTCGCGCCAGCCGTGGAGGGCGGACGTTTAGTCCGCGCGGGACTTTAGTCCCGCTGCCGAACCGCGGGGCCCAAAGCTCGCAGCGGTCTATTAATCCCGCCCTCCAAGCCGAAGGTGAACGTAGCCAAAAGTCTCCCAGCCCGATGCCATCAGGATTCAAGCTAAAAGTTCCCGGCGCGAAGTTTACGTATTCGGAATAAGCGGCGACGGGCGACATGAAATCCTCGCTGATCCCGGTTCGCGCGGCAACGGCTTCGAGCGAGTGAAATCGATTCGCTCACCGTTACCGGCGATGAAAAAACTACGCGCGGTCAGGACCGCTTTTCGCTAAGCCGCTGGGCGAATCGTTCGACGTTAACGATGAATCGTTCATGCGTGCCCTCGGCGATTTTTTCCTTTTCGTCGAAGGCCTCCACTTTGAAGCGAACCATGCGGCCGTCGATTTCGGTCACTTCGCTGTGAAAGCTCACCTGCATACCGAGCGGAGTCGCCGCCAGATGACGCAGGTGAACTTCGGTCCCCACCGAATCAAAACCAGCATCGAGCAGCGGCACGATGGAGTCGCGCGCGGTCATTTCCAGTTGCATGATCAGCGACGGGGTTGCCAGAACGCGCGCGCTTTCGAGGCCCAGAAAATTGACGGCGAGATCGGCCGTGACGGTGCCGCGATGCTCGCCCTTGGTTCCGATCGGAATGGCAGGCATGTACGATCTATGTTATCGTCAAAGTGTATGTCCATTCCCAATGTGAAGCGGTATCGCATCAGCAGTCCGGACGGATCGATGTCGGCCACGCTGATGGCGGTGCTGCCGAAGAACGTCGACGTGAACCAGTATCTGTCGGAAGCCGCGCAGCGCTTCGATTGGAAAGCGCATCAGGAAGCGCAGCAGAAGCAGTTCAAGATCCGCGTCGGACAGCAGAAGCAGAAGAAGGCGAAGTAACCAGCGCTTCCCGCGTCAGGCGGGCCGTTTCTTCCCAGGAAAACATTCGCGCGCGCAAGGGGCCATCCACGGTCAGGCGTATGCGCAGCGTTTCGTCCCGGGTGACTCGCGCGAGCGCGGCGGCGATTTGCTCTTCGCTCGCCGGATCGAAATACAGCGCCGCATCGCCGGCCACTTCACGCAGCGGCGCGATCTCCGAACAGGCCACCGGAATCCCCGCCGCCAGCGCTTCCAGCACCGGAATGCCGAACCCCTCGAAGGTCGACGGGTACACGAAAGCCCGCGCTCGCGCGTACCATCCCAACAGGTCCCTTCGCGGAATCCAACCGGTTAACTGCACGCGATCCTTCAGGGCCAATTCTCGAATCAGCGATTCGATTTGTGCGGTCTGAAATCCGCGCATTCCGGCGAGAACCAGCCGCGAATCGCTTTTCCATGCCGCAAAGGCGCGAATCAGCCGCCCGATATTCTTGTGCGGATGCAGCGTCGATACGCACAGCACCACATTTTCCACGCGCGAACGGTCCAGCGAAAAAAACGCCCGCTCCACGCCCAGCGGAACCACGCGTACGCGATCGCGCGTGAACGGATAGAATCTTTCGAGGTCCGCGCCCGTCGCCTGCGAATCGGCGATCAGCCGCCGCGCCGTTTTTGCCGACGCCCACAGCAGCACATTCCAGAACGGCAGATCGAACCAGCGGAAGTGCTCGGGATGGCGCTTGTGCTGCAAATCGTGAAACGTGGTGACGCAAGGGCACGGCGCGAAAACCGGCGCGGTGAAACCGGGATTGAACAAAACGTCCAGCCGGTAGCGCGACGCTTCCAGCGGCAAAATCGTCTGTTCCCATAAGATGCGCGCCGGGCGGAAGCGCGCGTGCAGGCATTGCGGCGTATCGTGGAAATTTGCGGCGTGCGGCGTCAGATCCGCGCCAGTTTCGAGATTGCGAAACACGAAATATTCGTTTTCGCGATCGATCTGCGCCAGCGCCTTCAGCAGCTCGCGCAGATAAATTTCCGTTCCGCCCACCGCGCCGGGGATCAGATACAGCGCATTGATCCCGATCTTTAACATTCGATCCGCGCCATTAGCGGCTTATCTGCGCAAGCGCGGTTCGCGCCGGCTGATTCTGCGGATTCAAGGCCAGCGCGCGCTGATATTCGCGAATCGCGGCGGGGCGGTCGCCCTTCATGGCGTCGATGTTGCCGCGGTAATAATAGGTCACGTCGAAGCCCGGATCCAGGCGCTGGGCTTGATTGAGTTCATCCAGCGCTTCCGGCAAGTGCTGATGCTCGGCATAAACTTTGGCGATCTGGGTGTGAACCGCGGCAGTGTTAAGGCTGGTGAGCGCCTGCTGCAATTTTGCCAGCGCCTGCTGCCACTGGCCCGCGCAATCGAGCGCCAGCGCCCAATCGACCAGCAGATCCGGCTGAACCGGACCCAGATGAGACGCGGTTGCGTACGATTTCGCCGAATCCGCGCAATCCTGAACCTCAAATTGCGCGTAAGCGAGCTGAAAGCGCGGGCGGTATTTCGCCGGCGATTTTTCCACCGCGTCCGACCACAACGCCAGCGGAGTCGACCACACTTCCGCGCGCTTGTAGGTCAGCAGGCAGCACAACGCGACGGCCGCCGCGCCGGTCCAGACCACCTGGTTGAATTTCAGGCGCCGCAGAAATTCGCAGCAGACCAGCAATAATCCGGCCAGCGGCAGATACGCGCGACGCTCCGCCATCACGTCGGTCAGCGGAACGAAGGAAGAGGTGGGCGCGACCAGCAATAAAAATACGAACACGCCGAAAGACGCCAGCGGGAATTTTTTGCGGTAAATCCACGCGCCGGCGAGCAGCGCGGCCAGCGCCAGCAACCCTAGAATCGCGCCGTGTTCGAAAATCGAGTGGGACAAGGCAACATCGGGATCGATATTTTGTCCGGCGGGCAAAAAGAACAGCCGGATATAATTCCAAACCACGCGGCATTGGGTGAAAAAATACGTCGCCGGAGTGATCTCGCGCAGGTGGAACCCGGCGGTATTGGACGCGAAAATCACGCGCCACACCACCACCGCGCCCGCCGCGCCGGCGACGGCGAAGATCGCGTAAAGCCGGATATTTTTTTTCAATCCTCCGCGCGACCAGAAATAATCGGTCATCAGAATCAGCGCGGGAAGCGTCAGGGTGTGCTCCTTCGACGCCAGCGCCGCGCCGAACAGCGCCACGATGGCCAGCGACCGCGCGAGAGTAATCGACTCGCCAGGCTTGTAGACGAAAACCGCGAACGCCGCGTAGTAAAACATCACGCTCAGCGCCTCGGCGCGCTCGCTCACGTAGGCTACCGATTCGGTCTGCAAGGGATGCAGCAGGAAAATCGCGCCCGCGAATACCCCCAGCGCCGCGCGCATTTTTCCCGCCACGCCCGCCCATTCTGCCAGCTTCGCCACAATCAGCGAAATCAAAACAGAGGCGACGAAATGCAGCAGCAGCCCGGTTTGGTGATATCGCCCGGGATCGTTTCCGCCGGCGATTTTATAGTCGATCCAGAAGCTGAGCATCAGCATCGGCCGTAATTGTCCCACCCACGCCGAAAAACGATCGGTCAGGTGCGGCGAAAAGAACGGCGCGGTGCGATCGTCGAACACAAACTCGCCGTTCAGCGCCGGGCCGTACACCTGAAACACCACGATCAACCCCACCAGCGCGGCCAGCCAGGGCCACCATCGCGACCATAAAGCGGCCTCAGGCGCAGCGGAAGATTCGCGCTTCGGCGCGGTCTGCGGCTTCGCTTCCTTCTGCTTCCTGCTCTTCTTCATTGCCGGTTCTGATTTTTTTCTAACGCGTCTCTTTCTATTGAAGCCAGGCGAAACTCCAGAATGGCCACGCGCTGCATGGTCGCGATGTTCAAATCCTTCAATCGCGAAAGGATCAGCGACAGCCGGTACAGCACCGCCAGAAACACCGCGCCGGCGATCAACAGCATCGCCAGCGGCGGATCCTTTACGCCCAGCGCGGCGGCCAGCCAGCGCTGCGCCGCGCTCCATTCAAGAACGACCAATAACACCAGCGCCGCGGCCAGCCAGCTCACCGAATATTCCACGCGAATGTGGGCGCGCCGCACGGACCCGAGCACCCACACGATCAGCAGCACGCTGAAGCCGATCATCACATGATTCAGACGGTCCATTTATTTCCTCCGTCCTTCGAATTTCAGGATATTCACGAACACTCCCAGCAGCACGTGCACCGGATAATAGAGCGACCGCAGCGGCGTAATGGTGCTGCGTCCGGCGCGCCGCGGGCGCATCTGGACCGGCACCTCGACGAAGCGGAAGCGCTTGCGCTGCAGCACCACCAGCGCCTCAATTTCCGGATACTCCAGCGGAAAGCTGCGGCTGAACAGCCCCAGCGCGGTGCGGTTCACGCCGACAAATCCCGAGGTGGGATCGCGCACCGGACGCCCCAGAATCGGCCGCAGCATAAAGCGGAAGAAAAGGATACCCAGCCGGCGCAGAAATCCGCTATGCTGGCCGTTGCCGGCTGTAAATCGCGATCCGATCACCATCTCGCAGTTTTCGCGCTTCAGCGTCTCGAAAATTTTGGGAATATAGCGCGGATCATGCTGGCCGTCGCCATCGACGCGGATCACGTAATCGTAGCCCAGCTCGAACGCCAGCCGGTAGCCGGCCTGCACGCATCCGCCCAGGCCCAGATGCGCCGGCAGCGGCAACACCTCCGCGCCCGCCGCGCGCGCCGCGGCGATGGTCTCGTCGATCGAGCAATCATCCACCACCAGAACCGGCACGCCGGGCATCACCTGGCGCACTTCGCTCACCACTCCGCCCACCGCGCCCTGTTCGTTGAACGCGGGGATCAGAACCAGCAGCCGCAAGCCGTTCACAGCTCCGCCACCTGCCGCAGCGTAATCGAATGCCGCTTCAGCAGCTCGCGAAACTCTCGCGATCCAAGCCGTGCGGAGCGCGCGATCTCGCGCCGCTTTTTCCACAGCCGCGGCAAACGGAACAGCGCCGAGACGTGCGCTCGAAACACCACGAACGGCAGCAGCGACGCCGCCGATCCGGCCGCGCGAAACTCGGCCGCTTTGCCGCGCCCTTCAAGCAGTGACTCCAAGTGCCAGAAATACCGCGCCAGCGAGGCAAACGGCGCGGCCAGCAGCATCGGCAGCGGGAAATTTTTGATCGCCGTGTACAAGCGGTTACGCTCGACGTAATACGCCTTCAGCAGCGAAGCGCGTCCCGCGGAATGGGAATAGCGATGCTCCACGATCGCTCCGGCCACGTACACGCAATCCCAACCCGCGCGCCGCCCGCGCAGGCCGAGGTCGGTGTCCTCACAGTATAGAAAAAAAGATTCGTCGAACAGGCCGATCTCGTCCAGCATTTTCCGCCGGTACAGCGCGGCCGATCCGCTGGGCAGCAGCGCCTCGTCGCTCCGGGCGAATTTCGCCGGCGATTCGCCATGCCCGCGCTGCCTGCTGGACCCGTCGGCCGCGATGCGCATGCCCGCCGAATCAAGCTGATCGGCGTCGAGCAGCACTTCCGATGCAAACATTCCCGCAGCGGGATGTTTTTCGGCCGCGGCAACCAGTTTTTCCAGCCACTCGGGATGCGCCACCGCGTCGTCGTTGAGCGTCGCCAGGTACGGCGCAGCGGAGGCCCGAAATCCCTGGTTTATCGCCGCGCCGAAGCCGCGATTCGATGCGTTCGCGATCACGCGCGCGTTTTTCGCCGCGCTCTGGTGAGCGGTCCCGCCGGCGCCGCTATTGTCGACTACCATCACTTCAAACCGCTTGAACGTCTGATCCTCAAGGGAACGTAAACAATTCGCCAGAGCGTCATCAGCCGCGAGCGTGGCGACGACAACAGTGACGATGGGCGCGGGCAATAGACGATTTTAACAGTAAGATCCCATTCCGCTGAAACAGCGCACCGCCGAAGCCCGGCGGCTTACGGCGCTTCGAGAAACGATGTAATGTAGACCTATGAAGATTTTCACGGCCGCGCTGTTGGCCATTTCCTCCATCGCGCTCCTCGCGCAGCAGCCGAACGGCGCCGGCGTCAATTCGCCGTGGCCGTCTTCGCAGGTGATCTCGCCCGCGGACCTCGCCAGGAGCCTCAAAGGACTCGACGCGGCCATCCTGCAAGTCGGCTTCGCCAAGCTCTATGACGTAAAGCACATTCCCGGATCGATCTACGCCGGACCCGCGTCGCACGATCTGGAGCCGTTGAAAAAAGCTCTCGCCGGCGTTCCTAAAAACCGCGAAATCGTCCTTTACTGCGGCTGCTGCCCGTGGGACCATTGCCCCAACATGAAGCCGGCGTACAATCTGTTGAAAAGCCTCGGCTATACCAAAATCAAGGTAATGGAGATCCCCAACAATTTCGGCTCCGATTGGGTCGATAAAGGCTATCCCGTCGAAGGCTCCGCCGCGACCAAATGACCGACTGGAAAACCAACGGTATCCGCGTCGTTCGCGCGAAGGAACTGGATCTGAACACTCCGCAAACGCCGGGCATGACGCGGGCAGCCGCGATCACCCACGCGCGAGCCGGAGCCACTAAGCTGTGGGCGGGAACGGTGCTGGTCGAGCCGCAAGCCAAAACCGGCGCGCATCATCACGGCGAACTGGAAACGGTGCTGTACATCGTGCGCGGGCGCGCCCGTTTTCGCTGGGGCGAGCATCTGGAATTTTTCGCCGAAGCCGATCCCGGCGATTTCATCTACGTGCCCCCGTTCGTCCCGCACCAGGAAATGAACGCGAGTCCGGAGATGCCGGTGGAGGCGGTGGTGGTGCGCAGCGGCCAGGAGCCGGTAGTGGTCAATCTGAACATCGAAAGCGCGGAGCAGCCGGTGGAGGTTCGCTGGACGGAGTCCTTTCACCCGCACCGTTAGATCAGGCGCTGCAATTTGGTCCCGGTGCGGATGATGGTTTCATTCCGCTCTGGACCGATCGATACCCCGCCGATTTCCACACCGGTGGTCTCTTCGAGAAAGTGCAGATAATCGCGAGCCGCGCCCGGCAGATCGTCGAACGCGGTCGCGCTTCGCGTCGGCGTCAGCCATCCCGGCAGAGCTTTGTAAATCGGCTGGATCGCTTCCAGTTCGCGATACGTCGCCGGCATTTCCTTCACTTCTTTCCCGCACAACCGGTAGCCGATGCACACCGGAATCTGTTCCAGATGATCCAGCACGTCGAGCTTGGTGATCACCAGCGTATCGAAGCCATTGACCATCGCGGTGTAGCGTAACAGCGGCACATCGAACCAGCCGCAGCGCCGCGGCCTTCCGGTGACCGCGCCGAATTCGTTTCCTTCGCGGCGCAGCAGATCGCCCGCCGCATCGTTGCTCTCGGTGGGAAACGGACCCGATCCGACGCGCGTGATGTATGCCTTCGATACGCCGATGATGCCGTCGATTTTCGTCGGAGGCACGCCGGTCCCGGTGCAGGCGCCGCCGGCCGCCGCGCTCGACGAAGTAACAAATGGATACGTCCCGTGATCGATATCCAGCATGGTGCCCTGCGCGCCTTCGAACAAAATTCGCTTGCCGCGCGCCATGGCGTCATGAAGAAAGGCCGCGGTATCGCAGATCAGCGGCCGGATTTTCTCCGCGTACTGCTCGGTCTTTTCGCGAATTTCCGAATAATCGATAGGCTCATTCAGCTCGAATGTCGCGGCCAGCAGTTTTTTATCCGCGGCCAGAATGTCGTAAAGCATGCGGAAATTCTCTTGATCGAGCAGGTCCGCCATGCGAATGCCGCGCCGTCCGGTTTTATCTTCATAACACGGCCCGATGCCGCGCGAAGTGGTGCCGATGGGAATCCGATTTTCCCGCGCCTCCGACATTTTTTCGATCAGCCGGTGAAAGGGAAAAATTACGTGCGCGCGATTGCTGATGTGCAGCCGGCCCCGCACCTCGATTCCCGATTCCTCCAGCTTTTCGATTTCCTCGAGCAGCGCCGCCGGATCGATCACCACGCCATTGCCGATCACCACCTGCGTATTCGGCCGTAAAATCCCGCCGGGAATCAGCTTGAGAACGAATTTTTTGTCGCCGATAAAAATGGTGTGCCCGGCGTTGTGCCCGCCCTGATATCGCGCCACAATATCGAACCGGTCGGCGAGAAGATCCACCACTTTACCCTTACCTTCGTCGCCCCACTGCGCGCCCAGAACGATGACGTTGCTCATCTAGTGTCCGATCTTCATTGTAGCGTGCGTGTTTGTGGCCGATCCGTCCGCTTTCTGGTTGGCGCGGAGCTCGGTCCAACCGCGGCTCGACGCAGACGTCAGGACGACGCCTTCAGCGGACCGGCTCGTTCGCGCCGCGGCGCCGGACAGCATCCGGCGGCGCAAACCGCGGGTTGCGACCGGCAAAATTCCCCGATCATGCGAATCATTGCCGGATGCGTTCCCACGGTGCCGGCTCGCACCATTTTCACGCCGAGCGCATGGCACACCGCACGCGCTTCCGTGTCCAGATCGTAGAGCACCTCCATGTGATCGGAAAGAAATCCGATCGGCGCCAGCACCACATCCGAACGAATCTGGCGCAGAAAATCAACGATGTCGGGTTCGAGCCACGGCTGCCCCGGTGGTCCACTGCGGCTCTGATAGACCAGCTTCCACTCGGCGAGGCCCACGCGCCCGGCCACCGCGGCGCAGGCGGTTTCCAGCTGGCGAACATACGGACTGGCCTGCGCCATCGTGACCGGAACGCTGTGCGCGGTGAAAACCAGCCGGCCTTTGGGAAGCTGCGCGACGGCCGCACGCACGCGATCCGTCATGGCTTCGAGAAACAGCGGATGATCGGGAAACGGCGGAATTTTATCGATCACGGGCGCGTTCTCGACCGCCGCGCGCCCGCGATCCAGGTCCTCCAGATACTGCCGGCATCCGGAATAAGATCCGAAAGCGGACGTCGCAAACGCGATGGCGCGCTGCACGCCGTCGTCCCGCATCTGCCGTATGGCATCGATCAAAAAAGGATGCCAGTTGCGATTGCCCCAATAAACCGGCAGCGCCAGCGACTCGCGCAGTTTCGCGATCAGCTCACGGTTCTGATCGTTGATCGGGCTGCGGCCATCGAAGTGGTAATAATGCTCGGCCACTTCGAGCATCCGTTCGCGTGGAACGTTACGCCCGCGCAGCACGTTCTCTAAAAACGGAATCACCTCTTCATGTTTTTCAGGACCGCCGAAGGACACCACCAGCAGCGCATCGTAGACGGGCACGCTTCTATTTTATTCCGGTACCCCTTGCGGCCGGATGCGAAAATAAGTCATGTCCAACCCGGTTTCTCCGAACGGCTTGCGCCGGACTCCCGAAGCGTTTCCCGTCCTGACCGCGGCGCAGATCGATCGCCTTCGCCCCTTGGGCCGCGTCCGGAAGGTCCAGCGCGGCGACATTGTTTTCGAGTGGAACGATTCCACGCTTCCGTTTTTCGTGCTGCTCTCCGGAGCCATGGACATCGTGCAGCCGGACATGCACCACGCCGAACGGCTGATTGCCTTCCACGGTCCGGGCGAATTCACCGGAGAGATGACCATGATTTCCGGGCAGCGGTCGCTGGCGCGCGGGCGCGTCACCGAGGCGGGAGAGTTTCTCGAACTCACCTCCGAAGCCATGCGTTCCGTGGTCGCCAAAGACGCGCAGTTGAGCGAGATTCTGCTGCGCGCCTTCATTCTGCGCCGCATCGAGCTGCTGCGCGGCGGCTATGGGAACGTGATTCTGCTGGGGTCGCGTCACTCCGCGCAGACGCTGGAGCTGCGCGAATTCTTGAGCCGCAACGGCCATCCCTACACGTATATCGATCTCGATACCGACAAAAGCTCGCAGGAAATGCTCGACCGGTTTGCGGTGCAGGCCTCGGAAGTCCCGGTGGTGGTGTGCAACTGCCATACGGTACTGCGCCGGCCGTCGATTCAGGAACTGGCGAATTGCCTCGGGCTGAACGCGCAGATCGATCAGAAGCACGTCCGTGACGTGATCATCGTCGGCGCGGGTCCGGCCGGGCTGGCCGCAGCCGTTTACGCGGCGTCGGAGGGCCTGGACGCTCTGGTGATCGAGACCATGGCGCCCGGCGGCCAGGCGGGATCGAGCTCGAAAATCGAAAATTATCTGGGGTTCCCCACGGGCTTGTCGGGCGCGGAGCTGGCTGCCCGCGCGACCGCGCAGGCGCAGAAATTCGGCGCCGCCATGCTGATCGCGCGCAGCGTGGCCGGGCTCGATTGCGATTCGCAGCCCTATCACGTGATCCTCGACGACGGCCAGCCGCTGGCCACGCGGACCGTGGTCATCGCCACCGGAGCGCAGTACAATAAGCCGCGCCTCGCGAACCTGGAAAAATTCGCCGGCGGCGGCATTTACTATGGCGCCACCAACATGGAAGCGCAGGTTTGCGAAGGCGAGGACGTGGTGGTGGTCGGCGGCGGAAACTCGGCCGGGCAGGCGGCGGTTTTTCTGTCGCAAACCGCGCGGAAAGTGCATATGCTGGTCCGCTCGGGCCAGCTGTCCGATACTATGTCTCGTTATTTGATCCAGCGTCTGGCTGAAAATCCGAACGTCGAGCTGCATTTTCTCACCGAGATTGTCGGACTCGAAGGCGGCGATCGCCTGGAGCGCGTCCAGTGGCGCGATAAGAAAGCCGGCGAAATTTCGGATCACGAAATCCGCCACGTTTTCATGATGACCGGCGCCTCGCCGCGCACCGCCTGGCTGAGCGGATGCCTCGCGCTGGACGACAAGGGGTTCATCATGACCGGCCGCGATTTGGACGGATCGAATGCGCACTGGCCACTGAAACGCGCGCCGGAGATGCTCGAAACCAGTCTGCCCTACGTGTTTGCCGTGGGCGACGTTCGCGCCGGCAATGTGAAGCGAGTGGCGTCGGCGGTGGGGGAAGGCTCCATCAGCATTCACCTGGTGCACCGCGCGCTGGCCGAGCAGTAGAGGTTAATGGCGATTGGCGGAGCGGCGCAGCGCCAACAGTCCGATACCGGAGAGACCAAAAATCGCCAGCACCGCGCCCGTTGGCGTTTCGCCGCTGAGGTTGATCGTCGATGCGGCGCCCGCATCCCCGAAGACTTGCAGGCCCGGCGGGCCGCCGCACCGATGTGCGGGCTGATGCC
This sequence comes from Bryobacteraceae bacterium, assembly GCA_035507655.1. Lineage (GTDB taxonomy): Bacteria > Acidobacteriota > Terriglobia > Bryobacterales > Bryobacteraceae > Palsa-187. The sequence goes on along the minus strand of DATJNW010000021.1, from coordinate 55,169 downwards.
CGCGGGTAGAGGCATATCCCAACAGGACGGCAATTGCAAACAGACAAGACACCAAGACCCATCGACGCATGACAAATCCTCCGAACAGAAGTTCCACGCGATTCAGCGATAGGTTAGATTATACGGAGGAACAGAGCCGCCTGGCAATACGCGGAATTTCGCGTGGCGCCATCGTTCCGGTGCTAACGCACCGACAATAGCGCGCCGGCCGGACTGGTGGCGCTTCCAACCGTCAGGCTGACGTCCACCGAGTCTCCACTGCTGACATTCTGCGGGACAACACAATTCACCTGGAGAACGCCGGCCACCTCCCCGGGCGCCGATCCGGCATACACGACTTGGGCGTCAAGGCCTCCGATTGTGACCGAAACCGGAAGAAGCGGAATCGAAAGATTATTTCCCATGATCTGCCCATCGGCGGGCTGGGGATTCATGATTCCGGCGCCGGTCCCATAAATCACGATCGTGGACCCGCGATCCGCCGGATTCGACGGAGAATTTACCGTGAGATCCTGGTTCAAAATCGCGCCCGGACCGACCCCGCTAGCATTCGTCGTAAAGATGGCGGGCGAGGTGGGCGAAACGGGAACCGGAAACCCGGCGATCAGTTCGCCATTAGTCATGATTGAAATCTGGGTTGTCGCCTGACCCGAGATTTCGAACGGCACGATCGCATTGATCTGGTTCGACCCCGCATAAAGCAGCGGGGCCGGATTCGTATCGAAGAGAACCTCCGTACCACCGAGCATATCGTTTGTCCCTGACGTGCCACCTTGCTGGGCCACTGACGGTCCAATCGCGGAGCCGATGAGGGTGATAATTTCCCCGGGCGCAACTGCCCCGGCGGCGAAACTGGCGGCATTCAGAACTCCGCTCGCTTGAATGCGCGAGCCGCTGCTCCCTTGGACGGTGATGACGCCGCTGGTGGCACTCATCGGCACGGCACTTCCGGACGGGCCGATGCCGACCAGGTTCGCGATGCTCAGCTGGTACGAACCAACCGCCGCGGCGCTGATGCCAACGAGCACATCAATCACATCGCCGTCCGGCATTGGATTCTGATTGATTCCCACAATCAGAAAGCGCCGTTGATTCGGCGCCAGATCCTGAAAATAAATGTCCTTTCCAGAGCTTCGAAGTGCTGATCCGGGTGTGGTGTTCAGGCTAAGCGCGGAGTTGTCATATTGCAGGTCAAATTGCAGGCCGCTGATCGAGTCCGAGGACCCGAGCGATAGAGTCACAGGCACCAGGAGGCTTGTTCCCGGGCCGGAAATCTGTGCCGGCGAAGAGAGGCTCGCTGCGGCGGCCAGAGGCGTCATTGCGATGAAAAGGCGAAATAGCGTGCGGGTTCGATAGCCTGGCGCGTCTGACATTCCTTATCCTGTAATAAAACCATACCTCAAACATTCTGTTTTTTCCACAGATCGATGGTCCTATCGCTATCAAAAGGCGGCAATTATTTCTGTTCAAAAGTGAGCTTACCACTGGACGAGAGCCTATAACTCATGGCATTGTTCTAAAAATGTCAAATTCGAACGCGGAATCCAGCATGAAATAAGGTTTAATTGGTGCTTGGATTGCAAATCACCGAGGTCGAAAAACTTTCAAGGTATGGAATCACTTGAATGAAAGTCCTGTTTGAGTAGTGATTCCGCACGGTTGCTCATCTTTTAGCCGGGTAGAAGCGGCAATTTTTACTTTCTACCGATAGGTAAATCCTACTGTGTCACATCTCAAAGACTGTGAGTTGGTTGACCTTGTTGAAGAAGACTCTCTGGTGTTGACGACAGCGGCGTCGGCCGATACACCGGAGCGCCGCCGTCGCCCGCGCGTCAGGTTGTTCTATCCTGTGCGCCTCTTTCGTCTTGGCGACGGGTCCCGCATCGATACCCGGACCGAGGATATCAGTTGCGAAGGGTTCTTCTGCATCACCCGAACACGACTCTTACCGAACGAACAGCTCGAGTGCGAGCTGGTGATTCCGGCTGGTCACAACGGCGCGGGCAGCGACGAACCCATCGTTCTCTCCTGCCGTGCGGAAGTCGTGCGGGTCGAGCGCCAGGAGGAGAGCCTCTTCTTCGGAGTTGGCTGTCGCTTAGCGGATTACACCATCGAACACGAGCGATCACAGGCGCCTCTCGCCTTCGATGCGTTAGCTGTCTGATGCGGCAGCATAGCTTAATCAGGCATTACTTTCGCAGTTTAAGTTCGGGAGGAAGCATCAATTCAATTTCCAGCTCCGTCCCCGCTTTTTCGTCTGAGTTAGAAGTTCGTTGTCTATCTCGGACCGGACAGGAGGGCGGGATTCATCCCGCGCGGAGCTTTAGCTCCGCGATGTCGCGCAGAAGCGGGGCTAAAGCCCCGCTCGGACTGAAGTCCGCCCTTCCTGGTCGCACGCCCTAGCAGTAATTTACAGGCGGGGACAGAGTAGTCTGTCCCCTTTTTTCAGCACCCTGCTAGACCGGCATCTTGCGCTTCGTGAATTCGCGCCCAACGATAGCGGCGGACTCCGGCGCTTCATGCATCATCGCACCCTGCTCGATCATTGCGACGATGTCGGTTGCGTTGGAGCCTTGCAGGAATTTGACGTTATGCTTCTTGCACGAGTCGAGCACAGCCTGCCGCACTCTCGCCATCTCCGGGCGGGTTTCGGCCACCGTGGCGGTCGGCGCGGGACGCCCTCCGGGCCGCATGCCCTCCAGGCCATAAAGCCAGTAGGAGTGATCGCCCGGGCCGTATTCGGCAAAGGTCACGCCTGGCACGCTGATGGTGGCGTCACAGTTCGGATCGGCATAGGTGTCCTCAATCTTGACGCCGAAGATCAACTGGCCGTTCGGATTCAGCGGCCAGAGATCGGCATGCGCGCAGTATTCGGCCGGGTTCATGCCCCAGATCTGGGCCGCGAACCCGGCGCTTGAGCCCCTGAGACCGCGCCGCGCCACCTGCGGCGTGCCATAGTCGAGGAACGGATACCGGCAGCCTTCCTGCGCCAGCACCTCGATCGCCTTGGGATCGCGGGCATGGCAGATATGGACGCCATGGACGCCGGCGTCGAGGAACTGAGTCATCACCCAGGTATTGGCGCGAGCGTAGGCCTCGTCGAGGCCGATAATACCCGAGGTGACGAAGATGCACGGTGTGGCATGCCCGCTCCGTGTTGGCCCGCCATCCTTGATTCCGCGCATGAATTCCCGCAGTTGGGTGAAATCCATGGCTCCATGCTCGAAATCCACCGTGAGGGCGTCCGCGTAGGTGCGAGCCATGCGCACGCCCTGCGCATAGGGATCCACTCCAGGACCAATCCCCGCGCCGGTGTAGTAAATCGGCTGGTTATCTTCCCACAACTCGATCACTTTGTTGAGGCGGCGCGGCTTGTAATTATAGTCAACGCTCGATGGCTGCACACCGCTCGAAACCGGAGCAGGACCACGGCGTCCTCCCATCAGACCGCGACCCGCCGGGGCTCCGCCTCGCCCTGGGGCCGACTGGCCCCCTTGCTGGGCGTTCAATAAAGGCAGCATCGAGGCTGCCGCAGCCGCGCGGCCAAACAGCCCGCGCCGCGATACATTTCCGGCGTTGGCGGCAGTTTGATCGCCGCCGTTAACTTTCTTCATGGCTCTCAACCTCCTAGGAAATCTGCTGAGATCGACTAAAACCTCAGCTTATCGTACCTCCGAACGGAGGGCGAATGTGAAATGAGCCGGTAGTGGCTGAAATCTGCGTTGATCCTGAAGCATGGAGAGCCCCCGCCATGACTGGCGGGGCTGTAGTACCCGTTTTAGCCCCGCCAGTTATGGCGAATCAACGCAGATTTCAGGCACTACCAATGAGCCAGGCAGACTGGAATAAACCCCGTCGACTCCTCTATTGGTGGATAACGCGTGCAGCACGGCTGTTCGAAACAAAACGCAAGAGCACGCCGCGGCATTATCGAGAATATCGTTTGGCAGCTGGCATTCTTGAAACGTCGCGGAATCGATTGGCATCTAAGGCACAGGATGCGCTTCACACTGCTTATGACCGCCGCGTTGACTGTTGCTTTTACAGCCAACCTAAATAAAGTAAACGCTCAGGTTGCGGTGCAAATTGGACCGGAGCCGGTATGCCCCTATGGTTACTACAACGTCCCTCCGTATACGTGCGCGCCGTACGGCTATTACGGTCCGGAGTGGTTTGTGAACGGCGTGTTTATCGGTGTAGGACCGTGGTTCCATGGACCTGCCAATTTTCACGGCAAAGTCAACAATCATTTCCACCCCGAGCATGGCTATAAGGGCCCGACGCCGGCTCGCGGTGAGGCTCGCGATCCGGGGAAACCGGTGAATAAGATCTCGCATTTCAAAGGAAATGAAGTGCGCGACGGGCGTGGGCACGTCGGGAAAAAATAGCGTTCCGGATTTGAGCGCCCCGTTCCAACGCGCCAGAACCAGTCGAGAGAACGCAAATCAGGGCGCTAATATACTTGATCCAACCAGTTGCTTCGGTCCGTTGGTGGCGCACCCATACTGACCGGGGTTGCTCAAGGTTGCGTCAGCGATATCAATGCCCAAATCAGGCGCGGCGTAATCGCCGGAATTCGCCCGGCGAGACTCCGGCGTAGCGCTTGAGAATGCGGCTCAAATGGCTCTGATCGGTGAAGCCGGTGCATGCGGCGATTTCGGCAATCGGCGCGTCGGACCGAAGCAGTTCGCGACAGGCCGCGTCCACCCGTAACTGGCGGACGAAGTCACCGACGCAACACTGGTAGCGCTCGCGAAAGGTCCGCGCCAGGTGCACCGGATGAACCTGTACTTCGCCGGCGAGTTCGGTAAGACTCACATTTTCGCGGTAGCGGTCGCGCAGGATTTCGCGCACACGCGAGAGCCAATCGGGCGAGCCGCGGCGCCGTTTGCGAAAGGGCCGGAGCGCCTCCGACAACAGCTCCATCGACAAGCCTTCGGCGCAAAGCGCGGAAACAGGATCGGATTCGCTCAGGACGCGATTCAACCGCGCGGCCAGGTGCATGCAATAAGAGCTGTTTGAAGCCGACTGGCGGTCCGTCGCAATTCCGCGGTCTGCGAGATCGATCAGGAAAGGGCCATCGATTTCCAGCACCAGCAGCCCCGCCCCGGTTTTGAAGAAGCGGTTCTGGTGACATTCGCCCGCGTTGTGAAAAATGGTGCCGCCGGCCGCGCACTCCCAACTGCTCCTGCCCAGCTGCTCGAGATAGGCGCCGCGCAGGGCGACGGAAACATAGGCGTGCTCGTGGGAATGCCTCGGCAGGACCTGGTTGGGGGCATAAGACACGGCGACCAGGCGGAAGTTCGCGATGCGGCGGGCCCGCAGGATCTCTCCGCGGAATTCTTGTCTCAAAACAGGTTCCATCGCGGCCCTCGCGCCACTCGCCTCGTTCGCAATAGGATAGCACCGCGCTCGATTCGAGCGCTAATCCCGTCCCATCGCTAGAAACGTACAAGACATCAAACTGTCACAGCAGTACAATACCGCCTAACGATCGCCAGGGTGGTCCGCTCGCCCGGCTGGAGGATCAATCATGAAAAAAAAGGCCTCTCTAAGCACGGTCTCGATTTATAAACTCGCCGCACTCGCACTCACCGCCGCCTGCGCGTGGGGGCAGGTCGGAACCGGAGCGATTCGTGGTGCGATTACGGATCCGTCCGGCGCGGTGGTGCCCGGGGCGCAGGTGGTCGTGAAGAACGAGCAGACCGGAGTCGCCATGACGCTTACCGCCAACACCGATGGCCGTTACGTCGCGCCCAACCTGCTGGTCGGCTCCTATGACGTGCAGGTGCAGGCGCAAGGATTCGAGACGGCGGTGCGACAGAATATCGTTCTGGCGGTGGGCGAGCAGCGGGAGGTCAACGTGACCCTCGCGGTCGGGCAGATGACCCAGGAAGTCGCCGTTCAGGAAAGCGCCGCCGCCGTCGATACGTCTACCTCCACCGTTTCGGGTTTGATCAACCAGCAGCAGATGCGCGACCTGCCGCTGAACGGCCGTAATTTCGAGCAGTTGATCGCGCTGACGCCGGGAACCGTGCCGGTCACCAACGCGGCAAATTCGGCGTACATCGGAAGGTCGATCACCTATTCTTATGGCGGTGCGCGGCCGGTCGGCCAGGAAGAGATGATCGACGGGCAGGACATTCAGGATTTCTGGGGACACGGATCGGGCGCGGCGGTTCTCGGCACGTCGCTCGGCGTGGACGCGATCGCCGAATTTCAGACCTACACCAGCACCGCGAGCGCGCAGTTTGGCGGCGCCAACGGCGGCCTGAACGCGGTGACGCGATCCGGCACCAACGACCTGCACGGATCCGTCTATTATTTCGCGCGCAACTCGATTTTCGACGCCGATCCGTATTTCGTGCCCTCCACCGGCAAACCGCCCTTTGAGCGCAACCAGTACGGCGGCACGATCGGCGGGCCGATCAAGAAGAACAAAATGTTTTTCTTCGGCAATTACGAAGGTCTGCGGCAGACGCTGGGCGAATCCTCGGTGGTGATTCTTCCCAACCAGGCCGCGCAGAATGAGGTGCAGAGCTACATCGGCACGCTGGTCCCGGGCAGCTCGCAATACAATGCCGAGAAGCTGGTGCTGGGCTCCTTGCAGGCCGTTCCCACGCCGAACGCCGGCGCGATCAACCTGGGGAACGGGACCTCGCAGGAAGTGGTCAGCGGAAACCAGACCGGCCTGGAAAATTACGTAGTCGGCCGCTGGGATTACACCGTCGATGCGAAGGACACCATCTGGTTCCGCATTATTTATGACCGCGCGACGCTGTCCGAGCCTTACGCCGCGAACAGCGTGGCGCTCTATCCGCAGGCCGCTTTCGATCACAACCAGTTTGAGAATCTCGGCTGGACGCGGAATATTTCGAGCTCGCTGATCAACCAGGCGCAGTTCAACTTCACGCGCACCGCGCAGGTGGGCAACACGCCGGAGACCATTCCCGCGTTCGCCTGCAATCCCAAGAACACCTACGATTGCTGGTACAGCACGCCGGGTCCCTCGAACGTGTTCGGGCTGGTGACTCCCAACGCGCCCATTTTCGATTACATCCAGAACAAATACGAGGAGCGCGACCAGTTGATCTGGGTCAAGGGCGCGCACTCCATCCAGATCGGGGGCTGGGTTACGCGCCAGCAGACGCTCACCAGCACCCCCGTGAATCCCGGCGGAAACTACTATTTTTCGGCCTGGGGCTATAGCGCCGGAGGCACGCCGACCGCGAATTCGTTCCTGACCGGCCAGCCTTATCAGTTCGTGGGCGCGCTGCCGGGGTTCGCCGACAGCGTCCGCAATTTCCGCGAAACGGATCTTATTGGCTTCATCCAGGACGATTGGAAAGCGCGCAAGAATCTTACGTTGAATCTGGGCCTCCGCTACTCCTGGGCCACCAATCCCTACGATGTCAGCAACGATCTGTACGCGTTCATTCAGCCGTACGCGGCCGATCCGGCCTATGTCAACGTTCCCCACGCGTTTTCGCAGAACCCCAACGGGACCAATTGGGATCCGCGCGTCGGCTTGGCGTGGGCGCCCTTCAGCGACAACAAGACCGTGGTCCGCGCCGGCGCGGGTATCATTCATTACCTGTATCAGCCGCGCGATTACGGCGTCGGCTATAACTTCGGCCCGCCCTTCGACCAGGTGCAGGTGGCCTTCCCCGCGTTCTCGATTCCGGTGCAGTTCGTTTGCACCGCTTCCGCCGCGCAGTGCACTCCGACGCAGCCTTCCATTCACGACGCCATGGGCTACAACATCACCACCACGCCATACGTGATCCAGTACAGCGCCAACGTCCAGCGCGAGATCAAAGGCGGCATCGTCGTCAGCGGAGGAATTATCGCGTCCGAAAGCTCGCACCTGCTGGACATGGTCGAGCTGAATCCGCAGATGAATTCGGGAACCACGCAGAATCCGGTGTTTTCGACCGAGCAACTGGTGAACGGCGCCGAAACCCTGGTTTCCAATCCGCGCATCAACCCGAATTTCGGAATGATGGGCGAAATCATGCCGTGGGCGCATGCGAGCTATCATGCCGTACAGTTCCAGGCGAACAAATCTCTCACCCATGGTTTCCAGTTTTCGACCAGTTACACCAACTCGCGCTGCTATGACGACGGCTCCGGCGCCTACGCCGTCGATGGCGGCGGCGGGGTGAGTCCGCTGCCTCCTTATCCGCTTTCCCGCAATAACGGCAATTGCAGCTTCGACCGGCGCAACAATTTCACCTTCAACGCCGTTTATGAACTGCCGTTCCACGGCCACCGGTTGACCGAAGGCTGGCAGATCGCCAATCTTTACGGCTTCCACACCGGGCTGCCGTTCACCGTGGTGTGCGGATTCGACTGCCTCGGCCTGGGCGAGCAGAACAGCGCCAACTACGTCAACATCAATTCGGGAGTGAATCCGGGCAGCGTGGTTCAGCCGGGGAATATCAACCACTATTTCAAGACCGCGGACTTTAACCTGCAACCTTTGGGCACGCTGGGCAACGAAAATCGATTTATGTTCTACGGACCCTCGCTTTCCGATGACGATCTGGCGCTGGTGAAGAACACCCGGATTCACGAGAACATGAACCTGCAAATTCGCGTGGAGGCGTTCAACCTCGCCAATCACCCCAATTTCTCCAATCCGGGAACCAGCTTGTATACCGGGCCGACCTCGCCCAATCCAAACGCCGGCAAGATCACCAGCACCATTTCGGCGCAGGGCGGATTGCCGAGCTCGCGCCAGTTGCAGTTCGCCATGAGGTTCCAGTTTTAACCATGACTCCTTCGAGAATCACTCGCGTTGCGGCGTTTCTCCTGTTGGGCTGCGTGGCGCTGCCGGCGCAGCCCAAATCTCCGGAGCAGACCTTCGGCTTCAAGATGGGCGCCGACCACAAGCTGGTGAAATGGCCGCAGATCGTCGAATATTTTCACGCCCTCGCCGCGTCGTCGAACAAAGTGAAGATCATCGACGCGGGGAAATCGTCGGAAGGCAATCCCATGATTGTCGCGGTGATCTCCTCGCCCGAAAATCTGGCGCGCCTGGATCACTATAAACAGGTTTCCCAGCACCTGGCGCACCCCGGCGATCTTTCGCCCGAGGACGCGGAAAAACTGATCGCCGATGAAAAAGTGCTGGTGGCGATCAGTTGCTCGATTCACGCGAGCGAAATCGCCGCCACCCAGCTTTCGATGGAGCTGGCCTACGACCTGGCGACCAAAGACACGCCGGAAGTGCGCCGCATTCTCGATCAGGACATCGTCCTGCTGTGGCCCTCGCACAATCCCGACGGCAACATTATCGTCGCCGACTGGTACAACCGCAACGTCGGCACGAAATACGAAAACGCGCCGCTGCCGTGGCTGTATCACAAGTACGTCGGCCACGATAATAATCGCGACTGGTTCATGCTGAACCTGGACGAGACCAAGGTGGTCACGAAATTCTATTTCAAGGAATGGTTCCCGCCGGTTCTTTACGATATTCACCAGATGGGCCGCACCGGCGCGCGGCTGTTCGTCCCGCCCTTCATGGATCCGCTGAATCCGAACATTCATCCGCTGATCTGGCGCGGGATCAACCTGCTCGGCACGCACATGGCGGAGGCGGAAGAAGAGGCCGGGCACACCGGCGTCGCCCAAAACATTTTGTACACGTCATGGTGGGAAGGCAATTCGCTCCAGCAGCCGTGGTTTCACAACATGGTGAGCGTGCTGACCGAAGCCGCATCGCCCAACGTCGCTTCTCCTGTAACGCAAACGGCCAAGGAACTGACCGGCAACACCCCGGGCCTTCCCGAATATGCGCTGCGCGAAAATTTCAGCAATCCCTGGCCCGGCGGCGTGTGGCGGCTGCGCGACGTGGTCGAGTACGAATACACCGCGGCGATGGCCGTGCTCGATACGGCCGCGCGGTATCGCGAGGATTTTCTCCGCGATTTCTATAAGATGGGCCGCGAGGAGATTCGCAAAGGCGAAACCGAGCCGCCCTACGCCTATATCGTTCCCGCCGCGCAGCGCGATGAGAACACCGCCGTCAAAATGGTCAATCTGCTGATCGATCAGGGCGCGGAAGTGGAGCGTGCGACCGCCGATTTCACCGCCGGCGGCGTGAGCTATGGCAAGGGATCCTACGTGCTGCTGATGGCGCAGCCGTTCCGTCCGTTTGTCAAGGACATCATGGAGCCGCAGCATTATCCCGACGTTCGCGCGTTTCCGGGAGGGCCGCCGGTGCCCCCTTATGACGTCGCCGGATGGACCCTGCCGCTACAGATGGGCGTGGCGAGCGTAATGGTGAAGAGCAAATTCAACGCGACGCTCACGCCGGTAACCCGCGCCGAGCCGCCGCCGCCGGAAATCGCCGCGGGCGGCGGAAAAACCAGCGCCTTCGTGCTCGGACACGAAGAAAACGACAGCCTGATTGCCGTGAACCGGCTGCTCAAAGCCGGCTACGACGTGTATTGGTCGCAAACCGGATTCGCGAACCACGCGCCGGGCACGATGATCATTCCCGCGCAGGGCGCAAAACAGGCTCAGGTGAAGAGCATCGCGCAGTCGCTCTCGCTGCCGCTCGGCGAAATCAACGGAGCGGTGGACGTCGCGGCGTACAAACTGAAGCCGCTGCGCCTGGCGCTCTTCAATCCGTGGGGCGGAAACATGGATGAGGGCTGGACGCGGCTGATGCTTGAACGATTCGAATTTCCTTATGAGGAAATTCGTCCGGCCGATGTTCGTTCCGGTGATTTCGCCAAACGGTTTGACGTGGTGGTGTTCGCCGACCAGCCGCCGCGCGCGATTCTCGACGGCATTTCCGCGGATCGCATTCAGCCCGAATACGCCGGCGGAATCGGCCCGGCGGGGCTCGGGCATCTCCGCGAATTCGTACGCAACGGAGGAACCATCATCGCGCTTGGCAACGCCAGCGAGATGTTCATCGAGGGATGGCAGTTGCCGGTGGTCGACGTGGTCGCGGGCCTGAAAACCACCGAATTTTTCTGCCCTGGCTCGATTCTCGACATGCGCGTCGATCCCACGCATCCGGCCGGCTTCGGCATGCCCGAAGAAACCTCGGGATTTTTCGCGCGCAGCTCGGCCTTCGAAATTAAGCCGTCGAATTTCGCTCCAGCCGGGCAGGTGCGCACCATCGTCAAATACGCGGGCGGCCACGTGCTTCAAAGCGGCTGGATTTTAGGCGAGAGCCATCTGTACGATCGCGCCGCCGCGGTGGATATTTCAATGGAAAAAGGCCACGTGATCCTGTTCGGCTTCCGCGTGCAGAATCGCGCGCAGCCGCACGCGACCTTCAAACTGTTTTTCAACTCGTTATACTATGGTCCGGCGGAGAGTACGCTGTTCCGCTCCAATTAAGTCATGATGAAAAGCATTCTTCGATTTCTCATTCCGGCGCTGCTGGTCGCGTGGCCGGTTTGCGCACAGCCCAATTACGAGATTTACGCGATCAAGTACGCCACGCTCAAGTCGTACCCGCTCGGCGGACTGGTGGAGGGGGAAGATCGCAACCACCGGATCGACATCGCCATGTACGTGTTCCTGGTCAAAGGCGGCGGGCACAACATTCTGTTCGATTGCGGATTCTACCGGCCGCAGTTCATGCGCCAGTGGCATCCGGCCGACTACGAGATTCCTTCCTATGCGATACAGCGCATGGGGCTGAAGGCTACGGATATCACCGACGTGATCATTAGCCACATCCATTGGGATCACGCCGACGGTTTCGATCTGTTTCCCAACGCGAGAATCTGGATTCAGAAGCAGGAGCTCGAATACTACGCCGGCGAAGCCTGGAGCGGAGGCAAGAAACGCACGGCGGCCGACCCCGATGACATCGTCGGCCTGGTGAAGATGAACACCGAAGGCCGCGTCGGGTTGGTGAATGGCGATGCGCAGGAATTTCTTCCGGGCATCACCGCTTACCTCGGCGGCAAGCACACCTACGCATCTCAATACATCGGCGCGAAAACCGCCGCCGGAACCGTCGTGCTGGCGAGCGATAACGTCTACATGTATCTGAACCTGGAGAAGCACGAGCCCATCGCGCAGTCGCTTGACAAAGAATCGAATCTGCGTGCGCAGGACCGCATGAAGGATCTCGCGGCGAAGCCGAACTTAATCATCCCGGGACACGATCCCGAGGTGATGAAGAGGTTTCCGGAAGTCGCGCCGGGAGTGGTGAAGATCGAATAAAGATCTGCCGCCGAGCGCGGTGATGAAAACGTCGTCGCCGCCATCGTTCCCGGCGATAGCCACGCCCATCCCCTTATATTTCGACGCCGCCTGGCTTTGCGCGCGCGATGTGGAGGTGTATAGTTTTCAGAGAACCACGTCCGTTGAATGAGAGGAGCACCATGGAGATCGATCGCAGGGTGTTTTTTGCCAGTCTTGGAGGCGCGGCTGCTGTTGCGACGATGGGTCCGGAGGCGAGAGCTGACGCCATCGAAGATTACATGCTTGAGGAGCTCGGCGCCGATGATACGCCGAAGTTCCCCACGGTTGCCGAGATCGAAGCGCAGATCGAAACTCGGCCTTATCGCCGCGGCGTCGGGAGTCTTTTCATCGCCGGTCGTGGGAACGTCAAGAAGCTCGATCCGATGCCCGCAAATCCGAACCTGGTTGATTTCTTCAACCATCGATTTGGAGGGGCGGTCAGGCACTGTCTGCAAAGTGCGAACCACGCTGAGAAAACCGGCATGCCGGAGGAGATTGTCTTCGCGTGCCTGCTTCACGATCTGGTTCAGAGCATGATCAAGACCGATCACGGCTGGTGGGGCGCACAGCTATTTGAGCCGTACGTTTCCGAGAAGGTTGCATTTGCGATCCGCTACCACGCCGCGCTCCGTTTCTATCCCGATTCCTCGGTCGGCTACGAATATCCGGATCTCTACAAGCGTCTTTGGGGCGAAGACTATGAACCGCCGGCCTATATCAAGGCGACCTATAAGATGGTCCGCAAGCACCACTGGTATATGGAACCGAGAATGGTTACCGTGAACGACCTTTACGCCTTCGATCCGAAAGTTCAGGTGACGCTCGATCCTTTCATCGATATTATTGGCCGCAATTTCAAACAGCCGAAGGAGGGCTTGGGAAACGACAGCAGTCCGGTCGCGCATATGTGGCGGACGATCATTAATCCGGACGCGCCGCTGTAGTTTCTTCGGCTGGCCGAACGGCGACTGGGCCGCCGGAGGCCTGATTCGAGGTTTACGTGAAAACCGGGAAAACGCGGGATCGAGCGGGAACGTTCCGGGAAGGTGTAAATGATAGAAAAATGAACTAAATCGTTGGAGGCGCGGGGGGGAATCGAACCCCCGAATAAAGGTTTTGCAGACCTCTGCCTTACCACTTGGCTACCGCGCCGGGTCTATTCCACAGATACCCTGCCGGCGCCGGGAATGTCAAATTTCATTTCTGATTGGTCGTCGGCACATGCGGCGGACCGCGGCGGCCCCGGCCACCGGGCCATCCTCGTTGCCGCTGCTTTAAATTCTGCCATTGCTGCGCCGTCAGAATCATGCGGAATTTCAGGTCCATCTCGGAAACGGCCCGAGTCGCTTCGGCGCGCGCCGCGGCCAGACGATTGATCGCGACCGTCGCCTTGGCCTGATCCACCGGATCTTCGTTGAACGCCGCGTCCACATCGCGCTCGGCCTGCGTCACCGCGGCGCGCGCTTCCCTCATCCGCGGACGGAACTCGTCGCGGATTTGCAGCAACTGCTTGGTCTGCGCGTCGCTCAGATTCAGGTCCTTGGTCAGGCCGGCTTCCCACCACGGAGGAAGATCGCGCGGCGGCGGCTGGGCTACCAGTAGACCTGGAAACACGAGAATGGGCCAAAAACGCATACCCTAGTTGTCTTCGTCCTATCTTTCTTCGTCCTCGAAAAGCTCGTGAATCGGAGCCGCGGCGGCCGGCTCGGTGGACTGCTCCATCGAGTATACTTCGCTGAACAGCTGCGCATCACCCGGATCTGGACGCACCACCGGCGGAGCCGAAGGCTTGTATACCAGCGCCATGATCGCCAGCACTCCGGCCGCGGCCAGCGCCGGGAGCCAGCGCAAACGGCGGGGCGCGGGCTGCTCCAGGCGCGCGTAAATCGTGCGCCGCTGCGCGGCCAGAAATTCGTTTGAAACCGGATCGGACGGCGCCATCTGGTTGCGGCGCGCCTGCATCGCGCGGCATCGCGCGGCACACTCGGCGCACAACCGAAGATGCGCGTGATCCTCCAATCCGTAGATTTGATCGATCAGTTGATCCACCTGAAGATGATGACCGTTCATCGCGTGCCTCCGTACAGATCGCGCAACTCATCGCGGAGCTTGGCGACGGCGCGAAACATGTGAGCCTTCACCGTGCCCACGTCGAGACTAAGCGTCTGGCTGATCTCCTCGAGGCTCATCTCGTCAAAATGACGCAGCGAAAAAACCACCCGCTGCCGCGGCGATAATTTCTCCAGCGCCAGCCGCAGCCGGCGTCCGATCTCGCCGGCAAAATAGTGATCCTCGGCTTCCGGCGAGCGCGACGGCGCCATCGCCAGAATCGCCTGTTCGTCTTCGGGCACCGGACGGCGCCGCCAGAACTGCCATTTCCGCGACCGCAACCGGTCCAGGCAGGTATTCACCGCGATGCGCGTCAGCCAGCGCGAGGGATCGTCCAGTTCCTGCGCATCCTGCCGGGTCAGCGCCTGGTAGGCTTTGAGAAAAACGTCCTGCGTGGCCGAATCGGCCTCATCTCGATCTTGAAGAAAACGCTGGCAGAGCGAATAAATTCGGCGCTGCTCCGAGGTCATCCACACGCCGAAATCCCGCAAGATGCCGGCGGTACCTTGCAACTCGGTTCGTTCGGCCAAAAGAGGCTCTGCCACAACCTCCATCATATAGTGGTGGACGGGGTTCGGGGGTGGTGGTTTACAGTTCTGGATAGTGGGTACACGCCGCCGACTTCCTGCGGCCCACTGCCTGCTACTGTTATTGCGCCCCGAAGGCCGGAATACGCGCGCTGATCAGGCTGGCCGGTTCGGGCGCGGTTTCGCGCGGCCATTTCACTTCGTCCAGGAATTTCGAAACCGGCAGACGCTCCTCGGCGGGCAGCGCCGGCGTCGAAAAGATCGATTCCTTGGGTAACTGGTCCAGATCGCGCCCCTCTTCGACCAGCATTTCGTGCTCGATCCAATTGGAAAGAGGGATGTTGCGGAAAAACAGGCGCTCCTGCATCACCATGCTCTTGCGCAGTGCGTTCAGCGACCTGTTTTCACGGACATAGCTGCGCTCCTCGATGCGAAAATCCTGCATGAATTCGTCGAGCGAGCGCCGCTTGGTGGCCTCTTCCGTGGCTTTGATCCGTTCCTCCATGGTGATTTTCTGCGACGTGATCGTAGCCCGCGCCTCGGCCAGCGATTCGCGTTCCTTGGCGAGTGCGACCTCCATCCGCGCCTGCATGATATAGAACGACAACAAAGCGCTCCCCCCGGCCACGAAGACCGGGAGAAACATCCAGAGAAAAGCATCCATGTGCATATTGGATCGAAACCTTGCTGACTGATCTATCGGAGGGGCATGGGAAGAAAGTTAGGGTTCTAAGCGAAAAAGCTGAGATGGGATACGGCGCACGAATTTCCGCGTTAGTTTTCAGCACCCTGCTAAGCCGCAGTTGGCAGCATTCGGCCAAGTTTTCACATCGCCTGAGTGCCGTCGAGCTTCTGACCGCTGATCAGCGCGCCGGCCTGGCGCAGATCGAAATGGCTCAGCGCGCGGAAAATCGCGCCGATGCGGAACAGCAGACCGGAAACGAATCCGCGATATTTTCCGACAAACGCCGCCGCGCCAAGCTGGCGATCGGCCGCATACAAGGGATCGTCCGCCGCCGGATCGGGTTCGTCATAATAGGTGGCGCGAATCGCGGGAAACAGGCGGATGGTGCGCTGCGCGCGGCGGATTTGCATGGCCATGTCCGCGTCCGCCCAGGAATTGCCGAAGCGCTCGTCGAAATAATTCATTCCTTTGATGAATTGTTTGCGGATCATCAGCGCGTGCAGGCCGGGATACACCATCTCCACGCTATCGGCCGAAGTATCGACGTCGGAATCGCCATCCTTGCCGGCGATCAGCGCGGAAATATTCTGATCCTTCGAAACCGTATGCCCGTCCGGCGCGACCAGCAGCGGACACACGGCCACCGCGTCGCCTTCGTGGTCGAACTTCGCCGCGAGCTGTTTCACGGTATCCGGCGCCACTTCGACATTGGGCGAAAGAAAAAACACCAGCTCCGCCTTGGCCGTCCGCACCCCGATGTTCATGGCCTTCACCGCGCCCAGGTACATCGGCAGGCGCAGCACGGTGATGTTCTCAAATTCACTGTCGAGCTGCGAGCTTTCATCCTGCCCGCCACAATCGATGACGATAATCTCCAGGCGATCGCGGTCCTTCGATGCCTCGAGCGCGCGAATCGCGCGGCGTAGCGCGGCCGCCTGATTATAGCCGAGCAAAATCGCCGACACCTTCGGTTCAATGATCTCTTCCTGCGATTCCTGCGGAATGGCGACGGTCTTGACCGGCTGTTCACGTTTCTGAGTGTCGCGGCGTCGGGTTTCGGGCATCGTCCAACCTCAATGATACCCGGCGGCGCGCTAACCTACATGAGAAGGTTGCTTCAAGGCCGGCCGCTTTGCGCCTCCCGCGGTCGAAGGAAGCGGCGGATACCGACATTTTCAGGAAACTCCATGCCCGCGGTCCTGTCCGTCTCCGATCTCCGGAAAACCTACGGTACGACCACGGCGGTCGACGGCGTGTCGTTCGAGGTCGGGCGCGGCGAGATCATCGGTTTGCTGGGGCCGAACGGCGCGGGAAAAACCACCACCATCAACATGATTCTCGGCGTGCTGGAGCCGACCACCGGCTCGATCCGCATTGAAAATATCGATCTGGCGGCACAGCGTTCGCGCGCGCTTCAAAACACCAATTTCGCAGCCGTTTATGCGCCGCTGCCGGGAAATCTCACGGTGGAGCAGAACCTGCGCATTTTCGGAATGCTCTACGCCGTGGAAAATTTATCGGCGCGAATCGAAACGCTGCTGGGACAATTTGATCTGGAAAAATTCCGGCGCGCTAAATGCGGCGTATTATCGTCGGGCGAGCAGACGCGCGTGTGTTTGGCGAAAGCCATGCTGAATCGTCCGCGTCTGCTGCTGCTCGATGAGCCGACCGCGTCGCTCGACCCGGCCGTGGCGTCCGATATTCGCAAGCTGATTCTCGAATTCGCGGCGGAAACCACCGGAGGCGTGCTGTGGACCTCGCACAATATGTACGAAGTCCAGGAGGTGTGCGATCGCGTGCTGTTTCTTTCGCACGGGAAAATTCTGCTCGAAGGCGATCCGAAAACGCTACCAAAAGAGCATGGGAAACCGACCCTTGAAGAGTTATTCATCGCCGTGGCGCGGGAGCCGCTGGCGCTCGAAAAAATATGATCGCGCGACGCATCTCCGCCGTGGCGCTGCGCCAATATTATTTGTATCGCGGCAGCCCCGCGCGGATCATGCCGCTGTTCGCCTGGGTCGCGATCGACATTGTTTTGTGGGGATTCATTACCAAATATTTGAACTCGGTGAGCGGCGCGCGATTCAATTTCGTGCCGGTGCTGCTCGGCGCGGTGCTGCTGTGGGATTTCATGACTCGCGTGATGCAGGGCGTGACCACGGCGTTTTTTGAAGATGTCTGGACGCGAAATTTCCTGAACATTTTCGCGACGCCGCTGACGATTCCCGAATATGTCGGCGGGCTGATCGCCACCAGCATCGCCACCAGCACGCTGGGATTGCTGGCCATGGTGCTTCTGGCGACAGTGGTGTTCGGATTTTCATTTTTCGTTTACGGCGCAATGCTGGCGCCATTTTTGCTGATTTTATTTTTGACCGGAATCGCGCTGGGAATCATGGCAAGCGGCGTGGTGCTGCGGCTGGGTCCGGCGGCGGAATGGTTTATCTGGCCGATTCCGGCGCTGCTTTCTCCGTTTGCCGGGGTGTATTATCCGCTCTCGACTTTGCCTTCCTGGATGCGCGCCATTTCGCGGGTGCTGCCGGCGTCGTACGTGTTTGAAGGAATGCGCACGGTGATTCTCGGCGGAAAAATGCCGGCGCCGCTGCTGTGGATCGGCGGCAGCCTCGCCGTGGTTTATTTGTTTCTGGTGAGCTGGTTCTTTACGGGCATTTATCGCTACGCGCTGCGCACCGGTCTGATTGCGCGGTACAGTGCGGAGTCGGTGAGCTAGTTCCGCGACGGGGCGAAATTGCACTCGACATAAGCCGTGCCCTCGATCGGCTTGCCGAGCTTCATCGCCGGCCGGAACTCCCATCGCCCGACGGCCTTGACGGCCTCCTGATCAAGTCCGTAGCCTACCCGCTCAAGGATCCAGACATCTTTGACGCGGCCGTCCGCGCCGACGAACACTTTAAGCGTAACGGTCCCGCTCGCATGCGCGCGGAGAGCTTGGCCGGAAAATTGCGGCTCGACGGGCGTCTTCACGACCCTGGGTGGAGTCACCGGCGCCGTTGCGAGCATGGCGGCCAATGTGATCGAAACGAACACTCTTTTTTAGAGTACACGCAGCGAATCGCCGGGAAACTCGATCAGCCAATCCTTGTTTTCGCGCTGCGCTTCGTAATCGGCGCGGGATAAATCGACCGCGATTCCGCCGGAAAATTCCAGACGCACTCCCCGCGGACGTTCGATCGCGCGCTTCAATTCCACCGCCACCTGGTTCGCACCCGGCCGGCCGTTTCGTGGAAGCGCGCGCAACTGCTCCGGCCGCACGCAGACCGTCACGCGATCGCCTTTCAGATGGCCCGGAAAATAGGGGCCTTCGATTTCGAATTCGCCCACCTGCACGCGGCTGCGATTACGACCCGGATCGAGCATCCGGATCTCCGCGGGAATCAAATTGAACGCGCCGAGCAGCCGCGCGACTTCCAGATTCGCCGGCTGATCCAGCACGCGCCGCGGAGGTCCGCTTTGCACCATGCGGCCCTGGTACAGCACGATCATTTCCTCGCCCAGCTCGAAACATTCTTCCAGATCGTGCGTCACCAGGATCATCGGCGTCTTAAATTCGGCCTGCACCTGCCGCAGAATATCGTAAAATTCCACGCGCAGCGGAGCGTCCAATCCCTGCGCCGGCTCGTCGAGCAGCAGCAATTTGGGCGACCCGATCAGCGCGCGGGCAATGGAGCAGCGCTGTTTCTGTCCGCCGGAAACTTCATGCGGACGGCGTCCCGCCATATCCTGAAGGCGGAATCTTTCGAGCATCTCATTCACTCGCCGATGCCGTTCCAGGCGCGGCCGGCGCTCCGCGGCGAAGGCCAGGTTTTCGCGCAAGGTCATGTGCGGGAACAGCGCGTAGTTCTGGAAAACGTAGCCGCACTGGCGGGCTTGCGGCGCCAGATGAACGCGCGTTGCGCCGTCGAACAGGATGGCGTCATCGAGCAGGATACGCCCCTCATCGGGCCGCACGAATCCGGCGATCGAATCGAGCGTTAAGGTTTTGCCGGAGCCGCTGGGCCCGAACAGCACGGTGATGCCGGAAGCGGCGGAAAAATCAATATCGAGCGAAAAACCCGCCGAATCAGGACGAGCCGGAAATGTTTTTTTGATCCGCGCCTTGATCATGGGTCATCGTTTGACTACCGCGGGGGCCAGCCGGTTGGCGAAGGTCAGAATGATCAGCGCCAGCGCGGAGATGACCAGCACCAGCACGCGCGCCAGGAACCCGTTTCCGGCCTCGACGGCGTCATAAATCGCGAGCGCCATGGTTTGCGTGCGATCCGGAATATTTCCGGCGACCATCAGCGTCGCGCCGAAATCGCCGAGGGCCTGCGCGAAGGCGAGCGCCGTTGCCGCGTAAATGGGCCGGCGCGCCAGCGGCAACGTGACGCGGCAGAAGAGTTTCCATTCCGAGGCGCCCAGCGTGCGCGCCGCGCGTTCATAACTCCGGTCGACGTTTTCGAGAGCCGCGCGCGAGGATTTCACCAGCAGCGGAAACGATCGCAGGAATGCCGCCGCCACCGCCGCTTTCCAGGTGAACACCAGCGGCGATCCGAACATTTTCTCCCAAATTTGTCCGATCGGGCTTTCGCGGCCGATCACCACCAGCAGATAATATCCGAGCACCGTCGGCGGCAAAACCAGCGGCAGCGTGACGGCGGCGTCCAGCGCGTCTTTGAACCGGAACTCCCGGTTCGCCAGCAGGTACGCGATCGAGATGCCGGCCGCGACTCCCAGCGCCGTCGCGACCAGCGCAACGCGCAGGCTGAGCCACAGCGGGAACCAGTCGATGGTCATGGATGGTCTATTTTAGCGTCTGCGGATCACTCTGTCGAAGATGCACCCCCGCCGTCACTGGCGGGGCTTGCACAGTACGAGAAAGCCCCGCCAGTGATGGCGGGGGTGGATTTTCGACAAAGCGGCGGGCGGGCTGGTGCGAGAGGAACACAGACGCGCCTTACTCGTTGTCTCCGCCGACTTTCAGCACCGCTAAAAACGCCTCCTGCGGAATCTCCACGCGGCCCACGCGTTTCATCCGCCGCTTGCCCTCTTTTTGTTTCTCCAGCAGTTTCCTCTTGCGCGTGATGTCGCCGCCGTAGCACTTGGCGAGTACGTTCTTGCGCATGCCCGATATGGTTTCGCGCGCGATCACCTTATTGCCGATCGCGGCTTGCAGGGCCACCTCAAACATCTGCCGCGGAATCAGCTTGCGCAGGCGCTCAATCAGCGACTTGCCGCGCTCGTAGGCGAAGTCCCGGTGCACGATCAAGGAAAGCGCGTCAATCGGTTCGCCCGCTACCAGCACATCCAGCTTCACCATCGGCGAGACGCGATGGCCGGCGAAATGATAATCGAGCGACGCATAGCCGCGCGACGCCGATTTCAGACGGTCGTAAAAATCGAGCACGATCTCATTCAGCGGCAATTCATAAACCAGCAGCACGCGGCCGGTGCCGATGTATTCAAATTTTTTCTGCACGCCGCGCTTTTCTTCGAGCAGCTTGAGAATTTCGCCGAGATGCTCCTCACGGGTGATCACGGTGGCGTCGATGATCGGCTCTTCCACGTGTTTGATGGTCGAAGGATCGGGAAATTTGGTGGGATTGTCGACCTCGAACACGCCGCCGTCGGTGGTGGTCACTTTATAGCGCACACCCGGCGCGGTGGTGATCAGGTCGATATTAAATTCGCGCTCCAGGCGCTCCTGAATGATTTCGAGATGCAGCAGGCCCAGGAAGCCGCAGCGGAATCCAAAGCCGAGCGCGACGGAATTTTCGGGCTCGAAGCTGAACGCCGAGTCATTCAGCCGAAGTTTTTCCAGCGCGTCGCGGAGCAGGCCGTGCTCGTGCGATTCGATGGGATAAAGGCCGGCGAAGACCAGCGGCTTCAGCGCTTCAAATCCGGGCAGAGGCTCGGCCGCGGGGTTGGCGTGGTCGGTGATGGTGTCGCCGATCTGCGCGTCGGAAACGGTCTTTATGTTCGCAAATAAAAATCCCACTTCGCCGGCGGACAGCTCATCGCAAGGAATGGGTTTGGGCGACTGATAGCCGAGCCCCTCCACTTCATGCACGCTCTGATTCGACCACAAACGAATTTTCTGCCCGAGTTTCAGCTTGCCTGAAAACACGCGCGCCAGAATGATCACTCCGCGGTAAGGATCGAACCAGGAATCGAAAATCAGCGCGCGCAGCGGATCGTCGGGCGAACCCTTTGGCTGCGGCACCAGGTGCACCACGGCTTCTAAAACATCCTGAATGCCGACGCCGTTTTTCGCGCTCACCAGCAGCGCGCCGCTCGCATCCAGGCCGATCACGTGCTCGATCTGTTCGCGAATCCGGTCCGGCTCGGCCGACGGCAGATCGATTTTATTGATCACCGGAATAATTTCCAGGTTGTGATGCAGCGCCAGGTAGGTGTTCGCCAGGGTCTGCGCTTCGACGCCCTGCGATGCGTCCACCACCAGCAGCGCGCCCTCGCAGGCCTGCAAGCTGCGCGAAACCTCGTAAGTGAAATCGACGTGCCCCGGCGTGTCGATCAGATTGAGCTGATACAAATTGCCGTCGGAGGCGCGGTAATTCAGCCGCACCGCGTGCGCCTTGATGGTGATGCCGCGCTCCCGTTCCAGGTCCATGGTATCCAGCACCTGGTCCATCATTTCGCGCTGCGACAAGGCTCCCGTGGTTTCGAGCAGCCGGTCGGCGAGCGTCGATTTGCCGTGATCGATGTGTGCAATGATGCTGAAATTCCGGATGTACTCGGGGAGCATGCGGTAAACTTGGTGCTGGAATCTCTATTATCCCACGATGTCGAATCAGCCGATGGAATTCCAGCATGACGCCCGCGGACTGCGCTTCGCGATTGTGGTGTCGCGCTTCAATGGCGTGATCACCGATCCGATGCTCGCCAGCGCGCGCCGCGCTCTCGAACAGGCCGGCGCCGAACAGGCCCAGGTGTTTCACGTTCCCGGCGCATTCGAGCTGCCGCTGGCCGCCAAGCTTCTGGCGCACACCCACGCCTGGCATGCCATCATCGCGCTGGGCGCGGTGATTCGCGGAGTAACGCCGCACTTCGATTTTGTCGCCGCCGAAGCAGCCCGCGGCTTGCAGCAGGTGGCGCTGGAGACCGGTGTGCCGGTGGCCTTCGGCGTTCTGACCACGGATAATCTCGAACAAGCCGAAGCGCGCATCGACAAAGGCGCGGACGCGGCTCTGACGGCCATCGAAATGGCGCGCTTCAGCGCGTCTCTCCTTAAAACGACGACGCCAGCCGCGCAGAGCTAACCATGCCCGCCCGCCATCGTTCCCGGCAACGCGCTTTGCAAGTTTTGTTCTTATGGGACCAGCGCCGGCAGAGGATCGACGACGCGATTTCCGCGTTTTACGAAACGCTTTCTTCAGAAGAAGAGGAGCCGCACCGCTCGCCGCCGGACGATTTTATGGAAACCTTAGTCCGTGGCGCGAGCGAAAATGCGCCGTCGATCGACCGCCGCATCGCCGAAAAGTCGGAGAACTGGCGCCTGGAACGAATGCCCGCGGTGGACCGAAACATTCTGCGCCTGGCCGTTTATGAAATGAGCGAACTGAAAACCCCCGCGCCGGTGGTCATCGACGAAGCGCTGGAGCTGGCGCGGCAATTTTCGGGCGACGAATCTGTTTCGTTCATCAACGGCGTGCTGGATGCCGTTCACAAAGACGCGACGTGAATCTGAAAGTCGTGCTGGTCGCCCCGCGCAATCCTCTGAACATCGGCGCCGCCGCGCGAGCGATGAGCAACTTCGGGTTCACCGAACTGCGGCTGGTTAATCCCTACGAAGTCGCCTTCCGCGAGGCCAAATCCGCCGTCAAATCGCAAAAAATCCTGGCCGGCGCGCGCGAATTTAAAACGCTCGCCGAAGCCGTCGCCGATTGCGCTCTCATCGTCGGAACCACGTCCAAGGGCCATCGCGCACTGGAACATCCGCTGCATCGGCTGGAACTCGCTGGAAAGCTCATCGCGAGGCGCTCCGGACCTGTCGCTCTTCTTTTCGGCTCGGAAAAATTCGGTCTCTCCAACGACGACATGTCGCACTGCCACTGGCTGCTGCGCATTCCGACGCGCGAAGAGCACGGATCGATGAATCTCGGTCAATCCGTCGCCGTCTGCCTTTATGAGCTCATCCGCAAGCCGCGCGTCAAAGCCGCTCCCGAACCCAAACGCCCCGCCAACGCCGCCGATCTCGATCGCCTCACCGGGCTGCTTGAACAGGCGCTCGCCGAATCCGGCTACGTTCACCAGCAGGAATCGACGCGGCTCAAGCTTCGCCGGCTGATCCGGCGCATGAATCTCAATGCGCACGATGCGGAAATCTGGCTGGGAATGCTGCGCCAGATTCTCTGGAAGTTTTCAGCGGCTGCGGACGCGCCGCGAAAATGATTCGTGGAGCAGCTCATCGCAGGCGCGCCGGGTCCATTCGTGCGCATGGGACCACGATTCCCACACCGCCGCACACCAGTTCCGCAACATCGCGTCGCGCGACTCGCCCGGCTCCGCGTCCAAAACATTGCGCACCGTCAGCGCAGCCCGCTCCCGCGGCGCATCGAAATTTGGCCACTCCCGTTTCACCCGGCCGAGCATCATGTGCGCACGCTGCACCTGTAATCCCGACGCGCCACGCTCCACCGCCATACACAACCCGATGAGGGAAAACGCGATTCCGATGCCGCTCGCGCTCGCGACCGCGTGCTGCGCCTGATACGCGTCTACGCCGAGCTGATGAAGGAACTCGCGCCCGCGCGCCAGCGTGTACGCCGACAATTCGCCGTACAATTCCCAGCAGGCCTGGGACGCGTTCATGCGCTCTGCCGCGCCGCGATTCGCCAGCTCCAGCCCGCACCCCGGGCAAACCGAAACGTTCATAAATTGCTATCCTGATTTTCTCGCATGACGAAAGTCACTCTGCATTACGATCTTCTTCGCCCGCTCACCGGCGACGATCTGCCCAACATCGCCAATGCGCACGCGACTTACGGAATCGCGCGCCTCCAGGTCGCGCCGCCGCTCGACAGAATCACCGTGGATTACGACGCCTCGCGTCTCACCAAGTCCGATGTCGAGGCCGTGCTGGCGCGCCACGGCGTCCCGATCCGCACGCATGCCCAAGTCGTAGCCTAGATGAAATTCACTACACATTAAGCCCCGGTGAAGTACGGAACGCTGCGCATTTTCGCCGCTTCTCACTATCAGGAGGACGAATATGAAGCGCTTCTTACTGGTTCTGGCCTTCGCCGCTTCATCCACCATCGGCTGCGGCGGCGGAGCGGTTTTCTACGCGACGGCCCCACCCCCGCCGGTTCGCGCCGAATACTACGGCGCGGCGCCCGGACCCGGATTCGCATGGGTCGGCGGCTACTGGGGATGGCGCGGCGGCAATTACGCCTGGGTCCCCGGACGCTGGGCGCGCCCACCGCGCGCGCACGCTGTATGGGTCAGGCCGTATTGGGAGCATCACGGCGGGCGCTATCGTTTCCACGAAGGACGCTGGCGTTAGAACATTCACGCGCGGGCGGTACAATCGCAGCATGTACCGCTCCGCGATTGCGCTGACGCTCGCAGCGGCGGCTCTTGGCGCCTCCGACGTGGACTGGCGCGCTTACGGCCGCGATCCGGGCGGCACGCGCTATTCTCCCGCGTCGCAAATCACCCGCGAAAACGTCGCGCAGCTCCACCAGGCGTGGGAGTATCACACGGGCGCGCTCACGCCGGCGACGCACAACAACGAAAAAGCCGCCTTCGAAGCTACGCCGATCCTGGTGGATGGAACGCTGTACCTGAGCACTCCCTACGATCAGGTGATCGCGCTCGACCCCGTCAGCGGCAGAGAGCGCTGGAAATTTGACCCCGAAATCAAGCGCGACGAAAATTATTCCGAAGTGAGCTCGCGCGGCGTGGCCACCTGGCTTGATCCGGCTACGCACCGCCGCCGCATCTACATCGGGACGCTCGACGCGCGCCTCATCGCCATCGACGCCGTCGCCGGTAAAATCACCCCCGATTTCGGCCAGGTCGATCTCACTCGCGCCGTCGCTCATTTCGACGAGGGGAATTGGCACAATTACCAGGTCACGTCGCCGCCCGCGGTGGTCGGGAACGTGGTGATCGTCGGCTCATCGATTGGCGATAATCGCTTCGCCGCTTCCGAGCGCGGCATCGTCCGCGCCTTCGACGCCCGCACCGGCGAGCTTCGCTGGAGCTTCGATCCATTGCCCGCCGGTCTCAAAACCGCCGGCGCGGGGAACGCCTGGGCGCCCCTCAGCGCCGATCCCGCGCGCGACATGGTGTTCATTCCCACCGGCAGCGCCAGCCCCGATTTTTATGGCGGCCTGCGTCCCGGCAACAACGGCTACGCCGATTCGGTGGTCGCTCTGCGCGCTTCCACCGGAAAAGTTCTGTGGAGTTTCCAGACCGTTCATCACAACCTGTGGGATTACGACGTCGCCGCGCAACCCACGCTGATCGATTTTCATCGCGGCGGCAAAACAATTCCCGCCGTTGTTGTCGAATCGAAAACCGGCTTCTTTTTTGTTCTGAATCGTGTAACCGGAAAGCCGCTGCTGCCGGTCGAAGAGCGCCCGGCGCCCCAATCCCATGTCCCCGGCGAAGAAACCTCGCCGACGCAGCCGTTCCCGGAATATGACACGCTCGCGCCGCAAAATTTCACCGCTCAGGATGCCTGGGGACTCACGCCGGACGATCGCGCCTGGTGCGCCGCGCGCCTGAAGGGTTATCAATCGCAAGGAATCTTCACCCCGCCAAGCCTCGAAGGAACCATCATTTTCCCCGGCAACGTCGGCGGCGTGAACTGGGGCAGCGGCGCGTATGACCCACGGCGCGGCCTGCTGGTCGTCGCTTCCGATCGCCTCTCGACCATCGTGAAACTCATTCCGCGCGACCAGGTGAAGGCCGCGTTAAAACAAATCCACGATAATCGGTTCGACTCCGAATATGGACGGCAGGAAGGCGCGCCCTACGCCATGGTTCGCGAGCATCTTCGCGCCCCCAGCGGCCTTCCCTGCAACGCGCCGCCGTGGAGCGAACTGATCGCCGTCGATCTTTCGACCGGAAAAAAGAAGTGGCAGGTTCCGCTGGGTGAAACTCCCCTCGGCAACGGCAAATCCATCCCCGGCGCGCTGGCGCTCGGCGGTCCGATGATCACCGCCGGTGGTCTCGTCTTCGTCGCCGCCACCATCACCGAACAAAAGCTTCGCGCTTACGACATCGATTCCGGCCGCGAACTGTGGAGCGCGAACCTTCCCGCCTCCGCCCAGGCGACCCCCATGAGCTACACGACCGCCGGCAGGCAATACGTGGTCATCTGCGCCGGCGGCCACGGGAAAGCCGGCAGCAAAATGGGCGACTCGGTGATCGCCTTCGCTCTCCCGTAATATTGAATCGTGCTGCGTCGCGTAAGCCGCCTGCCTTTATTCTTCGTCGCCGTTTTCAGTTCCGCGCAGGATTTTTCGCAGATCCGCATCGAACAGGCGGCCAAGGATCTGCGCTACGCCGAAGGCCCGGTCTGGTCGCCCGAGGGATTTTTGCTGTTCAGCGACACGGTCGCCAATAAAATCTACAAACTGGCGCCTGGCCAGCGCCTCGCCGAATATGCGAGCATCCCCGCCGGGCCGGCCGGCAACGCGATTGACGCGCAAGGCCGTCTGTACACCTGCGAATTTCGCGAGCGCCGTCTGGTGCGCACTTCGAAAAACGGAAAAATGGAAGTGCTCGCTTCGCGCTACCAATCGAAGCGCCTGAATGCGCCCAACGACGTCGCCGTGCGCCACGATGGCCAGATTTATTTCACCGATCCGGCCTTCGGCAATCAGCAGGACACCCGCGAGCTCGATTTTTACGGCGTGTTTCATCTCACGCCGCACGGCGATCTGGAGCCGATCGCAAGGCTGCAAACTCGACCCAACGGAATCGCGCTTTCACCCAACGGCCGTATTCTCTACGTCTCCGATTCCGATGCGCGCGTGATCCGCGCCTGGGATCTCGATCGCGCCGGCGCGGCGGCAAACCCGCGCATGTTCGCCGAAAAAATCCCCGGCGTCCCGGATGGTCTTCGCACCGACGAAAAAGGAAACGTTTACGTTGCGGCGAAAGAAATTTACGTCTACAACCCGCAAGGCGAGCCGATCGGCCATCTTCAACTCCCCGAAACTCCGACCAATCTTGCCTTCGGCGAAGCCGATCGCCAAACGCTGTTCGTCACCACCCGCACCGGCGTCTACCGCATCCAGTTCGGAAAGCAATAAAGAGGTGGGGCAGGTCCCCGACCTGCCTTCGCGCGCTTGCATCCCCCTCCGCCCGCCCCCACACTGAGTCTTGGAGTATCTTTCTTGACCCAAAACTCCCGCCGCTATCCCGCGTACCCGCTTCTCGGCGTCGGTGCGCTGATCTTTCGCCAGGACACAGGCCGCCGCGACGATTCGATTCTTCTGGTGGAACGCGGGCACGAACCGCTCAAAGGCCACTGGTCCCTGCCCGGCGGACTGGTCGAAACCGGCGAGCTTCTATCGCGCGCGGTGGAGCGCGAAATCCTGGAAGAGACCGGCCTCGTCATCCAGCCGCTGCGCGTCTTTGAAATTTTCGAGCGCATCATGCGGGACCCCTCCGGCCGCGCCGAATATCACTACGTGCTGGTCGATTTCCTGTGTAAAGTGAGGAGTGGCGAGCTTCACGCCGCCGACGATGTCAGCAACGTTCAATGGGTGTGCCGCGGCGCGCTCGAAAATTTCCACCTCACCGAAGGCACCCTGGGCGTAATTGAAAAAGCCTTCGACGCCCGTCGAATGTTAAGAAGCAATGCACGCCGAAAACGTTCTTGAGTTCGAATCTCTCCGCTCGCTTCTGGCCCGCTATCTGCGCGGCGCGCTCGGCCACGCCGAACTCGATCGGGTCGCGCCCATTTCCGATCGCGGGCAAATTGAAAGCACGCTCGCCGACACCGCCGAAGCGATCGATTATCTGCGCGCCTCCACCCAGCCGCAGCCGGCCAGCCGCGGCGCGGCGATCCGCATCCGCTTCGACGATATTCCCGATCCGTCGCCGGCCGTCGCCCGCCTGCGCATCGAAGGCGCGACGCTTGAAGCCGCGGAAATTCTGAATCTTTCGCGCCTGCTCGATGTGGCGAGCGAAGCCCGCTCCATCCTGCTGGCCGCGCGCGAAAAATTTCCGCGTCTCGGCCGCCACGCCAGCGCCATCGCCGATCTGCGCGACCTGGCGCGCGATCTGCGTGGGAAAATTCTTCCCGACGGCACTTTGGCCGATGACGCCAGTGTCGCGCTCGTCCGCCTGCGCCGCGACGTGGAGCGCCAGCGCCACCAGATCCACGAATCTTTGGAACGTTTTCTCCGCGCCCATCACGAAGACGGCACCTTGCAGGAGGATTTCGTCACCATCCGCAACGATCGTTTCGTGGTTCCCGTCGTCACCGGCCGCGAGCGGCGCGTCGAAGGCGTCATTCACGGCGCCAGCGGCAGCGGCCACACGCTGTTCGTCGAACCGCTGGAAACCATCGATCTCAACAACGAACTGGTTCGCCTGCACGAAGAAGAGCTGCGCGAAGTGCATCGCCTGTTGCGCGAATTTACCTCGCGCCTTCGCACTCATGCCGTCGAAATCGCGGCGACGGCGGAAGCGCTCGGCGAGATTGAATTTCTCTTCGCCAAAGCCGATTTCGCGCGCGATTTCGATTGCTCTGTCCCGCGCCTCAGCCCCAAAGAAAATCGCCGCGTGATGCTGCGCGAAGCGCGTCATCCGCTGCTTCAGGATATTCTGCGCGCGCAGAAGAAACGGGTAGTCCCCGTCAGTCTCGATCTCGACCTGCGGGGACCCACGCTGCTCATCAGCGGACCCAACACCGGCGGAAAAACCGTCGCGCTCAAAACCGCGGGCCTGCTCGCGCTGATGACCCACGCCGGCCTGCCCGTTCCCGCCGTGGAGGCCGAATTTCCGCTGTTCGACGAAATCCTCGCCGACATCGGCGACCATCAATCGCTTCAGGAAAGCCTCAGCTCCTTCTCCGCGCACATCCTGGCGCTGCGGCGAATGCTGGAAACGGCGACGCCCGATTCGCTGGTTCTGCTCGACGAGCTCGGCCGCGCGACCGATCCTGAAGAAGGCGGCGCGCTCGGCGTCGCGGTGCTCGAAGCCTTCAGGAATCGCGGCGCTTTTACGCTGGCGTCCACGCACCTGATGGCCCTGAAAGTCTACGGCGCCTCCACGCCCGGCGTGCGCAACGGATCCATGGGTTTCGACGATGAAACATTGGAGCCGACTTATGTTTTGCGTCTCGGAGCGCCGGGAAAATCGGCCGGCCTGGACATCGCCGCGCGGCTCGGCCTGGACGCCTATCTCATCGAAGCCGCGCGATCGAGAATGACCTCGGCCGAGCGCGACGTTTCCGAGTTCCTGGCCAAACTCCACGAAGAACTGGACGCTTTGCGGCGCGAACGCGCCACGGTCGAGACGCGCAGCGCCCAACTCGACGCGCGCGAAAAGTCGCTTCAGGATTCGCTGGAGCGCCGCTATGCCCAGAAAATCCGCGAACTGGAGCAGCAGGCCGCCGCCCGCGCCGCCGATTTCGAGCGCCGCGCCGAACAGACCATCGGCGAATTAAGCCAGAAAGCCCGCGCCCGCGTGGCGAAAACCCGCCGCGAATATCAGGAATCGGTGGAAGCGCTGAAGCCCGCGGCGCCGCCCGGGGGTTCGGTTGGTGATCCCGCGCCGCGGCTGAAGCTCGAAGAAGGCGCGCGCGTGCGGCTCAAGGGAATCCGCCAGCCGGCGACGGTGCGGCGTCTGCTCGCCGGCGATCTCCTCGAAGTCGATGCCGGGTTCCTCAAGATGCAGATTTCCAGCTCCGAGGTCGAAGAGATCCTGCCTGCCGGCGCGCCGCCCTCGCGTCCTTCGGTGCATTTTCAACAAGGCCCCAGTTTCAGCGGCTCCTATCGCGAAATCAACGTGATCGGCCAGCGCGCCGAAGCCGCCGTAAATCAAGTCGATAAACTGCTGGACAGCGCCGCGCTCGCTCAAGTCGAGCGCGTCCGCATCGTCCACGGCCACGGCATGGGAATTTTAAAGAAGGCCATCGCCGAGCTGCTCAAACAGAATCCGCACGTCGAAAAATTCTACCTTGCCGGACCGGAAGAAGGCGGCACTGGCGCGACCATCGTGGAACTCAAATAAAACAAAAACCGCGCCCGGTAAATCCTGGCGCGGCTTTCGGTTCTAATCCGTCGAAGGGAAGAGATTAGAGGTACAGACTCGTTCTGTTGGTGCTGGTGGTGCTCTTCTTGCCGCGCTTCTTATGGGTCTTCTTCTTGGTCGTATCCTGCTGGGCAAATGTCACGGTGGCGGTGCCGAGGACAAGCGACAGGCCAAGCAAAGCGCTCATGATCTTCTTCATCGTGTATGTTCTCCTTGTGTTTGTCGACGACATTACGCCGTCTTCAGTGTCCATCCTCTCAGACCGACATGAAGTTCGCCTTAACCGAATATTAAAAGCCCTTCATCGCGACGCCCTAGTTCTCCTGCCGCCAAGATCATTTCCCTTTTGATTCATAAGCTTAGTGAACCGGACTATACAGCGCCCTTCGATTCAGGACTAATCTTAATGCGTGAAAAGAGAGGAAATCGCCCGCACTCTTGCCCGCCAGAAGCGCATGCCGCAGGCTGCGGCGCGGGATCAGATCGATGAGCTCGTCCATA
Source organism: Bryobacteraceae bacterium (assembly GCA_035507655.1). Taxonomy (GTDB): domain Bacteria; phylum Acidobacteriota; class Terriglobia; order Bryobacterales; family Bryobacteraceae; genus Palsa-187. The sequence goes on along the minus strand of DATJNW010000021.1, from coordinate 23,882 downwards.
AAATACTGAAAAGGCTAAGGCAAGGAAAGCCCGTCGAGCTTCCGGGCTTGGGCAAGCTGATTCCCAGGAAGCCGCGATGAGCGAGCTGATCGAAATCCTTAGCCGATCCCTAAAATCCGGATATTCCGTTAAGATTGATGGGCTTGGAGTTTTCGAGGCCACCTCGCGCGGCGCTTGCCGGTTCCATGCCGAGACTCGGCCACAGGTCTTTGTCGCTTATGCGGTCGAGGATTTGGCGCAAATCCGGCGCCTGGCCCGATCGCTGCGCGCCGGCGGCTGCGTCCCGTGGCTGGATAAAGAAAAGTTAATTCCCGGCCAGAACTGGCCCCGCGCGATCGAACGCGCCATCCAGACCTCGGACGCTTTTCTGGCCTGCTTTTCGCCGCGCTCGGTGGTCAAGCGCGGGCAGTTTCAGAGCGAGCTGCGCTACGCGCTCGATTGCGCCCGGCGCCTGCCGATCGAGCAGATTTTCGTGATCCCGGTGCGATTAGAACCGTGCGATGTCCCCCGGCCGATCGCCGAACAAACTCAGTACGTCGATCTTTTTCCGGACTGGAACCGCGGCGTGAAACGAATCCTGCGCGCGATCCCCGATCGCCCGCGCTTTAATCTGCGCCCGACTTCAGCGATAAAATCCGGAACACGTTCGAATAGTCGTCGGTCCATTCGCGAAATCCCGGCGGAGCTTTCGCCGCGTGCATATCGGCGCCGCGGAAGCTGATGGTATCGAACCACGACGCGCGCCGCGTCAGCAATACCCACGTCGACGCCGACATATAGCCGGCCGTTTCGCCGTCATCATCCACCACCATCGCGGTGAGGGAATAAGCCTCCGCGCCGCGCGCGCACACCGGCTCCAGATTCAGGTAGCGATTGGAAATGTGCAGCGCCAGAATGCCGTCCGGCTGAAGCTGCTTCAAATAGAGCCCGATGGCCTGGCGAGTCAGCAGGTGAATCGGAATTGCGTCGCTCGAAAAGGCATCGACGGCGAGCACGTCGAAGTTTTGCGTCGGCTGCCGTTCCAGAGTGAGCCGCGCGTCGCCCAACAAGATGGCTTTATCAGCCGGTGAATGCGGATAAAAATAAAATTGCGTCTGCGCGATCCACGGCACCAGCGGATTGATCTCGTAAATGCGGTAATAATCGCCGGCGCGGCCGTAGGTGGAAAGAACCCCCGCGCCCAACCCGATCACGCCCACGCGCACCGGCCCGCCGCGCCCTTGAGCCGCGCGAATGGCGCGCCCGACGCCCGAATCTTCGCCGTAATAGGAGACCGGGACGTAGCGCATTTTTCCGTCGAGCACCTCTTCGCCGTGATTGATGGTGCCATGCAGCAGTTCGCGCTCGTTGTATCCGTCGACTTTATCGTCGCTCACGCGCAGCACGCCGTAAAAATTGCGCGCCATCAGACGGTATTCCTGATCTTCCAGGCGCTGCATCCGGATCATGTAACCGGCGATCATTCCCGCCGCGATCACCAGCGCCGTCCGCAGCGGCCATTTGCCGATCCACGGCGGATCGAGGTTCCACAAAACGACCGCCGCGAGCACCGCGCACACGGCCAGGCCCACTTCCAGTTCCAGATAATCCTTGAAGACGCGCGGCGCGATCAGCGCCACGAAAATCCCGCCCAGCGCTCCGCCGAGCGATACCATCAGATAAAACAGCGTCAAATGATCGGGCGCCGGACGCCGCCGCGCCAGCTCGCCGTGGCACATCATGCAGCACAAAAACAGCCCCAGGCAAAAGCCCGGAATCATCCACTGAATATCCAGATTTCCGGAGCTGACCCAAATCATGTACGCCATCGCGCCGATGGCCGGAATGGCCAGCGGCACCACCCACCAGCGCTGGTAAATGCGGTCGCTTTCGAAAGCGAAGATAAACGTCAGCAGATACAGCGCCAGCGGCACCACCCACAGCAGCGGGATCGGCGCGACGTTCTGGCTTAAATGATTGGTCACCGCGACCAGCAGCGTGGACGCGCAGGCCGCCAGGGCGACCCACAAAACCAGCTGGCTCAGCGGCGGCCGCGGCGTTTTTTTCGCCGTGTGTGCCTCGGCATGACCTTCCCGGCTGCGCCACGCGGCGGCGACGCACAGCAGCGCGAACACGATATAAGCGCCGCTCCAGGTGAACGCCTGCTGGCGCGAGGTCATCGCGGGTTCCACCAGAAAAGGAAAACTCACCAGCGCCAGCATCGAGCCGAAGTTGGACAGCGCGAACAATCGGTACGGCATGCCCGTGCCGCTGCGCCGCACGTACCACGCCTGAAGCAGCGGGCTGGTGGAGGACAAAATGAAATACGGCAACCCGATGGTCGCCGCCAGCAGCGCGAGAATCTGCAGCGTCGGATCGCCTGCCACGGACGGCTTCCAGGAAGGCGACGGCAGAATCGGCAGCGCCGCGCAGCTTACCGCCAGCAGCGCCGCATGAATCATCATCTGGCCTTTCGGTTTGGCGTAACGAATCACGGCGTGCGAATAGGCGTAGCCGGCCAGCAGAACCAGTTGGAAGAACAACAGCGCCGCGGCCCACACGGCGGCCGATCCGCCGAACCACGGCAGAATGATCTTGGCGATCAGCGGCTGCACCTGAAACAGCAGAAAGGCGCTGAGAAAAATAGTGACGGCGTAGAGGGTCATCTTAAAGAGTGCAGAAGACGGCCGCCGCGAACGCAAAACCCAGGTCGACGCAGAATCAAAATCCCTCTTCTTCGGCATCATGGTACACTACGGCGGCCGTCCAGCCAAGTTTTTGGTGTTTTTGGGCGAGGATCGGAGAGCCCCAGCCACGACTGGCGGGGCCGCAGTGCGCATTCCAGCCCTGCCAGTCATGGCAGGGGCGCGGCGCGAACCAATCCCCAAGTTTTCCTGCGCCCGCCGAACCGGGTATTCTAGAGAATTGTGCCCGAGCTTACCCTGCTGGTGATCGCGGATCCGGCCGCGACATATCTCACTCCGCTTGCGCCGCTGGCCGGAAAAGCGCGCATGATCGTGACCAACGATCGCGAGGAACTGCTTCGCCTGGCGCCCCAAGCCGACGTGCTGTTAAACGGCGATTTTCGCAGCGGCGCGCTGTTTCAGGAAACGTTTCGCCACGCCACGAACCTGCGCTGGGCGCATTCGCCGGCCGCGGGCGTCGAAAAAGTTCTATCGAAAGAAATCATCGAAAGCCCCGTCCCGCTGACCAACGGGCGCGGCGTGTTTGCCCGTCCGCTGGGTGAATGGATCGTGGGCGCGATGCTGTTTTTCACTTACGACATGCGCCGCAATCTGGACGATCAGCGCGGGCGCCGCTGGAATCCGGTAACGCATGGCGAATTGTACGGCCAGACGCTGGCGATCATCGGCCATGGAGCCATCGGCCGCGCCGTCGAGGAACGCGCGCGCGCCTTCGGCATGAAGATTCTCACCCTTCGCCGCGGCGAATCGGGGAAGCTGCGCGAGGTGCTTTCGCAATGCGATTTCGCCGCCGTCTGCGCGCCGCTGACCGCGGAAACGCGCGGCATGATCGGCGCGGCGGAGTTGGCCGCGATGACGCCGACGGCCGTAATCATGAACGTCGGGCGCGGACCGGTGATTGATGAAAAGGCGTTGCTGCGCGCGCTCCAGGCAAAAAGCATCAAAGGCGCGGCGCTGGACGTTTTCGAAACCGAACCGCTGCCGCCCGATTCGCCTTTTTGGGATCTCGATAACGTGCTGATTTCGCCGCACGCCGCCGATTTTCTGCCCGACCTGCGCGAGCGCGCGCTCGAATTTTTCGTCGAAAATTTCGACCGGTTCTCGAAAGGCGAGCCGCTCGAAAATGTCGTCGACAAGCATGCCGGCTACTGACGTCACCTTCGAAGACATCCGCATCGCGGCGGAGCGCATCCGGCCGATCGCCAAACGCACTCCGGTGATGACCTCCCATTCGGTGAACGCGCGCGCCGGCGTCGCGGCGTTTTTCAAGTGCGAAAATTTTCAGAAGGGCGGCGCGTTCAAAATTCGCGGCGCGTCGAACTTCATTCTTTCGATTCCGAAAGAGGATCTTCCCCGCGGCGTGGTGTCGCACTCTTCGGGAAATCACGCGCAAGCGGTGGCGATCGCGGCGGAATTTGTCGGCGCGCCGGCGACGCTGGTGATGCCCGATGACGCGCCCAAGGCGAAAATCGAAGGCACCCGCGCGCGCGGCGCGAAAATCGTGCATTACGACCGCTTCGGTTCGGAAACCCGTGAGCAGATCAGCGCCCGCATCGCCGCCGAAACCGGCGCAACCATCGTTCCTCCGTACGACCATCCCTGGACCATCGCCGGTCAGGGAACGGCCGCGAAAGAATTGCTCGAGGAAGTTCCCGATCTGGACGCCATCGTCGTGTGCGTCGGCGGCGGCGGATTATGCGCCGGCTCCTCGATCGCGGCGCGGCATGTGCGGCCGTCGATCCGGGTTTTCGGAGTCGAGCCGGAACTGGCCAACGACACCTATCTTTCCTTCGCCGCGGGCGAGCGCGTGAAAATCGATACGCCGCCGACCATCGCCGACGGTCTGCGTTCCACCAGCCCCGGCGCGCTGACGTTTCCGATTCTCCAGCGCAACCTGGAACAGATGCTGCTGGTCTCCGAAGAGGAGATTCGCGAGACGGTGAAATTCCTGGCGATGCGCATGAAAATCGTGGTGGAGCCGAGCGGCGCCGCCGGGCCGGCCGCGGTGTTGTTCCAAAAATTGCCGCCGGGAATCGGGCGCGTGGGCGTGATCATCTCCGGCGGCAACGTCGATTACGAAACGTTGGCAGGTTTATGAAGTGGCTGGCAGTCGCGCTGGTCACAATGGCTCTTTTGGGGGCGGCTCCGTTCTGGGAAACGAAGGCGCCCGCCGATTGGACCGAAGATGAGCTCATTACCCTGTTCACCAATTCGCCCTGGGCGCAGATGGTGGAAGCGCCCGCGGGCAGCCCCGCCCCGCCGGTGCAGGTTTATCTGGCGACGGCCGGTCCTATGCAGCAGGGCGAAGCCGAGCGGGACCGGCGTTACCGGCGCAAGCGTCCCCATGAGCAAACCGACGAAATGACGCTCGAATATCGCGCCTGGCTGCGCGAGAACGGCGCGCAATCGATCGTGCTGGCGATCGCGATTCCCAAGGGTCAGGATGCCCTCGCCGAACAGGATTCGCAGCGCATGGAAGACGAGTGCGTGATGCACGTGGGACGGAGAAAATTCAAAATGACCGGCCATTTCCCGCCGACCGGGAGTGATCCTTATCTGCGGCTGGCGTTCCCGCGGCAGGTGAAGGAATCGGATAAGAGCGTTTCGTTCGATCTTTATTTACCCGGCGTGCCGATTCCTTATCGTTCGGTGGAATTTCGCGTCAAAGACATGATTATGAATGGCAAACTCGAGATTTAGCAGGGAAAGGGGACAGACTACTCGGCGCTAATATACTTGATCCAACCAGTTGCTTCGGTCCGTTGGTGGCGCACGCAGTCCTGCGTGCCGCGTCGAGACTCTTCTCGACGCATGGCTGATCGCGGAACCAGCGTCGGCAAGAGTGCCGACGCGGCACGCAGAAGTGCGTGCGCCACGCAAGGTTGCGTCAGCGATATCAATGCCGATCAGCATCCTGTTAGATACGCCGCTGGACCGAAGGTTGAAGCGATTCCTGCGGCCGCCGCTCAGCCGGGCGATTTCGAGCCGCGGCCACAGGCTGAGCCCGTGAGTCCATCCTGCCGCGACCCCGGTCGTGTATAATAACGCGTTATGCGCTTACTCCTCACCACTCTGTTTTGTCTGCTGCCCTTGTGCGCCCAACAGGAAGGGCAGCAAAAGAAAAAGGGCCCCCCGCCGGGACCGCCCACGAACCTGAAAGTTTTGAAGACCACCAGCGGCGTCGAGGTTCGCCAGATCATGCGCACCTTCACCGCCGGGCTCGGCGTGCAGTGCAACTACTGCCACGTGCAGGGAAATTTCGCCAGTGACGAAAATCCGAAAAAGGAAACGGCTCGACACATGATCCAGATGACGGAGCAGATCAACTCGCATTTCCCGGACGGCAAAATGCACGTGACCTGCTACACGTGCCATCGCGGCGAAGAGGAACCCAAGACCGCGCCCGAGCCGAAACCGGCGTTCTGAGATTGCTAACCTGGAACCGATGCCGTCGGATCAATCCTTCGGCGGTCTCCGGGTTTTGTCGCTCGAAAGCCGCCGGTCTCGCGAGATCGAGAAGCTGATCCGTGCGCGCGGCGGCGTGCCGTTTGTGGCGCCGTCCATGAGGGAAGTTGCGCTCAGCGAAAATTCCGAGGCGTTCGCGTTTGCCGAACGCCTTTTTTCTCATCAGTTCGAGATGATGATCCTGCTCACCGGGGTGGGCACGCGCCTGCTCGGCCAAGCCATTGAGACGCGCCATCCGCTGGGCGCCTTCGCCGCGGCGCTGCGCAAGCTGACCGTGGTCGCGCGCGGATCGAAACCGATAGCGGTGCTACGCGAATGGGATGTTCCGGTCGCGATCGCGGTGCCGGAGCCGAATACCTGGCGCGAAATTCTGGTGGCGACGGACGGCCGGCCCGAGCGCCGCATCGCCATTCAGGAATACGGCCGTCCGGGCACAGAACTGATCGGCGGCCTGCGCGATCGCGGCGCCGAGGTGACTTCCGTTCCGGTTTACCAATGGGATTTGCCCGAAGACACCGGTCCGCTGCGCGAGGCGGTACACGGGTTATGCGAGGATCGATTCGACGTGGTGATGTTCACAACCTCGATCCAGGTGCCACACCTGCTGCGCGTCGCGTCGGAAATGGGCGTGGAGGACGGTCTGCGCGCCGGGCTGCGGCGAGCGGTGGTCGCTTCGGTCGGTCCGGCGACCAGCGAAACGCTGGCGGATTTCGGAATCGCGCGCGATTTTGAGCCGTCGCATCCTAAGATGGGTTTTCTGGTGAAGGAAACCTCGGAATCCGCGCACGAAATCTTGCGGAAAAAAAGATGAACCGCTGTTTTTGTTGGGAAGGCTTTCACCCGGCCCCATTGCGATGAGTGACCGCAAGCAAAATCCGTGGACGCAGGTGGTGCGCTACGTTTCTCTGGCCACCACGCTGCCGCTGGCGAGCCTGGGCGGTTATTTCGTCGGCTACGCGCTCGACCATGCGTTCGGCACGCATTATCTGAATGTTGTGTTTCTGATCCTGGGAACGGTCGGCGGATTCATCCAACTCATTTACGGCCTCGGCAAAGAATGACGGAGGACTTTTACGATCGCGCCCTCACCCGCATTTTCCGGCTGACCATCGCCGCCGGCCTCGCCGGCACCATGGTGGTGGCCATCAAATTCGGCGTCCGCGACGGCGCCGGATTCGCCGCCGGCGCGCTGTTTTCGCTGTTTGCCTTCCGCAGCATCCGGGGCTTCGCATACGCCATCGGAGGCGATTCAAACCCTCGCACCACCACTTTCGCCGCTCTGTTTTTGTTGCGCTACGCGCTGATCGGCGGAGCGATTTATGTTATAGTGAGATACTTAGAAGTCAGCCCGATGGCGCTTCTGGCCGGTTTGTTCGCGTCGGTCGCCGCCGTTCTCGCGGAAGTCCTCTACGAGTTAGCTTTTTCAAAGTAACCTATGCCCGAACAAGAGCTGTGGCTCACGAAACTGTTAAACGATCATCTTGCCGGCCTGGCGAACGCGATCCTCAGCCTGGTGCGTCTGCCCGCGGAGCCGCGTCCCTGGACCAACTGGCTTTCGATGGAGCTGCTGGTCATCGCCGTCCTGGTGCTGCTGGTGGCGTTTGTCCGCAGCCGTCTTTCGGTGGATAAGCCCGGCGCCACGCAGCACATCTTCGAGCTGATCTACGGCTTCGTCGAAATGACCATGGACGAGGTTGGGCTGCATCACGGGGAGCGCTACATGCCCTTCTTCGGCACGCTGTTCATCTTTATTCTGTTCATGAACCTGTTCGGGATCATCCCCGGGCTCCAGGCGCCGACCATGTATATTTACGTGACGCTGGGGCTGGCCGTGGCGACGTTTATCTATTACAATTTTCATGGCGTCCGCGAGCTGGGGCTGTTCGGATATTTAAAACAATTCTTAGGTCCGGTGTGGTGGCTGGTCTGGCTGATGATTCCGCTGGAGCTGATCAGCCATCTGGCGCGGGTGCTTTCGTTGAGCGTTCGTCTGTACGCCAACATGTTCGCGGGCGATCAGGTGACCGGCGCGTTTATGGCCTTGACCAAGGTGGTGGCGCCGGTGATTTTCATGTGCCTGCACATTTTCGTGGGCCTTTTACAAGCTTATATTTTCATGATTCTGGCGATCATCTACGTGAATATCGCCACTTCGCACGAGCATTGATCGGGCATCATCGCCGCCGGGCGTGAGCCGCCGTTCCCCCAGGATCGGATTGGAACCACCTCCCCGGCGGAACTTTATAGGAAAGGAAGAGAAAACAATGCGGACGAGAATTATTTTGTTGGCGCTGGTGTTCCTGCTTCTGGCCACCACGCCGGTATTTGCGCAAACCACGGCGGGCGGGACGGACCAGGGGCTCAAAACCATCGGCCTGGTGATTGGCATGGGCATCGGCGCGGGGCTGTGCGGAATCGGACAGGGCCACGCGGCGGCGGGCGCGGCGGAAGCAATCGCGCGCAATCCGGGAGCGGCAGCCGGTGTTCGCTTCGCCCTGATTCTGGGCCTGGCGTTCATCGAATCGCTGGCGCTGTATGTGTTCGTGGCGTATTTCTTAAGTAGATAAATCGAGGAAGTGGGGAGTGGGTAGCGGGAAGTCGGCGGCTACCTGTTCCCCACTCGCCACTACCCGGTCCCCCAATGAAACTTCAGGGTATTTTCATCCCCGTCACCGTTCCCTTCGATCACGCGGACGAACTGTACGCGATCAAAGTTCAGCACAACGTCGAAAAATGGAATCGCACCGGCGTGGCCGGATTCGTGGTCTCGGGCGGCGAATCGATTTATTTGAGCACCGAGGAAAAAATCCGCATGTGGGAGTGGGTGGCGGAATATTCGGCGCCGGAAAAAGTGCTGATCGCCGCGACCGGCATGCCGTCGGTTCGCGAGACCGTGCGGCTGACCAATCAGGCCGAATCCCTGGGGTATCAGGCCGCCTGGGTGCCCGTTCCTGAGGCGCCTTCGGAAACGCAGAAAATTTATTTTTCCGCGATCGCCGATCAGGCCAAAATTCCGGTGATTGCCGCGGGCGATTTCTCGCATCCGAATGTGGTGAATGCGCGGATCGGGCAGAACTCGGCGACCATCGCCGCGGATTTTGCCGCGGGCGCGACAGCCGCGATCGTTGACATCGCCAATGCGGTACCTTACGCGGCCATCAGCATCTGGGAAGCGCATCGCACCCGCGAATTCGATGCCGCGCTCGACTGGCAGCGGCGTCTGGCGGCGGGCGCGGCCGTGATCGCGAAATATGGCCCGCCGGCTCTCAAGGTTGCCATGGATTTGAACGGATATTACGGCGGTCCGCCGCGCTTGCCGCTGGCCGTTTTGCCGCCGGAAGCGCGCAGCGAAGTCGAACGCGCCTTCGACGGGATCAAAGGATAAGCGGCGCGCGCCGCGAAACCTGATGTACCACTCCACTATCCGCTCCTCGCCGGAAAGGAACGCGATTTACCCCGACCTCAGCCAGCGCGAAAGCGCGATCAGCAAAAAGACCGCGGCGGCGAACGGCAGTAAAATCCGGCTTGCGGCGAGGTTCCTCGCGTCCAGCTCCAGTTTCTGCCAGTAAGCGGGAATTTTCGCCGCCTGCCTGCGGTCGGCCAGCGGCGGGATCAGCAGCCGCAGCGTGGTGATCAGTCCCGTGCCGAGCATTCCACCCCACAGCATCACCGGCCAAGGCAGCGCTGGACGCAAAAAGGCCAGCGCCATCCCTAGAACCGGCGCCAGCATCGGACGCAGTAACGGGCGCTTCTTCGGATCGGCGTAAGCATCGGCCAGAACCAGCGTCGCCAGCACCACCGCGACCGGAATTTCAATGCGCGCGAATCCCCATTGTTCCGCCAACAGCGGTCCATCGAGCCACGCCGCGGCCAACACGAACGAGGCCAGCAGCGACAGAGCCTGCATCGAGAAAACCACGGCGTCGGTGGTGCGGCGAATCCGGCTGAGCAGCAGGAAAGGAAGAACGCGCAGCGCCTCGCCGGCGAAACGCGCGCCGCAGCGCTCGCGCAGATCGCCCAGCACCTCCTCGCGCGAAGCGGGCGGGATCAGCAGCGCGATCAGGCGTGCTATCGCGGGCGCGTCGGCTGCCATTTCGGCCTCTTCGGTTTTCCCAGCGTTCCCCATGCTTCGGTGAACGCGTCCAGCAGACGTTTGGCCGTTTCGGCCGACTCTTCAAGAGCGCGCTCGCCCAGCGCTTCCAGCCGGTAATAGCGCTTGGATCGCCCGCCGCGCTCCGGCGTCGGATCGGACAGCCAGGACGCCACCATCCCCTTATCTTCCAGACGATCGAGCGTGACATAGACCGCGCCCGCCGAAATCGTTTTGGGCGCGGCCAGCTCCTGCACTTTTTCATGAATAGTGACGCCGTAAGCGTGGTCGCGCAGGCTGAGGATCGCGGTCAGAACGAGCTGCTCGAGTTGCATTACTCTAACATCGTATGAGAAATATGCGGCCGTGTCAACGCGAATGGAAGCTCTGTTGAGAGACCTTCTCATATAGGCGCGGACAACTCGCCTGGAAAAACCCGCGGAACCGACCGATGCAAACCACGCACTCCAGGCCGCCTGACGACTCTCAAAGGGGCCGTAGAGGAAAGCGGGGCGATCATCAATTTCGAACCGTTGCCCAGGTTTGATATTCTGTCTGGGAACGGAGGCGCGCTATGCATCGTTTGGACCCACGCTCGATTCGAGTGGCGCTGATTGTTTCCGCGTGCGGGCTGCTGATGGCGGCGTACGACCGCATCAACACCACCAGCATGATGACCGAGACGGCCAAGGCCTATCTCGCCGCGCTGTCGCCGGAGTTGAAGGAGCGAACCATGTTCGCGTTCAACTCCGATGAGCGGATGAACTGGCATTTTGTGCCGATCGCGCGCAAAGGCGTCGCCCTGCGCGAAATGACCACGGAGCAAAAACACCTGGCCGAAGCGCTGCTGGCCGCCGGCCTGAGCCAGCAGGGTCTGATCAAGGCGCATACCATCATGAGCCTCGACGCGATCCTGAAACGCATGGAGGCCGGGCAAAAAGGCACGCCCGAGCGCGATCCGGAAAAATATTACGTCTCCATTTTCGGCCAGCCAAGCGATCACGGCACCTGGGGTTATCGCTTCGAAGGCCATCACATCAGCCTGAATTTCACCATCGTCAACGGCAAGATCGCCTCGAGTCCGAATTTCTTTGGAGCCAATCCCGCCGAAGTGAAGGATGGTCCGCGGGCCGGGCTCGAAGCGCTCAAGCGTGAAGAGGATCTGGGACGCGAGCTGGTGAAATCGCTGACGCCGCAACAGCAGGCGATCGCCATCGTGGACAAAGTCGCTCCCAAGGATATTCTGACCTTCGATTCGCGCAAGGCCGCGCTCAACGGCCAGCCCAACGGGATCACTTTCGCGAAACTCACTCCGAAACAGCGCGAGATTCTCACCGCGCTGGTCAGCGAATACGCCACCAACTTGCCGCCGGTGATCGCCGATATGCGGATGGAGCAGTATCGCAAGGGTCAGGACAAATTGTATTTCGCCTGGTCGGGCGGGGTCGAAAAGGGACAGCCGCATTATTACCGGGTGCAGACGCCGGTGTTTTTAATCGAGTTTGACAATACGCAAAACAACGCCAATCACATTCACAGCGTGTGGCGCGATTTCAACGGCGATTTCGGCGCCGATTTATTGGCCGAGCATTATCAGGCCAGCCACTCCAATCATCCGTGAACCCGTGGTCAGTGTACGATTCGATCCATGGTCCAGCCGTTGTTGAAGCGGAACAGGAACACCGGCCATTGGTCCTGAACGAAGTTGCCGTGGCGCACACCTTCTAAAAGCAGCGGTTCGGGGAAGCACCGGTGGTTAATGGTGACGCCAACTTTGGCGGTCACCAGCCGGGTATTCGGCTCGGGACCGTCTTTGTCGCTGGTGATATCGAGGGCGTTCAGGTTGAACTCGCCGCGAATCTGAACGTAGGGACGGCCCATGTCGCCGATGGAGACGTCGTCGCCGAATTTCAGGTCACGGCCGGCCTGTTTCAGGCGGGCGACTTTGTGCTCGCGCGAGCCGGTGTCGAAGGGAGCCTCCCAAAGGTCGTATTCGACGCCGCAATCGACCAGTTGAGGGGTGAGGGTGACGTATTCACCGTCCAGGTTAACGGGCGTACCCTCCATGATGTTGTGGACTTTTCCATAATTGAAGTCGTTCTGTCCACAAGACGCCAGGAAAACGCCGAATCCGACGATAATATATTTATTTTTCAGTAGCTTACGTAATCTCATAGAGCTTTTCCCGGATTACCGGACAGAAGTACTATCGGCGGATCGCCGGTTTAAGTACAGGTATATGACCAGGGCTACTCCTCTCACCGGCGTCGCCGTTTGACCCGCACCGGCAACGCTTTGAATGAAAACGCTGCCACCGGCTTGTTCTTTGTTGCAGGGAAACAAGTAACGTGAGACAATAGCCGAAGTTTTTGGAACGTCCCGGCTCGCCCGGGAATGGAACAGGAGAAATCAAGTAGTGAGAGAAAAGGGTGTTGTGAAATGGTTTAACGCCGCCAAAGGCTATGGATTCATCCAGCGTGCCAGCGGCGAGGACGTGTTTGTACATTTTTCCGCGATTCAGATGTCCGGCTACCGGACGCTTGAAGAAGGCGCGGAAGTGGAGTTCGAGGTGAAACGAGGCCCCAAGGGCCTTCAGGCCGAGAACGTTGCGAGGCCATAAGGCCAGAAGGGGTTAGTACAGATTCAAGCACAGGCCGCTCATTCGGGCGGCCTTTTTCATTTCAGTGGCGTAAGCCGTCAGGCTTGCGCTCTCAGTGGCAAGCCTGAGGGCTCAGACTGCCCGGCCTGGATCCTCTTTAGTGAGAACAGGTGAGAATTAACCGGCCAACGGCGTACTAATTTAGGTGAAGGTCGTGATGGTGGACGATTCGGCGCCGGACCGCAGGCTGTACCGGCTGCTGCTCGAAGAAGCGCTCGGCGGACGGTTGCAGGTTTGGGAAGCAGGAATGGCGGCGCACGGCATCGAAACCTGCCGCCGCGTAGAGCCGGACTGCGTTCTGCTCGATTACAAGCTTCCGGATATGACCGGCCTGGAATTTCTCACCCATTTCCACCCGGCCGAGCCGGCCGAGCCGCCGGCGTTCGCGGTGGTGATGCTCACCGGCCTCGCCGACGAGCAGGTTGCCGTCGAAGCGCTCAAGAACGGCGCGCAGGATTACCTGGTGAAGGACCGGATCACGGCGGAATCGCTGCTGGCCGCGGTGCAGCGGGCGAGCGAAAAGGTCGGCCTGCTGCGCACGCTCAAGGCGGAGCGGGACCGGCTGGCCGAATCGCTGGCGGAAAAAGAGGTCCTGCTCAAGGAAGTGCATCACCGGGTGAAAAATAATTTGCAGGTGATTGCCAGTCTGCTGCGTTTGCAGGCCGGGTCCTTTGCAGATCCGGCGATGAGCGCGGCGCTGCGCGAGAGCCAGAACCGGGTGGAAGCGATGGCGCTGATCCATGAAGAACTGTATGCCACCAACGATCTGCGCGAAGTGGACCTGGCCGAGCACGCGGCGCTGCTCGCCGGAAATTTGTTCCGGTCCTATGGCGAGCCGGAGCGGATCAAAATGAACATCGAGGTGGAAAAACTGCGGCTGGGGGTCGACCGGGCGATTCCGGTCAGCCTGATTCTGAACGAGTTGATCTCCAACGCGCTCAAGCACGGATTTCCCGGCGGCCGCGCCGGATCGATTGCCGTTCGCGGCCATTGCCGGAATGGAAATATCGATCTGGCGGTGCACGACGACGGCGCGGGCGTGCCGGAGGGGTTGGAGTTCGCCAAAACGAAGTCGCTCGGACTGGAGATCGTGAAGATTCTGACGCGGCAGCTTAAAGGCACATTCGAACTGGAGCGTGGCGACGGCGGCACAGGGAGTACGGCGCCGGGTACGACGTTCCGGATTCTGTTCCCGGTTTCGTGATTATGGACGCAGCGAAGCGGCATAAAATTCTGGTGGTTGAAGACGAAGGGCTGATCGCGCACGATATTGCGGACCGGCTGGGGGTGCTGGGCCACGAAGTAGTGGCGATGGTGGGAACGGCGGAGGAGGCGATCGAGCGCGCGGCCGAGGCCGAGCTGGTGCTGATGGATATTCACCTGGACGGGCGCGCCGACGGCATCGACGCGGCAACCGCGATTCAGCAGCGCTATCGCATTCCAGTGATTTTTCTCACCGCCCACGCCGACCGCGCCACGCTCGAACGGGCCAAGGCGGCCGCGCCCTTCGGTTACATCGTCAAACCGGTGGCGCACAATGCGCTGAATACGTCGATCGAGATTGCCATGCACAAGCACCGGCTCCAGCGGCAGCTCGAAGAACGCGAGGCGTGGCTGCGCACGGTGCTGGGATCGGTGGCGGACGCGGTGGTGGTCTGCGACCCGGCGGGACGCGTGGTGATGCTGAATCGCGCGGCGGAAGTGCTCAGCGGCTGGTCGCAGGCGGAGGCGCAGGGGCAGCCGATTTCGAAGATCGCGCGGCTGGTGGAAGAAGGCGGCGATGCGGCGGACGATCCGGTGGCAGTGGCCATGCTGCGCGACGCCGCGGTGCCGCTGCCGCGCTCCTGGAAGCTGGTTTCGCGCGGCGGCCGGGAGATGATGATCGAGGGCGAGGCGGCGCCGGTGAAGACCGCGGCAGGGACCGCGGGAGCGGTGCTCAGCTTTCGCGATGTGAGCGCGCGCCGCTGGGAAGAGCGCCAGATCCGGCAGGCGCAGAAACTGGAAGCGCTGGGAAGGCTGGCGGCCGGCGTCTCCAACGATTATTCGAGCCTGCTGGGAACCGTGCGCAATCAGGCCGAACAGCTGTTGCGGCAGTTCGGAGAGTATTCGCCGGCGCGCCAGCCGCTCGAAGAGATCGAGCAGGCGGCCATCGCGGCGGAACAGATGAACCGGCGGCTGGCGGCGTTCGGATCGCGGCAGGTGAGCCAGCAGGAAGTGATCAGCCTGAACGCGCTGCTGCGGCGTATGGCCAAGTTGATCGAATCGGTGGCGGGGCAACGGGTGGAGGTCGCGCTGCGGCCGGACCCGTCGACCCTGCGGGTCAAGGCCGACGCGGCGCAGATCGAGCAGGCGCTGATGAGCGTGGTTCTGCACGCCTGCGCCCGCATGACCGGCGGCGGGCGGCTGCTGATCGAGACGCGCAACGCCGAGCTTCCCGTCGCCGGGCGCATGGCCGCGCATGCGATGCTGGCCGTCACCTACACGGCCGAAGAACCCGAGCCGGAACGTTTATTCGAGCCATCCTCGATGGGGGAAGAAGGAATCGCGCTGCCGGTGGTGCACACGATTGTGACCGAGCACGGCGGGTTCATCGCGGCGCAAGCGACCGAGGGCGGCGGCTGCCGCTTCGAAATTCTGCTTCCGGGCGTGGCGGAGAAGGAGCTGATTCAGGCTCCGGAGAAACCGAACGCGGCGCTGCTGTCGATTCTGCTGGTGGAAGAACGCGACCAGGTCCGGCGCCAGCTCCACAACTTTTTCGAAGCGCACGGCTACAATCTGCTGGAAGCGGAAGACGCGGCGGAGGCTGCGGCGGTCAGCCAGATGCATGAGGGGCCGCTCGATCTGCTGATCGGCGACGCATCGTGCGAAGGGTTGGCGGCGGAACTGCGGCGGGAGCATCCCGGGATGGAGTTTTTAAAGATGGCCGACGGCGTCGAGCGGGGCGCGCATCACCTCCGGCGTCCGTTTACGCAGACGGAGCTGCTCGAAAAAGTGGAGACGCTGATGGCGGGGCGCGTGGCGTCGGTGGCGGGCCAGCTACGCGGCTAAGAATCAACTCAACCGATCAGTCCAGCCCGATTTTCTTGACCAATGCGGCGAAGACGCACCTGGGTTACTTCTTGTGCTTCTTCTTAGCCGAAGCCGTGCCCGGTTCGGGAACCGAAAAGAGATCGTCGGTCAGATCGGTGTTGAACTTCACCGTGTCGGAGAACATTTCGTAAATTTTGTCGCCATTGCGCTCGCGATGAATTTCGTGCGGCCACTCGATTCCGTTCGAGTCCTGGTAGCGCGAAAACAGCGTCACTTCCTGGTCCTGGTCATGGTAGAGCTGGTTCACGTGCGCGTAGGATTGGCGGATGGGCAGGTGCGTGGTCTGGTTGAAAGCGACGGTCACGATGCGATCGTCGGAATCGGTGATGTCGACCAGGTCGGCCGGCTGGTTTTCCACCACATCGGAGCCGCGCGATTCGAAAACCATCCCGGGTTCGTTTAAGCGCACACGAAGAATGTAGAAAATGTTGCGGAGCGTGGTTTCTTTGTAGCGGGCCAACTGGTCCGGCTCCATTTCGTGAGCGCCGTGATAGGTGACACTCCAGCCGCCCTTTTCGGTGAACAGCACGAAGGAGTCTTCGTCTTTGCCGAAAGCCTCGCGCTCGCGCTGCGCGACGTCGACGCCGGTTCTATCGGGCGCGACGGTGATGTAGCGCGTGTAGATGGAGGCGATGTCGAGGCCCGAAATCTGGTCGCGATAATAGGAAAAGGCGCGGCCGTGCTCGGTGCGGTCCTCCATGGTCAGAAATTTTTGCCCGCCCAGCGCCTGTATGGCGTCATCGACGATTTTTTTCCCTTTGACTTCTGCCGCGGTTTGGGCGAGGGCGGGGAAGCAGAGCAGAACGAGCGTCGCGGACAGCCGAACGCTGGACCGGGCTTTCTGCAATTTCACCGTGGATCGAAACCTGCGCTTCATGGCTTCTGGCTCAACTCCTCGGGTTTGATTCCGGAATTGAGCTGGTATTCCTGAATCAAAACGTCGGCGAAATGTTTTCCGCCCTGCGCAATCGATTTTTTAAACGGCAGCTTAATGCCGTTGACATCGCGCCAGTCCGAAAACGATTCCTCCACCGACGACGGACCCTCCTGGTACGATTCCTTCACCGGCAATCCACTGGAGGGATCGAACTGCAATCGGACCATGCGGCCGTCCGCGGAAGAAATCTCGACGGTGTCGCCGGAGATGGCGTTCACCTTGTTGGACGAATCGCGATCGGCCAGAATTGCGTGCGGCAGGTTGCGGAACATCACGCCGCGAATCTGCGCGATCACCGGCGGCGCCATCGGCATGGGGCCGCGCGGGGTCATCTGCCAGCCGGTTTTGCCGTCGGAATAGGTGCTCATCTTTCCGAAAGGCAGCTCCAGATCCTGGCGGAAATAAGATGGCTGTAAATAGCGGTTGTGCTGCTTCATCTTGATACCGCCGGCGGAGGTGTCCATCGCGAATTCGACCGATTCGGAGACATCGTGAATCGCCGCGATTTTTTCGGCGCCCCCCATTGCCTGCTGCGCGCGTTCGAGTAACGCCCGGCCGCGCGCCAGGCTCCCCGCGTCGGATTGGGCGGTTTCCTGTTTCGGCTCCGGAATGGTCAGATCGATTGGCGTGATCCTGCCGAGCGACGTGAGCGGCTTGCCGAATGCCTTGGGATTGCCGACGGCCACAATGGTCAACTGATCGGTGCGGAAATGTTGTTTGGCGACGCGCAGAACGTCTTCCCGCGTCACCGAATCGATAGCCTTGCGGTAGTCGAAGAGAAAATCCTTGGGATAGCCGTAATACTCGTAGCGCACCAGGCGATTCAGCGTTTTCGCCGGACTGTCGAAATAGAAAACGAAGCTGTTCAGCACGCTTTCCTTGGCTTCGGCCAGCTCGCGGTCGGTAACTTGGCTGTTCCGCATTTTTTCGACCTCGGCCTGGATCGCTTCGATGGTTTCGGTGGTCGAAGCGGACTTGGTGCTGCCTTCAATGCGGAACGTGCCGGGATGATTGTAGTTGGCCGACCACGCCGCTTCGATCGCGTAGGCGTAGCCGAGTTTGGTGCGGATCTGCGACATCAGCCGGCTGGTGAATCCCTGGCCGAGAATGTCGGCGGCGACCTGCAAGGCCGCGTAATCCTTGTCGCGAAACGTGCCGCCCAGTTCGCCGATGGCGAAGAAGGTCTGGGTGACGTCGGTTTTTTCGGCGAGATAAATTCCCGGCGCGGGTTTGGCGGTCACGTCTGGAAACGCGGGAACCGGCGGCTGATCCACAGTCCAGCTCCCGAAGGTTTTTTCGAGCTGATCCTTCATCGCGGCCGAGGAAAAATCGCCGTAGACCGCGAGCATGATGTTTTTCGGGAAATAATAGCGCTGATAGAACTGGATCAGATCATCGCGTTTGATGTGAGCGAGGTCGGCGTATTCCACTTCCCATCCGTAGGGCGTGTTGCGTCCGTAAACGATGCTCATCAATTCGCGGTCGGGAATCGCCTGCGCGTCGTCGTTGCGGCGCGCGATGGCGCTGCGAAGCTGGTCCAGCTCCAGGTCGATTTTGTCCTGGCGAAATTCGGGATTGGTCAGAACATCCTTGAAGGTTTCGAGCACCTGCGGGGCGCTGTCCTTGAGCGCCGAAAAAGAAACGCTGGCGCTCGATTCGTCCATGTTGCTTTCGACCGACGCCGCGACGTTTTCCAGCTCCTCATCGATCTGATCTCCGGTTTTCGTTTTTGTTCCGCCGCTGCGCATCACGTCGGCCATCACCTGGCTCAAGCCTTTTTTATCCGCCGGATCAAACAAATTGCCGGTGTGGACCATGGCGACGCCGGAAATGAGAGGCAGTTCGTGGTCTTCAAGCAGATACACGCGCATGCCGTTCGATAGCGTAAAGGTCTGCGGCTCCGGAATTTTGACCTGCGGCAGCGGAGGATATTTCAGGTCCTTATAGGATGGAATCGGCTGCGCGAACGAGGCTGCGGCGAACAGGAGGAGCACGAGAACCCCCGCCATGACTGGCGGGGCTGTAACGGCAGTGGCTGGATCCAGACGACGCTTCATTTCGCGGCTCCTTCCGACGGAGCGTAGGTGTAGGCGACCGTCTTCGCCGAATCGACCAGATATTTCTGCGCCGCGCGCTGCACATCGGCGGCGCTGACTTTGTTGTAATCCTCAAGCTCGGTGAACAGCCGGCGCCAATCGCCGTACGCGGCGTAATAATCGCACATTTCCGCGGCCAGGCCGGAATTGTCGGCGAGCTTGCGGATCAGGTCCGCGCGCAGGATGGTTTTGACGCGCGCCAGCGTCTCGGCGTCAATTTCCTGTTTTTTCATTCGATCGATGATCGTGTTCAGCGTTTTTTCATTCTCGTCGATACTGTGCCCGGAGGACGGCACCACATAGAACAGAAACAGCGAGGGGTATTTTCCGCTGGGGAAGGTCGCCTGCGTACCGGCGGCCAGCGCGATTTTTTTGTCGCGAACCATCTCTTTATAAAGGATGCTGGTGCGGCCCTCCGAGAGTACATCGCTCAGCACGTCCAGCGTGGCGTCGTCGGGCGAATATTGATCGGGACGCTTATAGGCGATGGCCAGGAATGGCTGCGCGGGCGAGGCCACGGCCACGCGCTTTTCGCCCTGCTGTTTCGGCTCCACGGTGCGCACCAGCGGCGGAATCGGACCGCGCGGCAGGCGTCCGAAATATTTTTCGGCCATGCGTTTGGCTTCCACCGGATTCACGTCACCGGCGATCGCGATGGTGATGTTGTTCGGCGTGTAATAAATTTTGTAAAACGCCTCAGCTTCGGTGCGGCGGAAATTGTCGATGTCGCTGGCCCATCCGCCGGGCATGTTGCGATAAGGGTGGGCTTCGAACGCGGTCGCCAGCAAAGCTTCGACCAACTTTCCCTGCGGGCTCGATTCGACGCGCATGCGCCGCTCTTCGCGCACCACGTCGCGTTCTTTGTAAAATTCGCGAAAAACGGGGTGCAAAAATCGTGACGATTCGAGCAGAAACCACAGCTCGATTCGATTCGACGGGAAGCTGTAGAAATAATCTGTGGAATCTTCGCTGGTGGACGCGTTCATGCCGACGCCGCCGTTCGATTCGACGATCCGGTCATAAGCGTTTTCATCGACGTAGCTGTCGGCTTTGGCGATGGCCTGTTTCACTTCAGCTTCGAGCGCGGCGATTTTTTTCGGATCCGAACGGAACCCTTTGCGCCGCTCCTGGTCGAGCTGGTCATAAACGGTTTCCACGGCGTCCATCGCTTTTTTTTCTTCCGGCCAGTTTTTGGTGCCGATGCTCGGCGTGCCTTTGAAGGCCATGTGCTCGAACATGTGGGCGATGCCGGTTTCGCCGCTGGGATCGTCGACCGAGCCGACGTTCACGTAGGTGTGAAAAGAAACGACCGGGGCCTGATGACGCTCAATCAGGATGAAGTGCAGACCGTTGGGCAGCGTGAATTCGGTGACTTTTTTTTCGAAACGCTCAAGGGACTGGGCCTCGGTGAACGAAAATACCAGGCACGAGCAAACCAGAAAAGAGGCGCGAAATCTCATCTTTTCCAGATTAACAGGCGAGTCTCAAACGTGCGTTTTCGGGTCGTAGCGGGATAGTGCCTGAAATCGGCGGTTGATTCGGGATGCGCCCCCGCCATGACTGGCGGGGCTATTTGTCAAGGGGAAACGGAGATTCCCCTGCCTCTGTGGCGAACAGAGGCGATTGAGCGGAAGCTCGTCGCGGACAGGTTTTAAATCGATCGGCGGCCAACAGATACGCCACCAGCTTGCGCGCCACCTGAAGCGTGGCGCGATTGGCGTGACCTTTCTCCCGCGCCCGATCGTAAATCTCGCGCAAGCGCGGATGGTACATCACTCCGATTTTGGTGGCCTCGATGAGCACGCTCTGCAAATGGCGATTACGCTGTTTCGACAGCGGCCCGTGTTTCTGCACGCCCGCCGATTCGCGCAGCGCGCTCGACAGGCCGCAATAGCTCACCGCTTTTTTGATGGAGGAAAAGCGAGACGGCTCGCCCACCTCCAGCGCGAGTGATCGGCCCTTTGCGGCACATCCTCGATAAGGGGAGGATCTCCACAAAAGCCCACCTGCGCATTCAAACAGTCATGGCGGGGGGCGCATCCCGAATCAACGCAGATTTCAGGTACTACCGATTACCGGCGATTGGCCGCCTGTGCCGAGAGTCTGATCTCTCTCTCGGCCTGGTCGAGCAATTCTTTGGCCTTGGCAGCGTGGCCTTGCATGTCCCACTCATTGGCCTGCTGGGCGTCGGATATGCGCATGAAGGCCTGATGGCACAGGCGCTGGGCAGCGGCGAGATTGGGATGGCGCGGTTGTGCAAAAGCCAGGCCGCCGAACAGGATCACGGCCGATCCGGCCAGATAATAAAGTTTCGTTTTCATTTTTGTTCCCTCCTCAGGACTTGAACACAAATTATAGTAAAGAATCGCGCTCCGGATGCTTAAGATTTTTTATGGATCGGGGCGAAGCCGGCAAAGTACAATAGAAGCTGGCTGTGCGAAACCTTGGTGCTCTCCTGGCATGCCAGATAGCGATCGCGGCGCCGGTTCCTCCGCTGATTTGCGCGTCCGGAGGCGCGGTGGCGACGGTCGATCTGCGCGTGGTTTCTTCTTCTCCGAAAAATAAGAACCCGCTGCCGCTGCGGACCATCGCCCGCCTGGACGAAGGCGACGTGATCCGCTACAAACCCGTGCTGCGCCCGCACGAGCAGCGCAAAGGCGACGTCACCCTGGTGCTGATTCCCGCCGACAAAAAAGCCGCGGGAAAGAACAAGCTGCTGATCTTCGAGCCGAAGGCGGCCGACAAGCCGCAGCAATGGAACGTGCCCTGGCGCACCTCGCTGGTGGCGTTTGTTTATGGACCCACGGGGATGAGCGTGAGAAAGGTGGAGGCCTTCCTCGACAAAGACGACGAACTCATCGGAGAGTTGGCCGATTACGCCGACAAAACCGCCAAGGCGGAGGCGCTGATCGCGGCGCTGAGCGAGAACCAATCGCCGGAGGTGGTGAGCTCGGCGCTTCAGGGATTTTCCTCGCAGTACTCGATGAACGTGCAGCTCAGCAAGACCGCGCCGATGAATCAGCAGTCGATGGTCGCGCTGCAAACGTTGAATCCGATGATGGCGAACTACGATCCGCTGGCCGGGCAGGGCGGGCAGCCGGTGGGGCAGACGGCCCAACTGGCGACGTCCGTCGCGGAAATGTTTTTCGGGAGTCCGGTGGGCCTGGCGGCGGGTGGAACGGCGCTGTTGATGAACCTGGGAGCGATGGCGTTTCCGAAATCGGAATTTCGCTCGACGTTTTCGCAGGCGATGCCCGACGACGCACTGGGACTGTGCGGAAAAACGGGGGCCACACCGGCACGCACGCGCATCAATTATATCTGGGCGGTGCGGATTCCCAACGCGCTGCCGCCGCGCCTCAGCGTGGGCAAGTCGAATTCACTGCCCGCCGAAGTGAGCTCGCCGCTGCCGCTGACCGGGCCGCCTGGCGGCTGGAAAAATCTGGATCGCGCGCGCAACTGGACGGTGCAGCCGGACCGGGGCAAGGCCATTCCGGTGAGCGTGCAGGTGCTGGCGAATCAAAAAAGCATCGAGGTGAGTGTCGGCAAGGACGTCAAGCCGGGCCGCTATAGCCTGGCGGCGGATTGGGATTGGGACCAGTTTCAGGTGAACGGGTTTTTCACCGTGCGCGAGTTGTCCGATTTCAAGTCGGCCGGGTTGACGCCAGCCGCGCAGGACCGGCTGGTGGCGGGCACGGGCAAGGTCGCACTGACGCTTGAGGGCGCGGACTTCGAATTCGTCGGCAAGGTCGAAATCAAAAAGCTGCATGACGAGTTTGCGTCGACCAGCGCGGTGCCGTTCGTGCTCCCGGCCGGTTTGCGCGCGGGCGTGCAGGATCACATGGACATTCAGGTGGACACCTCGGGAACCGAGGCCGGCGAGTACCAGCTGATGATCGCGCAGGTGGACGGAAAGGCGCACGACATCGCGGTAAAAATTCTGCCGCCGCTGCCGTCGATTGCGAATCTGCCGGTGACGGTGAACCAGGACGTGCCGTCGCTGACCTTCGATTTGAAAGGCCAGCGGCTGAACCTGCTGCAATCAATCGAATTGTCGAAGGGAACGGCGTCGCTCGGAATGGCTTCCGAGGACGGGACGGAACGGCCGGTGACGTTCAAGCTGCCGTCCGGGATGGCGGCGGGCAACAGCGTGTCGATTCGCGCGATCGTGGCGGACCGCAATGAGCCGGTGACCATCGCCAATGCGCTGAGCATTGTCGCGCCGCGTCCGGTGATCGGGAAGGTGACCATTTCGCCGTTTCCGCCTCCGGTGGTGCAGCTCAGCCCGGGCGAACTGCCGGGAGGATTGGCCGTCAGCGTAATGATGCGCGTGGCCCATTTGCCCGCCGACGGCGGCCTGCGCCTGGAGTGCGAACAGACGCCGGACGGCGCGGTGACGGTGCATCCGGGGCAGCGATCCGGCAGCACGCGCCTGGAGCAGTTGACGGCCAACGAACTGTTCCTGACCTTCGATACCGGCGCGTGGGTCAACGGCTGCGCGGTGCAGGCGACCATCACCAGCTCGCTGGGCGATTCGGCGCCGCGGCAGATCGCGCGAGTTGTCGACGTGCCGGCGATCGACGAATTCGATTTGACCAGTTCCGACGGCGGGTCGACCGGCGCCATGATTTTCGGCCACAATCTGGAAACCATCGCGCGCGCGGGCTGGACGCCGGACCAGGGGACGCCGGTCGCGGGATTGCCGCAACCGGTCGCCGACGACGGAGTGAAGCAGCAACTCGCGATTCAGTTGCCCGCGCCGCCAGCGCCGGATTCGGTGCTGTACGTGTGGCTGCGCGGCGAGACGAAGCCTCGTGTGACCACCGTGCACGCGAATTGATGAGGGCGCATTCATTCGGCC
>DATJNW010000020.1:0-30238 GCA_035507655.1 Bryobacteraceae bacterium | reverse complement strand
ATTCTCTCGAGGATCCGTGGAAATTCTCGCGCCCAAAAACGGGGCCATTGTGGGCGACGGCGGGTTTGCCGAGGGATCGGCGACCGTACCACCTGGTTCGTTCCTGTGGGTTTTGGCTCGTCGCAAGGATATGAATGGATGGTGGCCCCAAGGAATGGGGGCTGTGCCGGTGGATGGGAACCGCTGGAGAGTGCCGGTCACCTACGGAGGAGCTGAAGACCAGGGCTTTGATTTCGAACTCGCGGCTCTCGTCGTCCGGCAAGCGACGCACGCGCTGTGGACAGATTGGGTTGCAGGAGTGAGAGAAACCGGTTTGTTTCCGCCGGTTCAATTGCCTCCTGCTGGCTTCGCGCTGGGGGAAGCTTTTCGAACTGTGACCAAGGCCTCGTAAAGCAAGTGGTATGGCTCTTTGAGAAATAGGACAACCGGAAAACCTTGAGCGGTGATCATTTCCCAGTCATCCGAACCGCCTGAATCCACCGGACGCCCCAAGCATCGTTCGTCCTGGCGCGTTGCCAGAAATCGAATTAATTGCGAACGCGGCGCGCGCGGTTTAACCAGCGGCGTCCCATAGCGAGTCCGGCGATTCCGATGAGCGTCATCGAGACCGCGGCAGGCTCAGGCGCCGATGCCACTGCGGAAGTAGCGGTTAAGTTGTAAGTGGAAGTGAAACCTTCGTCGGTGTTGTTCACACAAACGCCCTGTTCGGCGCTACCGCTTGCAAAGCCGACTCCGGAATCGGGACACCCTGCCAATCCAGGCAAATCGTCCCAATCCTGCCCCATCGGCCCGTATGATAAATCGCCGGCGCCTTGAAAAAAAGTCAGAGTTGTAGCGTTGAAGTTGAAATTGAAGGTGTATCCGGCGTATCCGCTTGACAGGTTCCAGGAGCCGACCTCAGTTCCGTCAAGAAATACCTCCATCGAGAAGCTGGTCAATTGGCTCCCTGTAATCGCACCGCTGAGGCTACTGGGATAAGAGAAGCTCCCAGTCATGGTGTAACCATCGCTCCCGGTCCAGGAAAAGTCTTCAGTGATCGTACTCGCTTGAGCTCCTCCAGCCAGAAAGATAGCAATCGTGGAGGCAATAAATACTGACGAATGTGCCGACAAATTGAACCTCGATCCTGTGGAACTGCAATAGTTTACTTGCCTTGTACCCATCGGTCAAGTCCTGGGGGTACCACTTGGGGTACCACTGGAACTATTGCGAATCGGCACCTATAGATTACTTGTGCGTAGCTAGCGGAACGTCCGGAGTTGGGGATCGGTAAGGTGCGGGGTGTTGTTGAGGCTGAAAAGGCGAAGTTCGTTGGGGCGAATGCGCAGAGTGGTGTAAGACGCGTTGAGTAAAACGCCCGCGATTTGCATGGCTCGCCGATCGATCAGGTCGAGAGTGCGGGCCGCGCTGACTCCGATGGGGGTCGCGGAGGTGAAGACGATGGCGTTGCCCTGGTGGTGCGCGACGCGATCGAGCGCGGCGTGGATTCTGGCGATGAACACGGGCCAGGATTCGCCGGAATAATCGTACCCGCCGGCGATCCAGGCCTGGATCACTTTTTTGTCGCATTCATTCCAGCGGCGATGGATGGGGTGGTCATGCGCGCCACGGCTTTCAATGAGCGCGGCCTGCATGGATTCGTATTCGCGGCGGAAGTCCGCGTCTTCGGCGGCGAGATGAGGCGCGTGCCCGGCGAAGACCTGGGCGAGATCGAACTCGTTCCAGCCTTCGTCGATTTCGATTTTCGCGTTGGGGAGGGTTTGGCGCGCGGTGGCTTGCTGGCGCTCGAGCGAGCCTGAGTAGACGTGCTCGAAATGGGTTTGCTGCGCGCGGAAATACTCGCCAAGAAGGTGCGCCTGGCGGCGGCCGAGCGGGGATAGGGAATCGTAATCGTCGCGAGTGCCGGCCTGGCCGTGGCGGACGAGGTAGAGGGTGCTCACGGGAGCCGGCCTTCGGATTTTCGAGTGGCGTAAGCCGCCAGGCTTGCGTTCGACGCGTCTCGACCCATCGGCCGCGAAGGCGGCTTACGCAACCAGCAAAATTGGTGTAACCGCGCCCTCACGATGCCGCCTCCATCATTTTGGCCGCCCGCGCCACGAGAGACTGGACGCGATGGCCGAAGTTCTGGAAACGCTCGTCAGTGGTTTGGCCGCGGACGAAGCGGAAGTAGATTTGTTGCAGAATCACGGCGAGTTTGAAGACTCCGAAGACTTCATGCCAGGGAAGCGCGGTCAGATCGCGGCCGGTTTTTGCGGCGTAGTGCGCGACAAGCTGGTCGCGCGACCACCAGCCCGGGCCCGCGCTGACGGCGCGGTGATCGGTTCCGGGAATTTCGGTCGACGACCAATAGCAGAGAGTCAGGCCGAGATCGCAGAGAGGGTCGCCGATGGTGGTCATCTCCCAGTCGAGGACGGCTTCGATGCGATCGGGTCCGTCGAGCATGACGTTGTCCAGCTTGAAATCGTTGTGCACCAGCGTGGGCGGCGGCGAGGGCGGCAAAGTTTCCGCGAGCCAGGACGCCACGCGATCCATTTCCGGCATGGGTTCGGTTTGGGCGCGCGTCCAGCGATCGGACCAGCCTTTGACCTGCCGCGCGAGAAACCCTTCGGGCTTGCCGAGCGCGATGAGGCCGTGCTGTTGAACATCGATCGAGTGAAGCTGGATCAGGCAATCGGTGAAGGCCCGGCTGATGCGGGCGGGGTAATTTTCGTGGCGCGAGATTTCGTCAGGGGCATGCTCGCGCAGGATAACGCCGCGGCGGCGCTGCATCAGAAAGAAAGGCGAGCCGAGAATCTGCGGGTCTTCGCAGACGAGATAGACTTCGGGCGCGGGCGGGAAATGGGGATGGACGGCTTCAAGAATTCGGGCTTCGCGGACCATGTCGTGCGCTTTGGGCGCGACCGGTCCGAGCGGCGCGCGGCGCAGAACGTATTCACGATCGGCGACGGTCAGAAGATAGGTGAGATTAGAGTGGCCCCCGGGGAACTGAGCGACGCGGACGCCTTCGGTGGCGCCGTCGATTTTGCCGCAGAGATAGCGGACCAGAGCGGGGAGATTCAGCTCTTCGCCTTTGCGGACGGGGGCGGTGTCGGGCGGCATGAACCTCCATTTTAGAGTGCTCATCCCTCCGGCGAACATAGGTCTCGACGATCTCAACATCGCCCCGGCGCCGGAGCCGCGGCTGTGGCTAGCGCCATACCTCTGACGCGACCTCGACGATTCTTGCGAGTTTCGCCCATTGCTCGGCTTCGCTGAGGAGATTG
This sequence comes from Bryobacteraceae bacterium, assembly GCA_035507655.1. GTDB lineage: Bacteria > Acidobacteriota > Terriglobia > Bryobacterales > Bryobacteraceae > Palsa-187. Next base: position 26,975 of record DATJNW010000020.1, on the reverse strand, counting down.
CCTTCTTCAGTGCTCGCGAAACCGCATTGCGGGCTCAGGCAGAGTTGATCGACGTCCAGGAAACGCGCGGCGTCATCGATGCGGCGCTTGAGGCTGTCTTTCGATTCCAGTTCGCCGGTTTTGGAACTGACCAAACCAAGCACCACCATCTTGTTTTTGGGAACGAAGCGCAGCGGCTCGAAGCCACCGGCGCGAGCGGTGTCGTATTCCATGAAATAGCCGTCGGCGTTGATGGTGTTGAACAGAATTTCGGCGACCGGTTCGTAGCCGCCTTGCGCGATCCAGCTGGAACGGAAATTTCCGCGGCACAGGTGCATGGTGACGCGCATGTCCGCGGGACGATCGGCGATGGCGGCGTTGATCATGTTGGCGTAGATGAGCGGCAAGCGATCGGGATCGTCGCCGCGGACGCGGATGGCGGCGCGCTGGTCGGGATCGCAGAGATAAGCGAGATTGGTTTCGTCGAGCTGAAGATAACGGCAGCCTTCGCCGGCGAAGGCCTGCACGGCGCGATTGTAGGCCGCGCCGAGGTCGCGGTAGAAATCCTCGAGATGGGGATAGATGGTTTCACTGATCGCTTTGCGCCCGCCGCGAAAATGAAGGACGCTCGGCGAGGGGATGGTCATTTTCGGGACGGCGCGAGTGTGGTCGCGCAGGAAGCGGAAATGATCGAGCATGGGATGGCCGCGGAACCCCAGTTTGCCGGCGACGCGAACGCCTTTCGGTTTGGTGGCGACGCCTTTGAAGGCGATGCCCTGCGGCGGCGTGAAGGGTTCGCAGCCGTCGAGGTTTTCTAAAAAATCGAAGTGCCACATGGAGCGGCGAAGCTCGCCGTCGGTGGCGCTGCGCAGGCCAATCCCGGCTTGTGCGGCGATCAGCGATTCGATGGCGCGGTCTTCGACGGCCTGGAGTTCCGCGGCGCTGATTTCGCCGTTCTGATGGCGGGCGCGGGCTTGTTTTAATTCGGCGGGACGAAGCAGACTGCCGACGTGATCGGCGCGGAAGGGCGGACTTTCGCGGGTCATATCACTTTCCTTCGAGAAGACGGCGGCGGAAAAATTCGGCGGAGCCGAGGTAATCTTCGGGATGTTCCCCGCTCAACTTTCCTTTCCTTAACGCCTCCCTGGCGGCATTCTTGCCGGAGAGCATGGCGGCTTTTTCGGCGAAAACGGCTCCGTGGGTGGCCTGGATGTTGGCGAGCATGCGCGCGGGATCGATCCTGAGATGAGCGATGGTTTCCGCGACCGCGGCGAGCGCGCTGCCGGTGGATTGAATCGCCGCGGCAATGGTGGGCCACTCGGATTGCCAGCCGCCGGCGGCGCGTTCGTGCTCCTGCGGCAGGGTGGAAAGAAATGACGCGACCAATCCGGGAACGCGCGATGCCGCGGCCAGGGCAACGACGCAGCCGGAGGGGTTGCGCTTGTTGGGCATCGCCGACGATTCGCCGCCAGGCTCGGAAAGTTCGCCGATTTCGGGCTGCATCAGCAGCGCGATATCGCGGGCGATTTTGGCGAGTGCGCCGCTATAGATTCCACACTGCGCGACGAGCGACGCGAGACGATCGCGATGCGCGTGCCAGGGCGCGGGGGGGTCGGGAAGATGCAATTCCTGGGCGAGCTCGCGGGCGAGTTCGGGTCCGCGATCGAAGTACGACGCGAGCGTTCCCGCCGCGCCGCCGAACTGGATCTGGATCGATTCGTCAAAGGCGGTCGAGACGCGTTGCCAGCTTCGCTCGACCGCGCCGAACCAGGCGGCGGCTTTGTAGCCGAAGGTGATCGGCGGCGCGGGTTGGAGCAGGGTCCGCGCGAGCATAACAGTGTTCGCGTGGCGATCGGAAAGATCGCGAAGATCGCGGCTGAGCCTCGCATGACCGGCGCTGAGAATTTCGCGGGCTTCGCGAAGTTGCAGGATGAGCGCGGTGTCGAGAAGATCCTGGCTGGTGGCGCCCCAATGAACGAAATCCGCGGCTTGGGGATCAATTTCGCGGACCCGGCCGGCGAGTGTTTTGACGAAGGGAACGGCGAGCGTAGCAGATGCGCGGGCGTCTTCGGCGAGCGAATCGGCTGCGATGCTCTGAATTCCGGCGATGGCCGCGGCGGCGCCCGGCGGAATCATTTTGAGTCGAGCCTGCGCGGCGGCAAGGGCGGTTTCAAAACGCAGCATGGCGCGCAGAATGGACGCGTCGGAGAAAATTTCAGACAGCGCGGAAGTGGTGGCGAAACCGTCGATCAGCCGCATCGGCATCAGAGATCGAAGAAAACCGTTTCTTCCGCGCCCTGCAAATGAATTTCGAAGTTCCATTGCGCAGGATCGGCCGGGTCGCGGCGCGCCAGCAGCGTTTCGCGGCGATCCTCGGGAACCAGCGCGAGCACCGGATCTTCGGCGAGCGCGGGATGATCCGCGAAATAAACCCGCGTGCACAGCCGGTCGAGCAGGCCGCGGGCGAATACGTTCACGCTGAGGTGCGGGGCATCGCCGGCGGCGCGGCCCGGATAGACGGTTTCAAAAATCGCGACGCCGTCTTCATCCGTGGCCAGGCGGCCGAATCCGCAGAAGGCGGGGTCGGGCGATTGTTGCTGCGGGTCGTCAGGGTGGTCGTATTTGCCATTCGCGTCGGCCTGCCAGATTTCGAGCATTCCGTCGGGAACGGGCGCCTGGTCGCCGTCGAGCAAACGGAAACGGACGCGAATGTGTTCGCCTTTTGCGCCGGGACGCGTCATGCAGCCGAGCGTGGGATCTTTCGTCAGGCACAGATGAAAAAACGGGCCGACCGTTTGCGCGGGCAGGCAGCGGCTCATGATGGTCCTTCGAAGGGCGTGGCATTGCGGCCGCGCAGGATCAGGTCGAAACGATAGCCGAGAGCAAATTCCGGTTCGGTGAGATCCAGGTCGAGATGGCAAATGAGGCGCTGGCGGGCGCGCTCATCCGGGATCGATTGCGAGATGGGATCGAAGGGCAGCAGCGGATCGTTGGGGAAATACATCTGCGTGATCAGGCGAGTAATCAGGCACGGGCCGAACAGCGAAAAATGAATGTGCGCGGGACGCCAGGCGTTCCGGTGATTGCGCCAGGGATACGCGCCGGGCTTGATGGTGAGGAAGCGGTAATTGCCGTTTTCATCGGTGAGGGTGCGGCCGGCGCCGCTGAAATTCGGGTCGAGCGGCGCGTGATGATTATCGGCGTGGTGGCGATAACGTCCCGCGGCGTTGCATTGCCACAGCTCCACCAGCGTGTTGGGGATGGCGCGGCCGTCTTCATCGATGACGCGGCCGGCGACGATGATGCGCTGGCCCACAGGCTCGCCGAAATGCTGGCGGGTGAGATCGTTGTCGGTTTCGCCGATGGGATTGTGGCCATAGAGCGGGCCGGTGAGTTCGGAGAGCGTGTGCGGAATCTGGATCAGCGGCCTGTGCGGCGCGCGGCGCAGGCTGGCGCGATAGGGCGGGTGCAATAACGGAGCCTGCTCGCATCGCTCGGGCCGGGGATAGTGCTTCATACCAAAGCTAAGCCTACATAATTTTCGGCCAGGGTGGTCATGGCGGCGCGCGAACGGGTGACGTATTCGAGCTCGGCAATCTGGCGGCGATAGTCGAAGGCGCAGGCGGTGCGATGCAGCAGCGACGTCATCCACCAGGCGAATCGCTGCGCCTGCCAGACGCGGCGAGCGCGCTGTTCCGAATATTGGTCAAGCAGATCGGTGCGCGGCCCGCGATAATAGGCGGCGATGGCGGCGGCCAGCGTCTTCACGTCGGCGAGAGCGAGATTCAATCCTTTGGCTCCGGTCGGGGGCACGATGTGCGCGGCGTCGCCAGCGAGAAACAGGCGGCCGTAGCGCATCGGCTCGACCACGACGCTGCGCATTCCGGTGACGCCTTTCTGCAAAATGGCGCCATGATGGGGACGCCAGCCGTCCGCGGTTGCGAGCCGCGCGTCAAGCTCGGTCCAGATGGCGTCATCGGTCCAGCGGCCGGCGTCTTCTTCGGGCGAGCATTGCAGATAGAGCCGGGTGATTTCGGGCGAACGCATGCTGAACAGCGCGAAGCCACGCTCGGCCAGCGAGTAGACCAGTTCGCCGGAGCTGGGCGCGGCTTGGGCGAGGATGCCGAGCCACGCGAAGGGGTAGTCGCGCGTAAAAATATTGAGCGCGGCCGGCGGAATCGAGGGGCGCGAGACGCCGTGCGAGCCATCGCAGCCGGCCAGAAAATCGCATTCGATTTCGTGATCGCCGCCGGCGTGGCGGAAATGGATGCGCGGGCGCGAGGTGTCGAACTCCGCGAGGCGGACGTTTTCGGCCTGGTAATATAACGGACCCTTCGCGGCGGCGATCAGGTCCTTGAGCAGTTCGTTCTGGCCGTAAATGGTGATGGCGCGTCCGCCGGTCAATTCTTCAAAATCGATACGATGGCGGCGGCCCAGAAAGGCGAGATAGACGCCGCCGTGACGCAGGCCCTCGCGGCGAACGCGCTCGCCGAGGCCGCACTCGGCCAGCAGATCGACGGTGCCCTGTTCGAGCACGCCGGCGCGGACGCGTTCGACGGCGTGCTGTTGCGTGGAGCGCTCGAGAATCACGGAATCGATGTTTTCGAGATGCAGCAGATGCGCCAGAAATAGGCCCGCGGGACCCGCGCCGACGATCCCGACCTGGGTGCGGATTCGCATCATGGCGATTATATAGCTCGCCGGCTTTGCGCTTTTTGCGCGACCGGCGGATCGCTTAACGTTCCGGCAGGCGCGCCGCTTCCCAGCCCCCGCCGAGCGCCTGGATCAACTGAACGCTCGCCACCATTTGCTGCCCGCGGAAGCTCACTTCAGCCTGCTGAGCATTCAGCAGCGTCGCTTGCGCGGTGAGGACGTTCAGGTAGGGATCCAGTCCGGCCTGATATCGCACTTCAGCCTCGCGAAGATTTCGTTGCGCCGACTCGATCGCCGAATCCTGCTGCCCGATCACCTGCTGTAACAGGCGCAGCGCCGCCAGGTTATCTTCCACCTGTTGAAATGCGGTCAACACCGTCTGCCGGTAATTGGCGACGGTTTGGTCGTAGGTGGCCTGATACTGTTGCACCGTGGCCCGGCGCAGCCCGGCGTCGAAAATCGTTTCCGCCAGTTGCGGACCTACCGACCAGACGCGGCTCGGCCAGGTTAGCCAATCCGCCAGCGAGAGACCCTCAAATCCCGGCGCGGCGCTCAGCGTGAGGCTCGGGTAAAATGCGGTTTTCGCGATGCCGATCTGCGCGTTGGCTTGAGCCATGGCGCGTTCCGCGGCGGCGATATCGGGACGGCGCTCTAAAAGTTGGGAGGGAACACCGATTGGAATAGCCGGCGGAATCGGCCTGAAAGACCGGGCCTCTAACGAAAAAGTCGACGCCGGTTCCCCGTCCAGCATGGCGATGGCGTGCTGGTACTGCGCGCGCAGGATTCCCGCGTTGGTGTCCTGGGCTTCCGTGGTTTTGAGCTGCGCCTCGGCCTGCGCGACGGCTTCATCGTTGGCGAGTCCGGACCGGTATAAATCGCGCGTCAGTTCCAGGCTTTCCCGATAGGCGGCCACCGTCGCATCGAGCACCTGCTTCAGGGCGTCCTGCGCCCGCAATTGGAAATAGTCCGTCGCCAGGGTGGCCTGCGCCGATAGGCGCACATTTTCGAGATCCGCCACGCTCGCCTGAGCCGCGGCGGTGTTGGCTTTGACCGTGTTTCGCACGCGCCCGAACAGGTCTGGCTCCCAGGAGGCTTCAAAAGGCAGCGCGAAGGTGCTGTAATTGACCCCGACCGTCTGCCCGAAAGCGGTCGAAAGCCGGTTGTTGCTGATCGCCGGATTCGCGGTCACCGTGGGAAAATACTGCGCCCGCGCCTGCTTGATCAGCGCGCGCGCGGCTTGAACGTTGGCCGCCGCGGCGGCGATATTCTGGTTCGAAATATTCACTTTCTCTTCCAGGCGATTCAGGTCCGGATCGGCGAAGCGTTCCCACCATTTGCCGCGGGCCAGATCGTCCCGCGGCGCGGCCGTTTTCCAATCGCCGGCTTCTTTATAGGCGGGCGGCGCCGGCGCGGCGGGTCTCGAATATTTCGGGCCGACAGTGCATGAACTCAGGCCCAGCGCGATTCCCGCGACACCTGCCATGCGATAGAACCTTTCGCGAGTCATAACTACTCACCGATGTAAACGTCCACTAACTCGCCCGGAAAAAGCTTCAGCTTTTCGCTATTTTCAATTCTGAAAATCAGCGGCAACACCCGAACGTCTACGCGCTCCTGTTTTTCGTCGGAAAGCTCGATTTTGGGCGATACGAATGGCTGCATCCGGACGAAAATCAAAGTGGCCTTGACATTGGAGCCGCGAATCGACAACTGCGCCTTCATTTTCGACGGATCCGGAAGCCTCGGCACCAGAATTTCATCGACATAACAGCGCACATTCAGGCGAATCTCGGAGGTTCCCAACACCAGCACCGGATCCATCGCTTGCGTGTAGGTGTCATAGGAGCCTTGCGGCGAAACATAGCTGCCCTCGATCGGAGTAATTGTCAGCACTTTTCCATCCGCCGGCGCGATCAGGCGATATTTCGCGAGCAGCGCGCTGGCCGATAAGTAGGATTTGTAAGCGGCGGTATAAGTTCGCTCCTGGTTATTGATGTCGTAAACCCACGCTCCAGCCTTAGTGAGATCGCGCTGTTTTCGCGCGACTTCCAGATTTGTTTTCGCCGTGAGCACCGCGTTCGCCGCGGTGTCCAGCGCGTCTTTGCTGATCGACTTCGGATCCATGGTGTACGCCGTCTGTTGCTTGTCCAATTCGTCCACCGCCGTCTTCAACGCCGCCTGCGCGGCAGCCACTTGCGCCTCATTCACGTCCAGCGTCTCTTTTCTCGGCTCCGCCTTCAGTTCCTGAAGCATGGTAAAAGCCGCCTGCGACTGCGATTGCAGCTGCTCCACGGTCGCCCGCTCAATCGAATCGTCGATCTGCACTAATAAAGTCCCTTTCCTGACCTCCTGACCCTCCTTGACGAAAATATGTTTCACCGTCCCGGCGACTTCGGGATAGAGATTGATATCCTCTCCGCTCGGTTGATCGCTCTCGACAATCCCCTCGGCATAAATTCCGCTGGGATAGGGATTCGCCGGCGGGGTGAATGCCGGCGGCAGCGGAGGCTGCGTGACGCTCGACCAGTACGAGACCGCGATTCCCGCGGCTCCGCCGAACAAAGACAGAATAAAGATCAGCTTTCTCACGACAATGCCTCTCCCTTCTCCACCTTGGTGATCCGCCCATCCTCCATCTTCAAAATCCGGGTGGCCAACGGATAGATCCGGCTGTCGTGGGTCACGATCAAAATGCAGCGTTTCTCGTTCAGAATGTGGTCACGCACGAAGCTTACGATCGCATTGCCCGTATCTCCGTCCAGCGAGGCCGTGGGCTCGTCCATGATCAGAATGTCCGGACGCCCGGCGATCGCGCGCGCGATGGCCACGCGCTGCTGCTCGCCGCCGCTCAATTTCACGGGCGGAAGCTCGGCGCGGCCTTTGAGGCCGACGATTTCGAGATATTCCCTTCCCACGCGAACCGCTTCCGGCCAGCTGGTGCGCTTGAGAATCATGGGAACGGCAACGTTTTCGACGGTCGTCAGGCGGGGAAAAAGATGATAATCCTGAAAAACAAACCCGATTTTATGCAGCCGGAAATCGGCGAGCTCATCGCTCCCGAGCTTCCAGATATCCGTTCCTTCCACGGAAACGGCGCCCGAATCCGGCCGCAGGATGCCCGAAAGAACGCTCAACAGCGTGGTTTTCCCGCTTCCCGAAGGTCCTACGATGTACAGCATCTCGCCCAAATAAGCTTCGAGAGAAACTTCGCGCAGCGCCTGCGTTCTGGCTTCGCCTTCGCCAAACCATTTGACCAGTCCCGTTGCTGTGATTGCCGGAGTCGCCATGTCAGCCCCGGAAGATATCGAACGGCTCGATGCGCAACACTCTGCGCACCGCGAAATAACTGGAAACCGCCACGATCACCACCACCATCACCAGCGCCAGCGCGAGATTCCAGTAGGTGATCATCGCGGCATAATCGGGAAGCCTCACTTTGGCCAGCGTGGTGACCAAAGTGCATAATCCGATTCCCAAACCGTAGCCGGTCAGCGCGGTGAAGCTGGCCTGAAACAGAATCATCAGAACCAGCTCCCGGCTTTTTGCCCCGATCGCTTTGAGCGCCCCGAATTTCTCCAGATTCTCCAGCACGAAGGTGTAAAAAGTCTGGCCGGAGATCGACAGGCCGACAATGAAGCTCATCACGGTCATAATCAGGAGGTTCATTCCGAGGCCGGTCTGATATTTATAGAAGTCCGAGATCTTGTCCATGAACTCCTGCTTGGTCAGCGCCAGGTATCCGAGCGCCTGCACCTGTTTCTTGATACTGGCCACGTCGCCCGGAGTCTTCGCTTCAACCAGAACGTAGGAAATCGTAAAGCGCGGATTGGGAATATATTGCAGCGACCGATAGTAAGTCGTATATAAAGTCGGGACGCCGAAAAGACCACTGCTCGCTACCTGGGCGATCCCCACGATCACGCCGCGATGGTCGTTCAGCTCGAACTCCGTGCCCACGCGGGGATTTTTCAGTTTGGGAAATTCCGTGTCCTTGACCACCAGGAAGGCATTCTCGCCATAAATGTCCTCGATTTTTCCCTGAAGAAGCCGCGGGCGTCCCAGCAGGCTGGTGTCGTCCAGTCCGATCACGTTGACCGACTGGTAGGCGCCGTCTGAAAGCTTCACCAGCGCCCCGCCCGAATACAGCGGAACCGCATAGCGGACGCCGGGGATGCTGCGTACGGCGTCCAGCACGTAATCGGGCATCCCAATCGTATTCGCGACGGTCTGCACCGACGGGTCCATCACCCACATCGAGGCTCCCAGGTTGATGACGGTAGCCGAAGCCCGCCACAGCACGCCCGCGAACAGCGAAGTCATGGCGATCATCAAAAAGACGGCGAAGGTGATTCCCACCAGCAGCGCCGTGAATTTCGCCTTATCGTTCACCAGCAGCTTGTAGGCGAGTTTGAGAATGCCTCGCATTTCCCTGCCTACTTGCCCGCCGGCACCCACACCCGCGACGGCGCCATAATTTCCACGTTGCTATCCGTGCTCTTCACGGTGATTTCCGCAAAATTTCCGGCCGCGCCGGGCCTGGCGAGAAATTGCACCTGGTACTGATTCGCCAGGTGATCCCCGAGGTCGGCCAAAAATGGCGCGAGCGAAGGCATCGGTCCGAAGCCCAGGAAATACGCTTCGCCGCCGGTTTCGGTGGCGACGTGCGCCAGTTGAACCTGGCCGTCGTACAGCTTCGACCAGTCGGCGGTGGCGTAATCGGCGCTGGGATGGTACATCGCGAAGACCATGACTCCGGCGCGCTCGGCCTGTTCGATGGCGGCCTCGGCCGGCGCGTTGCGCAGCCCCTGGCTGCCCGCGGGATCGAGACCGTTCGAGATCATCAGCACCACATGCCGCGCCGAATCGGGAGCCCATTGCCGGATCAGGTCGGCCAGGGCGACAAACGGGTTCGACGGCTTGCTGCCTTCCGGGGCGCTCAGGCCCTTAATCGCGCGATCGCGATCGGTGGTCGGATTCACCGCGATTTGCAGTTTGCCGTCCTTGATATAGGCCACGCCGATTCGCGTCGTGGGCGCCTGCGACAGGAGAAACTTTTGCAGTTCCTCGAATTTCGACCCCGGCTCGCAACTGGAGCATTGATCGACCAGCATGAATAACTCGAGCGGACTGCGGACCGGCGTCACTTCGAGAACCTGCGCGTCGGCGAGACCCTCGCTGACCGTCAGATTCTCGCGCGTGGGCACGGGAGCCTGTTCGCTATAGAAATGGCCGACGCTCACCACCATTTGCACCGGGATGCCCTCGGACGATTGGCTCTGCGTCCAGGCGATCAGCGGGCAGAACAAGGCCACACCAAGAAATTTTTGAAAGCGCTTCATATTTCGATCTCCCTCTTCACCCTGCTCAGCGCATTCCCCTCGCCAAAGGAATTCGTTGCAAGCACTCAAGTTCCCCGAGGCTGCGCGCTACAGTGCGTGATTTCACCCAGCAAACAGAGCGTCGCGGCGGACATTCTTCTTTGATTTCAACCGACTAGATATTAGGCCGGTGGTCCGAGGCGTGCACTTAACTTCGATGCCGCATGGTGGAAACTACACCCAATTCGGGAGTGGTTGAAGCCGTCCGAGGCAGCGTCGTCGACGCCACTTTCCCCGAACGGATTCCTTCGATTTTTCATGTCCTGAATGCCGGCGAAAAGGGCGAAATCATCATCGAGGTTCTCTCCCATCTGGACGCGAAAACCGTCCGCGGGGTGGCCCTGACCTCGACGCGCGGCCTGTCGCGAGGCTCGGCCGTCCTCGATACCCACCAGACGTTAAAGGTCCCGGTGGGCGAACGCGTCCTGGGACGTGTGTTCAACGTATTCGGAGAAACGATCGATCATCAATCCCCGGTGGAGGGCGGTGCCTGGCGCTCGATTCACGCGCCTCCGGTTCCGCTGATGCGCCGCGCGACCACCTCGGATCTGTTTGTCACCGGCATCAAGGCGATCGACGTTCTGGCGCCGCTCGAACGCGGCGGAAAAAGTGGCCTGTTCGGCGGCGCGGGCGTCGGCAAAACGGTGCTGATCACAGAGCTGATCCACAACGTCATCGGCCATCATGCCGGCGTCAGCGTGTTTTGCGGCATCGGCGAACGCTGCCGCGAAGGGGAGGAGCTGTATCGCGAAATTCGAAGCGCCGGAGTGCTCGACAAAACGGTTCTGGTTTTCGGGCAGATGAATGAGCCGCCCGGGTCGCGATTTCGCGTGGGTCACTCGGCGCTGACCATGGCTGAGTTTTTCCGCGATGACGCGCGGCAGGACGTGCTGCTGCTGATCGATAACATTTTTCGATTTATCCAGGCCGGATCGGAAGTTTCGGGGCTCATGGGCCAGCTTCCTTCGCGGCTCGGATACCAGCCGACGCTGGCCACGGAACTGGCCGACCTCGAAGAGCGCATCTGCAATACGGCGACCGGCGCGATTACCTCGGTGCAGGCGGTGTACGTTCCCGCCGACGATTTCAGCGACCCTTCGGCGGTGCACACCTTCAGTCATCTTTCGGCGTCCATCGTGCTGTCGCGCAAACGCGCCAGCGAAGGACTTTACCCGGCCATGGACCTGCTCAAATCGGGGTCGAAGCTGCTGTCCCCGCAGGTGGCCGGCGCGCGGCATTACCGCATCGCGCAGGACATTCGAAAGACGCTCGCCGGGTACGAGGAATTGAAGGACATCATCGCCATGCTGGGATTGGAGGAGCTTTCGCAAGACGACCGGCGCACGGTGAATCGCGCGCGGCGGCTGGAGCGTTTCCTGACCCAGCCGTTTTTCGTGACCGAGCAGTTCACCAATCAGCCGGGAAAGCTGGTGAAGCTCGAAGACACGCTGGACGGATGCGAGCGAATTTTGAATGACGAGTTCGCCAAAGTTGCGGAGCAGGCGCTGTACATGATCGGCGGCATCGGGGAGGTGCGAAAGTCATGAGGCTGACCGTGCGGCTGCCGGCGCAGATTTTGCTGGACGAGGAAGTGGACCGCGTCAAGGCGGAAGCGGAAAACGGCTGGTTCGGTCTGCTGCCGCGCCACATCGATTTCGTCACCGCGCTGGTGCCCGGCGTGCTGACCTTCCAACCGCACGGCAAAACGGAAGAATATCTGGCCGTCGACCACGGAATTCTGGTGAAGTGCGGCGCGCAGGTTTCCATTTCCACTCGTAACGCCGTTCGCGGAGCGAATCTGGAGCGATTGAAAAGCGAGGTCGAGGTCCAGTTTCGCGCGCGTGAGGAACGGGAAAAAGCGGCGCGGGCATACGAAGCCAAGCTCGAAGCCGATCTGGTGCGGCATCTGCTGGAGGCCGAGAAAAATGCCTGAGACTCCCGAGCAGCGGATGATTCACGACGTCGGCGCGAAACAGGAACGCATGCTGCGCGCGCGGCGCGAACGCAGAAATTGGTGGGGCGCCATCGCTATTGTCGGGGTCATCGGATGGTCCGTGGTGGTGCCGACGCTGGCCGGCGTCGCCGTGGGCGCGTGGCTCGACCGGCATTATCCCCAAAGTTTTTCCTGGACGGTGAGCCTGCTGATCGCGGGCCTGGCGATCGGCTGCGCCACCGCGTGGCTGCGCATAAAGGAGGACAAATGAATTACGTGATCGCCGCGGCGATGGGTCTCCTGCTGGGCGTTTTCTTTTATGGCGGTTTGTGGCTCACGGTTCGCGCGCTGCTGAGGTCGCGCTACCCGGTGCTGCTGACCATTTCCAGCTTTTGGGCGCGGACGCTGGTGACGCTCGCCGGATTTCTGTTCGCCATGAACGGGAGCTGGCAGAACGCGATTGTCTGCCTCGCCGGCTTCGGACTGGGGCGCCTCGCCGTGTCCCTGCTTGTGCCGCGCGACGAAGGATTGCCGCGATGCACATAACCCCGGACCATGTCGTGCTGTGGCAATGGCGTTTCCTGCACCTGAACGCGACCATCGTTTACACCTGGATCGTCATGTTCCTGCTGACGCTCATATCCTGGCTGGTGACGCGCCGCGTCAACGATGCCGATGGTCCGCGATCGCGCTGGCAGAACGCGCTCGAAGTGGTGATCGAGACCATGCGGGGCCAGATTCGCGAGATTTGCCCCGAGCACGGCGACACGTATCTGCCGTTTGTCGGCACGCTGTTCCTGTTTATCGCGCTTTCGAATTTGCTGGATATTGTTCCGGGCTGGCACGCGCCGACGGGTTCGCTCTCGACCACGGCCGCGCTGGCCATCTGCGTCGGCGTGGCCGTACCGGTGTTCGGAATCGAGAGCCAGGGCGTCATCGCCTATTTCCGCCATTATCTTCGTCCCACCGTGATCATGCTGCCGTTTCATCTGATGAGCGAAACCTCGCGCAACATCGCGCTGGCGGTGCGGCTGTTCGGAAATATGATGAGCGCGTCGATGATCGTGGCCATTCTGCTGGCCATCGCGCCGTTCTTTTTTCCCGTGCTGATGCAGGCGCTGGGTCTGCTCACCGGGATGATTCAGGCTTACATTTTCGCCATCCTGGCGATGGTTTATATCGCGGCGGCGGTGCAGGGCCGCGATCAGGAGGGCGGCGCATGACCTGCCGGAAGTTGTTTAACAGGCATTGTGGCGCACGCACTCCTGCGTGCCGCGTCGAGACTCCTCTCGACGCTTGCCGGCGCCCACGGAGGCATCGACACGAGTGTCGATGCGGCACGCAAAGTGCGTGCGCCACGCTCCGTTTAATGAATGGGAGATTTTATGGATAGCATCAGCATCATCGCCGTCGTTTCCATCGCCGCGTCCGCCATCTGCATGGCGATCGGGTCCATCGGGCCGGCGATGGGCGAAGGGAAGGCCATCGCGCAGGCGCTCAGTTCCATCGCGCAGCAGCCCGATGAAGCCGGAACCATCAGCCGCACGCTGTTTATCGGACTGGCGATGGTCGAATCCATCGCCATTTATTGTTTCGTCATCGCCATTATTCTGATTTTTGCCAATCCCTTCTGGAACCACGTGATCGCGGGGAGATAGCCATGCTGATCGATTGGTTCACCGTGGTCGCACAGATCGTCAATTTTCTGGTGCTGGTGGGCCTGCTCAAGCATTTTCTCTATCGGCGGCTGCTCGATGCCATCGACTCGCGCGAAAAGAGAATTGCCGCGCGTCTAAAAGAAGCCGAGGAAAAAAACCGCCAGGCCGAACAGTGCGTGGAGCAGTCGCGCGCCGCGGCGGAGCGAATGGAACAGCAACGGGAGCAGACCCTCGCCGAAGCGCGCGAGCAGGCCGAGGCGCAGCACAAGGAGCTGCTCGAAAAAGCGCGCGAATCGGTGCGGGCGCTCGAAACCAAGTGGCACGAAGACCTGGATCGGGAAAAATCGGCGTTTCTGGACGAAATTCGCACGCGCACGGCGTACGAAGTTCTGGCGATCGCGCGGCGGGCGCTGGCCGATTTGGCCTCGGCCGATCTGGAACAATGCGCGGTTCAGGCGCTGCTCGAAAAGCTTCCGCCGCTGAATGGCTCGCACGGGGAAGACGAGCTGGTGGTGCGCAGCCGCAGCGAGCTCGATGCCGCGTCGCGGCAGCGCATTGAAGAAACGCTGCATCGGCGGCTCGGCGAAAAGGCCCGGGTGAACTTCGAACACGCTCCGGAACTGGCCTGGGGACTGGAATTGCGCGTCGACGGCCGCAGGGTCGGCTGGAATCCGGAAAGCTACATCGAGTCGCTCGAAGAAAATCTGCGCAGCGCGCTGGAGCAGCGCGCGGGATAGGTCATGGCTGACGAATCGCTCAAATCGGTGGTCGACGCGACGCTGGACACCATCGATCGCGTGTCGCGCGAAGCGCCGCTGCGGCCGTCCCTTGAAGAATTCGGCGTGGTGAACTACATCGGTTCCGGAATCGCCCGTGTTTCCGGATTGCCGAATCTCGAATCGGAAGAGTTGGTCCGGTTCGAAGGCGGTCTGCTGGGGATGGCGTTCAATCTCGATCCGGACGAGGTCGGCGTGGTTCTGCTCGATAGCTCGGAGGGCCTGGAATCGGGATCGGAAGTGCGGCGGACGCATCGGGTGCTCGATACCATCGTGGGCGACGCGCTGCTCGGCCGCGTGGTCGATCCGGTGGGGCGCGCTTTGGACAACGGCGGTCCGCTGCGCGCGGCGCGGCGCGCGCCGATTGAAGCCGAGGCTCCGCCGATTATGGATCGCGCGCCGGTGAGCGTGCCGCTGGCCACCGGAACCAAGGCGATTGACGCGCTGATCCCCATCGGACGCGGTCAGCGGCAGTTGATTCTGGGCGATCGCCAGACCGGCAAAACAGCGATCGCCGTCGATTGCATTCTGAATCAAAAAGGCAAGGACGTGGTTTGTATTTACTGCGCCATCGGCCAGCGCAGCTCGTCGGTGGCCAAGGTGATCGCCGATCTGCGCCAGTATGGGGCGTTGGATTATTCGATCGTGGTGGTCGCCTCCGGCGACGCGCCGCCGGGATTGCAGTTCGCCGCGCCCTACGCCGCCATGAGCATGGCCGAATCCTTCATGCGCCAGGGACGCGACGCGCTGATCGTGTTCGACGATCTCACCTCGCACGCTGACGCGTATCGCGAATTGTCGCTGCTGCTGCGCCGTCCGCCGGGACGCGAAAGTTTCCCCGGCGACGTTTTTTATATTCATTCACGGCTGCTCGAACGCTCCACGCACCTGCGCCCGGAACTGGGCGGCGGATCGCTCACCGCGCTGGCCGTGGTCGAAACCGAAGAGCAGAACATTTCCGCGTACATCCCGACCAATCTTATTTCCATCACCGACGGCCAGATTTATCTCACCCCCGATTTATTTCAGAAAGGGATTCTGCCGGCCATCGATGTCGGCAAATCGGTGTCGCGGGTCGGCGGAAAAGCGCAGCTTCCCGCGTATCGTGCCGTCGCCGGCGATTTGCGTCTGTTCTATTCGCAATTCGAGGAGCTGGAAGTTTTCTCGCGCTTCGGCTCGCGCCTGGATGAACGGACGCGGCAAACTCTGGCGCGCGGGCGGGCCATTCGCGAGGCGTTGAAGCAGCCGCAATTCGATCCGATTCCGGCGCCGGAACAGATTGCGATTCTGGTCGCGACGACGGCCGGTCTTTTCGACGGCATTACGCCGGAGCGGGTGGTGGAAGGCTCGCTGCGCCTGCGCGAAGCGTTCGCAAGCGACCTGACGCCGCTGGCGCGCGCCATCGAATCCGGAGCAATGCTGTCGGATCAGGATCGCGCGGCCATCGTCAGCCTCGCCGAACGGGTGATCCCATGGAAGCAGCCGAGTCCTTAAGAAAAGCGCTGGCCGTCACCGAGGAGCTTCATTCGGTGGTGAAAACGATGAAGGCGCTGGCCGGCGTCAATATCCGCCAATACGAGCGGGCCGTCGCCGCGGTGGGCGATTATCATCGTACCGTGGAAATGGGTTTGCAGATTGCGCTGCGCCGCATGCCGCCGCACGCGATTCCGCCGCGCTACGCGCCGGGGCGCAAACTGGGCGCGATCGTGTTCGGGTCGGATCAGGGGATGTGCGGGTTGTTGAACGACCAGGTGGTCGCCTACGCGCTGCGCGCCATGAAAAAACTGGCCAAGCGAAGAGATGACCAAACGACGGTCGCGGTGGGCGTGCGCGCGGCCAGCCAACTGGAAGCCGCGGAGAAACCGGTGGAGCAGACCATCGCGGTGCCGGCGTCGGTGGGCGGCATCGGACCGGCGGTAGAAGCAGCGCTGCGAACCATCGAGGAGTGGCACTCCAGACGCGCCATCGAAACGGTGGTGCTGTTCTACGCCCGGCCGGTTTCGGGCGCGTGGTATCGGGTTCGCGGCGAGCAGATTTTGCCGATGGACGCGCACTGGATTCAGTCGCTGCGCGTGAAGCCGTGGCCCTCCAAAGTGCTGCCGATGTTCACGCTGGATGAGACCAGGCTGTTTCAACTGCTGGTCCGCGAATACCTGTTCGTGTCGCTGTTTCGGGCCTTCGCCGAATCGCTGGCCAGCGAAAACGCCAGCCGGCTCGCGTCCATGCAGGTTGCCGAAAAAAATATCGACGAGCGTCTGCACAATCTGACCACCTCCTCGCGGCGCCTGCGCCAGGAAACCATCACCGCCGAATTGCTGGATATCATCGCCTCCTTTGAAGCGCTGCGCGGCCAAAAAGGCCGGCCCTGATATACTTGATCCAACCAGTTGCTTCGGTCCGTTGGTGGCGCACGCACTCCTGCGTGCCGCGTCGAGACTCTTCTCGACGCAATGGCTGATCGAGCCGAACCAGCGTCGGCAAGAGTGCCGACGCGGCACGCATATGTGCGTGCGCCACGCACCCATACTGACCGGGGGTTGCTCAAGGTTGCGTCAGCGATATGAATGCCGAGCGGCCTGTCCCCTTTTTCAGCACCCTGGTCAGGTTTCGCCTACCACGTAAAATTTGCCTGACAATTTTTCTAAGTAACTCTAAGCAAATCGCCTTAGGCGGCGCGGCCGGTTAGATGCAGCAGGTGCTTTGGCGTAAACCACCGCGGTGACCAGCACGAATCGACATTCAGCGTCACTTCCACCAGATAACCAAGAACATCAGTAAAAGTGCAGGATTTGACAACACCACGCAAGTGATGCTTTTCGCAGGCGATACTAATTTGCGAACGGTTGCGGATCGGAGAGTCAACAAGCACCAGGGCACTGCATTCACCGATCTCTTCCAGGTTTCCGGAAATGAGCTGGCCGCACCCGTAAAGGATCGAAACCAGCTCCGAGCATAGGTGTCGTTTCTCAGAAGACTTACGCATATTTTCAGTGGTGCAATACTGTTGCCAGGCTGTAAGAAATGCCGGCTTTCCCGGTCATTTTGCCGCGGGCGAAGGCGCGGCCTGAATTCCCGTGATATAGAATTTGTCCCCTTGCACGACCACGGTTCCCTGGATATGCTCGCCGACTTGGAGGTGCTCGTATTCCGAAGAGGGCTCGATCGGGTAATCCATGGTCATTGGCCCCATCCAGTCGCCGATTTTTCCGGCGCGGATAATCGCGGACTTCGAGTGCGGTTCCAGCGCCACAATCTCCCCTTGCATCGGGTAACGCTTTTCCGGAACCGGAGGCGTTCTCGAGCACGCGGCTTGAACCAGCAGGAGCAGTACACCACAGATGCGGGAATGGCGCGCGAGGCCGGCACGCGGCCTGAGTACGATAGATTCCATATTTGCTGCTTCTCCTTTCATGATGTTTCATACCGCGCCGGCATTCAAGTGCAAGTGTTGCGGGGTGTGATATCCGCGCATTGGTGGCGTTGCGGAGGGAATGCTCGCGAGCAGACAATGACCGTTTTTTTAGAGCGGTGTCCCGTTGTAAATATCTCTGTAACACCGAATGCAGGGCTTGCCGGAACGACAAAGCGGGTCGCTATACGGACATCGGCCGCGCAAACGGCGCATCACGCTGATGGCGACGACGCAGAATACGGCCGTTGCGGCTATGGCAATCGCTGAAAGAGACACAGAGCGCCACGAGGGAGAGAGATTTGCGGACGCGTACGTTTCAGCTTACGCCGATTCGATCTTCAATGGTTCCCCACTTCGAGGCCTGCTCCGCACGCCTGGCCCAATCAGAACAGCTAAGTAGATGATTCCATGACCGTATATTCATGCGCGAAAAAGTCTATGCGCGGCGCACTATACTTCGATGGCTCTTTTTCGGACACGCTCGGCTGCCCTGTTCGGTATCGACGCCCACCTGATCGACGTGGAGGTCGATATGTACCCGGGCGTTTCGCGGGATATCATCACCGTCGGACTGCCCGACATTGCGGTCAAAGAGAGTCGGGAGCGGATCAAGTCGGCGCTGATCAATTCCGGATTCGGGTATCCGGCGAAAAGCGTCACCATCAATTTGGCGCCGGCGAATGTCCGCAAAGAAGGCGCCGGGTTCGATCTGCCGATGGCTTTGGGAATCCTGGGCGCGATGGGGATGGTCGGCAGTGCCGAGCAGCATCTGTTTGTGGGCGAGTTGTCGCTCGATGGCAGCATCCGGCCGGTGCGAGGCGCATTATCGATTGCGGCGTGCGCGCGCAGCCGCGGCATCAAGAACCTGTTGGTTCCGGCCGATAATGCCGCCGAAGCCGCGGTGGCCGATGGCGTCGACGTGTTCGGCATTCATCACTTGAGAGACGCGGTCGCGTTCTTGAAGGAACCCGGCGCCTTCCAGCCACAGCCGCGTCACGCGACGGGTGGTCCGGCGGATGGCGACGTCCTCGACTTCAAGGATGTTCGCGGCCAGCTCAGCGCCAAGCGCGCGCTGGAGGTCGCCGCGTCGGGAAGCCACAATGCCCTTTTGATCGGGCCGCCGGGCTCGGGCAAGACGATGATGGCGAAACGGTTCGCCGGCATTCTGCCGCCGCTGACCTTTCCCGAAGCGCTGGAGACCACGCGGATCCACAGCGTCGCCGGGCTGTTGCCAAATGGGACGGGCTTGTTGCAGGCGCGGCCGTTTCGCGCGCCGCATCATTCGGTCTCCGACGCCGGATTGATTGGCGGAGGGTCGGGAATGCCGAAACCGGGTGAAGTAAGCCTGGCTCACAATGGCGTTTGTTTCTCGACGAATTGCCGGAATTCCCGAGAAATGTTCTGGAACAGCTGCGCCAGCCGCTGGAAGAAGGCTCGGTGACGCTGGCCAGGTCGCAGGTGACGTTATCCTTCCCAAGCTCAATCATTTTGCTGGCCGGCATGAACCCGTGTCCGTGCAGATAACAACTGCGCCAGACTTGTTCGGGCGGGGTCCGAGTGTGGTGGCGCGTCAGCTTGACCCTGGCCGTTCAACTTCCGAGGGGCGCGTGATTCGGTCAGGATCGGCAGACCGAAGCCGACTCTTCGTTCTCGATCGAGTATTCTGGCCGGGGCAGCGCACCTGCCTGGCAAGCAGGTGCCTTATTTAACCAGATTACCGTCAGGGCCGGAAGCGGTCGCAGTCGCATTCGGATCTCCATAGGGCCTCGCAGAATTTCTGGTTTCTTCGCCCGTTCCGAGACCATTCGGCCGCCGCTGGTGTCCCGGAGGACCTTGGTTGACGTCCTTCGCCCAGATACTAGAACAGGCCCGGCCATGGTAGTACAAACTAAGTTTCTGGAGGAGTGATGGCGGTTTGCAGACCTGAACGACCTCAGAACAGGGATGAGCCAGCTCGCACCGAAGAAGTCCCCGACCAAGCCTGAGTGATCAGGGGCGTCGTTTCATGAGAAGGCTGCGAGTTTGAAGTCCATGCGGGCTGCCTTATCGACGGCTTCGATGGCTTGTGCAAGGTAGTCGAATCGGTCCAAGAACTCATCGAGCGTCATGCGATATTCGTCGTTGACCTTCGTGAGGGGGAACGACTTGCGGAACTTCTCGTCGATAATGCCGTTCTGGTGCGTGTAGAGGTGTCGGATCTGCAGGATCTTCTCGATTTCGTCTATGCGCGTCGCATCGAACACCTTCAGCGATTTGATCGTTTTGTTGTCCGCGATGAATTCTTTGACGCTCCCGCGCTGCAGCCTTTTGAGCTTGTCCTTCGCATACCGGCTGATGAACTCTTGCATATCCGTGCAGTCCAGGACATCCTTGACCTTCACTGGTGCGTCCGATTTGAGTGCCTCGGGTCTGGCGAGGTAGATCTCGTACAGGAGGTCCGACATGAATGTCTCGAACGTGTCCGCGCAGGAGGAGAACAGGATGCGCAGGAGCATCTTGCCTTCAGGATTGTCGGTCGGGACATTGGATCCTTTGGGATACAGGAGCTCGCTGAGGTCGTCGAGGATGCGCAGCACGCTCTCGTAGTGGTCGAGCAGCTTCGCTCTCGCGGCGGTGCAGGATTTGCGATCATCCGCCAGTTCCTTCGACAGATGGGCGATGCCGGCGTTCTGGATGGCTTTAACAGGGACTGGCTGCTTGAGCGTCGTGCGCTCGCCAACGCGGGCATAGACCTTGCCGCCAAGCGAGACTTCTCCGCTCGACTTCTGCACCTCGATGACGAAGAGGCGCTTGCCCTGGTGCAGGACATAGTCATACATGACCGTGGGCGGTGGCGAAAGGAGATCGATAGCCTTTCGCGTGATCTCGACCGCGCGGAACTCGTCGCTGAGGCCGTTGATGACGACCCTTTTGCTGTCTTCGACCGCGCCGAGGACGATGGCTCCCCCGTTGGTGTTGGCGAACGCGCACATCAGTTGTGCGAGGGTGGCGGCGGGCGGCAGCACCGCCTTGTATTCCAGTTGCTCGCTTTCAGGCTGGCCGACGCGGTCGAGTGTCTCTTGAGCGATGTCCATGGCGTTATATAGGGAACCGCCGAATCTCGGTAGTCTTCAGGATGTGGCCGAACGTGATCCGCCGGACATCCGGGCCCGTGTCTACCCAGAGTTCGTGGTCTTCATAATCCAGCACGTCTTTTTCCGACTGGTAGTAGATGATCACCGTGCCATCGTACGCGGGCCGCACGACGATTTGCACCTCCCGGCCGTTATGCTTGACTCCCGCGAGGACGGTGACGGCCGTCTCGTCCATCTCGGAGAGGTCGTACTCTTCGATCGTCGCTAGGTGGGCCTTCACGCGGGCTTTGGCTTTCTTGATCAACGATTGCGCATACAGGAACATGTCGGTCGTTGGCGTGGACTCGTGAGAGAACAGGGCAGCCAGGTTCTTGTCTTCGAGGGCTTTCTCCCATTCCTCTAGAGAGGTGATTCCCAGGCTCGCGATGATCTGCCTAGTAACAGGCAGGAGCTTTGCGGCAGCGGTGTGCTGTTCGATGACGGCGTGGAGTTCATCAACGGTCTTGACCTTGTAGTGGCTCAGGAGTTGCTTGAGTTGATCTGCCTGTTTGATGTTGTCGAGGATCTCCTTGTCGTCGTAAAGCCGGTGTTTGTTCTCGCACAGGATTGGGAATTGCTTCTTTGCGGCTGATGGGTTGTTGTGGAACCAGCGGAGGAGTTCGGCAACTGCGGGCCGATAGTGGTCCATGGCATTTCGGTCGATGATGAGTTTGTCGACCGCTGCCGTGATTTGATTGACGACGAAGCTTCCGTCCTTTTGGGAGAGATCGTCAAGGACCGTGTCGATCGCCGGATCTAGGAGGTGATCGCGCAGGTCGTTTCCGAGGAGCTTGAGGATGTCTAAGAGCGCGGTGTCGATGTCGCCAGTGTCGCGGGACAGGTCGGCCTTTTTCTTGAATGTGCCGTTCTGGTTCGGGAAGATGCGCCGCTTAGTGACTACTGCAAGGAAGTCGGGCTCGCTGAGTTTCAGGGCCGCGTAGAACTCATTGAGCCACTCGTGGACGTCCTTGTCCTCCGATAGTTCGCCTGCGAGTGTTTCGATCGTGTCGTCGTCCTCGATGAAAGCGGCAGCCTGGTCGAACGTGAGTCTGTTGCACTCCTGCCAGATGATCTCATTCCAGACTTCGACCTCCGATTGTGCTGGAAGTTGTCCGGGAATCCAGGTCTTGCAGCAACGCCAAATGGCACGACGGATCTTGTCGGCGGAACCAGTCGGAAACCAGATGTTATTGTTGCCGTCGTCGGAATGAATGGGGGCCATGTTGCCTGCTGCCGTCCGCACGATCTTGGTATGCAGCAGCGTGTCCCGCATGGGCTTGAGGATCTCGGCGGTGTACCACTTCTGATCAAGCCGGGCGAGCTCCGCTTGTACCGGCTTTACGCCAGCGAGGAGATAGAGATGTTGCCACTCGTGCTGCGACGCGTGGTCGAGCAGCACGAGATAAAGCCCGAGGGCCTCTTCGATGATGCCTTTGTTATGGTCGATCTGCGGGAAGGGGCGGTCGGTTCGGGTGAGGAATACGCCGTCCCGTGGTTCAGTTGGATTGAACGTCGGATTATTGATGATAACCGGGAACGGGAAGGTTTCGGTTCCTAGGAGCGGAAAATCGCAGAACAATCGGGGCACATCGGGGCCGAGCGGGAGGATGCGCACACCGTCGCTTGTCTTTTTCACCGGTATGGCGATCGTGGTCAAGCCCGTGCTCAATACGGCGATCGAGGTGACCTCCGAATCGGCAAAGCCTTCAGGGTCCTCCATGCTCACGGAAAGGATTTGTACCTCGCCGTCTACATGTTCGTCGTCGGGGTCTTGCAGGCTCAACCGACGGTTCGGGTACTCGACGCTTTCGATCTCCCTCACGAATGCGAGCGTGTAGGGCAGGCAGATGTCGAGATCTGCCAGACCGGTGCTCGCCACCTTCTTTCCGGTCTTGTCGGCGAGTTCGTACCGGAAGGCCGTATTGAATTTGCCGGGGGAGTATCCTGTATGTTCTGGTTGTTCGTCCAGGTCTAGGACTGACTCTTTCGCGGCTTGTACGTAAGCATC
The DNA here is from genome assembly GCA_035507655.1 of Bryobacteraceae bacterium. Lineage (GTDB taxonomy): Bacteria > Acidobacteriota > Terriglobia > Bryobacterales > Bryobacteraceae > Palsa-187. The sequence goes on along the minus strand of DATJNW010000020.1, from coordinate 4,065 downwards.
CGATGAACACCACTGGCCTGCGGGAAGACTGCGGTGCATAGTGGTGGCATGACGAAACGAGAACGGCAGGCGGAGCGGCGAAAGTTCTGGACTGAACTGATCGCCCGTCACAAGCAAAGTGGGAAGAGCGTGGAAGCGTTCTGCCAGGAAAACGGAGTGGGCAGTCCGTTGTTTTATACGTGGAGGAAGCGGCTCGCGGAAAAGGGCCAGTCGATGGGGTTTGCGCTGGTGGAGACTCCAGCCATCCGCCAGCAACGCGGTGAGCCGGTGGAGTTGATTTTGTCCTCCGGTGACCGGCTTCACATTAGCCCGGGTGCGGACGCGGCGACGCTGCGGTTGGTGCTCGGCATTTTGCGCGAAGCGCGATGATTCATCTGCCAGCCAGTGTGCGGGTGTATTTGGCGACGGCGCCTTGCGATATGCGGCGAAGCTTCGATGGGCTGCACGCGTTGGTGAGTGCGGTGATGCAGTTGGACGCCTTCGCCGGCCATCTATTCGTGTTCGCCAATAAACGCCGGGACCGCGTGAAAATCCTGTATTGGGATCGTGATGGCTTCGCAGTATGGGCCAAGCGGCTGGAAGAAGGCACGTATGCGATGCCGTTTTCCGAATCGGGCGAAGCGCGACGGGAGATCACGGCGCAAGAGCTGGGAGCACTGTTGAGCGGCATCGATCTGAGTCAGGCCAAGCGCCGCAAGCGGTATCGGCACAAAGCCGTCGAAGCCGCATAAACATTGACGATTTACAGATTTTTCTCTTGGTGAAGCATCCCTTTCCGGTTACACTTGAGCTTGCCCGTCGATCCAAAAACACTTCCCGAAGACGCGGCCACGTTGAAGAGGATGTTGGTCGACGTAACCTCGCAACTGGATCGCACCGAGCGCCTGCTGCGCCAGCTCCTTCAAGCCAAGACCGGGCGCAAGAGCGAGCAACTCTCACGCGAACAGCTGGCGCTCTTCGCCGCCGAGTTGGGAGTGAGTTTACCGGAAACCGAAGAATCGGACGATCCCGATGACGAGCCGCCGACGGCTGGCGCATCTGCGTCCGGCAGCGGAAAGCCGCGCGGTAGAAAACCGTTGCCGCGGCATCTGAAGCGCAAACGGATCGAGCATGATCTTTTGGACCAGGAAAAGCATTGCGACGCCTGTGATCAGGACCTGCGGCGCATCGGCGAAGAAGTCAGCGAGCGCTATGAATACCTGCCCGCGCAGATGAAAGTGATCGAGGACGCCTGTTTCACATACGCCTGCGCGTGCACGGTGAAGACGGCCACGAAACCTCCGCAGCCTATTGAGAAGAGCACGGCATCGGCATCGGTGCTGGCGCAGGTGATTGTGAGCAAGCTGGCCGATCACTTGCCTTTACATCGGCAGGCGAAAATGTTTCGGCGGCACGGAATCGAGATTGCCGAGCAAACCCTGTGCGGGTGGATGGCGCAGTCGGCCGAACTGCTCGAACCTTTATATGAGCGTTTGAAGCGGCACGTGCTGGCCTCCAAAGTAGTGGGCACGGACGATACGCCGGTGAAGGTGCTGGATCGCAATCGAAAGCAAGCGCGCAAAGGAAGAATCTGGCCGTATGTGGGAGATCGGGAGCATGTGGCGGTGGTTTATGACTACACGCCGACGCGGGAGCGCGCGGGGCCGGAAGAGTTTCTCCGCCGGTATCGCGGATATCTGCAGGCCGATGCGTATGTGGCTTACGATTCTTTTTTCCTGAAACCCGAACGCGGGATGGTGGAAGTAGGCTGCTGGGCGCACGCGCGGCGGCATGTGCACCAGGCTCTCGACAACGATCCCTCACGCATGCGGACGCTGTTGCTGATGATCGCGGAGCTGTATCGGGTGGAAAAGCTGGCGCGCCAGCGGGCGCTCGGCGGCGAGGATCTGCGGCTGATGCGGGAACAGGGCGCGCGGCCGGTATTAGAGAAGGTGCATGCTTACTTGCTCCAGATTCACGAGGAGCTTTTGCCGAAAAGCGAAGCCGGCCAAGCGGTGAACTACATTCTGAAGAACTGGGCCGCACTGACGCGGTATTGCGATCACCCGGATCTGTCGATCGACAACAACCACACCGAACGCTCTCTACGCGGCTGGGCGGTGGGCCGCAACAACTGGACGTTTTTCGGCAGCGACCGTGGCGGGAAAACGGCGGCGGTGCTGAAAAGCTTCGTGGCCTCTTGTGAACTGGTGAAGGTGGATCCGTTCGCCTGGTTTGAGGATGTGTTGTCGCGGATCGCGTCGCATCCGATGACGCAGCTCGATGAACTACTGCCTCACCGTTGGGCTGCGCTGGCCTAAAACCATCGTCTATGGCCAGGATCAGGGAATGTCCTCAAATGCCTGCAAAACCGGCCTCGGGGAAGGCGAAATCCGCTGACGTTTTTGGCCAGTCACGCAGCCGAACGAAAATGTTCCGGGCCGGCTTGTATGCCCGCGTTTCCACGAATGAACAGCAAACTCTGGCGATGCAGAACCGCGCCATGCGCGAGTATGCGGCTCGCCGCGGCTGGACGATCGCGTTGCAGGTCCGCGAGGTGAACTCTGGAGCCGCGCGGCGAGAAGCTCGCGAGAGATTGCTGGACGCCGCTCGGCGCCGGGAGATCGATATCGTCCTGGTGTGGCGGCTGGATCGCTGGGGCCGGTCCGTCACGGACCTGCTGGCGACACTTCAAGAACTGGAGCACTTGGGAGTGGGCTTCGTTTCTCTGACGGAGGCGCTGGATCTGACCACGCCCGCCGGTCGAGCGATGGCGGGCCTGCTGGCGATCTTCGCCGAGTTCGAAAGGGAGATCCTGCGCGAACGAACGCGAGCTGGCCTGGCGCATGCGCGCCGGAGCGGAAAACGGCTGGGTCGGCCCGCAACCGCGGCGATCCACGCTGACGAAGTTCGGAGGCTTCATCGTGCCGGCATGAGCAAATCTGAGATCGCCCGTCGCGTGCGCATCGGGCGCAGTTCAGTCCGCCGCCTACTGGCCAGAAAAACATCCTGAAGCCAGTCTGCTTTGAGCATCCGCCTCTGGCACGGTGTTTACCGGTCGCTTACGCTTGTACGGCATCAATGATGTCCTGCAAGCCAGCGCCGCTGCGATCGAGCGTCAGGTTGAACTTCCTTGGGGCGTAGCCTTTCCCCGCCGTAACACCTCTGACAAGGACGCGTTCGGACAGGAGGTGGGTTGTGAGAAATCCCGTGCCGAACCTCCCCGTGGTCGTGGGCCGTCCATCGCTGTCATTTGTTCGGTCCTTCGACGATACCTGCTCGATAAGGAAACGAATGTTTTCGGCGGAGAACGCACCACCGTTGTGTTTGAAGGTGACGTGCGCGTCCGACCCGTTCAGGTCGGCTTCGATAAGAACGCGGACCTTTCCGTCGATATTCACATCCTTGGCGTTCTGGATCAACTCCCAGACCCAGCGCCGCGGTGTCGTGGGCGACGCGTCAACGCCGGCACGAAGCTTTGTCAACTCCTCATGGATCTTCGTCGCGATGTTACGGTTGTGCGCCTTGTCTTGCGAGGCCGAGAATTGCGATTTAAACGACACGTAGGACCGAACCCTTTCGCCCGAGTATCCCCGAAACACACCTTGATACACCGATCAGGCGGTCAGAGTCTTCCGTATAAGCGGTCATCTTGCATCAAATGATATCATACGATATTGTATGGCAAGGAGGATCGATCAATGGCCCAGGAAGAATGGATGACCATCGAGGAGACCGCGCGCTACTTGCAACTCGGGAAAACAGCGCTCTATGACCTCGCAAGAGAGGGAACGCTTCCATCGAACAAAATCGGGAGCAAATGGCTCTTCAGTAAACGAGACCTAGACGCCTGGGTGCGGTCGAACATCCCCCTCGAACAGTTCTTCCTCAAGACTCCCGCGCACATCGAGGAGAACCTCCAGGTCCGCGAGCCACAGGTCGAAGCTGCGTATTCCGGCGATGTGAATAGAGCGTTCCGACGATCTGAATAAGCCGTCGAAACAAGCTTCGCTGGCATCTGCAATCATGCCGCAAACGTATTCACATCGTCAAGCCTAAACCGTTTGCATGGGCCCCCTTTCCCTT
>DATJNW010000019.1:0-6532 GCA_035507655.1 Bryobacteraceae bacterium | reverse complement strand
CGGCCGACATTATCCCCAAAAATCTCGCCGACGGAAAAAACAGCGGCTATATTTTCACCGTCGCCGGGTCGCCCACGGGATATTCGGTGACTGCCGTGCCGGAGGCGTTCAACAGCACCGCCAGCCGATCGTTTTTCTCTGACCAGACGCTGGTGATCCGGCAGAGCATTACGGCGGAGCCGGCCAACGCCAACAGTCCCGAAATCAGATAGCGCAAGGCAGGCTTGACTCAGCGAGTGGAAGTGCGTTTTGATACGGAGGGACTCCCCGCATTCAACGACCAACGAGTTTCGCCCTGAAATCCAAGCGCCCGCCGATCGAGCCGGACGGTGAGCCTGAGTCTTCGACGAAACTCGAGGCACTGGTACCGCGCGAGATTTACCCGCTGACGAATCCGCAGACGGACCTGCCGCGAATTGCAAAAGACGCGAATCTGGTCCGGCTGATAGAAGAGGCCGTCCGCGCCGTTCCGACCACGCACAACCTTTATTGCGGCGATGCTCGTGAAATGTCTGGTCTGGCGCCGGATAGCGTTCACCTGGTTCTGACGTCGCCGCCCTATTGGACGCTGAAAGAGTATCGAAGGTCAGACAGGCAAATGGGGCACATCGAGGATTACGACGTTTTCCTGCATGAGCTCGATAAGGTCTGGAACCATTGCCTGCGCGCGCTCGTTCCCGGAGGGCGGTTGATCTGCGTTGTGGGCGACGTATGTCTGTCGCGGCGGAAGAACAATGGCCGGCACACCGTCGTCCCCCTTCATGCTTCGATTCAGGAACGCTGCCGCAAGATAGGCTTTGACAATCTTGCGCCGATTATCTGGCACAAGATTGCAAACGCCGTTTACGAAGTGGAGAACGGGTCCGGTTTTCTTGGAAAGCCGTACGAGCCAAACTCGGTCATTAAAAACGATATCGAGTTCATTCTCATGCAGCGCAAGCCCGGCGGCTACCGTGCCCCCGATCTTCCAACCCGCATCCTGAGCCTTATTTCCAGCGAAAATCACAAACAGTGGTTTCAACAGATCTGGACCGGACTCACCGGGGCCTCCACGCGCAGCCATCCTGCGCCCTACCCGCTCGAACTGGCGGAGCGGCTGATCCGGATGTTCAGTTTTGTCGGCGATACGGTGCTTGACCCGTTCCTTGGAACAGGCACAACCTCGATCGCGTCGGCCGCGGTGGGACGCAACAGTATCGGATTTGAAATCGATTCGCACTATTTCGACCAAGCCTGCAAAAGGATCGCGAATGAAACCTCGCTGTTATTCAACCGGGCGACGGTCAACGTTGGATGAGTTTTAATTCCAGGATCGAGACGCACGTCCGTGCGGCGGTCAGACATTTCTGGAATAGTCGCGAGACACAAGCTCAAAAACAAGGCGTCATTTCGGGGAATAAAGATGCGGGCGCACGGTCGGCGGTTACCGGCGGCGCGCAAATGAGCGGCTTTGTCGAATTAGTGCGGGAACTGCTCTGCCAAAATGGTCTTCCCAAAGCGAGTGTCTATTGCGAAAAGTGCGTTGAACTGCCGGGGTGGTACCGGCCGGAGAAGAAATGGGACCTTCTGGTGGTTTCCGAGGGCAAGCTGCTTGCCGGCATCGAATTTAAATCCCAGGTTGGATCGTTCGGCAACAACTATAACAACCGAACCGAGGAAGCCATTGGGAGCGCAGTTGACGTCTGGGCCGCATACCGCGAGGGCGCGTTCAAACCGTCGGCGCGCCCCTGGCTCGGATATCTGATGCTGCTCGAAGAGGCGCCTGGCTCATTGAGCGCGGTGCGGGCAAGCCAACCACATTTCAAAGTGTTTCCGGAGTTCCGCGGCGCATCCTATGCGAAGCGTTATGAGATTTTGCTGACCAAGCTGGTGCGGGAGCGGCTATACGACGCGGCCTGTCTTCTTATGTCCAATGCACAGGACGGCCCCAAGGGACGTTATTCCGAGCCCGCATCTGAGCTCGGGTTTCAGAACTTTGTCGCTTCGCTCCTGGCCAAGGCGATCGCCGCCGCAAAAAGCAAGTCTTAGCAGCTACTGCTGCTTGAACAAATCTTTCAGATGCCCGAAAAATCCCTTTTTCTTTTTCGGCTGCGGCTGCGTTTCCGGCGGAGCCGGCTCAATCGGGATGCTCCGCGGCGTCTTCGGCGGAGGCGCGGCGGCCAGCGCCGGAGCTTTATCGCGATTATCCGGAATTACCGTCGGCTGCGGTTGACCGGCCGGCGCGGCGGGTGCGGCCGAGGGCTCCCATCCGGAAATCTGCGTCCGTCCGCCGCCGTGCAGTTTGCACATTTCCACCGGCTGCGTTCCCGCGATGAACGCCTGCGTACGCACGTGCGGGCAGGCCGGCGTGGCGAGCTGGCCGGTGTCCGCGTCAATCTCCGCGGTCACGATTCCATCGGGGGGATCGAAGCTGTGCACGTCGCGATACTCGGGATGCTTGTGCGCGCGAATCATGAAGTCGGTCCAGATGGGCAGAGCGCTGTGGGCGCCCTCCATCTTCAGATCGCGATTATCGTCGAAGCCGACCCACACCACGCAGATCAGTTTGGAGGTGAATCCGGCGAACCAGCCATCGCGGTCGGTGCCCGTTTTTCCCGCGGCAGGCAGCGTGAAGCCGCGCGCGCGAACGCCCGCTCCGGTGCCGCTGCGCAGAACTTCTTCCAGCGTATTTTCGACCAGATAAGCCACCCGCGGATCGAGCGCCTGTTTCTTATCCGGCTGCGCCTGATAAATCGAATCGCCGCGCTGATCGCGGATATTTTTAATGAAGCCGCTCTTGATCAGCTCGCCGTTATTGGCGAAAACGGTGTAGGCCTGGGCGATTTCGAGCGGCGTCACCTCATAGGCGCCGAGCGCGATCGACGGCGTCGGCTTGATGTCGACGTTCAAACCGGCCGCGCGCGCCGTTGCCGCGACCTTATCGTAGCCAACCATCTCGGCCACCTTGACGGCCGACACGTTCAGCGAATGCGCCAGCGCGAACCACGCCGGAATTTCGCCGAAATATTCGTCTTTGAAATTGGCCGGCTCGTAGGGTTTATCGTCGTACCAGAACGTGGTCGGTTCATCGTCAATGATCGTGGCCGGCGTGATCACCGGACCCTGGCCGCTCGGATCGAGCGCGGTGGCAAACGCGGTGGCATACACGAACGGCTTGAACGACGACCCCGGCTGGCGTTTGGCCATGGCGTGATCGAGCTGGCTGACGCCGTAAGCTCGCCCGCCCACCAGCGCCTTCAAATCGCCGGTTTCGGCATCGAGGCAGATCAGGGCGACCTGCGCCGGCGGAAATTCGGCGGTGCCGTATTTTTTATTTCGCCGCTTCCAGATCGCGTCGGTTTCCTTGATGCCTTCGCGCACCGCTTCCACCGCGTCGCGCTGAAGATTCATGTCCAGCGTGGTGTAAACGCGATAGGAATTGCTCAGAAAATCGCGGCCTTCAAACTGGTTCTGCAAGCTGTCGTCGACCAGGTCAACGAAATACGGCGCGTCGCTCGATTCGGCTTCTTCGTGGGTGACATCGAGCGGCGCGGCGATCGAATCGTCGTATTGCTTTTGCGTAATGAACCCGTCTTCGAGCATCGCCCGGAGCACCACGTTGCGGCGAGCTTTGGCGCGCTCGGGATGGCGGAACGGATTGCGGCTCATCGGCGCCTGCACCAGGCCGGCCAGCAGCGCCGCGTCCGGAATGGTCACCTGGCTCAAATCCTTTCCCAGATAAACGTCGGCGGCCTGCGCGAATCCGCGGATGCCGAAGCTGCCTTCATGGCCGACGTCGATCGAATCGGCGTAGTATTCGAAGATCTGCTGCTTGGTTAAATCCTGCTCCAGGTGCAGCGTGATCATGATTTCCTGCAATTTCCGTTTCCAGCCGCGTTCCTGTCCCAAAAACAGCGTTCGCGCGAGCTGATTGGTCAGCGTCGAAGCGCCCTGCGATTCGCGCCGTTCTTTCAAATCGACCAGCGTGGCGCGCAGAATTCCCATCGGATCGAAGCCGGAGTGCTGGAAGAAATGTTTGTCCTCCGCCGCCAGCACCGCGTTCACCATCACCTGTGGAATTTCGTTAAAGTGTACGATTTTGCGTTTCTCGCGCTTCTTGTCGAAGAGATTGGTGATCAATTCCGGCTCGAGCTGATATTCGTTGCGCTCGGTCTGGTCGCGCAGCGAAATGATCTGGGCGATGTGCCCGCCGCTGAACTTGATCACCGCGCCTTCCGAATCGTAGGCCTCGGGTCCGGGATTGATTTCGATGGCGTCGGGCCGGATATTGAACCAGCCCAGGCGATTGTTGCTCGATTCGTTGTATCCGGCGCGGCGCAGATAATCGGCGATGTCGGAAATTTTATCTTCTTCGCCGACTTCCACCGGTTCGGGCGCGGCGTAGAGCAGGGAAGTGTTGGAGAACGGCCCGGCCTTCAGCTTCTCTTCGGTGATGCCCGCGTATTTTTCGTAGAAATAAGTGAAGACGCCGAGTCCGCTGGCGACGGTCACGAAGAACGCGATCAGAAAGGCGCGGCCCCACGGGCTGACCAGAAAGCGGATGAACAGCGATTTGCGCGGAGTTTTCGGCCTAGCGGGCACGGGTGCTCATTTCGGATTTCGCCGTTGGACCGCTTCCTGCGGCGCAACAGACGCTCTCACTCATCAAGAGCAATTTTCTCACTTTTTCGTTTCGTTCAGCGCTTCGAGCTCTTTCCACATATCTTCGTGCGGCTGCCAGTCCGGCTCGTCGTGCCCATGGATTTGCAGATCCGAGACTTGCAGTGTGCCGTGGCCGTAGGGGCAGATGTAATCGGTGCGGGGCGCGCCCAATAAAATATGGTTCCACGATCCCATTTGCACCGGCATCCGCAAACGGCGCAGACAAGTCCGGCAGCGATAGCGCTGGTCCCAGACGATCAGCCACGCCAGGCCGACCGCGAAGAGTCCGAACAGCAGCATGACGAATTCGTAGTTGAGGTAGCGTGTAACCTCGCTCGGACGCGACAGGTTCAGCGGCTGAGGAAACGCCGCCATAATCATGCGGTCGATTCCGCCGAGAATCGCCATCCACACAATGATCTTCGCCGCGAGGTAACCCCAGTACTTCATAACCATTGGATACCGTTACCTATTCATCGGTTCCAACCCTAGTTTGCCACAGATCGCCGTCTGAAGAGACGATCGGATCATTTTCGCATGCGCCCGAACCGCATGCCGTTGGGCGACGAAGGCACGCGCTGGATATCGGAACAACTGGATACCTGTCCCCTTTTTCAGAACCCCGCTAACCGTGGTGACGCCGCTCTATTGCGGGGCTGATTTCGACCATGGTGGTGGTTTTCAGCCAGTCGGACTGCTTTCTTAAATCAGGTTAAATTTCTTATAATCAGCAACATCGCGTTTGGACTCGCAATTGCCATAAGCCGTGCGAGTATGATTCGAGTCCTGGCCGCAATCGCGATCTTTACAACCATCGCCTTTGCCCAGCCACAACCGCAACAGCAAGGGCCGTGGTCGGAGCAGCCGCCTTATCCGCAGCAGCCGCAATACGGTCCGCAGCAGCCGGCAGGTCCCCCGCCTGCCGATGCCGATCCGCAGGCGGCGCAGCACGCTGTGGCGCGGATCAGTTTCATGTTTGGGAATGTTTCGGTGCGCCGCGGCGATTCGGCGGATTTGATCGCGGCGGCGGTGAATGCGCCGCTGACGGCCGGCGATCGCGTGGTGACCGGCGATAACGGGCGCGCGGAAGTGCAGCTCGATTATGCCAATTTTTTTCGCCTCGCGCCGGGGAGCGAGGTTCGGCTCGGCCAATTGCAGCGCGGGCGATATCAGGTGGAGGTCGCGGCCGGGACGATCATCTATCGCGTGCTGCGCGATTCGGATGCGCAGGTCGAAATCAGCACGCCTAGCATTTCGCTGCGGCCGGTGCATGTCGGCGTTTATCGCCTCGACGTGAAGCCGGACGGGATCACCCAAATTACGCTGCGCAACGGCGCTGACGGCGAAGTGTTCGGGCCGCGCGGGTCGGAGGCGATCCACAACAACAGCAGCATGATGGTGCGCGGATCGGCCAACGATCCGGAGTTTCAGATGGCCGCGCCGCCGGCCGAGGACGATTTCGACCGCTTGAGCGCGCAGCGCGATCAGACGCTGGAGCGGGCGGCGTCGCCGGGACGCGTCAATCACGATATTTACGGCACCGAGGATATGGACGGGTACGGCCATTGGGTGAACGATGGCGGTTACGGTCAGGTTTGGGTGCCAACCGTCGCGCCGGGATGGGCGCCGTATGCCTGCGGGCGCTGGGTTTGGACCGCCTACTACGGCTGGACGTGGCTCGGGTGCGAGCCGTGGGGGTGGGCGCCGTATCATTTTGGACGCTGGTATTACGGCTCCTTCGGATGGGCGTGGTGGCCGGGTGCCGCGTATGGTGCGGCGTTCTGGAGTCCCGCGCTGGTTGGATTTTTCGGCTGGGGCGCGCCGGGAATCGGCGTCGGATTCGGATTTGGATTTGGATTTGCCAACGTGGGATGGGTGCCGCTCGCTCCTT
>DATJNW010000018.1:0-4337 GCA_035507655.1 Bryobacteraceae bacterium | reverse complement strand
GCTTGAAATTTGTATCTCGAGCAACGTGCGGACGGGCGCGGTTTCGTCGCTGGAGGCGCATCCGGCGCGGAGATTGTTCGAGGCGGGCGTGCCGCTATTGCTGAACACGGACGATCCGGCGCTGTTCGAGTGCAGTTTGCGAGAGGAATACGAAATCGCGCGGAAATGCTTTGGATTTAGCGAGCCGGACCTGCGCGAAATTCGCGAAAATGCGTTTCGCTATTCCTTCGACGGGCGGATTTCATCGCGGGCGAGCGGGGAATCGCGCCCGCGTTCGCCCTATTCATAAACGATGGGTTTGTAACTGCCGCGAGCGCGGGCGAAGACGCGGCAGATGGACTCCACAGACTCCGTTTTTTGATTGGCAGGGGTTGCGAACTCTATGAAAAGTTGTGGTGGACCTGGAGAGATTCGAACTCTCGACCTCTTCCATGCCATGGAAGCGCGCTCCCAACTGCGCCACAGGCCCCTTTTGAGCTTCGCTTGCCACTATAGCAGGCCCTTCCCGGATGCCGCAACGCACTACCCAACGCGCCGCGGATCAGTGTCCCGCTTCGCCCGCCTCGGCATCCGCTTTCAACGGAAAATGCGCTCCCTGCGGAATCGGCACCAGCATCTGTTCCTTGCGGTAAATCAGCGTCGAGGTGTTGTAGCTGGCGATCTCGAAGCCGTGGCCATGCGTGATCGCGTCGGTGGGGCAGGCTTCGACGCAGTATCCACAAAAGATGCAGCGGTTGTAATCGATATTGTAGACTTTCGCGTAACGTTCGCCGCCGCTGATGCGCAGTTCGTCGGTATTTTCCGCGGCTTCGATGTAGATGCAATCGGCCGGGCACGCCGCGGCGCAAAGGAAACAGGCCACGCATTTTTCCAGGCCGTTCTCGTCGCGCTGCAACTGGTGCACGCCGCGGAAACGCTCCTGGAATTTCGCCGGAGCGTCGGGATAATCCTCGGTGATGGTCGGATTCAGCATCTCCTTGAAGGTGATGCTCATTCCCTTGACAATGGCCGCCGTGCTGCCAACGACGTCAGAAATTTTCGGCATGATCTAACTTTCAGGTTACCGCAGCTTCCGACCGAAGCTCAATTCTTCGATCCTCAGCCGGCTTTCCATTCCGGCACATGTTCGCCTGCATGGAACGGCGCGACACCGGCGCGGGCGCCGATCGATTCCAGGTCGCGCTTTATGAAACCGTCGATGGCCATCGAGATGCGTCCATCTTTTTCGATCAGAAACAGTGACGGCACGTGCGCGATGCCGTAGGCGTTGCTGGCCGGATAATGGTCCCGCTCGCGGTCGAGCAGCGTGGGCAGATGGACGCCGTATTTCTGCTGAAATTTCGAGGTGCCGTGCTCATCATCCTGCGAAATCGCGATCACCTGGAGCGATCCCGCGGCGATGCGATCGAGAAACGGCAAGGTCAACTGGCACACCGGGCAGCTGATTTTATAAAACGCGACGAGCGCCGCGCCCTGCTCCAGAATCTGGTCCAGCGATCGTCTCCCGCCGCCCATTTGATCCAGCGTGAACGCCGGCGCGGCGCAACCGGTTTCGAGCATCAGTGTTCGTCTTCCTGGCTTTGCACGAACTGCAAAATATCGAAGCGTTTGATCTCGCGGTCCGGGAAGAAACTGTTCACCGCGTCCTGTTCATCGGAGAACACTTCGAAAATGGTGTGCAGCTTGGTCAGCAGCAGCAGTTCGATATTGCGCTTGTTCAGATTCAGCAGCTTCAGCGTGCCGCCGGATTTCTTGATGGTGGTGAAGCAGATCACCATGCTGCCCAGGCCGGTCGAATCGATGTAATCCACCTGGCCCAGGTCGAAAATGATGTTGTTGCGGCCCTTGGCCACCAGCTCGTGCACTTTGTCGCGGATCATCGACGCCTCGCCGACGGTAAGGCGTCCTTTCAAAGCGAGGATGGCGATGCCCTCGCGGTCGGTCTCGCGGATTTCGAGGCTCATGGGATATTTTCAGTTTAGCGTGGATTAAGCCACGGCCTCCGGCGCGGGCGCGGGCGATTCGATCGCGGACTCCTCGGCCGGCAGAAGAACGGTGAAACGCGTGCCTTCACGCTCCGCGCTGGCGACGTCGATGCGTCCACCGTGCACTTCGACGATCCAGGCGACAAAGCTCAAGCCGAGGCCCAGGCCCGCGACGGCGTCCGTCTGCGCGTTTTTGACGCGGTAAAAGCGGTCGAAAATGTGCGGCAGATTCTCGGCCGGAATGCCGACGCCATTATCTTCCACCACCAGCTGCGTCCATCCCGGCGTTTCCGCCGGCGCGATGCGCACCCGGACCCAGCCGCCTTCGGGCGTGTACTTGATGGCGTTTGAAAGAAGATTCGAGAGCAGCCGTTCGATCTGCGTGTGATCGGCGGAAACGATCGCGCGCGCGTCCAGCGCCGCGCTCAGCTGAACGTTTTTCTCTTCGGCGGGAATCTGGAACTGCTCCACCACCTCGCGCGCGACCGCGGCCAGATCGAGCGGCGCCCGTTGCAGCGCCAGTTGCCCCGATTCGGCCTGCGACAGCAGCAGCAGCGCGCGCACGATGTTCGATAATTTTTCCACGTCTTCGAGCGCATTGAGCATGGCTTCGCGATACTGCTCCGGCGTTTCCGCGGTGAACAGCGCCACTTCGAGCTGCCCCCGAATCGCGGTCAGCGGGGTGCGCAGCTCGTGGGAAACGTCCGTCGAAAAGCGGCGGATCTGCTCGAAGGACTGGTTCAGCCGCTCGGTCATGCGGTTAAAACTTTCAATCAGCCGGTCCAGCTCATCGCCGGCGCCGCGCAGCGGGATTTGCAGGGAAAGATTCGACCCGGTGATGGTGTGCGCGGCCTGCGCCACGGAATTGACCGGTTGAATGGCGCGTCCGGCGAGCACCCAGCCGAGCAGCCCGCTGAGCGCGATCATCGCCGGCAGCATCCAGAAATAATTTCGCGTAAAATCGCTGACGGTTCGGCGCGCCGGCGCGAGCGACCGCCCGATCGCAAAGAAATACGGCCGTCCTTTATCGTCCAGAATTTTTCCGGCCTTGATCAGATACGGCGTGCCGCTTTTGTCCCAGCGGGTGCGCGTCTCCGGCTGGGGCAGGTGCAGAATGCGCTGGATTTCCTGCGGCGAATCGAGGCCGATCGAGTCATAGGAATCGTCGTAGTCGAGGGCCACGCCGTTGGCGTCCGTGATCAGGTAAATGTGCTTCAGCCGGCTGACGATAAACGCCTCTTCCGGATCCGTTTCATCCGCCACCCAGACCGGCCGCTGATATTCGATTTTCAGATATCCCTTGGCTTCGAACCATTCTTCATCCAAAGCATCCTGCGCATCGCGCTCGGTCTGAAGCTGCAAGGTTTTGTGGAATACCAGTCCGATCACCACCAGCAACAGCGTGAAAAACAGCACGTAGCTCAGCATCAGCCGGAACCGCAACCCGCGCAGGAAATCGACGCGCGGCTTGGGAACGGCGAAGGCTATGCTGAATCGCGCCATCTTTATTCTCAGACCCAGCTTAGCTGGTCTTTTCCACCCGTTCCGGCAAGTCCAGCATGTAGCCGATGCCGCGCACGGTTTGTATCATTTTCACCGGCCATTTATCGTCGATTTTCGAACGCAAATGACGAATATAAACATCCACGATGTTAGTGAGCCCGTCGTAATCCATGTCCCACACATGTTCTACGATCATGGTACGGCTTAAGGGGCGCCCGCGGTTGCGCATCAGGTATTCGAGAATGCTGAATTCCTTGGGCGCCAGCTCGACATTTTCGCCGGAGCGCGTGACTTTGCGGCGAATGCAATCGAGCGACAGATCGCCGACCTGCAATCTTTCCGGCGTCGGCTGGCCGCGCCGCAGCAGCACCCGGACGCGCGCCAGCAGCTCGACGAAGGCGAACGGTTTCACCAGATAATCGTCGGCGCCGCCTTCGAGCCCCTTAACCCGATCGTCCACCTGGTCGCGCGCGCTGAGGATCAGCACCGGCGGGCTGGATTTGCGGTTGCGAATTTTCTGAAGAACGGTCAGGCCGTCGACGTCGGGCAGGCCCAGGTCGAGAACAATCAGGTCATATTCAGTGTTGTGAACCATTTCGATGGCGTGAGCGCCGTCGCCGGCGACGTCGACCGCATAGCCACCACTTTCGAGGCCACGCGACAAAAAGTCGGCAATCCGTTTTTCGTCTTCAACGACGAGAATCCGCATATTTACGAGTTTAACCATTAAGCACAGAGTGGCGTGGCCCGCGATGCACCCCCGCCATCACTGGCGGGGCTATAACCCGCACTACAACCCCGCCAGCGATGGCGGAGGCTCCGCACTACAACCCCGCCAGCGATGGCGGG
>DATJNW010000017.1:0-76112 GCA_035507655.1 Bryobacteraceae bacterium | reverse complement strand
TATTTGCGCGCTTTAACCAGGCTCCGTCCGTTCAAGAGGGCGCCATCGGCCTTGTTGCCAATCCTACGAACATCCAGCACTATTCGATTGGTACCGATATGCTGACTCTCGGCCTTACCCATACGATCACCCCACGTGTCGTGAACGAGTTGCGGCTTAATGTGAGCCAGCAAGATGCCGATGTCAGCGCCAGAATCCGGGCCGTGGACGGCGCGCAAATACCGCCGCAGTCCGCCTTGTTCCCGCCCGGATTTTCGCCCGCCGATAGTTCCGTGCTCTTCGATATCGTTAATTGCAACTGTGGTGCCTATTACGGAAAAGTCGGACAAAACCGGGCGCGACAATTCAACCTTGTCGATAACTTCTCCTATATCCGCGGCCAGCACCAATTCAAATTCGGCATCGACTACCGGCTCTTTGGACCGAGCCTGATCGGAAATCGCCTCAATACGGAAATCGCGTTCCCCAGCATTTACGGCTCGGATGGGCTCTATGGCGGCGTTGGAGACTTTGTCGTGAGTTCCTTCAACGGTGTGTTCAACGCGCAGAATGGTCAAGCGAGCTATCTCGTGAATTCGTTTTCGGCGTACGCCCAGGATACCTGGCGCATCCACCACCGCCTTACCGCCACCTACGGCGTCCGTTGGGAAGTGGACCCGGCGCCTAGTCTGGCAAGCGGCCAAGCGAACCTTGCGGTGCTGCACAGCCTGAATAATCTGGCCTCGGTTATGCCTGCGCCGCCCGGGACTCCGCTCTATCCCACCGGATATCGGAATTTCGCGCCGCGACTGGGCGCGGCCTGGCAGATTGCAAACGGCAGCCGTGGCGTCACGGTTCTGCGCGCCGGGGCCGGTTTGTTTTATGATCTGGGCCAGGCGGGTTTCGGCGACAGCAGCTATCAGTCGCCGGTGATTGGGGAGGTTGTTGGCCAGCCTCTCGGATCGTTGCCGACCAGCCCCTCGATCGGCAACCAAAGCGCCTTCAGTCCGGTGCCTCCCATCGCCGCGGCCCCGGGATACAGACTTCCGCGCGTGTATCAGTGGAACGTCACTATCGAACAATCTTTCGGTCCGCAGACATTTTCCGCCGGTTACGTGGGGGCAGCTGGCCGCCGGCTCACCGGGTTCGCCGAAGTTCCCTCGAACAATTTCCCGTACCTCGAGATTTTCGGGAACAATGCCAGCTCGTCCTACAACGCGCTTCAAGTACATTATGACCGGCGATTGAGCCGCCGGGTCCAGGCCTTGGTCTCCTATACGTGGGCTCACTCGATCGACGATGAGTCCGAGGATCTCCCTCCGTTCGCCCTGGACGACCTCATGGGCCCGGATTTGTACAGTTTTCTGCACGCGCAGATCAATAAGGGTTCGTCCGATTTCGACATACGCCACGCTCTGAACGGCGCGCTGCTCGCTGCGCTCCCATCCCCAGCGCATGGTGCCGTTCGAAAGTCATTGCGGGACTGGACTGCGAGCACGATATTTTTCGCTCACTCCGCTCTTCCTATGAATCTTGTGACTGGCGATCTGCTCGCCACCGACGGGCCGGGATGGGTTCGCCCAAACATCATTCCGGGCGAGCCTTCGTTTGTTTACAGCTCGGGCTATCCGGGGGGCAAGGCGATCAACTTTCAGGGCTTTGCGGTGCCGCCCTTGACCGCCGAGGAAGGCAACTTGGGACGCAACGTGCTTCGGGGCTTCGGGGCGTGGCAAATCGATTTCGCGCTGTACCGAACCTTCCGCCTGACCGAGCACACGTCCCTGCAGTTCCGCGCCGAAGCGTTTAACGTTCTCAATCATCCGAACTTCGCGAATCCGTCCAATCCGGACGATCCAAACGATCTATCCATCCTGGTCAGGAACCAGAATCAATCTACCAACTCGCTCGCCAACGGTCTGGCACCGGGCGTGCCCGGACAACTCAATTCGCTGTTTCAAATCGGATCTCCGAGATCCATGCAGTTGGCCCTTCGCCTGCGTTTTTGATCCGCTCCCACACACAAATCTCTCCTGCGCTGCGTTATGTTAGCAGCATGTAAATGCGATCCCACCGAAATCGACCGACGGAGAACAACGCTGTGAACGCCATCGAGGTGATTGGGTCCAGTCAACTTTTTCAGAGTGCAACTAAGGACGCGGCGCTGGTTGCGAATTCCGATTGCTCGGTTTTGATCCAGGGCGAAACGGGCACCGGGAAGGAAGTGATCGCACGCGCGATTCATGCGTGGAGCCCTCGCCGCAGTGCACCGTTCGTGGCAGTGAACTGCGCCGCGATCCCCGCGGGACTTATCGAAAGCGAGCTCTACGGGCATGAACGTGGAGCGTTCACTGGAGCTCTGAACCGGTCGATGGGTCGATTCGAGGCGGCCAACCACGGCACATTGTTCCTGGATGAAATCGGCGATCTCCCTCTGGAATTGCAGCCCAAGCTTCTGCGCGCGCTGCAGGAGCGCCAGTTTGAGCGGTTGGGAAGCCGGCAGCCGGTACGCGTGGATGTGCGGGTTATCGCCGCCACTCATCAGGACTTGAGACAGCTCATGCACGAACGCAGGTTCCGCGCTGACCTCTTCTACCGCCTGAGTGTTTTCCCTATTCTGCTGCCCAGCTTGCGCGAAAGGCGCGATGACATTTCTGAGCTTGTAGAACACTTCGTGAAGCTATATGCCGAGCGCATGAGCAAGAGCGTTCCGCGTGTGCCCGTTAGCCTGATGCTGGCGCTTCAAGACTACGAATGGCCGGGTAACATTCGTGAGCTTCAGAATTTCATCGAGCGTTCCGTGATCAAGACGGCCGGGGAAGTAATGGCAGATTTAACTTCGGAGCTGAACCCTTCGACACCGCGACCTCTCACTCTGCAGGACGCGCAGCGAGCTCACATCGTCGAAACTCTCCGAAAAACCAATTGGGTGGTGGGCGGCAACGACGGTGCTGCTCGCCGGCTGGGGATCCCTCGTACCACGCTCGTCGCTAAGATGTCCAAGCTGGGCATCGTGCGTCGCGTGGCTCACGATATGGCGAACAGCGATACTCCCGCGTGGTCTGCGCCGCTTTCGCATCAGAGTTAAGCACCCCAGCATTTATCCGTTGGCGCTTTCCCTGGCGATTTCCTGAATGGCGGCGTAGACCCAGCCGGTCGCCGTCTTGGTATCGAGCAGTACCCGCTTCCGGAGGGCCGGATCGAATTGTTTGCGGATCTGCGAAATGATCCTCGGTGTGATGGGGTCTTCGCCAAACGCTTTCAGCGCTTGTACGATCAGACGGCTTTCGCGCAGTTTGAACCGTAAACCGTTTTTTCCGCCGGAGCACTCCCGATAGAATCCGTTTCATTGAGGGAACCCTCTAAGCCGCGATGAATTAGCTTGAGAACGGCATGACGTCTCTGGACCGCAGGGTCCGGAACCCTATTCGTGTCTGAGCGCGATAACAGGATCTACGCGCATAGCCCGGCGCGCCGGGATCAAGCAACCCAGCGCCGCGGACAATACCAATGCCGCCGACGCCACGATCAACGTGAGTGGGTCCGAGGGCGAAATGTGAACCAGCTCCGCCTGCAACAGGCGATTGACGGGGACCGACCCAGCCAGTCCGATCGCCAGGCCAATCGCCAGCGGAAGCATTCCTTGCTGGAACACGAGCCGCAGAATATCGCGGGTCGTCGCGCCCACCGCCATCCGGATTCCGATCTCCTGTGTGCGCTGGCTCACCGAATGCGACACCACCGTATAAATTCCAACCGACGCCAGCAGAAGTGCAATCGCGGCAAAAATCAGGAACAAAGCGCCATAGAAACGGCTGTCCCAGAAGAACTCCAGACGGTCCGCAAGTTCGAACGGGCCATAGACCGGCAGATCTGGATCGACCGCCTTGAGATCGTTGCGAAAGGCCGTAGCGAGAGTGCCGGGAGGGACGCGAGTTCGCAGGAAAATCCAGGAGTATGCCGCCGGTTCTTGCCTCTCGGGGAGGTAAACCATGGGATCGAACCTTTGCCGCGTCTGGTCATTCTGAACAATGTTTGAAACCACACCGACGACGATATGCCAGGCTTCCGGCGTCTTTCCGTCGAAGAAACGAAGACGCTGGCCGAGAGGATCGCGGTCCGGCCAGAACTCCTCGACGAAACGCTGATTGACGATCGCGACCGGGAGCCCCGAAGCTTCGTCTAGATCGTTGAAGTCGCGGCCTGAAAGCAGCGCGGCTCCGAGCGTGTGAAAATAACCGGGGCTGATGACCATAGCCGCGAGCTTGGGGCGGCGCAACTCGTCGAGGTCGGCGTCGGACGGGGCGCTGGCAAGCTCGTAGGGCCGTTTCCCGGTCGGCCACGAAGGCAGAGAAGTAGCGAGGGCGACAGATTCGACGCCCGGGATTGCGGCGAACCGGGTGGTGAGACGATCGAAGAAAGAAATCTGCGAGTCCGCCCCGGGATATCGGGCAGCGGGCAGAAGGATTTGACCTGCCAGGACATTGGCCGTGTTGACGCCCATATCGGCGCGGTGAATCTTTAGAAAACTGCGGATCATGACGCCTGCTCCGGCAAGCAGAACAACGGCGAGGGCCATTTCGCCGGCGACAAGAATGAAGGATAAATGCTGGGCACGTCCTCCGGCGGTAGCACCGCGGCCGCCGTCTTTTAAAATGGCGTTTATATCGAGCCTGGAGAGACGCAGCGCGGGCGCCAGCCCAAACAGCAATCCAGTTCCGAGCGAAATGGCGACCAAATAAGCGAGAACGCGGTGATCCATGGTGTAATCGAGCACCAGCCACGAAGATTTGCGGGCCATCGCGAGTTCGTAGCTGCGCACACCCCACTTCGCGATCCACCAGCCGGCGATTCCGCCGAGGCCCGAGAGCATCAAGCTCTCGACCAGGAGTTGGCGAAGGATCCGCCAGGGTGCCGCGCCGAGGGCGATGCGCACGGAGATTTCGCGGGAGCGGCCGAGAGCGCGCGCCAGCAGCAGATTCGCCAGATTCGCGCAGGCGATCAAGAGCACAAAGCCGACGGCGCCCCACATCGATCCATAGATCAAAGCCGCGTTGGGACCGATAAAGAATTGGTGGAAACGGTCGACTACCGGGCGGAAATCCTGGTTGGTCTGCGGGTAGGCGATGGCGATCCGCTTTCCGATCGTTTCGACTTCCGCGCGGGCCGTTTCGAAAGCCGCATCATCGCGCAGGCGGCCGAAGGCGAACCAGGTGTCGCGGTTTTCCCGCTTCAGGACCTTGGCGGTTCGCACCAGGGGGACCCACAGATCCACCGTTTGCGGGAACGAAAAACCTTGCGGCATGACTCCGATGAAGGTGGTTGCGGCGCCGTTCATCCGCACCGCGCGGCCGAGGATGGCCGGGTCCTTTCCGTAACGGCGCTGCCAGAAACCGTAACTCAGGATCGCGACCGGGGGGGCGCCGGGAACCTCGTCGGAGGGAGTAAAGTCGCGTCCCAGGATCGGCCTCTGACCGGCCAGCCTGAAGGTATCGGCGCTGACTTCCGTGACTGAAAGATTTTCCGGGAAACCGTTCGCATCGCTGAGGACGACTCCGATACCGTGAGTGATAGCCATCCCTTGGAAGGATTTCACCTGATCGCGGTAATCCTCGAAATCGGGATAAGAGATGCAGCAGCCGCCGCCGCTGATGTAGACCAGGCGATCGTTTCTCGCCACCAATGGGAACCCTTTGAAGAGGACCGCGTCAGTCACGGTGAAAACGGTGGCATTGACGCCGATCCCTACCGCCAGCATGGTTACCGCGACCACCGTGAAGCCGGGATTCTTGACCAGAGTCCGGAAGCCCGACCGAACGTCGCCAGGAAAACTCATCTGAGTTTAGTTGAAACCCGCTTCCTTTAAGGCCGTGTGTTCGAAAGCCAGCTTTGTCTTTCCCAGCGTAAACGAACGGTCCGGGCCATCGGAGAGATAGACGACGCGTGCTGGAACCTGCGTCGACAAACCGAGCAGATTCTGGGCCGTCGCTCCGTCGGGCTGGATGCGCCAGGCAAATTTGCGCGCGAGCGCGTCCGCGACCTGATCGATATGCGGGCTTATCGGGCCGCCAAGCGTCTTGCTGTGACGGGGGTAATCGTAGACGCCGCGAATGACCCTGCGGATGACGCCTTCACGTTCACGGCGATGCAAGGCGGAATCGATCGTCGAACGGGTTCCGAGATCGGCAAAATCCGCCTGGGAGAAGGCCCACCCCCGACCATTGCCATAGATTCGGTTAAGTATCCTTTGTTCAATGGCTTGCTGCATTCGAACACGCCTCTCCCTGCAAGAAAAAATACCACATTTTTCTTGCAAGACAAGGGCGATGGTGAGGCCTCGCCACGGAAGACGGCGCGATCGCGGCCTGAGGTCCGGTTTGACAAGGTGCCCGCTTCCGGCAAGACGAAGCGCCGCGGGGCTCATCCCCACTCCCCCAATCGCTCCTTCATCCGATCGCAGAACTCACAGTAGGGGTCAAACCTGTAATGGTTAAATATTGTACGCTAAGCGGCTAGGTTGATGGCCCTAAGTCCAGAACCGCCAGCGTAATGCGTCCGCGAAGGCCTGATCCTACCGCTTTCCGCGGACCCGATTGAATCTCGCTCTTTCAGTATAGACAGTGCCCCGTTAACCATGCTGGAAAGTGTTTTTTACTTTCACATTTCTCTGAATTACTTGACTCACCAAGGCCCTAGCACGCGGCCACCCAGCGAATCCCGATGTCGGCGGCCGAGCGGACGCGGTCGATCAGTTGCGCGGCATGATGTTGGATATGGCGGATATTGACGAACTGGTGCTCCAGCTTGGACATGCGATACCAACTGAAGCCACTTTTGGTGCCGTCCAGATCCAACGCGTCCACGGCGTCATCGATCATCCGATCGCAGAACTCACAGTACTCGAGCACCTGCGCTTGCGTGTACGGCTCGCCCGCGATGCCGTCGCCCTCGCCGCGATGCTGTTCCCACAGCCTAAACGCAGCTTCGTCGTGCTGAAGATACAGATGTGCAAAAAACAGCGCGTGATACGACACCTGCCAGAACGCATTCTTGTGGTTGGTGCTCAACCACTCCTGGGGCGGGCAGCGCTCGATGGCTTCGCGGAGCATCGCCAACGCCGCGTGATACTGGCTTTTCAGCACGGTTCGAAGCATCGGATGCGTGTGGTTCATCCGCTCGATTGTACATCGAGGCAGCCTTCGCAGGCACCTGGCCAGCTACCGTCACGAATCGCGATCGTCGGATCGACTCTCGCGGGCCATTTCCATAGGTGAGGTAAGTATGTTGTTACCTTTGCAAAGCCCGCAGGACAGCGCTTTCAAGCGGCGGCAAATCATCGGTCACGGTTTCCCAGATGGAATCCACGTCGACATGGTCATATTGATGGCGAAGCCAGTTCCCGATTCCACGGATGTCGCGCCATGGAAGGCCTGGGCAGAGAGCTTCAGCCTGATCACCAAGCCGAGTGGCGGCTTCGCTGATCACCTGCAGCTTGCGCTCCACGGCCGCGACTGTTTTCGAGTCCGCGCGGAATGTTCCCGCGTCCATGCCCAGTGTAAATCGCTTGATCGCGGCGATGGCATCGGCGATGTCGCGCAATGATAGTGACGGTTCCCTAAAAGGCAAGCACGGCCTCGTGTGCGGCCCGGTTGGCAACGGGCTGCTTCAGAGTGTGCGCCGGTGAGAGATCGACGTGAGCGCCGAGGAGGTCGGAGAGGCGATTCTCAAGGCCCACCATATCGAGCAGGGAGAGATGCTTCGAGGCATCGAAATCCGCGATCAGGTCAACGTCGGACGTTGGCGTCGCCGTGCCTCTCGCGAGCGAACCGTGGAGGCGCAGATGGACAATGCCGGCGGCCTTCAGCTCCGGCTCGTGTTCACGCAGTTTTGTAATCACGGAGTCCCTGTCCATACCTGCAATG
This sequence comes from Bryobacteraceae bacterium, assembly GCA_035507655.1. GTDB lineage: Bacteria > Acidobacteriota > Terriglobia > Bryobacterales > Bryobacteraceae > Palsa-187. Next base: position 68,214 of record DATJNW010000017.1, on the reverse strand, counting down.
TGCCATATTCCTGTGCTTTGGGCAAGAGACGAGCGCAATTTCAAAGACTTAGCGCGCTCGGTCAATACGAAACCTTGACCGTCGGGCTGTCTTCCGGACGGGAATTCCGCTTGTCGTAAAGGCGAGTCGTCGAGATGTTCGCATGGCCGAGCCACTCCTGGACCTTCGCGATATCGGCATCGTTCTTGAGGGCGTTCGTTGCGGCCGTGGAGCGTAAGGAATGCGTTCGGATTTTGACCCCGAGCAGGGACGCGTAGTGTTGCACCAATTTGTACACGCCATCGGGCGTAATCGCGTTTTCCATCCTGCCGCCGCGGCTGTTCCGGAGCGGGCGGAATAACGCGCCATCGGGATCGTCTCCGTGTCCCGCCGCGTCCAGGTAGTCGTCGATCAGTTCAGCCGCAATGTCGTGAAGCCGGACGTAGCGCTCTTTATTCCCCTTACCCTCAACAAAGAGGTGTGGAACACCCTCGATTTGGAACCGATAATCGACAACCCTGAGTTTGCAAAGCTCGCTGCGGCGCAGGCCGTGGTAGAGGAGGGTCGCGAGAATGGCGCGGTCCCGCTTGCCTTTCAAAGTGTCTTCCACGGGCGCGCCGAGCAGTCCGCGCGCCTGCCGGTCGGCAATCGCAGGGGTCCTGCCGGTGTTGCGTATGACAGTCGGCCGTTTGACGCCCTTGCAGGGGTTATTCAGAACGGCGTTGCGGTCGCAGAGATAGTTGTAAAGCGCCGAAAGCGCGGTAAGCCGGTGCCGGATGGTGTCTTTGCCGAGCTTTTTGTCCTTCGAAGTAACCCGTTGCGCGAGGTCGTCGCGCCAGGCGATCACATGAGATCGGGCGATCAGCCGGAATTTCTCGGGGCGATCGATGCCGGCAAAGATCATGAAATCCTTGATCGCCTTTTTATAGGCCCGCCGCGTATGATCGTTGTCGATGTTCTTGAACCACTCGACTTCGGGCGGCACAGCCGCCAAATGTTGGAACTCCGGAGCCGTCAAGAGCCGGCTGTGCTGGGTGGTCTTGTTTGGAAGTCGGCTGCGCATGGCTCAGTTGACGCGGCGGCCAATGCCGCAAAGCGCGCGGCGGCCGGTGTGGTGAAAGACGCTGAGAGCTTCCTCGTCGCCGCCCAGCACGGTGTCAACGTGGAATTCCGGAAAGACACCCGTGTTTGGATATCCCTCCAACTCACGAATGCGGCCGGCCCCCGCCGTCACGGTTCCGAAGCGACCTATCTCGACCCACTCCTTGGCGGCGTTGGTCATGCTCAGTTGCCACATAAATCCCTCCTGGTTAGGCAGGGAGATTACTATTGATTAAGTTAATTATCAATACAAAAGCGGGCGGCGCTCCTTACTCGTATCCGGGGATAAAGAAACTTTGCGTTTTCGTTGACATCGCCGTACCCTCGAAGATCATCACGCGGCCGTTGTTGCTATCGCCAACAAACACTCGTCCGCTGCCGGCGTCGTAGGCCACATGGCCCGGATAGAACAACCCCGATTGAGTCGTGGCGGCGGCACCGTTGGTGAAATTCGCTTGGCCCAACACAAAGGAGGCGTTCTCGCTGTTGGTAGCAATGACGCTTGGTCCGGCGTTGAATACCAGGACACGGTGATTGCCCGCATCGACCACGAACAACCGTTGGTTGTTCGCGTCCCAGGCGCAGCCATTGGGGGCGTGCATTGTCGATTGGGTGTCACCGGTGCCGCTGGCGGTGAAGCTCGTCTGCCCCAGCACGTCGGTCGCGTTTTCGCCATTGGTGAAGCCGGTTGCGACGTTGTACACCGTCACACGGTTGTTGGTTTGATCCGTGACGAACAACCGCTGGTTCACTTGGTCATAGGCCACGCCGGACGGGTTATCCATGCCCGTCTGAGTGTGATGCGCGGTGCTTGCGGTGAAACTGGTCTGCCCTAGAAGGCCGCCCGTTGTGATGGCGTTTTCGCCATTGAGGCTGGTGCCGGTTGGGACGCTGTACACCGTCACGCGGTTGTTGCCTGTGTCAGCCACGAACAGCCGGGTATTGCCGGCGTCGTAGGCGACGTCGGATGGGCCGTGCATGCCCGCCTGAGTCGTGGCGGCGGTCGCGCTGGTGAACGCAGTTCCGCTCGGCTGGCCCAATTCGTAGGCGGCGTTCATGCCGTTGGTAATCGTCGAGGTGCTATAGACCAGCACGCGGTTATTTTCATAGTCGGCGACAAACAGCCGATCATACGCGGAGTCGTACGCAAGGCCTATAGGGTCGCTCAGCCCCGACACTGTCGTGGCGGCGGCATTCACACCCTGCAAGCTCGTTTGCCCTAGCACATAGCTGGCCGTGTGGCCGCCGCTGGCGGTAGGGATGGAATTATCGGTATTGAGGGTGTAGACCAGCACGCGGTTGTTGGCCCCGTCTGTCACAAACAGGCGATGATGAACCCCGTCAACCGCCACAGGAAGGTTTCCGAATCCATTCGCGGTGTAAAAGCCCAGATCATTCGGGCCATTGTTGGGACCGCTCTGCGTCCATACCACCGTTGCGGTAGATGTGGCGCTGGTGTACTGGCCGAGAAGATCCGAGGCGCTTTCGCCGTTGCCGATGCTGTCAAGGCCGCCTACCGGCTGCGGCGTCTTGTATTGCGTGGTGTTGCCGAGGCCGTCTTCGCCGTTGTGGTTGTTCCCCCAGCAGTAAAGCTGGTTGCCCGCGACGCCGCAGGTGTCTTCGTAGCCTTCGCTGACGGCGGTCCAGTTGGTGGTGGAGCCGACCTGCTGCGGCGTCTTGTATTGGGTGGTGTTGCCGAGGCCGTCTTCGCCGTCATTGTTGAGCCCCCAACAGTAAAGGTTGCCGTTGTCGATGCCGCAAGCATCGCCGATGTCCTCATTGTCATTCAGGATCGAGATGGCGGTCCAGTTGGTGGCGGAGCCGACCTGTTGCGGCGAGGTGTACCCCGTCGTGTTGCCGAGACCGAGTTCGCCGTTTGTATTAGCCCCCCAGCAATACAGCTTACCGCCCGCTATGCCGCAGGTGTCTTCGTAGCCCTGGCTCACCGCCGTCCAGTTAGTGGCGGAACCGACCTGTTGCGGCGTCGTGTATTGCGTGGTGTTGCCGAGGCCGAGCTGGCCCTGGCCGTTTGCCCCCCAGCAATAGAGCGCGCCGCCGGCGATGCCGCAGGCTGCGCTGTTTCCCTGGCTCACCGCGGTCCAGTTGGTGGCGGAGCCGACCTGGGCCGGCGAACTTTGCTGAGTGGTATTGCCGAGGCCGTCTTCGCCATTGCCGTTTGCCCCCCAGCAATAGAGTGCGCCGCCGGCAATGCCGCAGGCATCGCTGCCGCCCTGGCTTATGGCCGTCCAGTTTGTATTGTATGTGAGGGTGGTGGAGGCGCTTTTGAACGCGATCATTTGCGCGATCCATGGACCGGAAGCTTGCGTGAATGTGGCGTTCTGGGACCCCACTGCGTCCACGGTCATGTACTCGTCCAGGTTGCCATTGTCGTTGTCGAGAGCGATGAAGCCCGATCCCGCGCCGGCGTTATTCTCGACAAAAGCGGCGCCGAAAATCAGGTCGTTGGCGTTCGTCGTGGTGGCCGAGCCGCTGTTCGGCGTGGCCGAATTCCCCGTCGCCGCCGCCGTCACATCCACGGGGCTCGACGCCGCTACCCCCGAAAACTCGGCGAGAAACACGTATGATGCGGTGTTACCGCTGCCGTCCTTCATGGTGATTGCGTCGCTTGCCCTCGCCGTATTGTTGATGGCGTACCAACACTCTTGCACGCCGGGAGAACCCGTCCCGAAAAGATTTGCATTCGCGGTGGGTCCGACGCCCACCGCGAAGCTGTTCCCAGCGGTATCGCTGATAGTGGCGCCGGAGAGCGAAGATTCATACCATTCGCCGCACGCCACGAGCAGGCTGCCGACAGTTGTCGTGTTCGTGAAGGTGGACGTACCAGTGTGTTGCAGCAACTTCGGCATGCCACTGGTGGGGACCTGCTGCGGAGTCGTGTATTGCGTGGTATTGCCGAGGCCGTCTTCGCCGTAAGAGTTCTGTCCCCAGCAATAGAGCGCGCCACCGGCGATGCCGCAGCCGGAAGCGTCAACATAGCCCTGGCTGACGGCAGTCCAGTTGGTGGCGGAGCCGACCTGCTGCGGTGTCGTGTATTGCGTGGTGTTGCCGAGACCGTCCTCGCCGTCATCGTTAGCTCCCCAACAGTAGAGCTGGCCGTTCGCGATTGCGCAGGCGTCTTGACCGCTTTGCGTCGGGGAAGATGGAGTTTGCAGGGTGGCGCTGACATTGAAAATCATCACGCGGTTGTTGGCGACATCCATAACGTAAAGGTATTGATTGGTGGAATCATACGCGACACCCATGTGAATATCCCCGGCATAGCCGTCCAATCCCGACTGCGTCGTCACTTGTGCGTCGCTGGTGAAATTCACCTGGCCGATAACATCGAGCGCGTTCTCGCCGTTGCCGCCCCAACTGGTGTTCCCGTAGGCGGGGAAAACCATGACGCGGTTAGCGTCTGTGTCCGCCACAAACAGGCGGTCATTGACTGAATCGAAAGCCAGGTCGGTGGGGGAGCCTCCAAACCCCGACTGGCTCAGTGTGCTGCCGCTGGTGGTGAAGGCATTCGCCCCGCTCGGCTGGCCAATCTCATAGGACGCGTTCTCGCCGTTGCCGGTCCAGCTGCCGTTCCCGTAGGCGGGGAAAACCATCACGCGTTGATTTGCGGCGTCCCCCACGTACAGCAGCTGGTTCGTGGCATCCAGTGCGAGGGGAGCAGGGTCATTCAACCCCGACTGGGTCGTCGCGGCGGTGGTGGTCGTAAACGCGGCTCCACCCGCAGCCTGGCCGAGTTCGTAAGAGGCGTTCTCGCCGTTGCCGGCCCAACTGGCGTTCCCGTAGGCAGGGAAAACCAAAACGCGGTTGTTGTCGGCATCTGACACGTAGAGAAGCTGGTTTGTAATATCAAGCGCAAGGCCGGCCCGATACGCAGATACATTGTAATATGAAAGGTATAGCCCCGACTGGGTCGTGGCGTTGGCGTTGGTCGTGAATGCGGTGCTGCCGCTCGGCTGCCCCAATTCATAGGAGGCATTCATGCCGTTAGCGATGGTCGCGGTGCTGAAAACGAGCACGCGATTGTTGCCCGCATCGGCTACATAGAGAAGATTGTTTGCGGAGTCGAACGTAACGACGCTGGGGTTGTACATGCTTGCCGCGGACGGCGTCGTAGTGCTGCCGCTGCTGTTTATATTGCAGGTCATGAAATCCGGCTGGCCGATGACATTGGCGGGGGTCTTGCTGGACAGCAGATTGCCACTAGTCAGCGTGTAAACCAGCACGCGATTGTTGTAGCTGTCGACAATGAACAGCCGGTGATGGCTCGAGTCGATAACACCATCGGAAGGCTGATTAAACCCATACGGCGACGCACCGTCATTGACGCAGCTCTTTACATAGTCGGCCGGGTTATCCGCCATCGTCGCGCTGTTGTACTGCCCGAGCACATCGACCGCGTTTTCGCCATTGGTGAGCGTTGCGTTCGCGGCGGGCATAGAGCAGAAGGCATTCAGCGCCATGGCCAGCGCGACCGACGGTACCAACGACGGGGGCCGCATGGCGTCAAAGACGTTGAGACATCCAGACCATGTCATAAGTGACGCCGTTAAAGATGAAGCCTAAATAATCCGCCTTGCCGGCCGTCGTCGTCAGCATCGGCCCCAACACCCCGGCCCAATGGACGGAAGAAGGCCATGAGATGGTGCGCGAGCCGGTCGCATCCTGACGGAGGATGAGGGTATACTTTCCGCCCTTCTGCCCGTTCGAGAAGGTCAAAGTGCGATTGCCGCCGAGGGTCACGGCCTGGGTGGTGCCCTTGCTCCAATCAACGGCAATCGTCGGGGCGTCCTTGAGTTCGACGTAAGACGGCGCCTCGCCGGCGGCATAGGCGCCGGCGATAGGCAGCAGCAGGACGACGACTGCGACGACAAGGGCCGAAATGCGATTGATAGACATGGGCGCAACGATGCTAGGGTGGATTGAATGTCCGACAAACGACCCTTTGTCGACAAGTCATTTCCCGGACGCGAAGCTGCCAATATTACGCGAAAACTGATTCGTGTCCAGATGGGATGTTAGCGCCTGAGAGCCAGATAAAGAGTCGACCGCGCAACAGACAGCCTCTCGGCGACCTTCCGGGGTGACGCGCCCGAGGCGATCAGACGGCGGGCGCGGCTAACCTGTTTCGAGGTAAGAGAAGGCGGGCGGCCAAGTTTGTGACCCCGGCGCTTGGCCGACGCCAGCCCCGCACGCGTGCGCTCGCTATTGAGCGAACGCTCGAACTCGGCCAATGCCGCCATTATGTGCAGAACCAGCCTGCCGCCGGCGCTTTCCGTATCAATCGGGTCGGATAGCGAACGGAAATTCACGCCGCGCGCATCCAGTTCCGCGATCGTCTGAATGAGGTGAGCGAGGGAGCGGCCGAGGCGATCGAGCTTCCAGACCACGAGCGTATCGCCGCGCCTCAAGGACGCCAGCGCGCGGTCAAGGCCACGCCGCCGCGTGACGGCTCCGTTGACGCCCCGATCATTGAAAATGCGCGTGCAACCCGCGGCCTTGAGCGCATCGCGCTGGAGGTTGATGGTCTGGTCATGCGTCGAGACGCGGGCGTAGCCGATGAGCATGCCAGTTCTTGTATCGGTTCGCGGTGGATTGGGAAAGGGTCGTTTGTCGGACGCTGCAAAAACGCCCAGTTTCCACCGCGGTATGTGACGCAAAACGCGCGTTTACCGCCGCCGCGCCATGCTGCCTGCTCAAAATCTGGTCAGCCACGGCCCTCTCCGGGCCTCTCCGGCTCGGGAACTGGCTCGGGCGGTTTGGTGCCGATCGGAACCAGGAGGATGTGCCCGCCGAAACCGAGCGGCAGCCGGTCGATATCGACATTATGCGTGCCGTTGACTCCGTCGCTCCCGATGTTGGACGTGCCGATTTCAAGCCAGCGCCCGGTCGTCCGGCCTTCCATTTTCAAGACAAATGCCGTGTGCGTTGCAGGTGGTTTGGGCATGCCGTTTCGTAACACACTCACAAGCGCGGGAGAAGATCGGAGGCATACTCCTGTGTGCTCTCGACGGAATTTTCGCAGAGGCCCGCCGCGGGATTGTTGGCATCCCAAATTCGCAGCCAGGTGAAGGTATCCCAGGCCGGCCGCATCAAATAAAACGGCGGCAGGCTGGCGATGCGCCGCAGGATTTGCTTGGCCGCCGCTTTGAAGCCCCTGCCCGCCTCCCCTTCCCTTCGCCGCCGCGGTTTCGGCCGGGGTTCAGGGCCCCTGCCCGTGAGATGCTTGACCAGTTCCCGGAATTGCCGGCGGAGCGTCTGCCGAAATCCCGATCTTCGATTTTCATTGTCCTTATCGTTCGGCTGGAGCGTGGTCTGCACCCTCCAGCCCATCATCGTTGGCCGAAATCTCGCGTCACCCCCCGGTCCTCCTCGCGAAGACGCTGGCGCTCTTGATCCGTGCTCGCTGCAACGCGCGCTTCGACGCTGCGGCGGTAGTCCGGGTCCGAGCGGAAGCGTGCCAGATCGATGTCCTGTTCTTCCTTGGCGCCGTACTTCTCGGGTGTGGAACTCGGGGCGGAACGCGCCTCCTCGCGGCGCTCTTCGGCGGCTTTAACTTGCTCCATCGCCCAATCATGGTGTTCGACCATGTGACCGGTTTGCGGGCCCGCGATCCAGCGATCACCTATTACAGAGGCGCGCTTCCGCCGCACTTTTTCATCCTCAACGACGTCGGGCCCGGTGCCAATCGGGTCACTGCTTCGCGCCGCTTCTTCCTGACGCCCGCCATGCGCTTCGCCAAAAGCTTGGGCGGTCTCGCGATCGACCTCAGCCCTCCTTTCCGACCGGTCGGGTTGATGGGCCTCTTGCGACGCTTCCTTTTGGATCGCGCCATCGACCACAGCTTTCTGCCAGGCGATTTCGTGGCGATGCCGGTCCCAATGGGGCGCCGTCTCTTCGCGCTGCCGCTCGGCAGTTTGCTCACGGAGAAGGTCGCGCGCCTCCTCGACCGTCGGCAGCTGCTCGCGGGGTATGTCGGCTAGGCGCGCCCGGGCCTCAGCCGCCGAAACATCAAGGATGCGCTTGCCAAGGGCGTGCAGCCCGCCAGCCTGATCGATGACCACGAAGTCGCGACGTTCGCCCCGGGCAAGGACCATCTTTTCCTCGGCCAGGGCGGCCTCGAAGCTTCGGCCGCAGTCGGCGCGTTCAAAGCAGTCCCGGATGGTCTGCCGGATCTGATGGACATCAAGTCCGAGCCGCCGCGCCTGCTCCTCCTCCGCGCGGGTCGGCGCGTATTTGATCGAGCTGTCGCGCTCGTTCGGCACCAGCGTCAACCCGAAATGCAGCTCCAGCTCCCTACTGACCTTCTTCAAGCGCTCTTTCCAAAAGGGCAGCTTCTTGGCGGTGAGCGTTTCTTCGTCGATCCTCGACCAGGCGACATGCATGTGCCGCTCGCCGGTCTTCTCCTCGACGTGAAAAGCGATCGCCCGCGGCTGGTCCTTCAGCCCGAGCATCCGCTCGATGCGGTTGGCGGTGTAGTCCCACTGCTCGCTCGTGAGGGCCTCACCTTTTGGGCATCGCACCTGAACATGGAAGAAAGGCTGCTGGCAATGTGTCGCCTCGGCGATGACATGGACGCTGCGAAACGCGTCCACTATATCGGGCGCGGCGAAGCCGCGAAGGTCAAACAATTCACAGCGCTCACCGTCTTTGCCGGTGACCAGATAGCGGGCAAGCCGCCCGCCGTTATCGTGGGTCGTGCCCTTGGAGATCATAGGCGACTCTTGCGGCCGACGATATCGAGGATGCGGGCCGCCGCCGCGCGGACCTCCGCGAGCGCCGCGGAGCATTCATTGGCGGTGACCGTGGACGCTCCGGCGTTAAAAATGCGGGTCAACTGATTCAGGTTATTACCGACACGGTTAAGTGCACTGGTGGCATGGGCCAGCGCCTCGGCGTTCACGGTCGGCGCGCGCTGCGCACGCGGGCCGGGTGACCCGAGCGCCGCCGCGCGCAGGAAACTTCCGCGGCTGAGTCCGGCATTGCGCGCGTATTCGCCGATAAGGAGGTACTCCGCTTCATCGAGGCGCAGCGCGAGAAAACGGGTGCGTCCGCCCTTCTTGCCGCGCGTGGACGGACGTGCCGGCACCGGCGCGTTCGTCTCCGTCGCGGTCATCGGCGCACCTCCGTCGAAGGTACGGAAACGGGCACGGTTTCCGCTGCTGCTGAAAGCAGCACACGGGTGGGGATCGAACGGGGAGGGGGAACCCTCCCCTTCGCAAGTTGAGCCACGCTGCGGGTCGCAGACCCGCATGCCGTGGCGTGCACTGGTGTAACCAGTGACAACTTGCTGGTGATCTTCGACAGACGAATCATCCTGCGACTGAATCTCAGAATCAATTCGACGGCAATAACCTTTGTCGGTGTTCCATAGGCGGAATGATTCAGCTGCGAAACGACCGGCGAAATGCGGAACACTTCGCGTTCCGCATTTCGCTGATCCAGGGCGGCAGGAAGAAAAAAAGCAGGGCACCCCGTGAGGCACCCTGCCCTATTCAAGCGGCCAGCCGCTTTATTTGCGCGTCTTGGCAGCTCGTTGTTGTTCTGCAAGCCTCTTAAAAATGTTGAGATAGGAGGCCTCAGCAAGGCGCGCGACGTCACGCAACTCTTTTCTCTTGATACTGATCGAAGTGCCTTCGACCGGTTTAGCATCTGGAGCGAAGGCACACTTAAAGATGACCTCCAGGAAGGTTGCCGTCCCGCTCGCGCTGGTCTCGACAGTGCTTGCCAGCGTTGTAAGGTCGATGACGGGTTTTGGTTTCTTGCGTTTTGACATTGGAGATCCTTTCGTCTGTTGTCGCCGATGCGGAATTGCACCAGAGCGTTGATGGCAGGAACCGCCCGCCGGAGCCGAAGCGCCGACGGGCGCCGTACACGACTACTCGTCGGTTTCGGAAGCTTGACGATCTTGACTGCGGAGTTTCGAGATCTCTGTATGCGCGAGATCAGCGACCTTCGCGAGCAAGAGGAGATCACCGGAGTTAAAGGTGCCGGTGCTCTTCCAATTGCCGCCATCATCACGATAACTGCGCTCGAATGTCGCCGAGTAGAATGCGCGACCTTCGTTCTCGTTGCGCCAGATAGCCGCCGTGATCGGATAGATGGCGACCTTCGCGGCGGGTTTAGCGGATTTTGACATGTTAGGTTCTCCTTTCGTTGTTGTTCGGCGGCATGATCGCTGCCGATGCAAATCCAAAAGCGCGTTCCGCGAAGCGGGCATGTCAAAGCGCCCCGCGGTTTCACAGGAATTTTGTTGCGCGAGGAAGCCCGAAGGGCTGAGCACGCAACCAAAATTCCGAAGAAACAAACTTTGCACAGGCCCGCCGGACGCGCTAGGAATTGCATCGGCCAGGCTGCGATCATGCGGCCCGCCGAAGTGGAAAACGATGAGACAGAAAACATCAATCCAACGCCGCCCCAAGACGGCCAACTTGCAAACGGCCTGCGAAGCTGTCAAGCAGGGTCTGAAATCTCCGATGCCAGCCGAGCCGGCAGGTCGACATGGGGAAATCCTGCTGCTAGCAGCAGCTCGAGATTTCTGAAGAGGAGACCCTCGGAGGTATGCCTTGAGCCCTCCGCCAGCCAAGCCAGCATCCGGTGTACGGGGGCGTAATCTCTATTTCCCGCAATTAGGTCGTCGATCTCGCCTTGCACGTCCCTATGGTTCGCATATCGGGCCTGTTCACGACATCGGTCGACGACCAGTCCGTAAGGGTGAAGGGCTGCCGCGGCAATTATCTGGGGAAGTGCCTCTCGTCTCTTTGTTGCCTTATTAGACGAAGTCTGAAGAATTGCCGCGCTAAGTAAGTACTTTGTCATCGCCAGTCCGCGCGCGTCAGGAAAGAGCCGCAGCATTTCCCCTGCTTCAATTAGGCGATCTCGTCCATGGGCCGTTTCGCCAGCGAGAAGCTGAACTATGGCGCGCGTTTTTACGAGGTGAGCTTCGAACAAACCGCCACGCGCGAAGTTCTGTTTACATTGATCAATCAGCCGAATGGCGGCTTTCAGGTTTGGTGTCTCGCCGGCCACCTCCAGTACGGCCAAACAGCGAATGTCGTTCCCGGTGGGCTGCGCAAGACCGAGCCGACGATCCAATTCCAAGGTGCGGCGCAGCCCGAGACGAGCGGCTTGTTCGAGTTGCGTTTTGCCGCAGTAGAGCATCTTTCTCACGAAAACCTGACAATAGTTGTGCAAAGTGTCGCTCAGAATTCGAGCGGCGAGCGCCTCCCCGGACGGCGCCTCTGAAAAGGGCGTCGCCGTGTGAACGATTTCCCCGAGCTGCGCGCCAACATATTCGGAGCAGTTGGCGGAACTTCTTCTCGCCCACGCGGCTGCTTCCTTGAAGTTGCCAATTTCCAGATGCACCAATGCCGCCCTGCCGGCGGAGTCGGCTTGAAGCAAGAGATTTCCTTCTGTTTCGGCGCTATGGAAAACGCGACTAAATTCTCGCGCCGCACGGTAATAAAAGCCCTCGTGCAGGAGCGTTCTTGCTTGGATCATCGCGGGCTGCTGAGGATAGCTGTAGTCGGTGATCAGCATGGGCCTCGGACCATGGCTCGAAGACGAAGGGCCCCCCTCGAATCTCGGCCTTAACTCTTTCGGCATGTCAACGGTATCCATGCACGCAGAGCGTACGTCGGGAGGTAAGGGGATTTTTCCATGGATAAACTTGGAGATCGTTCCCCGGTTGACGGGGACAACTCTCCCGTCGCGCCATACGAATGACCGATCGGCGAGTGCGGTCTGGCTGATTCCCATAGCCTTCATCTGCGTGAGCATCACGGCCAGAAACTCGTCGCGAGGGTGGTTGTCACTGGGCCGGCCGCGCTTCAAGATCGTGATCCCCTATCACGATTCTAGGAGCATTCGTCTCGAATGCCGCGGCGGGGGGTTGCAGAATTCAAGAATTCGCAATGTTCCAAGATTTCGCCTTTAACCTAAATCTGCGTGACAAAACAGGCCGAGCAACGCTCAGCGCGGGTTCAGGCGGGGCGCCCGCGCCCGGCTGTAAGAAGAACGTGCTCGAATCTCACCAAGAGCGGCATCTTTGACTGCCTGCCGAAACTCCGCTCGGATTTTGGCGGAACTGCCGCGACCGGGCAGGCGATGAGCCCCAAGAAATTCCCGCAGCACGAGAACCTTGAGCTCGGGGATCAGCAGCCTTCCCTTCCGCCGCTCGATATCGAGCGACAGACCAAAGCTGGACCAGCCACGAACGATCCATCGCCGCAGCGTGGATTCGGAGACGGCGTTAATGATGCGGGACGCACCTGCGGCTGTGTAGTGCGGCTCGTCTTTAATCACGCATTCCGGCCGCGGTGGTCCGCGCGATGTCTTGGAGATGGGCTCCATCCCGGAAGTAGAAACCCTTTCGAACGAAAACTCAATTCTGAATTTCCTGGCATAAGGATATGGCATTGAAATCAGCGGAAACCAAGCTAGCGGCGCTCCTCAAGCGGCAATCTGACATTAAGGCAGCTCTTAGCGCCGAGCGAGAAAAACGAAAAATGCAGGCCGCCAAGGATCAGGGCCGCCTGACGGTCATCGTAGGCCGGTCCGCGCTCGCGAATGCGGCGCAGTCACCCGACTTCAAACAGCTTCTTGTTGCGGCGTTGCGCACGACGGTGACGGACCCGAGCGAAGAAAAGTTTCTGAAGGCACAGGGCTGGTTATGAAAATCGTTGCCACGATCGCGCTCGGAATTCTCGCGCACTCCTGGGCGGCCGCGGCGTGTTCCAGCGTGACGCCTATTACCGAGGCCGCGCCGCCGCTGATTCAGAACGCAACTCGTGGGCCGCGCGCGGATGAGTTTGGCGTTCGTGACCGCGCCGAAGAACGGGCTATGCACCTCAATAAAAAACTGCTCCGGCGTTTTTTCCCCGACGCCGAAATCTGCGGCCGCTTGCGCGGCGGCTACCTGATCAAAACCCGCAACGGCGGGCGTCTTGTGGTAACCGCAGACAAATTCGAGGACTGGAAAGGCGGGGCGGACATCTACGAACCCGCCATGCATCTTTGGCGTGCTCTTCATGGTGACAGGCCGATGGTGGCGGCCGGATCGCTGTTACACATCATGAATTCGGTGATCTTCGGCCAGGCCGCAGGCGTGAAGGTCGAGGCGGGAGGAACGAAGCGCTGGTTCGGACTGATCCATGACCCTCCGCCAGCGATACCGAAGCCCAGCGGCGCGCACGGGACAGCCGAGATCTGTAGCGACGCCACCCTTCGCCAGGCCGGTCTGACCGGCGGGAAATGCGGCGAAGGCCTGCGCATCGGCGAGGACAGCGCGGGCAACATCGTCCGCTATACCGGCGACAACAGCAGCGTGTTCGTCATAGGCCCGCCGGGCTCAGGTAAACAGGTTTCCCTGCTCACGACGCTGGAAACAGAGGCCGACAAAACCTCGTTTTTGCTCCTGGACTGGAAATCCGAGCATCTCGCGATCAGTTACCGAAGACGAAAGGAACTGGGGCCGACACATGTTATATGCCCGTACAAGGAAGGGCTCCCCGACGCCTGCGCCCGGTTCGCCGATACGACCGACAGCTACAATCCGGTTCCGGTGCTGCTCGATCCGACCAGCGAAAGTTATGTGGCGAATACGGACGCTTTGGCGGCGATCCTGATCGCACAGGACGGCAGCGGGGAAATCAAGGAAACGGGCTTCTTCACCGGGAATGGGCAAATGGCGGTGAGCGGCGTCCTCATGCAACTCGTCGAAAACTACCCCGACGAAGCCACGCTTCCGCATATGGCGAGCATCGTCTGCACCAACCGGATTTTCGAGTTCGCGGCGACGGCAATGAAAACCGGCAGCCCTTACGTCCGCGACCGTCTCGCGACCTTCGCGACACCCGATGCGCCACTGCTGAAGGGCGGCATCGCCGACATCCTCCGCACCATGCGCGAGCAATTGAAGTGGCTCTCGGACCCGGCCATGGCACGTGTCCTGAGCACGCCGAAAACGCCCTGGCGTTTCGATGATCTCAAGCGGGGCCCACGTCCCTCGACCGTATTCGTGTGCGTGCCCCCCAAATTCGCAGGCACCGCGCGGCGGTTCTTCCGCCTCCTGCTCGGCTGCGCCTTCATGGAGCTGCAAGCCACGCCGCAGGGAACCTGGCCCGTCACCTGCGTGGCGGATGAATTTCCGCTGCTGGGAAAGGCCGAGATCTTTCCCATCGTTTTCGCCGAAGGACGTGGCCATGGGATTCGCGTCATCGGGGTCTGCCAGAGTGCGGGCCAGATGATCGCCGCCTATGGCGAACAGGGGTTCCGCAATTTCCTCGCATGCTCGGGACTGCAACTCTGGTTTCCGCCCAGGGATTACCAGACCGCCGCGGAAATCTCGCGGTTGGCCGGACGCAAGACCATCATCACCATGAACCATTCGCAATCGCCGGGACGAGGCGGCGCCGCGTGGGGCGGCATCAGCGTCGCGGAAACCGGGATGGACGTCTTGACCCCGCACCAGGTGATGGCTCTGGACAGCACCAAATTGATCGCGTTCGCCCCGGGCTTGGTTCCTGGCGTGATGATCCTCAACCGAAAAAATTATTGGGAGTACCCGGATATCAAGCGCCACACGGATGCCAATCCCTACGCGCCGGGTTATAAGCCGCCGCGGCCCATCGTGGTTCCCAAACCTCAGCCGCCGCGGCCGCAAGAAACGCTGGACGCCAAAATCGCGCGTTGGAACGAAGCGCACAAGCGAGAGGACCGGGGAAAAAAGTCATGACGAACGAAATCGATACAGCCGCGCTCTTGAGCAAAGCGCTCGATGAGAACGAGCAACTGCGAGAAGCCATTCGCCAGCTGCAAAGCCAAGGGGCCGGACAAGGGCCAGTGGAAATCGACAATAACCCGCTCTGCAAAGGCTGCTATCGCTGGCGGCTCGCGGCTGCCGCGTCAACCGGTATCGCGTCCGCCCTGTTCATGTCCAGCACGGTGCAGGATTTCTGGGGGCTTCTGCAGCGCGCCGCGTTCAGCATGACGGGATACGAGTTCGCTCCCGGGGTTGTGCAAGGCCTATTTCTGGTTATCACGGCACTCGCCCCAGTGAGTGCGGTCATCGCCGAATGGAAATGGCTGCTCTACAAGCGAGGCTATCCGGGCGCGCTGCGAGCCATCGCCGAAATCGCGCGCGCCTTGA
Organism: Bryobacteraceae bacterium; assembly: GCA_035507655.1. GTDB lineage: Bacteria > Acidobacteriota > Terriglobia > Bryobacterales > Bryobacteraceae > Palsa-187. Next base: position 52,970 of record DATJNW010000017.1, on the reverse strand, counting down.
AAGGGGGCTGGACAGGCAACTGATGAAGTTACTCAAATGGCAACAGGAAAGTCTGGAAGCCAAAATCGAGCTTTGGAAAGGGCAGTCGGCGCTCCCGCCGCGGCCGCCGACCAGGCCGGCGGCAACGCGGGCCCGGCTCGAATGGGCGCCACCTCAAAGCGCGCCGCCCGTCACGAACGATCTCCTCTTGGACCTGCCGAGGATTTGTGCCGTGACCCGAAAGCTGTGGTGTGCACGGTACCTGCGCCAGCCGGGCGAACAATCTTTCCGCTACATCCGGAGCACAGTCCCCGAAAGCCGGCTGTGCATCGTGGAGTACATCCCCGAGCGCCGGCGAGCCCTTCCTCCGGAATTCGTCGCGGGAATCGAGGATTGCCCGCATTGCGGGGGCTACACGATGGATGGATACACGGGCGCGGTCTTCGATCCGGCCTGTCAACTTTGGTGCTGCTTTGGGCTGACATCGCGTGACGGCTGGTTCATTTGCCAGTGCGGAAACGAGGGTCGGCTCGACGATTTTACCGGAAAACGCTACGGCATGAGGTAGGCAAGATGGAATGGAAAAAACTTTCGACCGTACTTGTGATGTTTGTATTCATGGCGGGCTGCGCCGCCCGAAAAAACCAGCTGCGATTTGCCTCGATGGTGCACCGCGCGCCCGAAGCGCCGACGTCGCAAACGCCCGCGCCGGTCGAGGCCGGAATCGCAACAACGCCGCCACCCACGCAGGAATCACCGGCGGCGAACATCGAGGCGGCACCCCCTGCCCCGACGCCGGCGCCGGTGGCCACGCCCAGACCCAACGTTGAAACCGAGGCCGGCGGGGAAATCCCCCGCGCGATGCCAGAGGGTGTGTCGCATCCACCGACCGCGAGCGCGGCGCCGCAGTCTGAAGTTAAGAGCCAGGCAGCGGACCAGGTTGAAAGTCCGGCCCCTGACGAGAACCAGGGCTCGAAAGGCGGCGCCGACTCCGTCATCTGGCTCGCGCTCATACCGCTCGGCGCCGCGGTGCTCTGGATCATTTGCAGATTCGCGATACTGCCAGCGGAAAAGTAAGTGAAAGGTCGTGGTGATGGCCCGGTGGAATCGGCTGCTTTGGCGGCATAATCAGCCCCTGCACGGCGCGCCGTACATACGAGCGTGTGAGGTGGATTATCGCGACGGTTGGGAAGCACACCGCAATTGCCCGGGCACGAAGGAAGGTCTAGCGTTGTGGCACTTGATGCCGGGAAAAGGTTGGCGGCAGGAGGAGGACTGAAATGGACTGGGAAGCTGAGCGGATAAAGACGGAGCTTGATCTCCGCATCTATGCGACCAGCAAGGGTTACGAACTGGATCTCAAGGAATCGTGGGCTGGCTCCGCGGTGATGCGCCATCCGAGCGGCGACAAGATCATCATCAAGCGCGACAGCGATGGGCATTTCGTCTATTTCTCGGTGCGCGATGACGCCGACAATGGAACCGCATTCGACTTCACCCAGCGCCGCCTGAATTGCTCGTTCGGGGCGGCGCGCAAAGAACTCCGCGCCTTTATGAGTTTGCCGGCGCCGCTGTTCGTTCCCTATGCTCCTTTGGCGCCGGTCGCCAAGGACCGTATCGGGGTTGAGCGCGCCTACGCCCGGATGCAGGTCGCGACGCGCCATCCCTATCTTGAAAACGAGCGCGGCATCCCGCAGGCCATTTTGGAGAGCCGCCGCTTCGCCGGCCGAATCCGCATCGACCATCGCGGCAACGCGGTATTCCCCCATTACGACCGCGATGGGCTTTCCGGATTTGAGATCAAGAATCACGGCTATACGTCATTCGCGAAGGGCGGATCGAAGGGTCTTTGGACCAGCCATGTCGAGCATCTCGACAACCGGCTGGTGATCGCCGAGAGCGCCATTGATGCGCTGAGCCATGCGGCTCTCTTTCCCGACGCGCGCGCACGTTACGCCTCGATCAGCGGCCGGCCGACGCCCGCGCAACGGGAGCTTATCCGTGGTGAAGCGGCGGTCCTGCCAGAGTCGAGCACGGTCGTCGCCGCGATGGACGCCGACGCGGCCGGCCGAGAGCTGGCTGAGCTGGTCCTTGAAGCGGCGCGCAAGGCGGACAGGCCGGATGTCCGGTTCGAGACGCATGTTCCGGCGAGCTTCAAGGATTGGAATGAGCAGCTATGTGCCGCCAAGCGCGCCTCTGCTCGGCTCCATTCCCCGGAGGCGCGCCCTGCGTAGTCGCGATGTGTTTTGAGAACACGTTCGAACGTCATTACCGGATCAGCGAACTGGCGCAGCTCTGGGGGCCGGGACGCGAGATCCGAAAGCTCGGCAAGGACGATCCGGGCGTGATGAAGGCCCGAATGGGGCGGAAGAAGGCTCACACGACCTATTCCAAGAGACCGTCTCTTGATGCTCTTGAGAGGCTTGCCCGGGGCGGTGCTTCGCGCGATTTCACGCGCGATGTCATTGAGTTTGTCCGCGCTGCTGTAGGCCGTTTCCACCCATACCCTGCCCTGCCTTCTTTCTCACTGGCGCCCGACTGTTCCCTTCTCGGCCGCGGCTCGATAAATCGGCGGTCGATTTTCTCTTTTTCAATAGCAGCTTTAGCCGAGGCTCGGAAGCTGAGTGACCACGTGCGGTTCTGAATTAGGAATGAGCCAGGATACGAGTTTCGATTTGCTCACGGTGGTTTACGCCGGGGAGGCTGGAAGGACAGATTATGAAATTCAACTCATGTGAGGGAGACATTTATGGATAACACCCAATCGGAAGGGAAAGACTTTGAAAAGGCTCCGCGCGCTTACGAAGGGCGCTGGTCGAGGTTTCGCAGATTGTTCAGAGACGGGGTAAATGCTATGTCGGTTGTGACAGAGGTGTTCTACCTGATCTTGACCCGAGGCGCGACCATCCATATTAGCGTGAAGGGTCCGAGGTCCGACCAGGAATGGGGAATCGATCCGTTTTGTAATCCCGGAGTTATCAAGGTGACGGTGGAGGAACATTTCTATGGTGATCAAGAGCCGATGCGGTGCGTTAAGTATTGGCATTGAGCAGGACCGGACATCGGCGTATGTGCGTGAATGGCCGGGGAAGGCGGGGAGGAGAACGTGAATATCAAGGGACGAAAAATCTATCTCGATCCGAAAGCCGATGGCATCGAATATGAGCCTTCGGAATGGCGGTTGTGCGAAGCTCCGGCGCATTGCGTAACTCATCTTCCGACGTGGACGATATTCCAGATACGCCTGAATGAGGAAGCAAGGGCCAAAGGAAAGGCGACACTGGACGACTTCTTCGCAGTAGTCGTTCACGTTTGCCGGGGACAATACCGGCCGACGGATGATGTCTTGGAATTTCTGGGGCGCGGAGCGATAGCCGTCTATCTTCAGGCTATCGGGGCGTGGAAGCCGGAGGTGACGAGAACGCCGGATACCGCGAGACACAAGACGATCAAAAGCAGCTATCCGAGGCCGAATTGAGAGAATGGCCAGCGATACCAGTTTCGACCTGCTCACGGTGAAGGAAGTCGCCGACCTGCTGCATTGTAGCAAGGCGCACGTGTGCAACCTTGCCGCCGGTCGGGTGCGCGGATGCGGGGCACTCCCAGCCGTTCACATGGGGCGTCGGATGCTAGTCCGGCGCAGGGCGTTAGAAGAGTGGATAGAGCGCAACGAAACCGCTAGTGTGCATCAGCTTGAGAGGTAGGCATGCCTGGTGGCGTAAGAAAGCAAGGAAATCGCTGGATCGGCCTATGGCGCGAAGGTGGCGTCAAAAAAAGCAAGGTGGTCGGGCTTTGTAAAGAGATGACGAAGACTGCGGCACGCGAGGCCGTGGCGGAAATCGTGCGGCGCGTGAAGAATGATGCGAACATAGCTCTCTTCGGGGCGTTCGTCGATGGTCCGTTTTTTAGTTTCTATAGCCGTAAGTGGAAGGAATCCACGCGCAACAGGAATGAGCAGCGTATTCGGTATTATTTGGTTCGTGAATTTCGGGACTGTGAGCTTTCGTCGTTCCGGCGAGATGAGCTGCAAGATTTCCTTGATGCGAAAGCGAAGACACTCTCATTCTCGACAGTGAATCATCTTCGATGGGATCTGAAACAGATTTTCAATATGGCGCAGGCTGAGGGGTTGGTTCAACGCAATCCTGCGGGGCTGCTGTTCACGCCTAGGGAGGCGCGTACTGCTCCGCGCCGCGTCATGTCCCCGGATCAGATCAAGAATGTCTTCGGCATACTAGATATTCGGGAAAGGCTGATAACAAAGCTGGCGGTTCTCGCTGGGATGCGCCCCGGAGAAATCTTTGGGTTGAAGTGGGGAGATGTTGACGAAAACTCGCTGGAGATTAAGCGGCGCGTGTATGAAGGGGTTCTGGACAGCCCGAAGTCGGGAAGGGGTGTCCGGACGGTTGGGTTGGGGCCCGACCTTGCGAGAGAGATGCAGAAATATCGCACCGGGACAGGCGGAAAAGCGGAATCCTTTGTCTTCCCCTCGGAGCGCGGAACCCCACTGAGGCAAAGCAACATTTGGCGGCGCTCCGTGCAACCGAAGCTTCTTAAGAAGGGCCTTGGTTGGGTAAACTTTCAGGTAATGAGGCGGACGTTCATCACGCTTGGGAAGGAGTCCGGCGGAGATCCGAAGGCACTCGCCGACCAGGCCGGCCACGATATAGGCGTATCGGTCAGCGTTTACACCCAGACGCCGATTGAGAGTAAACTGAAGATTGTGAATGCCCTTGAGAAGATGATTTTTGGATAGTGGTGTTTACGTGGTGTTCAGGTCGTTCGACGGCGTTTGCAAGTACTTCAAAACAGGACATTTGCGGGAGTAACTCAATGGTAGAGTCACAGCCTTCCAAGCTGTTGGTTGCGGGTTCGATTCCCGTCTCCCGCTCCATCCTTTTCAAGAACCGACGAAACACTGCAACTTTCGTTGCTCTGTTTACTCCGCTAAGCTGATTTTTTGGGCCTTTCGAGCCCGGCTGATCATCGCCTCCATGTCTCGGTTAATCGGTTCGAGGGCTCCAGCAAAATAACGACCCAACCCCGCATCGGTTGCAAGTATGCGATTTGAGTGAGGCGGTCTCAAAGGGTCCGCGTTTGAGCAACAAGATACGCCTCAACCTTCTTTTTCACGGTTCGCCGATCCAGGTTTAGGCGGCGCGCGGCTTCCTCGAAGCTCCCGGTCAGTCGATAAATATGGGCTGCGTAGTGTGAAAGCACTTCGTCGGCCGTGACTTTACCGGCGCGGTATCGGGTGAAGAAATCATCGCCGGTTGCTGGCTCAGAACTGGGGATCGGCTGATATGAACGGCGGATGATCACGTTACGAACGCACTGCTCCAGTTCGCGATAGTTTCCGGGCCAGGCGTAATCGGCAGGCAGGTGGGTGCGAATCCAGGCTTCGACGTCGGGAAGACACTGTTCGGCTTCATCGCCGACCGTACGCAGAGTCATATAGTAAATCAACTCGTGGAGCACGCTGGGGGAGTCGCGAATCTGGTCGGCCAGCGGCGGCGTGCGGATCAGGTCGGCGCAGAGGCGATAGTAAAGATCTTCGCGAAAGCGGCCTGCCCGAATCTCGACCGGCAGGGCACGATTGGTCGCGGCGATCAATTTACCGCGAAAGTCGCGAGTTGCGGTCTCGCCGACCGGTGAAAATTTGCGCGTCTCGATCACCCGCAGCAACTTCACCTGAAGGGAGAGATCCATTTCGCCCAGTTCATCGAGAAACACCGAACCCGCCGGTGAACAGGATTCGAGCCATCCCTTGCGGTCGCCGACAGCGCCGGTGAAGGAGCCTTTGCGGTGTCCGAATAGTTCGGATTCGATCAACGTGGGCGAGAGCGCGGCGATATTGATCGGCAGAAATGCTTCCCCAGGGCCATCTGCGAATTCTATGCGCTCCGGATCGAAGGGAATATAGCGCGACCCGGCAATCGCTCGTGCAATCAGTTCCTTTCCGGTGCCGGACGGGCCGGTGATCAGCGTCGGAAAATCGCCCATTCTGCGATAAAGAATGCGGCGATAGCGGCGCATGTCGTGGGTGAAAATCGACTGCCAGATGCTGGCGCGCAGCCGCGCGGCGGCCATCGAGTTGCCGATGATGTTGCCGTAAATCAGGCCGAAGGCCCGCTGGATCTGCCGGAAACAGGCGAACACATGCGCGGGATCGAGGTCGCTGGTGAAGTTCTTGCCGGGAATATGGCACAGCCTGTTCCAGTCCTCCAGAAAGGCGCGGTAAAAACGATAGTTTCGGCCGGCGCTCACGAATGCGTCGTAATAGCGCTGATAGAGCATGGTGTGAACGCATTCTTCATAGATGGTCAACTCCTCGGCGGCTACGTCGCTTGCGGCGCTTAGCGCTTCGCGCGCGGCTTCGATCGCCGCCGGAAGCTTTTGATGGAGCCGGACGATATTGGGACGAGCAGCGTCGGGTTCGCTCACCGAAGGACTCCAGACGGGACCGGCGTCGACAAATTCGCGGCCCAGCGCGGCGCGTTCGAACTCGACACGCTCGGGGAGGAACGGGTTACAGTAACCGAGATTGGCGCTGGACTCCAGAAAGTGGCGGTCGCGTGCCTTCAGAATCGGCATACATAAAATGTACATCGCTGATCATAAAATGTATAATCAGTCGAATACGACGCTGGCCGATAGAGGTAAATGTCTGAAAAATCGGCGAATCCGCCGGCCGTCCTCGCGGCGTTCAGAATGCGTTAGAAGGCGGCATGAATATGAAAACCTGCAAATCGGGCTACGGCGCGCTGCTCGCCGACGGGCGCTTTCAAGCGTTTCTCTGGACGCAGTTCCTGGCGGCCTTCAACGACAACGTCTATAAGATGATCGTTTCGGTCGGGGCCGTCGAACTGGCCGCCAATCAGGTGCTCGGGGCGCGATACCTGGCGCTGTCCGGCGCGGTGTTCGTGCTGCCGTTTCTGCTTTTTGCGGGATACGCCGGGCAGATCGCGGACCGCTTCAGTAAGACGCGGGTGCTTCAGATCACCAAGGCCTTCGAGATAGTGATCATGGCCGTCGGAATGGTCGCGCTCGCCGCGCGCAGCGTGGAAGGTTTGCTGGCCGTCTTGTTCCTGCTGGCCATGCAGGCGAACTTCTTCAGCCCGGCGAAATATGGAATCCTTCCGGAAATGATCGACGAGGCGCAGCTCACCCGCGCCAACGGATTGCTGGAGCTTTCGACTTTCGCCGCGATCGTGCTCGGAACCAGCGTCGGGTCGTTTCTGTTCGCGCGCTGGAAAGGTGAGCCCTGGACGCTCGGCGAAATGCTGCTGGGTATCGCGATCGCGGGATCGCTGACCAGTCTCTTTATTCAACGAGTCCCGGCGTCCGGATCGAAGGATCCTTTTTTCTGGAACCCTTTTCGGGAAGTGTGGCAAGGAGCGAAGCGGCTGCGCTCCGAGCGCGCGATGTGGCTGACCGTCGTGGGTATTTCGTATTTCTGGTTCCTCGGCGCCCTGTTTCAATTGACCATCATTCTGCTCGGCAGCGAAACGATGCATTTCTCGGAAATGCGGACGGGGCTGCTGGTGACGGCGCTGGCGGTAGGAATCGGGCTGGGCAGTATCGCCGCGGGATGGTTGTCCGGCGATCGGATTGAGATCGGCCTGGTGCCGTGCGGCGCGGCGCTGCTGGGTGTTTTTTCGATTCTGGCCGGCGGCGCGCACTTGGTCGCGGGGCTCTCGGCGAGCCTCGTCGGCGTGGGGTTTTCGGGCGGACTCTTCATCGTTCCCCTCAACGCCTGGCTGCAGGAACGGGCGCCGGCCGCGGAAAAAGGACGCCTGCTCGCGACCAATAATTTTCTGAACATGATCGGCGTAATCGCAGCGTCCGGAATCTTGTACCTGCTGCACGATCTCGTGCACTGGCATCCAGCCTCGATCCTGCGCGCGCTGGGGATGGTCACGCTGGCCAGCACGATTTACATCGCCTGGCTGCTGCCGGCGGCGCTGGTGCGACTCGTCGCATGGTCCTTCACGCAGATCTTTTTCCGAATTCGCGTGGCCGGTCGAGAAAATCTGCCCAAGACCGGCGGAGCGTTGCTGGTTTCGAATCACGTTTCCTACGCCGACGCGATCCTGATCGGCTGCGTCACCGATCGCTTTATCCGCTTCCTGATGTGGCAGCCGCTGTACGACAACAAATGGCTGAATCCGTTCTGCCGGCTTTTCAAAACCATTCCGCTTCCCACGCATGCGCCGAAAGAGTCGCTGCGCGCGCTGCGTGCCGCGCGTCAGGAGATTGAGGCCGGCAACCTGGTCGGCATTTTCCCCGAAGGCAAGCTCACCCGTACCGGTCACGTAAAGCCGTTCGAGCGCGGAATCGAGTTCATCCTGCGCGGCGTTTCGGTTCCGGTGATTCCGATTTACATCGACGGTCTGTGGGGGCACCCGTTTAGCAAACTACCTGGAAAGCTCCGGTTTCGCCAGCCGGTGACGATCTCGATCGGAAAGCCGGTGCCCGGCCCGGCCGCGGAATCGCTGTATCAAAACGTGCTGGAGCTGGGGACCCGGGCCGCGGAGTCAAACCAGGATTCCTTTGCGACGCTGGCTCACCGATTCGCGCGTGCGGCGAAGCGAAACTGGTCCGCGGCCGCGCTGGCGGATTCGACCGGCAGGGAGTTCACTTTCGGCCGGGCGCTGATCGCCGCGGTGGCCCTGAAAAACTGGATCGAACACAACTGCCGGGAACAGAACATCGGTGTGCTCCTGCCCGCAACCGCCGGCGGGGCCATTGTGAATCTGGGAGCCGCACTTGCCGGGAAAACCACCGTAAACCTGAATTTCACGGCCGGCGAAGAGGCGATGCGGCATGCCATCACGCGATGCGCGATCAAGACCATCTTCTCCTCGCGCGAGTTTCTCGAAAAAATCAAGATCTTGGATCTGCCCGGGATCGTCTGCCTCGAGGAGGTGCTTGCCTCGATTACGCCCGCGGCGAAGCTGCGGGCCGCGCTCGCTGCCCGGCTATTCCCGGACCGATGGCTGGCGAAGGCCGCGCGCCCGGACGGTATTGCCGCGATCATTTTTTCGAGCGGCAGCACGGGCACGCCGAAAGGCGTCGAGCTGTCGCATTGGAATCTGGTCGCAAACATTGACGCCACCGCGCAGGTGTTTCCAGCCGGTAAGACGGACTGTATGCTCGGCGTGCTGCCGTTTTTCCACTCGTTTGGATTGACCTACACCCTTTGGTTCCCGATGACGCGCGGATTTAAAGCCGTGTTCCATGCGAATCCAACCGATGCCAAGACCATCGGCGAACTTGCCGGCGCGCATCGGCCCACGCTGTTCCTCTCGACGCCGACGTTCTGCCTGAGTTACCTGCGCAAGTGCACCCGGGAGCAGTTCGCGAGCATCCGGCATTTCCTGGTGGGCGCTGAAAAGCTTCGTCCCGCTCTCGCCGGCGCGTTCGAGAAAAAGTTCGGAATCACGCTGCTCGAAGGATACGGCTGCACGGAAATGGGTCCGGTGGTTTCCGTCAATTGCGCTGGCGCTCATCAACCCGGCAGTGCGGGCCGTATGCTGCCGCACGTCTCGGCGCGGATTGTCGATCCGGAAACGCTGGCGCCGGTCGCGCCGGGCGAGACGGGGTTGTTGCTGGTGAACGGTCCCAGCCGGATGCGTGGCTACCTAGGCGAACCGGAGCGAACCGCGTCGGCGATGATTGACGGCTTCTACGCAACCGGCGATCTGGCGCGATTCGATGAAGGCGGATTTCTGCACATCGTCGATCGCCTGGCGCGCTTCAGCAAAATCGCCGGCGAAATGGTTTCGCACAGCAAAGTGGAAGAAGCCGCGCGCGAAATTCTGGGCGAGCATGACTGCGCCGTCGCTGGCGTTCCGGATGAGCAACGCGGCGAGCGTCTGGTTCTTCTATACGCGCACCCGGAGATGAATCCGGCCGACCTGTGGAGGGAACTCGGCGGATCGTCGCTGGCGAAACTCTGGATTCCGAAACGCGAAGACATTCATCGGGTCGGGACGGTTCCCACGCTTGGCACGGGCAAGCTCGACGTGGTCAGCGTGAAGCGAATCGCCGTGGAACTTTCGACTGCGAGCGAGCGCTTGCTCGCCTGAAAGGGTGTCGGCATGGTTTACGGTACACGTGGCCGGGTGTTATTTCCAGTAAACGGCCGCCGCGGCTTTGGCCGTATTGGAGTGGATGGTCACCGTATCTTCCAGGCGCATCGCATAGCCTCCGGCGAGCGTCACCACCGCCGGCGTATGGTGCTCCCGCGAACAATTGAAAACCAGCCGGTCGCGCGCCATCAATCCTTCGATCGACAGCGCGAGACCACCGAGCTGATCTTCGCGGTACGGATCCGCACCCGCCACGTACATCAACAGCTGCGGAGAAAATTCGCAAAAGGCCTTGCGGCACGCCTCGCCTAACAACTCCAGGTATTTTTCGTCGCCGACGCCGTCCTCCAGATTCACGTCCAGATCCGAGGGCGGCTTGAAACTCGGGTAATTGTGGAACTGATGAATCGAAAACGTGAACACCGACGGATCGGACGCGAAAATGGCGGCCGTGCCGTTGCCGTCGTGAACGTCGCAATCGATCACCATGGCGCGCTCGATCAATTTTTCCCGCTGCAACTTGCGGATGGCGACGGCCACGTCGTGAACCGCGCAAAATCCCTCGCCGTGGCCGGGAAAAGCGTGATGAAATCCGCCGCCGATGTTGAACCCGATTCCATCGCGCAGCGCCAGCCGCGCGGCCAGCGTCGTTCCGCCCGCGGCCAGCCAGAAGGCCTCCACCATTTCGCGCGAATACGGAATTTCCAGCTTCATCAATTCCATATAATCGAGCGTCCCGTTCCTCAATCGCGTTACCCATCCGCGCTGATGAACCAGCAGAATATCTTCGTCCGAGGCCGGCTGCGGCTCGACGAAATCGGCCGGTTCGGCGAAACCATCGGCCAACAGACGATCGCGAATCATCCGGTATTTCCCCGACGGAAACACGTGCGAGCCGAGATTCAGATCGTAGCCTTCGTGGTACACCAGCTTAAAGGGAAGCAATCGCGATCCCCTCCGATTGCAGGGCGGTGATGATCCCCGCGCCGAAAATCTCCTCCTCCGACGAACCACGCGAAAGATCGTTAAACGGCTTTGCCAAGCCCTGTAAAAACGGACCAAACGCCACCGCGCCGCCCAATCGCTCCACCAATTTGTAGGCGAGATTCGCGCTCGAAAGATCCGGAAAAATCAGAGTGTTCGCACGGCCGGCGACCGCCGACCCGGGTGCTTTCCGCGCGGCCACGCTGGCCACCAGCGCCGCGTCGGCCTGCAATTCGCCGTCGGCGTGAAGCTCCGGCGCGCGTTCGCGCAAAATGCGCAGGGCCTCGACCATCTTGTCGATGGACGGATGCTCGGCGCTGCCCCGGGTGGAAAAAGAGAGCAGCGCGATTCGCGGCTCGGCTCCGGTCATCGCGCGCAGAGAATGCGCGCTCGCAATGGCGATCTCGGCCACTTCGAATGCCGACGGGTCCGGCAGCAGCGCGGCGTCGGCGAACGCCAGCACACCGTCTGCGCCAAACGCGCGATCCCGGACGCACATGAAAAAAACGCCGGAAACCGTGCGGACATGCCGCGCGGTGCCGATGGCGTGCAGCGCCGCGCGCGCGGTTTCCGCGGTGGTGTTTACCGCTCCGCCGACCGCTCCATCCGCATCGCCCGCGGCCACCATCAGCGCCGCGCGATACAACGGCCGGCGCGCGATCGCCTCGGCTTCACGGCGCGTCACCCCGCGGGAGCGCCGCCGCTCATAGTACAGCTCGGCATATTGCGGCGCTTCTTCTTCGCCGCATAGCAAAATTGGTTCGATCAAACCTTCACGCGTCAATTTCGCCGCCGCGGCTTCGACGCGAGGATCCTCTCCCTCGGGGAAGACAATTTTTTTGGGCCGCGGCATCCGCCGCAGACGCTCGATTTGCCGCGCCAGAAAGCGCGAGGCCGATTCGGGAATCGATTCCATGGACGGCATCTAGGAAGCTGAAAAAATCTTTCTCACGGGCCGAAGGAGCCTCCGATCTCGCTCCTAGTTTATTGAATGACAGCCATGGAGGGCGGACTTCAGTCCGCGCGGGGCTTTAGCCCCGCTGCCTGACACGAAGTGCGGATCGAACCGGGTGCTGAAAAACGGGACAAACCGCTCTGTCCGCAGCCATGATCGGCTGCCTGGCACGAAGTGCGGATCTAAAGCTCCGCGCGGGATAAATCCCGCCCTCCAAAATGCCCTGGGGATATGTGCTAGATCCCGTGAAACAGCCGTTGCGCCAGCGAATCGGGAAGGCCGGCGGCGCGGATTTTTTGCGCCGCTGTGGCGATATCGTACGCGGCGCGATGATACTCGATGAGGCGCTCCTGCGGCCAATACAGGGCGTAGGCCGCGCGTGGATCGCCGTCGCGCGGCTGCCCCACCGCGCCGGGATTCAGTAAATAAAGGTGCTGCGGCTCCAGCTCCAGCACGCCGTTCGGAACGATGGCGCGAATGCCGCCGCGCGCCACCAGAAATCCGCCCTGCACGTGGGTGTGACCGAACAGCGTGGCCTGCGCTTCGAGAAACGGCCGCACCGGCGCGACGTCGAACGGCGACACCAGGTATTCGTCTTCATCGGCGGGCGATCCGTGGACCATATCGTAATCTTCATAGCGCAGCGGACCGCGCGGAAGATTTTTCAGGAATTCGACGTGGCCCGGCGTGAGCGCCGCGCGGGTCCAGTCCGCCGAAAGGCGCGCCGCGAGATTGTATTGATCGAGCGGTTCCTTTCCGGTACACGCCTTATCGTGATTCCCGCGAACCGTCACCGAGAGATTGCCGCGAGCCCACTCGACCACCGCGTTGGGATCGGCGCCATAACCGACCAGGTCGCCCAGGCAAAGAATGCGGTCGTACTTTCCCGCCGCGTCCGCCAGAACGGCTTCGAGCGCTTCCAGATTGCCGTGAATGTCACTGAGAATCAGGTGCGGCACAGGCGTAGCAGCGAAACCTCGGGAGGGCATTCCAGGCGAATCGGCGCGCCGATGGTCCCGATGCCGCGCGAAACGAAAATGGACTTGGCGTCCTTCTGATAAAGTCCGTCCACGTACCGCGTGAAGAACGTGGCGACGCTGAGGCTCGCGTCCAGAATCTCCACCCGCACCTGCCCGCCGTGGGTGTGTCCGGCTATGGTGAAATCCCATCCCTGGCGCGCCGCCACCGGAAAAACATCCGGATTGTGCGACATCAGCACGTTCAGCGCGCCTGGCGCGATCAGTTGCTCTCCGCCTTCCAGATAGTGCGAGTGCATCCGCTGATAATCGACGCCAGCCAGGTTCATCAGGCCATCGCCAAAGCGCAGCGGAACGGCCGCGGAACGAAGAAAGCGCAAGCCGCGCAGCGCCGCCTGTTCGGTGACGTAATCCTCGATGTTCGCGTAAATTTCGTGATTGCCGAGGCAGCCGAAAACGCCCGCGTCCGCGCGCAGCCCGCGCAGGCGATCGAGACAATCGTCCACCGGATCGGCCGCGGTCGAAATTAGATCACCGGTCACCAGTGCCAGATGCGCGTGCGTTTCGTTGGCCATCGCGATGGCATGGTCCAGCACGCCGATCGGAAGGAAGGGACTCAGATGAATATCGCTCAACTGCACGATGCGCAGTCCGTCCAGATCGGGATGCAGATTGGGGATGACGATGTTTTCTTCACGCATTCGCAGATCCAGGCGCTCAATGAAAACTCCGTATCCGACGGCGGCGGCCGGCGCGGCAAACAGAGCGAGCTTGGCCGCGCGCAGAAAATTCCGGCGCGCCGGGCTGTGCTCCGCGCGAGCGCGAGGAAGAATGTGCGTCACCACCCACGCGATCACCAGCAGCATTGTGAACAGCGCCCAGGCGAGCATCAGGCCGCGGCCCCATCCATACCACCATGGCGCGAAATGCCGCATGACGCGCGTGAAGCGCAAAAGAAAAGCGAAAATGGCCAATCCGCCGGAAACCCCCGCCAGGGCCACAATCGCCCGGCGGACCTTGGCCGGCCATCGCGCCGCCGGCACATGTAAAATCCAAAGCGTTCCGGCGGCCTGCACCAGCAGAACGATACCGAGCCCGATCAGGTCGGGCCAATTGCGAAGGACAAGGCGCGCGAACACTCTCTTCTATGTTAACCCGCGTATCCTCTACAATCGAAAAATGTCCCTTGTCGTTGTCGGGTCCGTCGCCTACGACGGAGTCGAAACTCCCCACGGCCGCGTCGAGCGCATGCTCGGCGGCGCGGCCACCTACATTTCTTTATCCGCCAGCTTTTTTACCCGCCCTCGCCTGGTGGGAATCGTCGGCGAGGATTTCGCCGATGAAGACGCGCAGCTGCTCGCCGCTCGCGACATCGACCTGGAGGGCCTGGAACGCGTTCCCGGGAAAACGTTTTTTTGGGCGGGAAAGTATTCGCCCGATATGAACGATCGCGAAACGCTCAAGACCGAGCTCAACGTGTTCGCGGATTTCAATCCGAAGCTGCCCGCGAGTTATCGCAAAGAGCCGTATTTATTGCTCGGAAATATCCAGCCGGCCTTGCAACGCAGCGTCCGCGCGCAGATGAACGGCCTGCGCCTGGCCGGCGGCGACACCATGAATTTCTGGATCAAGGATTATCGCCTGGAGCTGCTGGCCACCATCGGCGAATGGGATTTTCTGCTGATCAACGACAGTGAAGCGCGGATGCTGTCCGGCGAGACGAATCTGCGCAAGGCGGCTTCCGTGATTCTGGCGATGGGTCCGCACACGCTGGTGATCAAGCGCGGCGAATACGGCGCCATTTTGTTCCGCCACGATTCGTACTTCATTGTTCCGGGATATTTGCTCGAAGATGTGTTCGATCCGACCGGTGCGGGCGATTCTTTTGCCGGCGGATTTATCGGTTACTTATCCGAGCAGGGCTTCGATCTGGCCGCCGGTCACATCGGCCGCGGCGATTTAAGCCGCGCGGTGATTTACGGATCGGTGATGGGCAGCTTTTGCTGCGAGCGATTCGGCGTAGACCGTTTCCGGACGTTGGAGCGCCGCGAAATCGACGCGCGTTTCGAGGAGTTTCGCAAATTCACTTCGTTTTAGCAGCGGGACGCAGGTCTGAAGCTGGGCGGCTCGCCGCTCCCTGGGGTCGCAGTTCCTTGATCTTACCGGCGGCGGAAAGGAACCGCGGCCGAAGGAAGCGGCCCAACCCGGCGTTTTCGGTGAAGCTCCGGCTCCAATGAAGCGATCCCTGCAACTCGCCGCGGCCATTGCGTTTTTGTCGCTGGTGAGCTTCGCCGCCGCGCGCTTCTGCGTGTCCCGCGGCTACACGCTATACGACGGCGACGCCGAAGCGCATTTGAACATCGCGCGCCGGATTCTCGATTCGCGCACGCCCGGCGTGGAGCAGATCGGCACCGTCTGGCTGCCCTTGCCGCACCTGCTGATGATCCCTTTCGCCATGCGCGACAAGTGGTGGCAATCGGGCGCGGCCGGCGCGTTCGTTTCGCCGGCCTCGTTCGTTCTGGCGGGCGCATTTTTATTCGCGGCCGCGCGGCGCGTCTACGCTTCGGGCGTCGCGGCGCTGGCCGTGATGCTGATGTTCGCGCTGAATCCCAACGTGCTCTATCTGCAAGCGACACCGATGACCGAAATGCTGTTTGCCGCATCGCTAGCGGCGCTGCTCTGGTCGACCGTCTGGTTTCGTGATTCGCAATCGATCTTCGCCGTGCTCGCGGCGGGAATCGCCTCCAACGCGGCGTCGCTGACGCGATACGAAGGATGGTTTTTGATTCCCTTCGTTGCCCTGTATTTTTGGTTCACCGCGAAACGAAAATGGATAGCGGTGCTGTTCGGCGCGATCGCGGCGCTGGCGCCGCTCGCGTGGCTGGCGCACAACCGGTTTTATTACGGAAACGCGCTCGAATTCTACAACGGGCCCTGGTCCGCGCTGGCGATTTATCATCGCGGCCTGGCGCGCGGAATGAAACCCTATCCCGGCGATCACAACTGGCGCCAGGCCGCGCAATATTATTTCGCCGCGGCGCGGCTGGTGGCGAGTCCCATTGCGATCGCCATCGCCATGGCCGGCGCGCTGGTCGCGCTATTCCTGCGCCGCGCCTGGTGGCCGATGTTTTTTTTACTTCTCGCGCCGCTGTTCTACATCTGGAGCATGCACTCGTCCGGCACGCCGATTTTTGTCCCCGGTCTGTGGCCGGACAGTTTCTATAACACCCGCTACGCGATGGCGGCGGTGTTGCCGGCTGCGTTTGCCGGCGGCGCGATCGTCACCATTTTTCCCCAGCGGATTCGCGCCGCGGCTGCCATCGTTTGCGGAATCGCGCCGTTGTTTTTCTGGATCTCGCGGCCGCCGGTTTGCTGGAGAGAAGCGCAGGTCAATTCCGCCGCGCGGCGCGAATGGACCCGCCAGGCCGCCGCGTTTCTCCGCGCCAATTATGCGCACGGCTCCGGAATCCTGTTTTCTTTCGGCGACCTGACCGGAGCTCTGCGCCAGGCCGGAATCCCGCTGCGCGAAGGTTTGCATTCGGGCAACGGCGCGGAATGGATGGCGGCGATCACGCGTCCCGATTTGTTTCTGCACGAGGAATGGGCGCTCGGATTTGCGGGCGACGATGTGGCCACCGCAGTCGAGCGCGGCAAGGTGCATTATCAGCTTCGAAAACGGATCATCGTAAAAGGATCTCCGGTGGTCGAAATTTATCAACGAGAATAAAAATCTGGCGGCGTCAATGAAAATTTCCTTCACCAAAGCGCATGGCGCGCACAACGATTTTCTGATCACGCCGCGCGAAGAAATCTCGGCGGATGTGGATTGCGCCGCGCTTGCCCGCGCCATCTGCGACCGCCACACCGGCGTGGGCGCGGACGGATGGATTGTGGTTTCCTCGACGATTGCCGCCGATGCCGCGATTGAATTGTGGAACTCCGACGGCAGCCGCAGTGCGCTCTCGGGCAACGGCACGCGCTCGGTGGCGCTGTACCTGATGGAGCATCGCCAGAGCGCGGAAAAAATCCGCATTCTGACCGGCGCTGGTCTCAAGGAACTGCGGTTTCTTGAAAAACGCGGCCGCGAGTACATTTTCGAGATGAACATGGGAGCGGCGCGCATCGAAGAATTGCACACAACCATCGAATCCGCCGACGCGACCATTGTCGATGTCGGCAATCCGCAGTGCGCCGTGTTCGCCCGCGATTTCGATTTCGACTGGCGCGCCCTGGGGGCGCGAATCGAGCGCCATCCGCGCTTTCCCCAGCGCACCAATGTCTCCTTTATCCAGGTACTAGATCCCCATAGGATCGCGGTACGGTTCTGGGAACGCGGCGCAGGTGAGACAATGAGTTCTGGAACCGGCGCGACCGGCGCCGCCGCGGCTTCAATCGCGCGCGGCCTGACCCGTAGCCCGGTGGAAGTGCAGACGCCGGCGGGCGCGCTGGCGCTCCGCTGGGAGAACGAGGACATTTTTCTGGCCGGGCCCGCGGAAATCGTCGCCCGAGGCGAGTTTTATTTTTGAGGAGGATCGATTTTGAATCACCAAACGGAATTGCGGCGAAAAATCGAGTCGCACCAGGCGCAGGTGGGCGTGGTCGGACTGGGCTATGTGGGGCTGCCGCTGGCCGTCGAATTCGCAGAAGCAGGATTTTGCGTCACCGGAATCGATATCGACGCCGACAAAGTCGCTTCGCTCAATCGCGGAGTTTCCTACGTGCAGGATGTGCCCTCGGCCGTGCTGGCTCGGCTGGTCAAAGACGGAAAATTTCGCGCCACCACCGATTTTTCCGTGGTGCAAGCACTGGACACCATCAACATCGCGGTGCCCACGCCGCTTCGCAAAACCAAAGATCCGGACATGAGCTATATCGTCAACGCCTGCCAGGAGATTGCCAAACATTTTCAGCCCGGATTGTTGATGATCCTCGAATCGACCACCTATCCCGGCACCACCGATGAATTAATGCTGCCGATGTTCGAAAGACCGGACCTCAAGGTGGGCGAGCAGTTTTTCCTGTGTTTTTCGCCGGAGCGCGTCGATCCGGGAAACCCCAAATTTCAGACGAAAAATATTCCCAAAGTGGTCGGCGGGATCACGGCGGCCTGCACGGAACTGGGCGCGCTGTTTTATTCGCAGGCGCTCGAGCACGTGGTGCCGGTGAGCTCCACGCGTGTGGCGGAGATGGTGAAGCTGCTCGAAAACACCTTCCGCATGATCAATATCGGGCTGGTGAACGAAATCGCGCTGATGTGCGACCGTATCGACATCAACGTATGGGAAGTGATCGAAGCCGCGGCCACGAAGCCGTTCGGGTTCATGCCGTTTTATCCCGGGCCGGGTTTGGGCGGGCATTGCATTCCCATCGATCCGTTTTATCTTTCCTGGAAAACCAAGCAGAGCGGCATCGAGGCGCGCTTCATCGAACTGGCCGGCTACATCAACGGCCAGATGCCGCATTTCGTGGTCGACAAGATTCAAAATGCGCTGAACGATCATTCGAAACCGCTGAAGGGTTCGCGCGTGCACGTGCTCGGCGTGGCCTACAAGCGCGATATTGACGATGTGCGCGAATCGCCGGCGCTGGACATCATTCACCTGCTCGAAAAACGCGGAGCGAAGGTCAGCTATAGCGATCCGTTCGTGCCGCGATTGCGCGCCGACGGTTTTTTACAGCATCCGATGGACGCGATCGACCCGGACCGCGGCGCCGCGGAAGCGGATTGCGTGGTGATCGTCACCGATCACAAGGCTTTCGATTATGCCGGAATCGTCGAGTGCGCGCCGCTCGTTGTCGACACCCGGAATGCCCTGAAAGGGCGCGTTTCGCCCAAGATCGTGCGGCTGTAACGTAAGCCGTTCGCACACGCAACGAAAGGCATGAAAACAAAGTGGCGTAAGCCGCCAGGCTTGCGCTGTGGGAAGCCCGTTACCGTGCCGCGAAAGACGCAAGCCTGGCGGCTTACGCCACTGCATGCTCAAGTGGTGTAGTGTTTTCGAGCGCGGCGGCTTACTCTATTGCCGCCCGAGCGCGTTCGAAGCCTCATCGAGCAAGTCCGCTTCCTTGGTCAAAATCGCTCCGACGCGCTGGATCTGTTCGTCGGCCTCCTGCCACCGTTTCTGCTCGATCGCTTCGCGCACGCCGGGGATGGTTTTCACGCCGTAGCCGGTATAAAATCCCGGCGCGTAGATCATGTTGCGGAACCACGGGCGGCCCGGCAAACCGGCCTGATCGGCCACCACGCGCTCGCACGCGATCAGCTTGGCGTTGACCGCGGCCACGTTTGCGCCCGACGCTTTTTGCCGCGCCGCGTCGTAGCGATGCGCGCTGCGGATCAGTGCGTCGATGCCGTTATCGAGCGGGGCGAAATTCAGGTGCGGCGGCACCGGCGACTTGCTCGGCGGAACGTATTGCAGGCGCGGATCGGCCGCCGCGGTGAACACGCCCTCGTCGATTTCGCGATTGGTCTCTTCGATCTGGTTGCGCTGCGTCGTTTCCAGGCGCTTCAACTCGTCGATGTAGCCGTGCACCGTATCGGCGAAATCGGAAAACTGCAGCGGCACCACGTCCGCGTCGGCCAGGCGCATCATTGCCGTTCCGGCGGTTTGCGCCAGCGCGCGGCCGTACACGAAATCGGTGTCGGAGAAATGCGTGTACCAGTAAAAATCATCGTAAACCGAGTGATAAACGCCCTGCCCGCCGCCTTCGCCGCCGTAACTCAGGTTCAGCGACGCCACGCCGAGATGGTCGATGAACACCGTATAATCCGAACCCGAGCCCAACGCGCCGATGCGAATGTCGGGGCGCGTGCGCAGCTCGCGTTTGCGGTCCGCGTTCGCGTGTTCGATGTCGCGAAGCTGCATTCGTTTCCACACCGTCAGCTTGGTTTCCGGATCGGGAATGTCCTTGGCCACGCTATTGATAAAATTTTCGAGCGTGTGCGAGCCGCTGGCGTTCAAAAATCCGCGGCCGTTGCCGTCGGAATTGATGTAAGCGACGGCGTGCTGCTCCAGTTCGGCGGCGTGCGTTTCGGCCCATTCGGTGGACCCCAGCAGGCCCGGCTCTTCGCCGTCCCAGAAGGCATAAATCATGGTTCGCTTCGGTTTCCAGCCCTGTTTGAGCAATTCGGACATTCCACGAACTTCTTCCATCTCGGAAACGGTTCCGGAAAGCGGATCGCTTGCGCCGTTCACCCAGCCATCGTGATGGTTGCCGCGAATCACCCATTCGTCGGGATACTGCGAGCCGGGAATGCGCACGATCACGTCATAGAGGCGCTTCAGATCCCAGTTGAATTTCAGCCTGATATGAACCTTCGCCGGCCCCGGTCCGACGTGATAGGTGATAGGCAGCGCGCCGCGCCATTCCGGCGGCGCGAGCGGTCCCTTCAGCGCGGCCAGCAGCGGCTGCGCGTCGCCGTAGGACATCGGCAGCACGGGAATTTTGGTGATGGTTTTCGCTTCTGAGACTTGCAGGCGCTTGGCATCCGGCGTCGCGCCGACGCCCGGCGTCAATGGATCGCCGGGATACAGCACCATATCCATCACGCTGCCGCGCTGCGCGCCGTCGCGCGGGCGTTCGGGACCTTCGGGATAAACGTCGTTGACGTAATAACCGTCATCGCGCGGATCGGAATAGATGATGCAGCCGATGGCGCCGTGCTCGGCCGCGACCTTCGGCTTGATGCCTCTCCACGACGCGCCGTAGCGCGCGATGACGATGGCTCCGCTGACGGAAACGCCCATGCGCTCCAGCCGTTCGTAATCGGCCGGGATGCCGTAGTTCACGTAGATCAGCGGAGCGGTCACGTCGCCATCGGCGGAATAGGCGTTATAAACGGGAAGCTGCTCGGTTTGCTGATCGGAGGTGGGATCGACGGAAACGGGCGGTTCCTGGAGCTTGGCCGTGAAGTGCGTCGGCTCGACCATTTCGACCAGACGCTCATTCGGGGTCGGAAAGAGCACGTCGAAATTTTCGATGTGCGCGTCGAGTCCCCAGCTTTTGAGTTTCGCCAGCAGCCATTCGGCATTGTCCTTGTCGTATGGTGAGCCGACGTGGTGCGGATGCGCCGACATTCTCTGCATGTACTCGCGGAGATTGTGCGGATCGGGAACCGCGCGGAATTTTTCCTCCCAGGGCGAATCGGCGGCCAGGGCGACGGTGAGGAGCGTGAGAAAAAGGGTCAATGCGCGCATGGGTCAATTCTAGCGCGCGGCGAACGGCGAACGTAGCTGGTGTTGCTTCTTCGGGGCGGGACGTCTAACCCGCGGCGACGGGGGCTTTCTTCTTCGAACTCCGGCGCTTTTCGACCGGCGGCTGGCGGTCGCTCTTTTTCAGGTTCGGAAATACGATGGAAAGAACAAATTTTTTCTCTCCATGATCGTCGAACTTGATCACGATATAATCCTCAGTGCAGGATAATACGCTGCCGAGCCCGAACTTGGGGTGTTCGACTTGAGCGCCCGCCGAAAAGGGAGGTTTGTTAGCCATAGGGAACCGGAATCCTTTGCGAGGGCGTATACCACCCTCAATTGATTGTAACAAAAGCTGAAAAAGGGCGCGGCTCGCTCCCATCCCGTACTTGTCGCCGGGGCTTTTTAAGGCCGTCGTGCAGGCCGGCGCACAACCGATCGCCAAAAAATGGGGCGGACGGAAACCGGGTTCGATTTCTGGTCATCTCTGGCCGGAAACTCACGTCCTGAGAGGTTGCTGATAATGATCGGAGAGCTATTTTCAGCAGCTTGCTAAAGATGTTTCGCGCTCCGTCCGACCGATAAAGAGCGGTATCAGGAGTTTTTTCGAATGAAGAGCCTTGTTCTCTTGATGGCTGCGGCTGCGTTCACCGCCGCACAGCCGATCCCCGGCCGTTATCTTGTGGTGCTGAAGTCGGAGCCCGCCGCGGCGGTCTCGATTCATAAAAAAGTGCGCTATTCGGCGTCCGATAAAGATGTGGTCGCGCGCAAAGCGCAGATTCAGGGGGAACACGGGGCGATGGCCTCGGCCATTCAGAGTGCCGGCGGCGTGGTGACCGATCATTTTGATACGCTGCTGAACGCGATCGGCGCGAACTTGAGCGAAAGCGCGGCGGCGCAGCTGCGCCGGGATACGCGAGTGCAGGGCGTTTATCCGGTGATGCGCCATCACATTCTGATGGACCAGGCGGCCGCGGTTCACAATTTCAATCAGGCCTATCAGGCGCTGCCGGGTGGTGCGGCGAGCGCGGGCGCAGGCGTGAAAATCGGCATTCTCGATTGCGGCGTTGATGTGAACCATCCCACGTTCCAGAATTTTTCGACCGCCATGCCTTCGGGATTTCCGATCACTTCCGGCACGGTCGTGGCGGCCAACGTCAACAACAAAGTGATCGTCGCTCGAGTCTATTCCGATATCAACAATCCCAACGGCTTCGTCGACAACACGCAAACCGACGGGCTCGATTATTGCGACCACGGCACAACCGTGGCCGGGATCGCGGCCGGCTTAAGCACCTCGCCCGTGTTTAACGGCGTGGGTGCGATTCAGGGCGTCGCGCCGGGCGCGTGGATCGGGAATTATAAAGTGCTCGACGATTCTGGTGAGGGCGATGACATCACCTGGCTCGCGGGATTGAATGACGCTTTCAACGACGGTATGCAGGTGGTGAATTACAGCGCCGGTTATTCCATGTACGACTACGAAGACGAGGACGGCCCCGATGCGCAGGCGATCGCCACGGCCGTCGCCGGCGGAATGGTGTACGTGGGGGCCATCGGCAACTCCGGCCCGGGCGTGGGCACGGTAGGCGCGCCGGCGTCCGCGCCCGCGGCGATCGGCGTGGGCGCGATCGAAAATCAGCGGTGGTTCTGGTTTTCGGCGAATTTCGGATCGCCCGGCGAATTTGTGACCATGCCGGCCGCGGAAGAGATCGGCTACGTGAGCGGCGATACGGTTGGTCCGGTGACCGATGTTTCCACACTTACCTCCGATACCGGCGGCTATGGATGCGGCGCGTTCCCCAGCAACAGCCTGACGAATCAGATCGCGCTGATCCAGCGCGGCGGACCAAACGGCGCGGCATGCACGTTCTCCACCAAGCTGAGCAACGCGCAGATCGCCGGCGCGATCGCCGCGATCATTTACGACGATAAGAGCGAGACGTTCCTCGATGAGACCCTTTCCGGCGTCGACTACGCTTCGTTCCTGTTGTACGGCGAAGTGCCGGAGGACTCCGGCGGCAATCCGCTGTTCTTCACCTGGTCCATGGGATCGGCGACGCTTCCCGCGGTGATGGTGAGCCAGGCGGACGGCGCAAGCATCCAGCAGCTGGTGGCGGCCAATCCGGGCGCGCAGGTGGATCTCGATTTCGACGGCAAAACCGCGCTGCCGTATCCGTCGAACACCATCACCGATTTTTCGAGCATCGGGCCGACGCCGCTGGCCAACGTGAAACCGGATATCGTCGCGGTGGGCGATAATCTGGTGGCTCCGGTGACCACGCAGTATGAAACGCCGGGCTGTCCCACGCCATTCGCGCTGGACCTGATCAACGGCTGCTACCCGGTTTACAGTTTTCTCGACAGCCCGTTCGAACTCGATTGGGTTTACGGCTTCGGCTACGGCTTGTATTTCGATGACGGCGCGGGAACCAGTTTTGCGACGCCGATGGTGACCGGATCGGTCGCGGTGCTGATCGCGCAGTTTCCGGGGCTGAGCGCGGCCGAGTATCGCTCGCTGGTGGTGAACAGCGCCGACGAGCTTGATCTTTATCCCAACAGCGTGATGGCCGCGCCGCAAAGCGCGGGCGCCGGCCGGCTGGACCTGCTGAGCGCGGTAAACGCCACGTTGGCCGCTTCGACGACGTCCGTCAACTTCGCGCCGATCTCCACCGGCGGAGGATCGGGCGGCGGCGCCAGTGCCTCTTCGGGCGTGCGCGGAGCGGGGCTGAAAACGGCGGCGCATCCGCGAACCAGCGCGACGGGCGGCAACGGGACCGAAGCGGTGACCATTACCAATACGGGAGCGAATCAGGATACGTTCACCGCGACGGTCCAATCGATTGACGGCATTGCGGTCCCGACGCTCGATAACACATCGTTCAGCCTGGCGCCGGGCGCATCGCAAACGATCAATGTGACGCTTCCAGGGGCGGCGCAGCTTTCGCCCGGCCAGTATCACGGATTCCTGCTGGTCAGCGGCACCACCGGCGAATCCACGCTGCGCATCCCGTATTGGTTTGGCGTACTGGGTAGCAGCGCGCAAAACCTGCTGGTCCTGTATGATCCCGAAATCGATCCCTCCGGATGCACCGACGTGATCGATTTCCGGACGCTGGACGCGGTCGGCCTGCCCTTCGAACCGCCCGCGAATCCGACGGTTGCTACCTCCAATGCGCGCGCGCAGGTGGTCAGCGTAGCGCCGGTCGGTGATATTTCCGGGACGTTCGAGGCGGAGATCGTTACCGGCCGGCCCGACGTCAACAGCGAAAACGAGTTCACCATTACCGTCGGCAACACGACGTTCCCGCCCATCGCGGTTGCGATTGATAACAGTGGCTATACCGGCTGCGGCAACAACGGTTCCATATTGGGAACAAGCGGGATGGGAACAAGTTCGGCGCGAGTGGTGTCTCTACTCAAGAGCCGGGGAAAATCGGCGGCGCGGCGGGTGAAGAAAAGACAGGGCGCCGGGAAGGCCGCCATTCAGTAATCGACTGGACCCCCGGTTGAGAAGCGCTAGAATAGTGGCCGGGGATGGCAGATACTACGGTTGGATTCGAATTCGACGGTGGTCCGGAGAATCTGACGCCGGTCGTGGTGCGCGAGAACGAATCCGCCCTGGTGCTGGATTTGCGCGCGGGCGTGGAATCGGCTTACGAAAGCCTGATTGTGCGTTTCGAGCAGCCGGTTTATAACATCGTCAGCCGGCTGATGGAGGATCCCGGCGACGCGGCCGATGTGGTGCAGGAGGTTTTTTTAAAGGTTTTTCGAAATATCGCTTCGTTCCGCCAGGATTCCTCGCTTAAAACGTGGATTTACCGGATCGCCGTGAATGAAGCTCGCAACCACCGGCGCTGGTTCAGCCGGCATCGCAAGCAGGAGGTCGGCCTGGAACGCGAGATTTGCGCCGAGGGCGCTGAAGGAAACCAGGAATGGCTTCCGGACCCGGGACGCTCGCCCTTCGAACTGGCGCTGGACCAGGAAACGCGGCAGTTGATTGAAGACGCGCTGCTTCAGGTGAATCCGAAATTCCGCGCGGCGCTGGTGCTGCGCGAGATCGAAGGGTTGAGTTACGAGGAGATCGCCGAGATTCTCGACATCTCGCTGGGAACGGTCAAATCGCGGATCCTGCGCGGGCGGGATGCGCTGAAAAGATATCTCGCGGAGCGGCTCGCCGGTACGGTTGCGGAAGCAACCAGGCCTGCGGTTGCGGAAGCAGCCCGGCCGAATTCGGCCGGTGAGTGGTCCGCGCAACTGGCGGAGTAAGCGAAAGGCGATTGGGGTGGTATGAGACCGGAACACGATGAGGCATTGATCACCGACGAGATGCTGAGCCGCACGTTGCGCAGTCTGCCGCGGCGGCTGCCTCCCGCCGATCTGACCTCGCGTCTGCGCGTGGCCGCCTCGCGCGAGCGCCTGCGCGCCATCGGCCTGAACATCGCTTTCCGCGACCGCTTCCGTCTGTTTTTTGATAATCTCATGCGGCCGCTGGCGCTGCCCTTTGCCGGCGGAGTTTTTTCCACCGTGCTGCTGTTCAGTATGTGCATGATGCCGATGTATTCGGTGCATGCCTCGAGCACCTCCGATGTTCCCACCGGATTGCGCACCGACGCGGAGTTGCTGGCCACGGCGCCGATCGCGGCTTCGCCCGAAGATGTGATCGTTGACGTCACTATCGACCGGGAAGGCCGCATGATCGATTACAAGATCGTGTGCGGCAACGTGGCGCGCGATGAAGCGCTGCGCCGCAGCATCGAAGGCACGCTGCTGTTGACCCGCTTCGTTCCGGCCACGGCCTTTGGGCAGCCGGTGGAGGGCCGCATCCGTCTGCTGCTGTGGACCAGTTACGTCAACGTGAAGGGCTGACGCGAACCGTTGCCGCGCCGCCTGGGGCAGCATTTTCTAGCGCGAAAATCGATTCTCGACCGTATCGCCGCCGCGGCGTGTCCGGATCGCGCCTCACTGGTGGTGGAAATCGGTCCGGGGAAAGGCGCACTCACCGAATCCCTGCTCGACCGCGCGGAAAAGGTGATCGCAATTGAGATCGATCCGTACCTGGTCCACTATTTGCGCCAGAAATTTCGCGAGGCGATCGATCTTCAGCGGTTGACCCTCCTCGAAGGCGACATTCTCAAAACCGATGTGGCGGCGTTCGGCCCGGCGGTGATCGCCGGAAATCTGCCGTATTACATCACCTCGCCGATTCTCGAGAAGATTTTTTCGCTCGGCGGGAATTGGCTTCGCGCGGTGTTTCTGGTGCAGGCCGAAGTGGCCGCGCGGCTGAGTTCGCCGCCGGGCAGCCGCGATTACGGATTTCTGAGCGTGCAAACGCAGCTTCACGCGCGCGTCGAGACGCTGTTTCCGGTCGCGCGCACGGCGTTTCGTCCGCCGCCCAAGGTCGACAGCGCGGTGGTTTCCATGGAGCCGCGCGATGCCGCCGCGGAATTGGGCATCGCCGATGGTGCCGCGTTTCTGCGCTTCGCCTCCGCCGCGTTTCGCCATAAACGCAAAACGCTGCGCAATAATCTCGCGCCGGTTTACGGGAAAGATCGCGTGGATGCAATCGCGGGAATGGGGAAACGCGCCGAGCAGTTGAGCCTCAGTGAGCTCGCCGTCCTGTTTCGCGAATTCGGCTGAATACAGAGCCGGACGGCTCATCGCGACGGATGAAAGTGTGGCGCACGCACTCGTGCGTGCCGCGTCGGCACTTTTGCCGACGCCCGGCGTTTGCGCAACACGGCCTAGCGTCGCCACGAGTGGCGGCACGCAGGAGTGCGTGCGCCACGTTTGATCGCCGCAATAGCATCCACGCCGGGCGTTTTCAAACAACCTCAGGATTCACCATTCAGGACGATCCATCCCTGCGCGGGAACCGTCGTCTGCGGCAAACCATCCTGCACCACGGTCACGCGGAACTGCCGCCCGGCGAGCGGTGCGCGCATCTCGACAATCCGGCCCTTCGCCACTTCCGTTTCCGCCGCGCCGTTTTCAAATTCGATGCCGAACTGCGCGGCCGCGTTCCCATCGATTCGCACAAACAAATGGTGCCCGTCGCTGCCGTAGTAAATCTCACGCACCGGAGGCGCGCCGCCGTGCATCGCGCCGGAACGCAGATCCGGCCGGTATTCGCCCGCTCCCAGCCATTCGAAAAACGAAGTGACCTCGCCATCGATGACCGGATGAATCGGATTCAGCGGCGGGGCGTGAAATTCGCCCTCCTGCGATTTCAGAATCGGCCGCGCCAGCGCTTCCGGCGCATTCAGGCCCAGCGCCCGATACACGTTCGACAAATGATCGCGATAAAGCTGGTCGAATTCCGGCCGGTTATCCGATCCATGCTCCGGACCATACCACCAGTTCCAATCGCTGCCTTCGGCGATCAACAGCTCTTCATAGGCGAGCCGCCGCATCTCGTCCGAAACGCCGCTGGCCGCATCGTAGGCGCGCCGCGCGTCGAGTAGCAGCTCCCAGGCGCGATTATCTTCTTCCGCGCCGATCCAGATGTCGAAATTCGCGTTGATCCACGAGCCCGGAAAAATGTGATCGAGCGGCTGCTCCTTGAAACGCGCCAGCGCCTCAACCACGGTGACCGCTTGGAGCTCCGGGTCCTCGGCGATGCGCCGGTACAATGCGCGCAAAAAGGGACGGCCGTTCGCTTCATACCACTCCCACGCGTTTTCGCCGTCGAGAATAATGGGCACCAGCGCTTCGCGGCCCGCCGCGTTTTCGCGGATGCGCGAAAGAAAATGCGCCGCCGCGGTTTCCGCGTCCACGCGCTGATAGCTGAAGCCGATCAGGTCGCTCAGGAAATGATCGCGGAACAACATGCGCATTTCGCGTCCGTTCTGGCGCCAGCAGTACGCTTGATAACTGACATCGACGCCGGCGTCGCGGCCCAGCGTTCGCGCCAGCACGCCGTTGTCACTGGCCGCCCATTTATATCCGCAATCGGCGGCGATGGCCAGCGCTTCATCCGACACCGATCCTTCCGACGGCCACAATCCGGCGGGCTCCGTGCCGAATTTTTCGAGCATGTAGGATTTGGCGCGGCACAGCTGCTCCCGCGCGTCCTGCGGATATTGAAATCGCGGCGGCAGGGTGATTCCCGGATGCGAGATGGCGGCAATATCGGAATCGCACAGCAGCGGAAGAATCGGATGATAAAACGGCGTGGTCGAAATTTCGATGCGGCCGCGCTGCGCGAAATCGCGATAAACCGGCAGCACGCGTTCCAGCGATTCGCGCTGCTTACGCGCCATCACCGCCTGATCCTGGAGCGAAAAATCGCGCCCTTTTTTCACCAGTTCCTGCAATTCGCGGTCGCGCGCCAGCAGGTCTTCGTCAAACCAGGCGATCTGGCTGAGCACCTGCAAATCGCGCAGATCCTGCACCGAAAATCGGTCCCGCTGGTGATACAGATCGAGGTACCGCGGATAGCGCGCGATGATCCGGCCGGCGTTGGCCTGAAACAGGTAGCGGCGCATGAAGCTGCGCTGCGCTTCATCGAGCGATTCGGCCGGCGCCAGCGCCACTTCGAGAAACGGATCCGACGCCGTGCCGTTGGCGTACTCCTCGATCTGCGCGATCATGGACGGCACCAGATTGAACGTCTGGCTGATGGTGGGAAATTCCTCCAGAATTTCCACCATTCCGGTGTAATCCTTGAGCGCGTGTAAACGCGTCCACGGCAGCTTGTACTGGCCGGTCCACAAGTCCTTGTAGAACGGCTGGTGCATGTGCCACAGAAAACAGAGCGTGGTCATAACCGGCCAACCTGGCCCCCGACCACTGGCCCTTGGCCACTATTTTCTTGCCGAAAAATAGCTGCGCACCGGCGGGGGCGGCTCGGTGCCCTTAATCGCGATCCATAAAATGTCATTCAACTCATCATCGTCGATGTCGTCGGCTTCATCAAAGTCCATTTTCGCCGATCGCGCCGCCGTCGCCGAATGCGCCGGATTGCGATCGGTCAGCGAAATGCGCGGCTTTTCGGCCTGGTACGGCGCATTGTCCGGCGTCGCGGAAAACGCCGCATACAAGGGATGAGCGCCGGCGTCGAAATGCGTCAGCGGATGCATCCCCAGGATCAGTTCCATGGTCCGCAGAATGGAGGACTGGTTGTAAAAACTGCTGTCGATGATCCCGCGCTCGGTGTACGGCGAAATGGCCAGCATCGGCGAGCGGTGCGAATCCACATGATCCGGCCCGTTCTGCGCATCGTCTTCGATCACGAAAATGGCGGTGTGCGGCCAGAATTTCGAGTGCGAAACGCCGTCGACAATCAGGCCCAGCGCGTAGTCGTTGTCGGCGAACAGCGCGAGCGGCGAGAGCTTTCCCGGCGTGGTGCCGTTGGTGTGATCGTTGCCCAGGCGCAGGATCATCATTTGCGGCATCGTACCTGACGCGTCGAACTGTTTCACGTCGTCGAGAAAAGTTCTGGCGCGGTCCACGTCGGGGTAGTCGAGATCGAAGCCGCGATATTTCATATTGGTGATCCCTTTGAGCACCGGATCGCGCAAATCCTCCACCTGCTCGCCGTTCGGCCCCGGCTGTTTCCGATTGTTCGACCAATATCCGTAATTCCGCACCGTCAGCCCGGCTTCGACGGCGTTGTCCCAGATGTATCCGGCAGGCGGCGAATTGGCCGGCTCCTCGCCTTCGAAATCGTACGCTTTGCCGCGATTGGCGTACTCGTTCGGCCACATTTTCTGCACATAATCGGGCGCGATGGAGGCCATCGCCCAATTGTGACCGTCCGCGCTCACGTCGGCGTTGACGTAGAAATTGTCGAACAGAATGAACTGCCGCGCCAGCTTGTAATGATTCGGCGCCACCGATTCGTTAAACAAACAGAGATCCGGATCGCTGTTGCCCTTCCCGATCGCGCCGAACACCTGGTCGTAGGTGCGATTTTCTTTGACGATGTAAATCACGTGCTCGATCGGCGACGGCTTCCCCGGTTTGGAAACAATCACGCTGTCATCCGGTAAATTTGCCAGGTCCAGATCGTCGTCTTTATACGGCGACAAACTTTGCGCAGTCTTGCTGTAGCCGTCTAGAGTGTCGTCGCTGGGCGGATCGATGATCGAAAGCGTGCCGGTCTGCATGGTCGCGACGTAATACATGCCATGCGGATCGCCGCCGTGAACGTCGGAGACGCGCCGCGGACCGGCATACTGCGGATTCGGATAGCTCTCCAACCCGCGCCCGTTCAGCACCAGAATGCGGCCGTCGGACAGCGTGCTCACCGCCGTCGGATACCAGCCCACCGGGATGAATCCGGTGACCCGGCTGCGCCGCTCCGAAATATCCGTCACCGCGACCACGTTCGCATCCGAACAGGCCACGTACAACTTGCTTTTATCCGGGCTCAACCCCACCGCCGACGGCGTCATCCCCAGCGGATGGCGCGGCGTCAGCGCCACGTTGATCGATTCGAGCAGCTTCATCTGCTTGGTATCGTCCACGCCGACCACGAACACACTGTTAGTGTTCGCCGCGGCGACAAACAGGCGATAGCGCTGGTCACTGGGAGAACCATCCGGGTTCTTATCGCTCAACACCATGTCGGTGGTGTGCGGCCCCAGCCGTATGCGGCTCATTTCACCGCCGGTTTTCGCGTCGTATAGATACACGCTCGCGTCGGACCAGCTGGAAACGAAGAAGGCTTTTCCGTCGGGATGAAACAGGATGCGATACGGCCGGCGTCCGGTCTTAAAATGATGGAGAATTTCGCCGCTGTTCGCGTCGATCACCGCGATCGAGTCGTGATACATTTCCGCGGCGTAGAGGCGCGAGCCGTCGGGTGAAACGGCGACGTCGCCGATGAAATTTTCCGCACTTTTGCCCTGCTGCCCCGGGAAAATCGCAATTTTGCGAAGCGGCGTCAACACGCCCGACGCGAAGGAAAATTCGAACACCGCTCCCTGCGCGCCGCCGCTCGAATAAACCCGGCTCCCGTCCGGCGACATTGCCAACCCAAGCCACGCATCAGTCACCGGCGCGTGTGAAACTTCCTTCCAATCGGCCGTCGAGAACACCAGGATCGACGGCGGCCGGAATCCGCCGTTCAGCACCAGCAGATATTTCCCGTCCTTCGACAACACCGAGGACATCGGCAGCGTCGACAGCGGCACCTGCTCGCCCACCGGCTTCAAGCGCCATCCGTTGGATAAAAGGAAGGTCCCGTCCGGCTGCCGGCCCACGTGCTCCCGCCACGATGGCTGCGAGCACAGCACCATCGCGCAGAGAACCATAAAGGTCACACCGAAATATTTGTGCATGCGAAAAAATCCTCACTCTGAATAACGCTGCGCGATGGGGAAACGGCGGCCGATGCCGAACGCCTTGGTGGTCACTTTCAACCCCGGCGCGGCCTGCTGGCGCTTGTATTCGTTGCGATCCACTTTGAGCGCGATATCCTTCACCAGATCCAGCGGCAGGTTCATTTTTTCCGCGATCTCGCGCGGCGTCTGGTAATGCTCGATGTAGGCTTCAAGAATCGGATCGAGCACTTCATAAGGCGGCAAAGAATCGGTATCGCGCTGGTCCGGTTTCAGCTCCGCCGATGGCGCTTTGGTGAACACGGCTTCCGGAATCGCGTTTGCGTGCCGCCGGTTGGCGATCCGCGCGAGCGAATAAACCATGGTTTTCGGTACATCGCTGATCACCGCCAGGCCGCCGCACATATCGCCGTAAAGGGTGCAGTAGCCGACGGCCAGTTCGCTCTTATTTCCGGTGGTCAGCACCAGCGCGCCGGTTTTATTGGAAAGCGCCATCAGCGTCATGCCGCGCAATCGCGATTGTATATTTTCTTCGGTCACGCCGGGCGAATATCCCGCAAACAGCGGCGCCAGTTCGTCGATAAAACGCTCATAAACGCCGCGAATGGAAATCAGCTCGAACCTGATTCCCAGCCGTTCCGCCATCTCCCGCGCATCGCGCACGCTGCCTTCCGAGGAATACGGCCCGGGCATTCCGACGCCGGTCACATTTTCTTTGCCCACCGCTTCCACCGCGATCGCCGCGGTCAGCGACGAATCGATTCCCCCGGAAAGCCCGATCAGCACCCGCGAAAATCCGCATTTGCGCATATAATCGCGCGTGCCGACGACCAGCGCCTGATACACAGCTTCGCATTCGTCGGTGAAATCTTCATGACGATCGCCGGAGCCGGCTTCGGTATCCACCAGCACCAGGTCCTCTTCAAACGACCGCGCCGACGCGATCACTTCGCCGGCGCCGTTCATGGCGAAACTCGATCCGTCAAACACCAGTTGATCGTTGCCGCCCACCTGGTTCACATACACCACCGGCCGCTGATAGCGCCGCGCCGAGGCGCGATAAATACTGCGCCGGATTTCGCGCTTGCCCATGTTGTAGGGCGACGCGTTGATGCAGATCAGGATTTCCCCGCCGGCCGCGAACAGTTCCTCCACCGGATCGCGCTGATAGAGGCGCTGCTTCCAGAAGCGCCGGTCGTTCCAGGCGTCTTCGCAAATCGTGAGCGCGATATTTTTGCCGCGCACCACGCAAACGTATTCGCGCTCCGCCGGACGGAAATAGCGCGCTTCGTCGAAAACGTCATAAGTCGGCAGCAGCATTTTGTCCTGCCGGAAGACGATTTCGCCGCGTTCGAGCACGGCCGCGCTGTTCACCGCTTGTTTTCCCGTCTCCGATGGCGACCGCGCCACGTAACCGCAGATGACGCTTAAATCGAGGCCGGCTGTTTCCCCCGCCAGGCGCCGCAATTCGGCCTCGCTGCGATCGATAAAGCTCGGTTTTTCCACCAGATCGCGCGGCGGATAGCCGGTGATGCACAACTCCGGAAAAACCACGATCTCAGCGCCGCGGCCGGCCGCCCGGCGAGCCGCCGAGGTCATGCGATCGACGTTCGCCGACAGATCGCCCACCGTAGGATTCATTTGCGCGAGAGCAATGCGCATTCGGAACTATTATTGTAGCTTTCAAGCGGTCAGCAATCAGCACTCAGCTAAGCCTTGCGCGCAGCGGCGGAAGCTGAAAGCTGACCGCTGATGGCTGATTGCTCGAAAGCGACTACCGCCCCGCCGCGCGCGCCTGAACCGGCGATTCGGTTTCGGTTACCACCGGTTTTTTCTCCGGAGCCTCGATCTCCGTGGCGCAGCCGTTCGGGCAGACCAGCCAGGCGATGCCGTCGCGGTCCTCAATCTCCATGCGATCCAGGCAAAACGGACACTCCACCGTTTCGGTCATTTGCATACAACCTGATCGAAGGCTATCACTATTTGAGCGGCGTGTCAGGGGGGAAACAATCCGCCGCCTTCGAGAATTTTTCGCCCCGCGGGACCGGTCAGGAACTTCAGGAACGCGCGGGCCGCGGTTTGATTGGCGCTGGATTTGACCACGCCGCCGGCCTGGCGGATCGGCGGGTAAAGATTGGTGGGAATCAGAATGCCGCGGCCCATCAGCAGCGTCCAGGAAGTGATCACGGCATCGGCGTTTCCGCTTTCGGCGAACTGCATCGCCTGCCGCACATTTTCCCCGTAAACGATTTTCGATTGAATCGCGCCCCACAAACCCGATTTTACGAGCGCCGCCTTCGCCGCAACGCCGTACGGCGCGTGCTCCGGATTGGCGATAGCCACATGCTTGACTTCGGGCTTCTTCAAATCCTCCAGCGAGCGTACCGGCGCCGTCTTCGACCACAACGCGATTTTCCCGTAAGCGTAAATCACCACCGTGGACGCCTCGATTTGGCCCGACCCGGCCAGTTGTTTCACATACATATCGTTGGCCGAAAGATAAACATCGAACGGCGCGCCATTCTCAATCTGCTGCGCGAGCGACCCGCTCGATCCCAGCGTGAAGCGCACATTTCCGAATCCTTTTTGGATCGCGGAAGTGAACGGCGCCAGGTCGGACGCCGCGGCGACCACCAGGTCCGCGCCCTGCACCGAGACTATGGCGAGCAGTGCTGCGAGGAATTTCATTTGACCTCATGATAAACGTTCCAGGTCCGCTCGATCGCGGAATCCCAGGTGAAGAGCCGCGCGCGAGCGAGGCCGCGCCGGATCAGATCCTCGCGTAGCGCGTCGCCGGCGGCCAGACGAAGCAGCGCATTGCCGATCGCGTCCACGTCAAAGGGATCCACCAGCAGCGCCGCGTCGCCCGCAACCTCTGGCAAAGCGCTTCTAGACGAGGTGACCACCGGAACTCCGTGCGCCATGGCGTCGAGCAGCGGCATCCCGAATCCTTCATCGAGCGAGGGAAACGCGAAAATCCGCGCGCGTTGGTACAAATCTTCGAGAGCCGCCGCCGAAACGTAGCCGGGCACGTCGATTGCAGAGCGCCGCGGACTCCGTTCCACCGTTTCCAGTTCCTGCGCCGCGCCGAACCCGTCCGGCGCACCGGCCAGCGCCAGGCGCCAGCCCTCCGGCATCCGCTCGAACGCTTGCACCAGCCTCGCAATATTTTTTCTGCGCTGAATCGCACCGACGAACAGAACCAGATTTTCGCGTGGCCGGCGCGATTCGGCAATTTCCACTCCATGCGGGACCACCCGAATGCGGTCCCGCGGAAATTTCAGCAGTTCTGCGACTTGCGCCGCCGTGAATTCGGAAACGGCGATAATCGCGTCGCTTCGTTCGGCCGCTTCGCGCGCCTGCGCCGCAAAACGCGCTCGAAATTCCGGCGACGAATATTCGCCGGTCAGAACGAACAGATCGTGAAAGGTGCAGATGGTTTTCCGCGCCCGCGCATCCAGCCTCTGGTTGAGAGCGTGGAACAAATCTCCGGGCGGCGCGCCGAGCAGCAGACGCCGCGCCGCATTGTTCGGAATTGGTTCACCATAAGAGCGGAAAAAACGGTGCGGGCGATAGCAATAGAAGAACTTTTCTTGCGGGTAAGCCCGGGCCAATCCGAACATGATGCGCCGCGAATAGACGCCGACGCCGGACAGGTTTCGTCCCAGGCTATAAGTGGCGTCCAGCCCAATCGACACTGTTCACAAGCTTAGCGGTTTTTATTCTGAAGTCTGAGCGGCCATCGCACCCGGCCTTAAATCGAGCGCGGCCTGTTCGAGCAGCACGTCCAGCGACACCGGCCGATTGCCGTCAAACATCGCGCAACCGATGGAAATGCGGTGCGCGTCCGCGGCGGCGTGAATCCGCGCCCAGGACTGCTCCAGCGATTCGACGTCGGTTTCGAAAACCGCGATGGCAAAACGTTTCTCACCGATCCGCGCCACCAGGTCCGTGGCGCCGGCGATGCTGCGCAGATGATCCGCGGTTTCCACCAGCGCCAGATCGCGCCGCTGGTGGCCAAAACTGGCAGCCAGCTCCGCCAGATTTCTGGGCTCCGCGATCAGGATCATCAGACGCCGCCCCAGCCGGTCCGCCAGCTTGCGGTCGCGATCCGCGAAAGTGAAAAACCCGCCGCGATTGGGCAGGCCGGTGAGCGAGTCGATCACCGCGCCCGCGCGCGCCGCCGCGATCAGCCGGTGCCGTTCAATCGAAGTGCGAATCGCGTGCGCCAGCGGAGCGCAATCCACTTCTTTCTTGTTCAGAAAATCCTGCGCACCTTCCCGCACCATCTTGAGCGCGATCCCGTCGTCCGCCGCACCGGTCAGCAGCACCACCGGCGTGTGCGCCGCGGCGGACTGCACTCGCCGAAACGTTTCGATGCCCTGCGCGTCGCTCAAATCCGGATCGAGCAGAATCAAATCAAACGGATCGTTCAGCAGAATGGCGCAGGCCTCGCCCAGCGTCGAAGCATGCACGCTTTCGATGTGGATCCACGTATCCCAAAATCGCCCGTCCTCGATCTCGGTCAGTACGTCGCGCAGAAAGATCACATCTTTCGCTTCGTTTTCGATTAACAGCACGCGCAGATTCATCAGTCGCTCCCTTCCGTCCGGTGGGCTGGAACTATAGTGCCGCGGGCGGGGAGTTTCTCTCACATGGGCGTGGGAGGATCTCAGTATTCAAAATGAACGCCGCGATCGTCCGGTCGAAGCCTGAATCCTAGTCTTCCATGTGATATTCCTTCAGCTTCCGATACAAAGTCGTACGACCGATCCCGAGCAGATGTGCCGCAATGGCACGATCTCCTTTCGTGTACTCGAGCGCGTTCAAAATGGCACGACGTTCCAGTTCGGCTAAAGGAATCACCCCACCCGGTCCCGGGCCGGCCACCGGGTCAGCGCCGGGCGTGGCTGGCGCGATCGCGGCCGGCTCATTTGTATGCTGCATGTCCGGAATCGCCGCCGCCGCCGCGAGATATTGCGACTTCCTTTGCAAAATAAAATTCTGAAGATTCGACGGCAGATCGGCGACGTGCAGCAGCGGTCCCGAATTGATCGCCACCATGTGCTGGATACAATTTTCCAGTTCCCGCACATTACCCGGCCAGTCGTAGCTGAGCATCACTTCCATCGCTTCCGCGGTGATGGTGTAATTGGCGCCGACCCGCGCCAGGAAGTGATTGATCAAGGCGGGGATATCCTCGCGGCGTTCGCGCAGCGGAGCCAGGCGGATATTGATAACGTTCAGCCGGAAATAAAGGTCGCGGCGGAAGGTTCCTTTTTCCACTTCTTTCGCCAGATCGCGATTGGTGGCGGCGATAACGCGGAAGTCCGAGCGCCTGGTGGTCACCGATCCGACCGGCCGGAACTCTTTTTCCTGCAACACGCGCAGCAGTTTCGCCTGCAAATCGAGCGGCAGCTCTCCGATTTCGTCAAACAGCGCCGTTCCGCCGTTGGCGCTCTCGATCAGCCCGATTTTTGCCGCCGCCGCGCCGGTGAACGCGCCCTTAACGTGACCGAACAGCTCACTTTCCATGAGCGGCCCCACCATCGAAGAACAATCGATGGTGACGAACGGTCCCTGCGCGCTTATAGTATGGATAGCGCGTGCAACCACCTCCTTTCCAGTGCCGGTTTCGCCCAACAGCAGCGCCGGCCAGCGGCATTTGCCCAGCTTTTGTATCAGATGCAGCACCTGGCGGGTGCGGGGCGATTGCCCCACCAGTACGTGTCTGGTCTCGTCCATGGAAAGCATTGCCAAATTGGCTTCGTATTTTAGTGCGCTGAGCAAACATAAACTCTACGGTCGATTTGAAACTTCTTCAACACCCACCTAAATAGAAGCGGGATAAGTCTGTTGGGGGTAATAGGCGCCTCCGATGGGGGTAATTTCATTGATCGGCGACCACGATCCCCTCGCCCGCCGCGGTATGCACCTTTTCCGCCAACTGCTTAGCGTCTTCCAGCCGCATCGCGCGGCCGACTAGTACTCGCCAAACCGTCCGGTTCGCCTCGACGCGAATTTCGCCTAAATTCGACCCCAGCGTTTCCGCGAAGGATTCCGCGCGATCGACCGTCGAGAAGGCGCCGGCCTGAACGCAGTAGACCTCGGACATCTTCAGCGGCGATATCGTCGGCGGCGAGGTCTTCACCGGATCGGCGATCAGTTTCGGAGCGGGAGCCGGCGGAGGCGCGATCACCTCCAATCGCACGCGCGCGGTTCCCGGTCCGACCATCTCGATCTGGCGCGCGGCGGCGAGAGAAAGATCGATGATGCGGTGATGAAGAAACGGACCGCGATCGTTCACGCGCACCTCAACTTTTTTTCCGTTCTCGAGATCGGTCACCTCGACCCAGGTTCCGAACGGAAGGGTGCGATGCGCGGCGGTGAGTTTCTCCATGTCGTAAATTTCTCCGGACGCGGAGGGACGGCCGTTGTAAGGAACGCCGTACCAGCTCGCGATTCCGGTTTCGGTGGTTCCGATTTTCACCGCTGCGGGAATTCGCGCAGCCGCGCGATGCGCGCAAGCGGAGAGCAGGACGGCGAATGCGCCAAGCAGCACCGGACCCGCATGAATACGGCCTCGCAACACTAAAACAATTCTACCTGATTACGTTTGTAGAGTTTTTCTCGCATCCGCGGGGCCGGCCGGAGGATGGAGGGAACGTGGTTCGTTGCATTTTTTTCTTGACTTTCCGGTGAAACCACCTTATAAAGGGGACACAACCGCGCTCTTTCAAGAGACGCGAAATTTGATGTAAAGGGAGAATCAATCGATGAAGAACGCAACGAAGAAAAAGGCGCCTGCAAAGAAAAAGGCTGCTCCGAAGAAAAAGAAGTAGTCCGCAGGTTCGAGTTCAATCCAATCCGGCCCCGAGAAATCGGGGCCGTTTTTATTTGTGTTTGAGGATCGCTTCCGCCGCGGTGCGGTAATGTCGCGCTGGGCCGAAGCGAAGTTCGAGCCGCGAAGGTACATGCCTGGCTACTCACCAGTCGTCAGGATGCCCGGCCGCTGAACAGTTTCGCCACTGCCGACCGCAACTCTTCATACGGCATCGCCCCGGGATGATACAGCCGCACGATTCCGCGGCGGTCCACCAGAACCAGCGTCGGCGTGGTGCTCGCGCCATAGCGGCGGAAATTTTCCTCGCTCACCGGCGCGGGCGACTTGATGATCGCGCCATACCGCTCCTCGCGGATCTTTTCGATATAGCGCAGCTCCACCGCCGGCGGAGCTTCTTCGCCATTGCCGATGTACCCGTACTTCTGCGTCGGCGCGACCAGCGTCAGGCCTCTGGAACCGAATTCCGCAAGAATGCGGCCCAGGATTGGAGCTTCAGCCTTGCAGTCCATGCACCAGTGCGCCCAGAAAAAGATCAGAACCGGCTGGCCCTTGGGCAGCGAAACGTTTTCGAGCGGCGGCGCGGGTTTGCCCTCCAGCGTGAGCACATTCAAATTCTTTTGAATGCGCGCGCGGATCGGCGTGGCGTAGTAGGTTTTGAGCTGATCCTGCAAATACGCGACCGCCTCGGTCCTTTGATTGCGCGCCGCAAGCACGTTCGCCTGCACTTCGATCGCGGCCCCCAGCGCGGTCTGCAAGGAAGGCTCGCGATTGAGGCGCCGGTTCTTTAGCGCGCCCGTGGCGAGCTGATACGTTTCGCCGGCGAACTTTTCGGCGGCATCATAATTTCCGGCGTCCAGTTCCGCGCGAGCCAGCCAGCTCAGCGCTTCCATCCATTGCGGGGTCTCGCCGGAGGCGGCGCGATAGGAATTGAGCATCTGCGCGGCGGCCTGAAACTGATTCCGCGCCAGCGCCACGCGAACATCCGTCACGAAATCCGCCGCGGAAGCCAACCCGGCAGCGAACAGCAGGAGCGAAAAAAACTTGACGCGCATGGGATCTCTACATCGAGGATAACAAGTACCCGCCGTCGGCCACGATGGTCTGGCCGGTAACAAAAGACGACGCGCCGCTCGCCAGCAGCAGCGCTACATCGGCGATTTCGCGCGGCTGGCCCAGGTGCTTGACCGGCTGCGCGCCGAGCTGTTTTTCCCGCCGCTCGTCATTTTTCCAGTAATATTCGCTGAGCACGGTCTCAATCAGTCCCGGCGCGATCGCGTTCACGCGCACCCCGCGCGGTCCGAGCTCCAGCGCGTAGGATTTGGTCATCATGATCAGCGCGGCTTTGGTCATGCTATAGAGCAGCCCGTGATGCTGCGGGCGCAAACCGGAGATGGAGGCGATATTGATGATGGAGCCCTCGCCGCGCTCGCACATGCCCGGCGCCACCAGCCGGATCAGGCGGAAGGCGCTCTTCAAGTTGATCTCGATCATCTTGTCGAACTGCGCTTCGTCCGCTTCGAGACAGCCGCACTGCGCGACGTTGGTCCCGGCGTTGTTCACCAGAATATCGATGCGGCCGAAACGCCGCGTGGTCTCGTTCACCAATTTTTCGATTTGATCTACGCGTCCGGCGTGGCAGACCATGGGCGTAACCGTATCGCCAATTTGGCGCGCCGCTTGATCGAGCGTTTCCTGCTTGCGCCCGGTGATCACGACTCGAGCGCCCTCGCGGGCAAACACCGCGGCGATCGACTGGCCGATGCCGCGGCTCGCGCCGGTGACGATCGCGATCTTGTTTTGAAGCACCATGCCGAGCCAGGATAGCAAAGCACTGCTCGTCTCAGACCGGCAGCTCGATTTCGACCAACAGTCCGGGGGCTGCGTTGGAGGCGTGCAGGCTGCCGTGATGCAGCTCTACCGCGCGGCGGGCGATGGACAGGCCCAGACCGGAGCCGCCACTCGAGCGATTGCGGTCCGCTTCGACGCGGTAAAACGGTTCGAAAATCCGGATCAGCGCGGACTCCGGCACGCCCGGGCCGTAATCGCGGATTTTCAGCCGCGCCGTTCCATTACCGTTTTCGAGCGCCACCTCCACTTTCGTGCGGACGGGTGCGTAGCGGATGGCATTGCGCACGACGTTTTCGATGGCGCGGCGCAGCAGCTCGCGGTCTCCGTCGATGGAAACCGCGGCCGGCGCTTCCCAGGTGAGAATGCAGCGGCGCGCCTGCGCCTCAATCGAGCAAGCCTCCACCAGCGCGCCAACCAGTTCATCCAGGCGCAGCCGCTCCAGCTTGCAGCTTGACGGATCATTTTCGAGGCGCGCGACTTCGAGCATCTGTCCGATCAGGTCGTTCAGGCGGTCGGCTTCTTTCTGAATGCGGTCGAGCGGGACGGTCCCGGAATCGCTGGAACGGGCCAGCTCGACCGCAACGTTCAGCCGCGCCAACGGGCTGCGCAGCTCGTGCGAGATATCGAGCAGCAGACGCCGCTGCGCGGAAAGCAGTTTCTGAATCTGCTCCGCCATGCGATTGAAGGTGCGAGCCAGGTCGCCCGTTTCGTCGCGGCGCGATTCCGAGGCGCGGGCGTTCAGATCGCCGTGACCGAATTTTTCCACCGCCCCTTGCAGGCTGCGCAGCGGCGCGGTCAAATGGCGGGCCAACGCGTAGCACAGCGCCACCGCGATCACGATCACCAGCAGGTGCGCCGGCTGAAAATTCGAAAAAATCAGGAGCGCCGGAGAAATGATCAGGAAAAAGCAGTACTTGCCGTCGGAGGAAAAACGCGAAAACACCAGCCCCTTCCGCTGAAACGAAAAAAATGTCGGGTAGCGGCGGGCCGTGCCGATCAATGCCGCCTGCGATTGCCCGCTGACCAGATCGATGCCCCGCGCATCCGTGAACAGGGCTCCGTAGGCATGCGTGACGCCTTGAAAGCGATCGAGCGTCTGGCGCAGCGCGTCGCGTCCCCCGGTCTCCCAGGCGTGCCGCGCCTCCACGCCTTCCAGTGCAATCATCAGCGCAAACGGTGCGTGCAGGTGGGAACTTGGTTTGTAACTGAGGATCGAGGTTAGCGAAGTCGCGAGCAGCGTGATGAGCACGGCGACCACGAACCACGCCAGAATCTTGCTGAACAGGCTCACGACGGGAACTCAGGTGGCCGCGCTCTCGGCGGCTTCCTCGGAGGACGCGCAGAACTGGTATCCGACTCCGCGAATGGTTTTAATCAGCGGGCGCGTGGTTTCGAGCTTCCGCCGCAAATGGCTGACGTGCATGTCAATGGAGCGGTCGAACGGCGTGGCCCGGCGATTATACATGCTGCCCATGAGCGTGTCGCGGGAAACGACGCGGCCGGCCGAGCGCATCAGCAGCTCCAGGATGTCGAATTCGAGCGTGGTGAGAACCACCGGGCGCCGATCGCAGGTCACTTCCCGCGTGCCGGGATCGAGCAGCACGCCGTTCACCTCGATGCGTCCGCGCGGCGCGGCGGCGCGGCGCAGGATAGCGCGGATGCGCGCCACCAGCTCGCGGGGATTGAACGGCTTGGCAAGATAATCGTCGGCGCCCAATTCCAGGCCCACGATGCGGTCTTCATCGTCGCCGCGGGCCGTCAACATGATCACCGGGACGCGGCTGCTCTGGCGCAGCTGGCGCAGCACCGCGAAGCCGTCGATTTCGGGCAGCATCAGGTCCAGCACCACCAGATCGAACGGCTCCGCGGTGGCGCGCTTCAGCCCGGACGTTCCATCGTGCGCGGTCTCCACTTCGAAGTTCTCTCGCAGCAGGAATTCGCGGAGGAGAGCACATAACTCCGCGTCGTCGTCGATAATCAAAATCCGCACAAAAAATTACCAAAGTAGAATAGCAAATACCGGGTTTCTAAAAAAGTATGTGGATGGCGATTACCCGCGGAGTGAGTGCGGCGCTGGCGCGCTGTGCGCTGGAATATCAACCCAGAATCCCCATCGATATCGCCACAGCGGCGGCGCAGCACCGGGATTATGAGCTGGTTCTGGAGCGCTGCGGATTACCCGTGACCTCATTGCCGGCCCATCCCGAATTTCCCGATGGATTATTTGTAGAAGATCCGGCCATTGTGCTGGATGAAATCGCGGTGATATGCCGGATGGGCGCGGCGTCGCGGCGCGGGGAAGGCGAGTCGCTGGCCGAGGCGCTGCGTCCGTTTCGCAAACTGGAATCGATCCGCGAGCCCGCGACCATCGAAGGCGGAGACGTGATGCGATTGGGCAAGACGCTTTTCTGCGGAATTTCCCGGCGGACCAATCGCGAAGGCGCGCGACAACTGGCGAGCATGGTTGAACCATTCGGCTATACGGTGATTCCCGTGGAGGTTTCCGGGTGTCTGCATTTGAAGTCGGCGATCTGCCCGGTTGCGGACGACACCGTGTTGCTGAACCGGCGCTCGATCGGGGTGGAAGCGTTTGGTGGGCTGAAGATGCTCGATATCGCCGGCGAGGAAGCGGGCGCGGCGAACGTGCTGCGGATCGGCGGGAAAATCATCATGCCGGCGTCGTTTCCACGGACGCGCGAAATGCTGGAGCGCGCGGGATTCGAAGTGATGACGGTGGATATTTCGGAGCTTCAGAAAGCGGAAGCGGGCGTGACGTGTTCGAGCTTGATTTTCAAAGTGGCGTAAGCCGCCAGGCTTGCGCTGCCTGAGCGTTCGATCTCGAGCCGCGAGCCTGACGGCTTACGCTACAACCTTCGGCCCGACATGGAAATCGCCATCCGCAGCGAGGAAATGCGGACGGACTCGCCGCTGAACATATCGTCGGGAAATTTGCGATACCCGAGCATGTCGCTGTAGATCACCGCGGGCTCGTCGTAATTCAATCCCATGCCGGCCATGTATTGCAGGCGCATGCTCAGGTCGTCGTTGATCGCCGCGCCTTTGAGCCACGGCGCCAGATCGCTGGCGCGGCCGGCATAAGTCCGCAGCAGACTGATCGGCGTGGTGAAACCGGTTTCGCTCAGCGACCGGACCACGTTCAGCTCATCGGGACGCTCCCAGCGCTGTTGCAGCGCGTCCAGGTCGACCTTCAGCGGCGCCACCTGGCCGAGCAGAACCACGTCGTAGCCGTCGCCGTCGATATCGTTGCCCCACACCGTTCCATTGGGAAAAATGTCGAAAAACGTGGCCAGCTCGCTGCGCACGGTATTTTCGTCGCTTTCATACAGCGGGACCCATTGCGTCACGATTCCGCCGGGGTTCAAATGTTCTTTCACCAGCTCGAAATATTGCTTGGAATAAAGTGAAGAGGTTCCTTTCACCCAGGGATGAATCGGGTCCGAGGTGATGATGTCGAATTTATCTTTCGAGGTCAGGATGAAATGCCGCGCGTCGTCATAGTGGATTTGGGTGCGCGGATCGTTTAATACGTTGTAGTTTTCGGGGCGGAAATATTCGGTGGAAACGGGAGGGATCAGCGGCTCCAGCTCGCAGATGGTGATTTTTTGAATGGTCGGATGCAGGACGAAAGTTCCCGCGGTGACGCCCGCGCCGAATCCCACCACCAGCACCGATTTCGGCCCCGGATGCAGCAGCGCCGGCAGATGGCCCAGCATGCGCTGAAGACGCATATCGTAGGGTTCGGTGGACGCTTCCACTTTTCCGCTGACGTGAAAATAATGCTGGCCGGTGGGCAATTCGGAAACCACGATCGAAGAATTTCGTCCCTCGCCCACGTACAGCGGGCGGCCGGGATCGCTGGTGGTCATCATGCGGCGTCCGTAGGCCATGGCGACCCACGGCATTTCGGGAACCGACGCGATCAGCCACACGCCGATGACCAGCGACGCGATCAGCGCGGCGACGCCGGATTTGGCGAGACCGTTCCACATCGGCAGAAACATGACCAGCGCGGCGACGGCGGCGAGCGCGATCAGCAATCGCTCCGAACCCTGCGAGCCGATCCAGGGAATAAATATGACGCTGAAGCCGAGCGCGCCGGCGATTCCGCCGATGGTGTTCGCCGCGTAAACTTCGCCGACCAGTTTCCCGGCGTCTTCCCCGCGCGCGACCACGGCCGCCAGGGCCAACGGAAAGCTCGCGCCCCATAAACACGCGGCCGGAAGAATGGCCCAGATGCAGCGCATCAGGTCCAGCTGGAAATTGAACCACGCGCTTTTGGCCAGCAGCGGATTCACCGGCCAGTTCGGCAGCGAAACAGCCAGCGTGTAGGCGGTCCAGGCGATGCCGGC
Source organism: Bryobacteraceae bacterium (assembly GCA_035507655.1). GTDB lineage: Bacteria > Acidobacteriota > Terriglobia > Bryobacterales > Bryobacteraceae > Palsa-187. The sequence goes on along the minus strand of DATJNW010000017.1, from coordinate 8,438 downwards.
GACCAGCAGCATCTGGCAAATGCCCAGCGCGGCGCGCGGACTTTTGAGCTGCTTTGACCATTGCGATGCGACGGCGCTGCCGAATCCTAATCCGATCAGGAATACCGCAAGAATAATCGAAAACGTGTACACCGTCGCGCCCAGCATCAGCGACAGCAGACGCGTCCACACCACTTCGGCTCCGAGCGCGGACATTCCCGAAAGCGCGATGGCGATATAGACCGCGCGCGAGCCGCTTTCGCGCGACGGCGCGGCGGAAGAGACGGCGGGGATGTATTGCGCCCGCTTGGATAGGCGGTAACTGAGGAAGGCGACGGCGGCGTTGACCGCGACGGCCACGTAGGTCGCGGTCGGCATGTCGAAAAGACGCAGCAGATAGAATCCGGCGAGCAGGCATCCGAACACCGCGCCGGCGATATTTCCGCCGTAGAAAAATCCCAGCCAGGCGACGCCGCGCGGGGTGGTCTCGATCCAGCGCGCAATCGCCGGCAGCGATGCGCCCATCAGCAGCGTCGGCGGAAGCAGGCAGATGGCGCAGACCACGGCGCGCAGCACGATGCCGAACATGCCTTCTCCGCCGATGGCGGCATAAACTTTGTCGATCAGCGGGACGCCCCACAAAACCAGCAATCCGCAGACGCCGATGGCGCCTTCGATCGCGGCGTAAACGCGCAGCGGATGCTCGCGCGTGGAGACATAGCGGGAGAGAAGCAGGCTGCCCAGGCACATTCCGCCCATGTAAGTGCCGAGCAGCACGCCGAGCGATAAGGCGGACGATCCGATCACCAGTTGAATCAACTGGAACCAGACCACTTCATAGATGAGGGCGGCGCATCCGCTGCCGACGAATAATCCGAGCAGCAGCGGCAGATGAGTTTGCGAAAGCGGTGTCGCCGCCGGGACCGGCGGCTCAACGGACACAGGGGTTTTTAACTTCGTTTTCGGCATGCAAAGGCAGAACCGCATGATACCGCAATTTCAAGGGGAGGGCGTCACAGCCCCGCCAGTCATGGCGGGGGACGATCCGGCCTCTCGAAAGCGCGGGGATCGCTGCCAGGATATTCCACCGCTAATCGCGCTTATTCAATGCCGCCGATTCGCCATTATTCAGCAGCAGAAACGAATCGCCGGGCGCGCATTCGATCAGGCGGCGCTTCGGGGTATCAATGGCTTCGTCGGTCAATTGAAACGTCGCGTGATGAATGGCGATGCTCGTTTTCGCACCGAGGATTCGATGCGCGCGGACGGCGTCCTCGGGCGACATGTGCACCGCGGACATGAACCAGCGCGGTTCGTAGGCTCCGATCGGCAACAGGGCCAGGTCCGGCGCGCCGTATCGTTCGCGGATCTGCGCGAAATGCTCGCCGAAGCCAGTGTCGCCGGCGAAATAAATCATTCGCGCGGCTTCAATGACGAATCCGCACCATAGCGTGCGATTACGATCGAACAACCCGCGCGCGGAAAAATGCATCGCGGGAACGCAGTGGATGGACGCATCCGCGATTTTCGTTGATTCACCCCAATCGAGTTCCTGAACCGGACCGATGCGCTCGCGTTCCAGCAGTTTTGCGACTCCCAGCGGGACAATAAACCGCGACGCGCTGAGCCGGCGCAGCGTGGCCAGGTCGAGATGATCGTAGTGATTGTGGCTGAGCAGGACCAGATGGATGCGTGGCAGATCCTCGAATCGTACGCCGGGTGCGCGATGGCGGCGTGGCCCCGCCCAGGTAAACGGACTCGCGCGGCCGGACCAGACCGGATCGGTCAAAATATTCAACCCGCGATGCTGAAGCAGCACCGTGGCGTGATTGATAAAGGTGACGCGCAGCGCGTCGCCTTCAACCGAACGCGGCGGAATCGACGGCTGCACGTCGTCAATGAAACGCGGCGACGGCTCGGCGCGGCTGGTGAATTTCCAGCGAAAAACCTCGGCCACTCCGCGGACCTGAGGATGGTCAGGATTAAAGAAACGGCGGCCGTCGAAATGCGGCTGCACAGCGGCTTAAGCCACCGTTTTCGCGCGATGCTCTTTGTACGCCGTGCGGACTCCGCGCAACTGCGTGGCATGACCTTCGGCATGCTCGGCGATCAGCTTCACCAGATCGAGCAGGCTCATCGGGCCGCGTGTCGAGTGCTTACCGGTGCGGGAGAAGACCGCTTCGGGCAAATCCTTGATCAGTTCGAAATTCGAGGCGCGCAGCACGCGAAACAGTTCCAGCTCCTGCGACATTTTGCGTTTGCTGTAATCCAGCCGGTCCGCCCAGGCGTTCTGGTCCCAGGCGATCATCGTAGGATTTTCTTCGGCGATGATCTGGCGCAGGCGCATCGCGGCGACCGCTTCGGCGTCGGCGAGATGGCAGACGATCTGGCGCACGCTCCATTTGCCTTCGGGTTTGAAATCGAGCTCGGGTCCGGCCGCGCCGGTGGTGGCGACGGCGAGCAGTTCGGCGCCGCGCCGGAATCGTTCGAGAATGCTGGGTAGTTCGCTCATCAAAACTATTTTCGCTTTTTTATGTGCAACTCTCCTAATGGCTTTCGTGGCGTACGCACTTGCCGCGTCGGCACTCTTGCCGACGCTCATTTTCGTACATGGGCTATGCGTCGAGATGAGTCTCGACGCGGCACGCAGGAGTGCGTGCGCCACAATCTGCGAAGGCCACTAGTAGTAATCCGCGCAGCTCATATAATAGCCGCATTGTTCGCAGAACAGTTTGCATTTGCGCTCGGTCAGGCGGCGGCTGCAAACGGGACAATAAAGCATCGGTTCGTTTTCGTCCGGGCGAGGTTCGCGCGGCGGAGTTGGCTCCACGCGAACCATTATAATGAGGGAGCGCGCAAGAAAGAATCATGATGAAGAAGTTAGCGGTTTTCCTTACCATCGCCGGCCTTTGCGGGGCGCAATATCGGCGCGATGATCATCCCATGCGGCAGGTGGTGCTGGGGACCCACGGCGCCGTCGCGGCGGGTAGCGAGTACGCGACCGAAGCCGGCATGCGCATCTATTATCACGGCGGCAACGCGGTGGACGCGGGTGTGGCGGCGATGTTCGCGGCGTCGGTGACCGAATTTTCACACTTCGCGATGGGCGGCGAAGCGCCGATTTTGATCCGCACCAAAACCGGGAAGGTTTATTCCATTGCGGGCGTGGGCACCATGCCGAAAATGGCGACCGCGGAAATGTTTCGCACCCGCCCGTTGAAAATCGGCGAGCTGTTTGAAACCGAGCCGGGCGGATTGAAGGGGATTATTCCGGTGGCCGGGATCATGCCCGCGCTGGTTCCCGGGATGGTGGATGCGGGATTGCTCGCGCTGCGCGATTTCGGAACGAAATCGTTCAACGAAATTGCCGCGCCGGCGATCGAGCTGGCCGACGGCTTCGCGATCGATGAAATGCGCGCGCAGAGCATCGCCTATAGCCGCCAGTTTTTCGAGTTGTGGCCGACGTCGAAGGCGCACTTCATGCCCAACGGTCACGTGCCGCAGGTGGGAGAGATCTTCCGCCAGCCGGATCTGGCGCGTACCCTGCGCGGAATGGCGGAAGCGGAGAAAAAAGCGCTGGCCGAAGGCAAACATCGCCAGGCCGCGATCGACGCCGTGCGCGATTATTTTTATCGCGGCGAGATCGCCAAGAAAATCGACGCGTTCATGAAGGCCAACGGCGGTCTGCTGCGCTACGACGACATGGCCTCCTTCAAGCTGGACGTGGAAGAGCCGGTTTCGACCACCTATCACGGCTTTCACGTCTATAAACCGGGTTTTTGGAGCCAGGGCCCGGCGATGATCGAAACGCTGAACATCATGGAGGGTTTCGATTCGCGTCCGCCGCTCAATTCGGCCGAATATATTCACCGGCTGGTGGAAGCGCTGAAGCTCGCTTACGCCGATCGCGACACCTATTACGGCGATCCGAAATTCAACCATATTCCCACCGATATTCTGCTTTCGAAAGATTATGGCAACGAGCGGCGCAAACAGATTACGGAGCGCGCCTCGCAGGATTTTCTGCCCGGCAAAATTAACGGGAAAATCGGCCGGCATCCCTCGGAGTCGGCGGCGACGCACTACAAAATCGACGATGCGCTGATGGCGCACGATACCACCTGCGTGGATGCGATCGATCGCGATGGCATGGAATTTTCGGCCACGCCTTCCGGCGCATGGCTTCCCAGCGTGGTCGCCGGCGACACCGGAATCGCGCTGACGGAGCGCGCGCAAAGCTTCGTTTTAATTCCCGGGAATCCCAACGAGCTGGCTGGCGGCAAGCGTCCGCGGGTGACGCTCAGCCCGACCATCGTGACCTATCCGGATGGCCGGCCGTATCTGGCGCTGTCGACCCCGGGCGGCGACGATCAGGACCAGGCGCTGGTCCAGGTGATGTTCGACATCATGGAGTTCAACATGAATCCGCAGAACGCGGTGGAAGCGCCGCGCTTTCAGACGCGGCACCTGATTTCCAGCTTCGACAATCACGCCTGGAACCGCGGCGATCTGATTCTGGATGAGCGTATGTCGCCGCTGGTGGTGGAGGAGCTGGCGGCCAAGGGGCATCACACCAGCGTTGCGTCGCGCTGGAATAATGGTGCGGCGCCGGTGGCGATTCGCGTGTTGCCGAGCGGAGTGATCGAAGCGGGCGCGGATCCGTATTACAACCGGTCGGCGCATGCGTGGTGAGCCGGTTCTTAACGCAGCCTCCACTCCTGCGCGCAGATGAAACTTTCAATGCGGCGCATCAGAAGAGCCAGGTTCCGGCGCAGAAGCGAGATCTCTTCGACATCCTGATAACCGAGTTCCGCCGCGATCAGCAGCAAAGTGTCCAGTTCGCAGGCCGAGCCGATGGCCATCTGGGCGAAGCGCCGGCCTTGCGCGGGATCATGCTGGCCGCGGCGGTCGGCCAGGCTTACGGGGATGGCAACCGAGATGCGCAGCGCTTGCGCGGCCAGGCCGTCCGCCTCCCGGCACGGCCAGTTTTGAACCGCGTCCCGCATCGCCTTGACCAGGGTGATCGAGTCCTGCCAGAGATCGAGATCGTGGACCGTGACTGAGGCCATATATTTTGGTGCGGCGCGCCGCGCCATATTCTCATCGGAATTGACGAATTCTCTCTCCGCCCATGAACTTGTCATTATTCGAGCCTGTTTTTGACCGCGCCGGCCTGGCTCGGAAACTACGCGGCCTGGCCGCCGAAAACATATGGATCGGCACGAGTTCCTGGAAGTACGAAGGCTGGCTGGGGCAGATTTATACCCCGGACCGTTACCTGGCGCGCGGGAAATTTTCAAAAAAACGGTTCGAGGCGGAATGCCTCGCCGAATACGCCGAAACCTTTCCCGTCGTTTGCGGCGATTTCTCTTTTTATCAGTTTCCAACGCCGCAATTTTGGAAAAAGCTGTTTGCGTCCGCGCCGGCTTCCTTGAAATTCGCGTTGAAGGTTCCCGAAGAAGTCACCTGCGAAATTTTTCCGAAACACGCCCGCTATGGGCCGCGCGCGGGGCTGCGCAATGAATCGTATCTCAACGCGGACGCGCTGGCCGCGCTGTTCCTGGAGCCGCTGGCCGAATATTCCGGGCGGATCGCGGCGCTGATTTTCGAGTTCGGCCCGCGCGGGACAACGCCCAACCGCTCCGCGGGGCCGATCCGGTTTCTCGATCAGCTTGACGCGTTTCTGTCCAAATTGCCGGCGTCGTTTCACTATGGCGTGGAGGTGCGCAATCGCGAATATCTGCTGCCGCGCTATTTCGAGGCGCTGCGGGCGCGCGGCGCCGCGCACGTGCTCAACTCCTGGACCCGCATGCCGCCGCTGGCTGAGCAGTTAGGCATCGCGGACGCATTCCCGGCCGATTTCACCGTCGCCCGCGCACTGCTTCGTCCCGGACGAACCTACGAAAATGCGGTGGCGATGTTCACGCCGTACGATCGCATTCGCGACGAGAATCCGGAAGCACGCGACGCCTTGCGCGCCCTGATCCGGCGCATGCGCGAGGAGCGGCGCGCGGCTTATATTTTCGTAAACAACCGCCTGGAAGGAAACGCGCCGGACACCATTCGCGCGGTGATCGCGGAATGAAGCTTCCGGTGGACGATCTGCTGCCGCGGATCGTCGAAGAGCTGCGGCGCGCCAGAAACCTGGTGATCGAAGCGCCGCCGGGCGCCGGCAAAACAACACGCGTTCCGCCGGCGCTGCTGGCGCTCGGTCGCGGCGAGGTGCTGGTGCTCGAACCACGGCGGCTGGCGGCGCGAATGGCGGCGCGGCGCGTGGCCAGCGAAATGGGGGAGCGCGTGGGCGAAACCGTCGGCTATCAGGTGCGCTTTGAAGACGTGGGCAGCGCGAAAACGCGATTGCGATTTCTCACCGAAGGCGTCCTCACCCGGCGGATGCTAACAGATCCGGCGCTTGACGCAGTGGATACGGTCGTGCTCGACGAATTTCATGAACGGCGCCTCGATAGCGATCTCGCGCTGGCGCTGCTGAAGCGCATCGGGAAAAGAATCGTGGTGATGTCGGCGACGCTCGATGCCGCGCCCGTGGCAAATTATCTCGGCAATTGCGCCGTGCTGCGATCCGAGGGAAAACTTTACGGCTTGCGGACCGAATACACGCCGCATTCCGCCGATCCGCTGGAGCAGCAGGTGGCCCTCGCGCTCGACCGATTGTTGAAAGAAAAGCTGGAAGGCGACGTGCTGGTATTTCTGCCCGGCGCCGCGGAGATTCGCAATGCCGCGCGGGCGATCGAGCGATTCGGCCTGCTGGTGCTTCCGCTGCACGGCGATCTGACGCCGGAAGAACAGGATCGCGCCGTCACTCCCGCGGACCGCCGCAAGGTGATTCTTGCCACCAATGTCGCCGAAAGCTCCGTGACCGTCGAGGGTGTGACGGCGGTGATCGACAGCGGCCTGGCGCGCGTCGCCATCGATTCGCCGTGGACGGGAGTGCCTTCGCTGAACGTGCAGCGCATCAGCCAATCCTCGGCTACGCAGCGCGCCGGACGCGCCGGACGCACCGCGCCAGGGCGCGTGATTCGTCTGTACACGGCCGAGGATTTTCATCGCCGGCCGGTGTCCGATGTTCCTGAGATCCGGCGGCGGGAGTTGTCGCAGGTCCTGTTGCAGCTTCGGGCCATGAAAATGGATTCGCTCGATTGGCTGGAAGCGCCGCCGGATTCGGCCGTCGCGGCGGCTAGCGCGCTGCTCGATCGCTTGCAGGCGACGCCGGAAATGGCCCGCTTGCCGCTTCCACCGCGTCTGGCCAAACTGGTGAGCGAAGGCGCGCGGCGCGGCGTCGCGGAATCGGCGTGCGCCATCGCCGCGGTGCTCAGCACCGGCGAGCGCGGTTCTTCCGATCTGTTGACGCTCGCTGAAAGCGACTGGCAGCCGCAGACGCGGCGCGTGTTCGAGCAGCTTCGGCGGCTGATTCCGGCGCGCGATCGCGGAGCGGACGATCAGGTTTTGCAAGCGGTGCTGGCCGCGTTTCCGGATCGCGTGGCGCGGCGGCGTCGCGACGACGAATTGCTGCTGGCTTCCGGCGGCGCGGCGAAATGGCGCGAACCCATAGGGCACCCCCGCCACGAATTCGTCATCGCGATCGACGTCGAAGAACGGCGCGAATTGGGATTGCCGCTGGTGCGCCTGACTGCGCCGGTCGAGCCGGAATGGCTGCTCGATCAGGCCACGGAACGGTGCAGTCTCGAATGGAATCGTACCGCGGAACGTGTCGAGCAGGTCAGCGCGCTGCTCTACGATCAACTGGTGATCGAAGAAACGCGCGCGCCGGCGCCGGCTTCGGAAGAGACCTCGCGAATTCTGGCGGAAAAAGCCCTCGAATCGGATCGCGGCCGGTTCGTCGATCGCGAGGAGCTGAACCAGCTTTGCGCGCGGGCCGCGTTTGTGGGCATAACCATCGACGTTGCGAACGGTCTTCGCGAATTGGCGCGCGGGCGATCGAGTTTTGCGGAAATGACCGGCCTGATCGGCCGGCTGATGCCGCCGCGTTTGGATCAACTCGCGCCGGAGCGTCTGCGCCTGCCGGGCGGACGGCAAGTGAAGGTTCATTATGAGCAGGACAAAGCGCCGTGGATCGAATCGCGATTGCAGGATTTTTTTGGCCTTCGCGAAACGCCGCGCATCGGCGGCGCCGCGGTGGTCGTGCATCTGCTCGCGCCCAATCATCGCCCGGTGCAGGTGACCACCGACTTGGCCGGCTTCTGGGAGCGTTTATATCCCCAGGTGCGTCGAGAATTGTCCCGTCGCTACCCCAAACACAAATGGCCGGAGAAGCCTTAATGTAGGTCGACGAACGTGGCGTAAGCCGCCAGGCTTGCGTTGCGGAGCCGGTGGTCTAGCAGGGTGCTGAAAAAGGGGACAGACTACTCTGTCCCCGCCTGTAAGTTATTCCTGCCGCGTGCGACCGTGGCCGTGGACAGAGCGGTCTGTCCCCTTTTTCA